>DDRS01000006.1:42436-75166 GCA_002343685.1 Thiobacillus denitrificans | reverse complement strand
GACGACCTGGCCGACGACGGCTCCGCCCTTGGCGGCAACGTCGGCGGTGGAAACCACCAGCTGGTTGGCCTGGCGGGCGTTCTCGGCGTTCTGCTTGACGGTGCTGGTCAGCTCTTCCATCGAGGAGGCGGTCTCTTCGAGGCTCGAGGCCTGCGATTCGGTACGCGACGACAGGTCAGCGTTGCCGGAGGCGATCTCGCGTGAGGCGACGGCTATGGTCTCGGTGCCGTGACGCACCTGGCCGACGATGGTCACCAGGCTGGCGTTCATGTCTTTGAGCGCTTGCATCAGCTGGCCGACTTCATCCGTGGAGTGGACGTCGATACGCTGCGTCAGGTCGCCTTCGGCAACGCCTCGCGCAAGCTTGACCGCTGCATCCAGCGGACGAGTGATGGCGCGGATCAGGATGAAGCCGAACCAGGCCGCCAGGGCCAGACCCAGGGCGATGGCCGCGATGGCGACCACCCGGCTGCTCTCGTAGCGGCTGCGGGCCGTTTCGAATTCATGCTTGGCGACCGCACCCTGCAATTCGATCAGTTTGAACAGGGTTTCGCGGGCAGCCGAAAACTTCGGGGCAGCATCCTTGGAGGCATTCTCCTTGGCCGTATCGAAGTCCGATTCCATCGCCAGCTTCATCGTGACATCGCGCGAGGTCGTGTAGGTTTTCCATTGCGTATTGAAACTGTCCGCCAGTGCCTTCTCGTCCGGGGTCATGGCCGTACGCGTGTATTTGGCCCAGAGCTTGTTGATTTCCACGTCCAGTTGCTGCGTGTCCGTATTGGCCTTGATGGCCACGTCCGCCCAGGGGGCCGTGGCGGCAACCGTGGCGTTGGTCCGGGTCCGGTTGGCCATGTCGATGATGCGACCCAGATCCATCAAGGGAACGGTCCGATCCTCGTATACGGTTTTCAAGCCTGCATCGGTTTTGCTCATACCACTCAGCCCGATGCCTCCGATCACGAGCAGCAGCACCGCCATGAAGGAAATAAGGATGACCAGGCGCGACTTGATGGTAAGGTTCCCAAACATTGCAGACTCTCCAATTGATTTGTTATGTAGATAGGCTTGTACGATTGATCAGGCTGCCAGCTTCTCGATCAACCCCATTTCGGCGCTGGACATCAGCTTGTCGATATCCACCAGGATCAGCATGCGTTCGTCGAGCGTGCCAAGGCCGATGAGATAGTCCGTATCGAATGTCGTCCCGATTTCCGGAGCGGGCCGGATCTGCTCCGGCGTGAGCGTCGTCACGTCGGACACGCTGTCCACCACCATGCCGACGACCCGCCCGCCAATATTCAGGATGATCACCACCGTGAACTGGTCGTAGGTCGGCGTTCCCAGGTCGAACTTGATGCGCATGTCGACGACCGGCACGATGGTGCCGCGCAGGTTCACCACGCCCTTGATGAAGTCGGGCGCATTGGCGATCCGGGTCACCGGCTCGTAGCCGCGAATCTCCTGCACGCGCAGGATGTCAATCCCGTACTCTTCGCGGCCGAGGGTGAAGGCCAGAAATTCGTTTCCGGCACTTTCTCCGGCAGCTTCCATGCTGGTCTGCGTTTGCGTGGTATACGACATGGTTCTTGTCCTTAAATCTGGCCTTAGAAGAAAACAGGATCAGCGTTGAGCTGGCGGCTCGACCGCAACAGGGCGGACACGTCGAGAATCAGGGACACGCCCCCGTCGCCGAGGATCGTGGCGCCGGAAATCCCGGCCACCTTGCGGAAATTCGATTCCAGGTTCTTGACCACGACCTGCTGCTGCCCGACCAGGCTGTCGACCAGCAGGGCCGCTTTCTTGCCGTCGCTTTCGAGGATGACGATGATGCCCTGCGAGGGATCCTCGAACCGGGGATCGATCGCGAAGATCTGATACAGCGGGATCAGCGGCAGATATTCCTCGCGGACCTTGACCACCTTGCCCTGGCCGGCGACTTCCTTGACGTCCACCGCAGCCGGCTGCAGCGATTCGATGACGTAGCCCAATGGCAGGATGTAGATCTCCTCGCCGACCTTGACCGACATGCCGTCGAGGATCGCCAGCGTCAGCGGCAGGGAAATGGCGATCGTGGTGCCGGTTCCAGGGATCGAGCGAATGTCGACTGTCCCGCCCATCGCGGTGATGTTGCGCTTGACGACGTCCATGCCGACCCCGCGTCCGGAAACGTCGGTCACCACTTCCGCCGTGGAGAAACCGGGGGCAAAGATCAGTTGCCAGACATCGGCATCGGGCATCGCGTCCGATACCGGCAGGCCTTGCGATTTGGCCTTGGCAAGTATCCTGTCGCGATTCAGTCCGCCGCCATCGTCGCTCACCTCGATCACGATATTGCCGCCCTGGTGCGCGGCCGACAGAACCAGCTTGCCGGCTTCAGTCTTGCCGTTGGCCTTGCGCCTGTCGGGCATTTCGATGCCGTGGTCCACGCTGTTGCGAACCAGATGGGTGAGCGGATCGACGATGCGCTCGATCAGGCCTTTGTCGAGTTCGGTGGCGGCACCCCGCGTGACGAACTCGACTTTCTTGCCGAGTTTGGCGGCCAGGTCGCGCACCATGCGGGGGAAGCGCGAGAACACGTAGTCCATCGGCATCATGCGGATCGACATCACGGCTTCCTGCAGATCCCGCGTGTTGCGCGCCAGCTGGCCGGCACTGTTGAGCAGCCGCTCGTGATGCAGGGGATCGAGCGCGGCGATGCGCTGCTCGATCATGGCCTGGGTGATGACCAGTTCGCCGACCAGGTTGATCAGCTGGTCGACCTTCTCCACGCTGACGCGGATCGAGGACGACTCCTGGCTGGCGCCTTCCTTGTCGGTGGCGCGACGGCCGTAGTTCTTGACCTCGCCGGCAGGCACGGCCGCGGCCGCATCTGCCACTGGGGAGGACACTTGCGGTGCCACAGCGGGGCTCTTCTCCGGCTCGAAGATTCCATAGCCCGGATCTTCGACGGGCGTGCTGGGCGCAGCACTGGCGGATGCTGCTGCAGGCGCGGCGTCATACGTGATCTTGAGATCGTCCGGGTCGAGCACGAACGAGCAGATGGCGACGATGTTGTCCTGGCTCTCGCCGGTGGTCAGGATGAACACGGCGCGCTTGTCTTCCAGGGTCTCCCGTTCGATCGTGCCGAGCAGACCGAGCTCGGCTGCCAGCGCGTCGACGTCCTTCTGCGGCACCTCGGGCAATTCGATCCGGAAACGGCAATTGCCATCCGCATCCACGACCGGGGCCGCCACGGGCTCGGGCGCTGCGGCGGCGGGCGACGGGCTCGCTGCGGCAACCGGGACGTCGGCCACGATTCCCTGCGACAAGGCCTTCAGCCGCTGGCAAACACTGTCTACCGCGGCCTGGTCGACGCTCGAACCATGATGATGGCCATCCATCTGCATGGTCAGCACATCCTTGGCCACCAGGAAGGCATCCACGTGCTCGGGGGTCAGCGCCATTTCACCCTTGCGGATGCGATCGAGCAGCGACTCCAGCATGTGGGTGACTTCGGTGATATCGGTGAACGCGAACGTGGCGGCGCCTCCCTTGATGGAATGCGCGGCGCGGAAGATCGCATTGAGATCCTCGCTGTCCGGTGCAGACACATCGAGAGCCAGCAGAAGCTTCTCCATTTCGGCGAGCAGCTCGTCCGCCTCGTCGAAAAACACCTGGTAGAACTGGCTCATGTCAATTGTCATTTTTGAACTCCGTCATGTTTCGCTGCGTACCCTGTCGTCGAGTCTTCAGCCGATCAGTTTCTTCACCACTTCGGTCAGACGCGTCGGATCGAAGGGTTTGACCAGCCATCCGTTGGCGCCCGCTGCCCGGCCCATTGCCTTGATGTCGTCGCCAGACTCGGTTGTCAGCATCAATATCGGCACACTCTGGTAATTCTTCATGGCGCGTAATGCCTTGATCAGGCTCAAGCCATCCATGCCGGGCATATTCTGGTCGGTCAGTACCAGATCGACGGTCTGCTGCTTCGCCTTGTTCAGACCATCTTCGCCGTCGATGGCCTCGATCACGCCATAGCCGGCCGCCTTCAGGCTGAAGGAGAGCATCTGGCGCAGCGAACCCGAGTCATCCACTGCAAGTATTGTTTTCATCGTCATTGCTCCTGCTACTTTCGTTAGCGGGACAGGCCCGCGCATTTCGTAATCTCAAAACAGTTCGATGTCGCCGCTTTCCATGTGGCGCTGGTTGACCGTGCTGCGCACGGCCCCGGCCAGTTCGCTGCAGCGCGCCCCGACCCGGTCGCTGATGCGATTCAGCATGACCAGCATTTCCTCGCTGCCGCTTTCCGGCAGGTCGGCCGTCCCGTTCGTGCCAAGCTCACCGAATACGTCGCGCAATCCCGCCAGGTGCTGCACCATCCGGCCGATGAGCTGGCTGGTCATGTCCTGGAACTGCAAACCCGTGACGGCGGCACCGACATGCTGGCCGATCTCTTCGCGCAGCGTCTCCAGACGCGCAGCCTGCTCGGGCGCCGGTTTTCCGGCCGACAGCATGCTCTTGAGGGTTTCCTGCTGCAGGTCGATGGCGTGGTGGATCGCCATGAAACTGGCGCACAGCTTCTTGATCGCTTCGTTCAGCAACACGTCCATCTGCACCAGATCGCGCTCGACCTCGGCCAGGTGCTGGTCCCCGTGCGTGGACACGCCAGACAACAGGCGCATGACCTGGGTTTCCACCAGATCGGGCACGGATTCCTGGGAAAGCATGCCCATGCTCACAGGAACTTGAAGAGTGACAGGCTGGAGGTTTGCGCGAACGATTTCTGCGCGGCTTCCAGCGTCGTCTGCTGCCGCGACAGATCGGTCAGCGCCTTGGTGTAGTCGAGATCCTGCAAACCTGACAGGGTCTGGCTGTACTGGAGGTTCTTGTTGGTGCCGGAATTGTCGAGCGACGTGAGTTCCTGCATGCGCGTACCGACCGATGCGCGTACCGTGGACACGTTGTCCAGGGCTGCTTGAAGATCGCTATTGGCGGTCGTCAGGGTGGCGCTCAATCCCGTGGTTCCCGGCGTGTTCAATTGGGTGATGAGGTCGTTCAGGGTCTTGAACATATCCTGCCCCCCACCCTGGAACACGCCCTGGCCCGGGCTGCTGACCGCCATCTGGCGCGTGGCGTCGACCTGGATCAGGCGCTGTCCCTGGTCGCCCTGGTACTGCACGCCGGAAGCGGTCTGGACAAAGGGCGGCGTCGAGGTCTGAAAGCCCGAGAACAGGTAGTTCCCCTGGCCGTCGCGGGCATTCGCCAGGCCCATCAGCAGACCGAGGCTGCTCTGCAATGCGGTGGCAATGGAAGCACGCTCGCTATCGCCCAGGGTCGGGTTGCCGGCCGAGATCGCGGTGGTCTTCACTTCCTGCAACAGATCCGTCACGCTCGACAGCGTACCGTCCACGGCGGCGAGCGAGTCCTTTGCATAGCCGCGGTTGGTGCCGTACTGGGTGTTGAGCGATTGCGACTGCGTCACTTCGAGCGCCCGTGCCGCCGCGACGGGATCGTCCGACGGCGTGAGGATGCGGCGGTCGGCGGCAACCTGCTGCTGCGTCTTGTACAGGGCGGCCTGCGCGTCGGCAATGCGGGCGGCGCCATTGTCAAACAGGGTCTGGGTACTGATGCGCATGATCTTTATTGTCCAATCGAGAGCAGAACATCGAACAACTGGCTGGCAATCTGCATGACCTTGCCGGCCGCTTGGTAGGCCTGTTGATAACGCAGCAGATTGGCCGCCTCCTCGTCGAGGTTGACGCCCGACTCGTTCTGCGCCGAAAGCGTGGCCTGGGAAAGCAGATTGCTGGCCGCGGTGCTGGTCACTTCGAGTTCGCGGGTCTTGTTGCCGATCTCGCTGACGAACTGCGAATACGCGCCCTGGTAACTGGTGGTGCCGTTGCCCAGCGTATTGCTGGTCTGCAGGTCGCCCAGCAGCAGGGCATTGCGGCTGTCGCCCACGCCGCCGGTATTGGATGCCACGGTAAAGCTGTCGCCTGCGGCCGGCGTGCCGCTGATGCTGGTACTCCAGCCGTTGTAGCTGATCGTTGCGCCGGGTGTATACGTCAGGCCCGTCGGGTTGCCCGTTCCCGTGCCCGTCACGTTGTAGGTCGTGGCTGACGTGAACGTGATCGTGACGGGCTGCTGCAGATTGGCATTGGGTGGAGGCGGCGTGTTGACGCTGCCGGCGCCGATGGTGCCGGTACCGGTATTGCCGCTGGCCGCGCTGGCACGGATCGGTGCTGCGGCCGCGAGCAAGGCCGGGTCGCTGATCGCCACGCCGATACCGGACGCGCCGTTGGCGGTGGGACGGATCAGGAAGTTGTCGCCTGCTGCAGGTGCGGTCGACACGTTGATGGTCACGCCGTCCACGGTCTGCGGCAGGGCGGCGGGTGCGAAAGTCGTCGCGGTATTGTCGGACAGGCGGGTCAGCGTGTAATTGCTGCCGTCGTACTGCAGGCGATAGTCGCTGGTGGTCAGGGCGCCGGCATCGCTGATGCTGGCGGTCACGACAGCCGAACCGGTATTGCCCGTATTGGCGTTCACCACCGGCGAGGCCAGCGTGAACAGGGCGCCGCCCAGGTTGCCGTTGAGGTCCTGGCCGAGGCTGTGTTGGGCATTGACGGTGCTGGCCAGCCCGATGGCAACCCGGCCCAGCGCGTTCTGTGCCGGTTCCAGCGTCTTGCTGCGGAACTCGGCCAGGCCACCCAGCTGTCCGCCTACCAGGCTCGACTCGCTCAGGGGAATGGTGCTGCCGCTGCTGGACTGGTAGGCCACCACGATTTTCGAGAGATCGGTCGCGGACGCCACGCTGACCAGCTTTGACGTCGTCGTGCCCACCACCAGCGACTGGCCGTTGCCGATGAATACGTTGTAGGAACCGTCGCCCTGCTTGACGACCGTCGCCTTGATCTCCTTGTTCAGATCCAGGACCAGCTGGTCGCGCTGGTCGAGCAGATCGTTGGGGGGCTGGCCGGTCGCCCGCTGGGCCTTGCCGATCGAATCGTTCAATTGCGCTATCTGCTGGGCATAGCTGTTGATGCTGCTGACGCTCGACTGGATCTGGCTGTTGACGCCCTGGCTGATTTCATTGAGCTGTCCGGCCAGGCTCTGGAAGCGTCCGGCCAGCGCATCGGCTGACGACAGGACGGCCTGGCGCGCGGGAACGTTCGACGGATTCGAGGCCATGGCCTGAATGCCGCTGAAGAAATCCTGCAGGGACGGCGACAGGCCCGCCGTCGAATCGGCCAGCATGTTGTCGATCTGCTTGATCTGCGTGTAGTACGTGTCGAGGCCGCTTTGCGAAGCCTGGGCGGACTGCACCTGTACCCCCAGGTATTCGTTGTACACGCGCTGGACCGTGGATATCTGGGTGCCCTGCCCCATGAAGCCGAAGCCGAAGTTCTGTGGCTGGGCCGCGCCCTGTATCACGACCTGGCGGCTGTAGCCTGGCGTCGACGCGTTCGCGATGTTATGGCCGGTCGTGCTCAGTCCTGCCTGTGCGGCAGCGAGGGCGCTCTGACCGATACTGAGAATGCTGGTAGCCATCTATCTGGTCGCCAAGGTTATGAGGGAAGGAATATAAATACGCTTGATAGGTGAATCGGTCGGCCTGTGCTTTTCTTGAGTCAGGTCGTTTCTACCATCCGGATCACGCCCATCAGCTTCTGGGCGTAGCCCGGATCGGTTGCGTAGCCCGCCTGCTGCAGCCCCTGGGCGAAACCGGCGGCATCCTGGCCTTGTGCGATCGCGTTC
The DNA here is from genome assembly GCA_002343685.1 of Thiobacillus denitrificans. Taxonomy (GTDB): domain Bacteria; phylum Pseudomonadota; class Gammaproteobacteria; order Burkholderiales; family Thiobacillaceae; genus Thiobacillus; species Thiobacillus denitrificans_A. The sequence continues at coordinate 67,432 of DDRS01000006.1, read as the reverse complement.
TGATAGCGCGCATTGCCGCGCAGCAGGTTGGCGTAGTCGCGGAAGGCGTCGGCATAGGAGTCGTAGGCGCGGAAAGTGTCCACCTGCTTCTGCGGCTTGCCGTTGACGTATTCAGTGGTGACGATGTCGACGGTACGGCCTTTCCACGACCCGCCCGCCTTGATGCCGAACAGGTTATGGCTGTTCTGGCCGTCGGCCCCGCGGATTTCGTTGCGGCCCCAGCCGGTTTCCAGTGCGGCCTGTCCCATCATGAAGCTGGCGGGAATGCCGCTGCTGGCGCTCGCCGCCCGGGCGTGCGGCAGCAGCTTCTGCACAAAGGCATCGACATGCGGAGGGTTATCCCCGCTGCGGGTGGCGATCGGGGCTGCCGTTTGCGTTGCCGGGCCGGGCGCAGGCACTTCCCCGGGCGCCTGGACACGCAGCGGCGGGGCATTCAATTCCATTCCCTTTTGTGGGGGATTCAGGGGCAGGCCGGCCGGCGCGGTTCCATCGGACGACGCGCCATCGACACCGGGTGCATTCAGGGTGCGCGAAAGCTGGCGCACCATCATGTCGGCCAGGCCGATCCCGCGGCTGGCAAGCTTCTGCGTCAGCTGCTGGTCGAGCATCGCGGTGTACATGCGGGTCTGTTCGGAATCGAACATGCCGTCCTGCGGCGACGCCTCGCGCATGCTCTTCATCAGCATGTTCATGAACACCGCCTCGAACTGCTGCGCCGCCGCCTTCAGCGCTTCGGGCGAGGACTGCTTCGCCTCCAGCTTGAGCTGGCTGACGCCCTGGACGTCGAGCGCGAACTTGGAGGTGAGGTCGGCGCCGCCAATCATTCAGATGATCTCGAGTTCCGCATGCAACGCGCCGGATGCCTTCAGGGCCTGCAAGATGGCCAGCAGGTCCTGGGGCGTCGCGCCGATGGAATTGAGCGCCTTCACCACGTCGGCAAGCGATGCGCTGCCCTTCACCAGCATCACTTCGCCCGGCTGCTGACGGATTTCGATCTGCGATTGCGACGTAACCACTGTCTCGCCCTTGGAGAACGGCGCAGGCTGGCTGATGACCGGCTGGGTATTGATGATCACCGACAGGTTGCCGTGCGACACTGCGCTGGGGTCGAGCATGACCGCCTGGTTCATCACCACCGATCCGGTGCGCGCATTGATGATGACCTTGGCCATGGCCTGGGCCGGATTGACGTCGAGGCTCTCGATCGCGCCCAGGAAGGCCACGCGCGCATCGTCGCCCACCGGCGTCTTCACCTGGATGACACGCCCGTTCAGCGCGCGTGCAGTGTCCTTGCCGAAGCGGGCGTTCACCGCATCGACCACGCGGCTGGCCGTGGTGAAATCGCTTTGCATCAGTTCAAGATTGATGGTGCCGGATGCACCCAGCACCGTGGCGACGCTGCGTTCCACCGTCGCGCCGCTCGGGATGCGCCCCACACTCAGATGGTTGATCTGCACCTTGCTGCCGCTGGCCGACGCGCCGGCGCCGCTGACCACGAGGTTGCCCTGGGCCATCGCGTAGACCTGGCCGTCGGCGCCCTTCAGCGGGGTCATCACCAGCGTGCCGCCGCGCAGGCTCTTGGCGTTGCCCATCGATGACACTGTGATGTCGATCGTCTGTCCAGCCTGGGAAAACGGCGGCAGATCGGCAGTCACCATGACCGCCGCCACATTCTTCAGCTGCATGTTGGTGCCGGGCGGCAGGTTGACGCCCATCTGCATCAGCATGTTGGTGATGCTCTGGGTGGTGAACGGCGTCTGCGTGGTCTGGTCGCCGGTGCCGTCGAGGCCCACCACCAGGCCGTAGCCCACCAGCTGGTTGTCGCGCACGCCCTGGATGGTGGCGATGTCCTTGATGCGTTCGGCCTGAGCGACGCCGCTCAGCGCAAGCGCAGCCAGCAGAAACAGAGACGGAATCCTCATGAGGGCCACCATTTACAAGGGAATGAAACTGAGGAAAAAGCGCGCCAGCCAGCTCATCACTTCGGCCGAGTCGAACTTGGCGCTGGAGCGGTATTCGATGCGCGCGTCCGCCACTTTGGCCGACGATACGGTATTGCCCGCCTGGATGGTGTCGGGCTGTATCACGCCGGACAGGCGGATGTACTCGGTGCTCTTGTCGAGCGCGATCTGCTTTTCGCCGGCGACCACCAGATTGCCGTTCGGCAGCACCTCGGTCACGGTGACGGTGATGTTTCCGGTGAAGAGGTTGCTGGAGTCGATCGCCGACTTGTCGTCGTACGAGGTCGACGAATCGGCCTTCACGCCGGCGCCCTGGAAGGTCTTGAGCGGCAGCCCGGCGACGGCGCTGATCGACGAATCGACCGCGCCGGTCTTCGACCCGTTGGACGACGCCTTCTTGCCGGCCTGCGTCTTCTCGTTGATGACGATGGTCAGCACGTCGCCGACGTGGCGCGCGCGCCGGTCTTCGAACATGGGGGTATAGGAAGCGACCTGGTAGATGGCGCCATTGCCTGCCGCCTGGGTGGGCAGCGCCTGCGGGCGCGCCGTGGTGGGTTGCTGGATGATGGACGACGGCGTGGTGCCGCAGCCCGCCAGCCCCAGCAGCATCCCGACACATCCCACGATACGCGACATCTTCATGGCCAACCTCAGAGCTGGGTCAGGCGCTGCAACATCTGGTCGGATGTCGTGATCGCCTTGCTGTTGATTTCGTAGGCACGCTGGGTCTGGATCATGTTGACCATCTCTTCCACGACGTTGACGTTCGAGGTTTCGACATAGCCCTGATTGAGCGTGCCGGCGCCGTTGCTGCCGGGTGCGTTGGAGCTCGGCGTGCCCGATGCGGCGGTTTCGGCATAGAGGTTCTCGCCCAGGCTCTGCAGGCCGGCCGGGTTGACGAACATCGCCAGCTGCAGGGTGCCCACGGTCACTGGCGTGGACGAGCCGGCCTGCTGCACCGACACCGTGCCGTCGCGCCCGATGGTCAGGGTCTGGGTGTCGGGCGGAATCGTGATGGCCGGCTGCACCGCATAACCGCTGGACGTCACCAACTGGCCGTTGGAATCGGCCTGGAAGGAGCCGTCGCGCGTGTAGGAGGTCGTGCCGTCCGGCATCAGCACCTGGAAAAAGCCGTTGCCCTGGATCGCCACGTCCTTGGCATTGCCGGTCTGCTGCAGATTCCCTTGCGTGAAGATGCGCTCGGTGGCCACCGTTTTCACGCCGGTGCCGATCTGCAGGCCGGAGGGCAACTGCGTCTGCTCGGACGACTGCGCGCCGGGCTGGCGGATGGTCTGGTACAGCAGGTCCTCGAACACCGCACGCGCGCGCTTGAACCCGCTGGTGCTGACGTTGGCGAGGTTGTTGGAAATCACGTCCATTTGCGTCTGCTGCGCATCCAGACCGGTTTTGGCAATCCACAGTGAGCGAATCATGTCGGTTCCTTCAAGAATTGGGGGATCAGTTCATCGACAGCAGCTGGCCGGCCTTGCTGTCGTTGCTCTCTGCGTTCTGCAGCAGCTTCATGTTCATGTCGAACGAACGGGCCAGCGAGATCATGTTGACCATGGCGTCGACGACGTTGACGTTGCTCGACTCAAGCGCGCCGCTGACCACCTTCACATTGGGATCGGCTTCCGCCGTCTGGCCATCCTTCATGCGGAACAGGCCATCGTCGCCGCGCACCAGATCCGCCGTGGGCGGGTTCACCAGTTTCAGCTTGCCGACCGAAGTGAGGCCGGTGGCGGCGGAACCGTCGGGCACCAGCGAGATCGTGCCATCCTTGCCGATGGCGACGTTGCGGCCCGGCGGGATGGACAGCGGACCGCCGTCGCCCATGACGTTGAGGCCGTCATGGGTCTGCAGCACGCCGTTCTCGTCCATCTTCAGGCTGCCGTTGCGGGTATAGGCTTCGCTGCCGTCGGCCGCCTGCACCACGATCCAGCCGTCGCCCTGCACCGCCACGTCGAGGTCGCGACCGGTCTGCTGGATCGCACCGGAACGGAAATCGCTGCCGGTGGTGGAGTCGACCACGAACGCCCGGGTGGGCAGGATCGCGCCCTGCACCGGCACCGCGCGGAACTGGTCGATCTGCGCACGGAAACCGGTGGTGGTCGCGTTCGCCAGATTGTTCGACGTGGTCGCCTGCTGCTCCAGCGCATGCTTCGCGCCGGTCATGGCGGTGTAGATGAGACGGTCCATGCGGCCTCCTTAAACGCTCACTGCATCAACGCAGGTTGACCAGGGTCTGCATCACCGCATCCTGGGTCTTGATGGTCTGCGCGTTGGCCTGGTACACCCGCTGCGCGGTGATCATGTTGACCAGCTCGGCGGTAAGGTCGACGTTGGAGTCTTCCACTGCCGACGACTGCAACACGCCCAAGCTGCCCGAGTTGGGCGTGCCGACCAGCGGCGACCCCGAGGTCGAGGATTCGGTCCACATGTTGTTGCCCATCTGCTGCAGGCCGTTGGGGTTGGAGAAATTCGCCAGCACCACCTGGCCCAGCACGGCCGACTGGCCGTTGGTATAACGGCCCAGAACCACGCCGTCGGAACCGACGTTGAAGCCGGCCAGGCGACCCGAGGTATAGCCGTTCTGATCCAGCGTGTTGACGCTGAACGCGGAGCCGAACTGGGTGGTCCCGGTGTAATCGAAGGTGACAGGGAAAGGCGAGGTCGCGCCCGTTGCCGTGGCCGGCACGTTGATGGCCGCAAGCGGCATTGCGGTCGTGAGGGCGCCGCTGGCGTTGAAGTTCAGCGTGGCAACCGGACCTGCGCCGATCTGGGTGCCGTCGTTGGCCGCATACACATCCCAGGCGCCGGACGGCCGCTTCACATAATAGGTTTGCAGCGTCTGGGCATTGCCCAGGCTGTCATAGACCGATACCGCGGTCGAATTGTGGAAGGTGGTCGGGTCGTTCATGTTGAACGGCGTGACGGTCCCGTCGATCGGCGTGCTGCCCGAATCCAGGTTGAGCACGGCAGTCACGTCCGTGGTGATGTTCGGCACCAGGTCGGCCGTATTGATCCGGATCGGCGACGGTGCGCCGACCGACAGCACGCCGCTCGCATTCGCCGTATAGCCGGTCAGTTTGGCCCCGGTCGGGTTGACGATGTAGCCGCTCTTGTCGAGCTGGAACTGGCCGTTGCGCTGGTAGGCGATCTCGCCGTTGGTGTCCATGCGGAAGAAGCCGCCGCCGTTGATGGCCATGTCCAGCGGATTGTTGGTAGAGGTGATGTTGCCCTGGGTGAACTGCTGGGTCACCTGCGATACCTTGGTGCCGATGCCGACGTTGGAGCCGCCGGCACCCGTCAGGGAGTTGGCGTAGACGTCGGCGAACTGGGCCTGGGACTGCTTGAATCCGACCGTGCCGGAGTTGGCTACGTTATTGCCGATGACGTCCAGGTTCTTTGCGGCGGCGTTGAGTCCGCTCAATCCTTGCTGAAAACTCATGTTCTGCTCCTTGTGATGATGACTGGCGGCTTATCCGGCACGCCGACTCGAACTGCTCAGAAAATCTGCCGGATATCGGCATACCCCACGTTCGTATTGCCCGCCAGATTCAACTGCACGCCCTGGCTGTTCTGCGAAACGCTGTTGACCGTCCCCAGGTTCAGGGCGGTGCTGTCGATTGCCTGGCCGCCCTGGACGGCATCGATCTTGAAGCTGTACTTGCCCGCGGGCGCGGCCGTCCCGGTGTCCGTCAGGCCATCCCATGCCACCACGTTCACGCCCGCGTCGCGCGAACCCAGCGTCAGTTTGCGCACCAGGGAGCCCGATGCGTCGTAGATGCTGGCCGTGACCTTGTCGGCGGGGCGCGACAGTTCGAATCCCACGACGTTCTCGAGCTGGGCCGGACTGATCGTATCGCCCGGAACCAGGACCGTCCGCCCGATCAGGCTGGCGGCCTGCGACATCTGGTTGGTGCCCAGGCTGGCGGCCATCGCCTGCAGGCTGCTGTTCATGTTCTCGATACCCTGCACCGTGCTGAGCTGGGCCATCTGGCTGGTCACCTGCGCGTTGTCGAGCGGGTTCAGCGGATCCTGATTCTTCATCTGGGCCACCAGCAGGCTCAGGAAACGATTCTGCGTATCCGCCACGCTGCTCTTCGAGGACGTGGATGCGCTTGTGCCAAACAGGCTGTTTACATTACTGGTGTCTTGTACGGTGCTCATGGTCGTTCCTCGTTATCGCTGCTGTTCACTGTCCCAGGCTCAAGGTCTTGAGCAGCAGGGTCTTGGTGGTGTTCATCATGTCCACGTTGGACTGGTACGAGCGCGAGGCGGAGATCATGTTGACCATCTCTTCCACCACATTGACGTTGGGCATGGTCACGTAGCCTTTCTCGTCGGCGAGCGGATTCTTGGGGTCGTACACCTGCTTCATCGGCGACTGATCCTCGACCACCGCGGCCACGTTCACCCCGGTCGCGCCGTTCTCGCCCATCGGCGTGGCGGCGAACACGACCTGCTTGGCCTTGTAGGGCGTGCCGTCGGCGCTGGTCGCGCTGTCGGCGTTGGCCAGGTTGCTGGCGACGGTATTCAATCGCTGCGACTGGGCGTTCATGGCCGAGCCGGCCACGCTAAAGATGTTGGACAGTGACATGCGCTATGCTCCTTATCCTTGGATCGCCGCCATCATGGTCTTGATCTGCTGCGTGATCCGGGTCAGATTGAATTCGTAGTGAACGGCGTTGTCGGCGAAGGCGGCGCGTTCGGCATCCATGTTCACCGTGTTGCCGTCGACACTGCCCTGGGCCGGCGTGCGGTACAGCATCCCGGCTTCCGCCGCCACGCCCGGGTTGCCCGCCAGATGGCCGGGGGCGGTAGTGGCCAGCGCCGTGCCGTCGGTCGCGGACGTGCCCTGCAACGCGCTCTGCAGGGCGGTCTTGAAATCCAGGTCGCGCGCCTTGTAGTTCGGCGTGTCGGCGTTGGCGATATTGGAAGCCAGCACCTGCTGGCGCTGCTCGCGTATGCGTAGCGCCTGGGTGTTGAAATTCAGCATGTCATCAAGCCGGTTCAGCATGGTTTTCACCTCTTTCTGCCGCAAAGCCTTTTTGCGATGACTGCATCCTAGGTACTCGCCTGTCCATTCAATCGAACGATAAAGGGCACAAAGCCCGTTCATTTCGCCGTTTAAGATGGGGCAACGCTCCCTACAATGCGGCAGTGTGAGAAACCGAGCCAAGGAGTCGACATGGCACACAAACGTATCCGGGCCCTGGCAGGCCGACTGGGAGCCGGCCTGGCATTCGTGGCCGGCCTGGTTCTGCCCGCCGTGGCCCACGCAGCGGGCCAGCAGGACCCGGCCGCCATCCAGGCGCACGCCGAGCAGTTCCTGAAAAAACAGACCGCCGGCCTGCCCGGCAAGGTGACGATCCAGGTTGCCGCGCCGCGCGCCGCACTGCCCGCCTGTTCCGCATTCGACGCCTTCCAGCCCACCGGCAGCCGCAGCATGGGGAAAACCACGATCGGCGTGCGTTGCCTGGCGCCCAGCCGGTGGACGGTCTACCTGGCCGCGCAGATTCGCGTAATGGGGTCGTACGTCGTGACCCGCGAGCCGCTGCCCGCCAACCACATCCTGAGCGCGGACGACCTCACGCTGCGCGAAGGCGATCTGGGCAGCCTGCCGGCCGACGTCGTCACCAATGCCGACGACCTGAAGGGATACCGCACGGTATCGGGGGTGGCCGCCGGGGCGCCGCTGCGCAATGCGCTGCTGCGCCCTCCTCTCGCCGTGCAACAGGGGCAGAGCACCCGCCTGGTGATGAACGGGCCGGGCTTTTCCATACAGAGCGAAGGCCTGGCGCTGGCCAACGCCAGCCGGGGCGATCGGGTCCGGGTGAAAACCCCTTCCGGCGAAGTGGTCAGCGGCGTGGCGCAGGACGGCCAGCGGGTGGTCGTCGCCTTCTAAATCAGGTAGATTGGATCGGGCAGACTTCAGAAAGTCCGTAAATTGACGTTACTGAGTTAGCTTAAGAAACCGAGCACCTGCCCGATCAGGAAACTGCCATGAAAATCGATCCCGGCCTGAAACCGATCACCCTGCCGAATTCCGTCGAAACCCGCCCCAACAAGGCCGAAGACGCCAAGCCCGCCGACGCCCAGAAGACGGATGTCAACCTGAGTCCGCGCGCCCTCCAGCTGAAACAGCTGGAATCGCAACTGGCGGCGATTCCGGTCGTCGACCGCGCCCGCGTGGACAGCATCAAGCAAGCCATCACCCGCGGGGAATACACCATCAATACCGGAAACATCGCGGAAAACCTGCTCAACTCGGTCAAGGAAATGCTCCATGTCGCCAAGTGATCCGTCCTCCAGCCCGGCCCTGATCGCCAAACTGACGATGGAAGGCTCGGCCTGGCAGGCCCTGCTGAATGTCATGGGCGAAGAGGAACGTGCGTTGGTGGACGGCGAAGCCGATCGCCTGGCCCCGCTGAACGCCTCCAAGCTGTCGCAACTGCAAACGCTCAGCAACCTGGCACGCACGCGCCATGACGATCTGCTGGCGGCCGGCCACACCCCCGACCACGCCGGGATGGATGCCTGGCTGACCCGGCATGGCCAGCCTGAGCATCTCGCACGCTGGCAGCAGCTGTGCGACATGGAACAGCAGGCGCGCGCCCTGAACCAGCGTATCGGCACGCTGATCGACATGCGTCTGGCCTCCACCCGCCAGGCGCTCAATGTACTGGTCCACGCCGCGACCAATCAGAACGGCCTGTACGACCAGGCGGGCCAGTCGGTCGCTGCCAGCAAGGGCAAGCCCCTGGCGGCAGCCTGAACCTGCGCCCCAGGCGCTAGCGTTCGAAACGTCCGGGCGCGATCGCCCGCATCAACTCGATTTCCAGTGGCCAGGGCTGGCCGGTCATCTGATCGGCCAGCGCCTCGCCCAGCACCCCCGCCCACACGACACCGCGCGAGGCATAGCCCGCCGCGACATACAGTCCGGTCTGCCCGTCGACTGCGCCCACCAGCGGCAGCCGATCCGGCAAGGTGGCGCGCAACGAGGCGCGGCCACTCACCTGCCCCACGGCCACATGCTCGCCCACGCCCGGCAGGATCGCCTCCAGCCGGGCCAGGTTGGCGAGATCGCTTTCCAGGCGGGGTGACGTGTCGTCGTCATCGTGTTCGTACGTAGCGCCGACCAGCGGTTGTGCGCTTGTGCCCTTCAGGGTGCCCGGCGCCACATAGCCTTCACGGGCGATCACCCGCCGGATGTCCCGCAGGCTGCCGGGCGGCAAGCGCGTGATCTGTCCGCGCACGGTATTGAGCGGCCAGCGCTGCCCGTGCACCAGGTCCAGGACATCGCGCGCGTTCGCCAGCACCACGGCATCGGCCTCGGCCAGTGCCGTGCCTTCCCGATCCATAACGTGCCATCCCGCCGCAACGCGTGTCACACGCGCAACGGCACAGTTCGTCTGCACACGGATGGCCGGATGGCCGAACCAGGCACGGCACAGGCTCCCCGGAACCACCCAGCCCGCCGCCGGGTAATACACACCGGGGGCTGTCACCGGCCAGTTCGCCAGCTCGCGTGCGGCCGCCTGTTCCACCCAATACGCATAATCGGTCGGCGGCATCGTGGCCGCCAGCGCCTGCCGCTGCTTCGCGGCCGCTTCCGTATTCTTGGCCAGGTGCAGCACGCCGCAGCGCGCCCACTCGACGCCCTCCAGCATCGCCCATGCGCGCAGGTCGTGCAGGAAGGCCGCCCGCGTCAGGCGCGTCGCAAGGGTGTCGTCGCGCGAGATCACCGGCCGGAACACCGCCACCGGATTGCCCGAAGCCGCCTGCGCCGGTGAACCGGCACGCTCCAGCACGATAACCGCCACGCCACGCTTTGCCAGCGCATGCGCCACGGCAGCGCCCGCCACGCCGGCGCCGACGACGGCGACATGCCGCGGCACCGCAGCGTCGGCCCGGCGGCTTTCCCTCTGGAAACGTGCGCGCAGGCAATGCCGCTTGCGGCCGTAGCCCGCCCGCTTCTCGCAGACGAAACCGATCCGTCCCAGACCCTCGCGTACCGAGGCCGCCACGGTATAGGTCGCAGCCATCGCGCCCGGCCGGGCCAGCGGCACCAATGCGTCGAACAGCGCGGGCCGCCACAGGTCGGCGTTACAGTCGGGTGCGAAACCATCCAGGTAGAACGCGTCCACCTCGGCCTGTACCTGCGGCAGGCAATCGAGCGCGTCGCCCAGCATCAGGGTGAGCTGCACGCGTCCGTCGTCGAGCGCGATGCGGTGGAAACCCGGCGTCAGCGTCGGCCAGTTCGCCAGCAGTTCTTCCGAGAGCGGTGCGAATTCCGGCCACTGTGCATGCAGCCGCGCCAGGTCTTCGGTACGGAACGGGTGTTTCTCGACCGACAGGAAATGCAGCCGTGCGGGACGCGCCGGGTCGTCGCGCCAGGCCGCCCAGGTCGCCAGGAAATTCAGCCCGGTGCCAAAGCCGGTTTCCAGCACGACGAAATTGCTCCGCTGAGACCATGCCTGCGGCAGCCCGCAGCCCTGCAGGAAGACATGACGTGCCTGCCCGGCGCCGCCGTCGGCGGAATGGTAGATGTCGCCGTAGGCGGCGGAATACGGGACGCCGTCCTTGAATTCGAGGCGGGCAGGAACGATGGTTTTCAGCATGGCCGAATGTTACATTGAGGCAGTTCACTGTCGTCTCTCCCATCATGCCAAAACCCAAAACCGGGCTTCGCCTTATCGTCATCGTGTTGGCCGTCGCGGCGCTTGCCTATGCCGGCTGGCACTTCACCCGTCCCAAACCGCCCGAAGTCGAACTCGCCACGATCGAACGCGGCACGGTCGAATCGACGGTCGTCAACACCCGCGCCGGCACGGTCAAGGCCTGCCGCCGCGCCAAGCTAGCTCCGGTGGCAGGCGGGCAGATCGTCAAGCTGTGGGTGAAGGAAGGCGAACGCGTGAAGGCCGGCCAGCCGCTGCTCGAACTGTGGAACCGCGACCTCGCCGCCCAGCGTGAACTGGCCACCCGCCAGCTGACCACGAGCGAGGAACGCCGCCGCGAGGCCTGCATCATGGCCGCCAACGCACAGCGCGATGCCGATCGCACCGCTCAACTGGCGGCCAAGGGATTCGTCAGCCCGCAGAGCACCGAAAACGCCCGCGCCGATGCACGTGCGCGCCAGGCCAACTGCGAGGCGCTTGCCGCCGACGTCAAGCGCGCGCAGGCGCAGATCCGCATCACGCAAGTCGGGCTGGAGCGCACCACGCTCACCGCGCCGTTTGCCGGCATCGTCGCCAAGATCACCGGCGAGGTCGGCGAATTCACCACGCCCTCGCCGCCCGGCATTCCCACGCCGCCTGCCGTGGATTTGATCGACGACAGTTGCCTCTACGTGAGCGCGCCGATGGACGAAGTCGATGCGCCCCGGCTGAAGCCCGGCCAGCCGGCACGCATCACGCTCGACGCCCTGCCCGGCAAGGTCTTCGCCGGCCACGTCCGGCGCATCGCCCCCTACGTGACCGAGGTGGAGAAACAGGCGCGCACGGTCGACGTCGAGGTCGATTTCGACACGCCGCCGGAAGCGGCCCTGCTGGTCGGCTACAGCGCCGACGTCGAAGCCATCATCGAGCGCCGCGACAAGGTGCTGCGCGTGCCCACCCAGGCGATCCAGCAGGACGGCACGGTACTGGTGCTGGGCAAGGACGACACGCTGGAGACGCGCCATCTGAAAACCAGGCTGGCCAACTGGGCGTTCACGGAAGTCGTCAGCGGCCTCGGGGCCGGCGACCGCGTGCTGCTGTCCTTCGACCAGGAGAACGTGAAGGCCGGCGTGAAGGTCGCTCCCAAGCCCGCGCAGCCATGATCCGCCTCACCTCGATCACCCGCGTGTTCCGCATGGGCGACCAGGAAGTGCGCGCGCTCAATGGCGTCAACCTCGACATCGCATCGGGTGAATACGTGTCCATCATGGGCCCTTCGGGCTCGGGCAAGTCCACCCTGCTGAACGTCGTCGGTCTGCTCGACCGTCCCGACAGTGGACGCTACGAACTGGACGGTTCCGACGTCACCGACCTGTCCGAGACCGAGCGGGCACGCGTGCGCCGGGAAAAGATCGGCTTCGTGTTCCAGTCCTTCCATCTCGTGCCACGGCTCACCGCAGCCGAGAACATCGAGTTGCCGCTGATGCTGGAAGGCATTGCGCCGGCCGAGCGAAAGTCGCGCGTCGACGCCGCACTCGATGCTTTCGACCTCAAGGACCGCGCCCGCCATCGCCCGGCCGAACTTTCCGGCGGCCAGCGCCAGCGCGTGGCAATCGCACGCGCCACTATCCTGCGCCCCACCGCGCTCCTGGCCGACGAGCCGACTGGCAACCTCGACCACCGCATCGGCGCAGAAGTCATGGCACTGCTGGAAGGCCTGCACCACGCCGGTACCACACTGATCGTCGTCACCCACGACCGCGAACTCGGCGCCCGCGCGCATCGCCACATTGCCATGCGGGATGGCGAGATCGTGGGGGATGAAAAATGAAGGCGGCCACTGTTCGGCCTGTGCTAGGCAAGGGATATACCAAAGTGGGCACAGGGCTTCGACAGGCTCAACACGAACGGCCCCCCGGATTGCCCGATGAATCTGCGTGACACCCTGACCCTCTCCTTCTCAACCGTGGTGAGCTACCGCACCCGCTCGTTGCTGATCGTGCTGGCGATGGCGCTGGGCGTGGCAGCGGTGGTGGTGCTGACGGCGCTGGGCGAAGGCGCGCGGCGCTACGTGGTGGGGCAATTCTCCTCGCTCGGCACCAATCTGGTCATCGTGCTGCCGGGCCGCGCCGAGACCTCGGGCGGCTTTCCCGGCGCCGCGCTGGGGCAGACGCCGCGCGACCTGACGCTCGACGACGCCCTGTTCATCAGCCACCTGCCGCAGGTCAAGCGCTATGCGCCGCTCAACGTGGGTGTGGCCGAACTCTCCGCCGGCGGGAAGCTGCGCGAAGTGACCGTGCTCGGCAGCACGTCCGAGTTGCTGCCGATCCGCCACATGAAACTGTCGCAGGGCAGCTTCCTCGCGCACGGTTCGGAACGCAGCGCACAGATCGTACTGGGCAGCGTGCTGGCGCATGAATTCTTTCCCGACGGCAACGCCGTCGGCCAGCGCGTGCGCCTCGGCGACAGCCGATTCATGGTCTCGGGCGTGCTGGCCGTCCAGGGCGAATCGATGGGTTTCAATTCCGACGAGATCGCCATCATCCCGGTTGACTACGCGCAGGAACTGTTCAACACCAACACCTTGTTCCGCATCCTGGTCGAAGCCCGCAGCCGCAACGCCATCGAGCCGGCCAAGGCCGCCATCGCCCACGCTCTGAAGCTGCGCCACGACGGCGAGGAGGATGTGACCGTCATCACCCAGGACGCCATCCTCGCCACCTTCGACCGCATCCTGCGCGCGCTGACGCTGGGCGTGGCGGGTATCGCCGCGATCAGTCTGGCGGTGGCCGGCATACTCGTAATGAACGTGATGCTGGTGGCGGTGGCGCAGCGCACCTCGGAGATCGGTCTGCTGAAAGCCCTCGGCGCGCCCGCCGCCGACATCCGCCGCCTGTTCTTCGCAGAAGCAGTATGGCTGTCGCTGGCGGGCGGTGCCATCGGTTACGCGCTGGGGAACGCCGGCGCCTGGATGATCCGGCTCGCCTATCCGACGCTCCCCGCCTGGCCGCCGGCCTGGGCCAGCATGGCGGGGGTGGCCACCGCCCTCATCACCGGCATCCTCGCCAGCCTGCTGCCCGCCGCGCGCGCGGCGCGGCTGGACCCCGTTCTGGCGCTGAGCGGCAAATGAGCTTCATCGACACCCTGCGCTTCGCCCTGCACGCCCTCACCGCGCACCGGTTGCGCACCTTCCTGTCCGCCACCGGCATCGCAGTGGGCATTGCCGCGGTGATCCTGCTCACCTCGATCGGCGACGGCATTCATCGGTTCGTCCTGGCCGAGTTCACCCAGTTCGGCACCAACATCATCGTCGTCACCCCGGGCAAGATCAGCACGCACGGCGCCTCGGTCGGCGCCATCGGCAGCGCGCGGCTGCTGACGATCGACGACGCGCTCGCGCTGAAGACCTCGCGCTATGCGCAGTACACGAATTCCGGCGTGATGGGCAATGCGGAAATCCGCGCCCACGGCCGCAGCCGCCGCGTGACAGTCTATGGCGAAGGGCCGGATTTCTCGCGCGCGTTCAACATGCACGTCGCGGTCGGCCAGTATCTGCCCGCCGACGACCCGCGCAATCCGCGCGCCTATGCCGTACTGGGTGCGAGAGTGCAAACCGAGCTGTTCGGCACAAGTAATCCGCTGGGCGCCACCCTGCAGGTCGGCGCGACACGCTTCCGCATCATCGGCGTCATGGCGCCCAAGGGCCAGGTGCTCGGCTTCGACCTCGACGACACGGTCTACATCCCCACTGCGCGCGCGCTGGAAGTGTTCAATCGCGAAGGCGTCATGGAAGTCCATGTCGCCTACAAGCCCGGTTCACCCCTGAAGGCCGTGGTCAAGGACATCGAACGCATCCTGATCGCGCGCCACGGCCGCGAGGACTTCACCGTCACGCCGCAGCAGCAGATGCTCGACACGCTTTCCACCGTACTCGAAGTGCTCACCTTCGCCGTCGCCGCGCTCGGCGGGATTTCATTATTGGTCGGCGCAGTGGGCATGGTCACGCTGATGCACATTGCCGTGGCCGAGCGCGTCGCCGAGATCGGCCTGCTCACCGCGCTGGGCACGACGCGCGCGCAGATCCGCACGCTGTTCCTGATGGAGTCGACCGTCCTGTCCACCCTGGGCGGGCTCGGCGGGTTGGCGGTCGGCGCCGGGATCGCCGGGCTGCTGAAGCTCACCGTCAGCGACCTGCCGGTCAACACGCCGTGGGACTACGCCTTCGGCGCACTGGGGGTGTCGGTGCTGATCGGGCTGGCGGCCGGCGTGGTGCCGGCGATGCGGGCGGCGCGCTTGAATCCGGTGGATGCGCTGCGCGCCGAATAAGATCCCTGCTCCGTAAACGTCCCGTGGCGTCGCACAGACAAGCCACCACGCCTACGGAAACCCGGATTGACGTTTGTCCTACAAGCGAGTGCGCCATTCACCTATACGAACGGAACGGCACTCCAATTAAATTTCCATCTGGGTCGCCGAGTGTCACAGCGCTCCCGCTCGTACACAGCCGGCAGCCATGGCTGCATCGTTATCTAACCACCGCTCCCACCCACTTCGTAAGGAGATCCTCATGAAACACGTATCCAGTATTGCAGCATTCGCCCTCGCGTCAGGCCTTGCCCTGCTGGCAACAGGATGTGACCGCAAGCCTGCAGATCAACCGGCCAACGCAGCCAGCCCGACGACGGGCGAGAAAATGGATAATGCTATCGACCAAACCAAGCAGGCAACCCAGGAGCTGGGCAACTCGCTGGAACAGAAAGCCGACCAGGCAGGACAAGCCATCGACGACGCCACCATTACGACGTCGATCAAAGGCAAGTATCTGGCCGACGACACCCTCAAGGGCCTCGATATTTCGGTTGAAACGGACCACGGCGTGGTGATGCTGACCGGTACGGTACAGAGCGATTCGGCCAAAGAACTCGCCACGAAGATTGCCCAGGGCGTAGAGGGTGTGGCGAGTGTCAACAATCAGCTCACCGTCAAATAAGCCACGCTGCCTGGAACAGGTCACAACTTTCCACCTGTCATGGCTCTGATGCGTCATGCGCGATTGGGAACTCGCTACGCCCGCCAGCGCTACCGAGGTGCCCGGGCAACAATTCGTCGCTTTTGTCCATGTCCCCCACTTCGTCATAACGCAGGGGGCGGACGCGTCCTTGCAAGTAATCGCCGCCCGTTATCTCGGCCAGGATCACCACATGATCGCCCGCCGGGTGTCTTGATACGGCGCGACAGTCGAGATAGGACAGTCCTTCATCCAGTACCGGGGCGCCTGAAGGCGCTGCGTGCCAGGCCACTGCGCTCAGCTTGTTCTCGTCCTGGGCGCTATGGTTGCCGAAGAAGTCTGCGAGGGCACATTGGCTGCGCTGTAATACCGTCACTGCGAACACGCCGCCTTCCACGAGCAAGGTATATGAAGCATTGTCGGGATTGACGGCAATTGCCAGCATGGGCGGTTGCATGGACACCTGCATGACCGACGAGGCGGTGAAGGCGTTCCGCCGACCGTCCTTCCCCACGCCCACCACATAGACACCTTGGGTCACGGTCATCAACAGACGCTTGACGGGGTTGTCTACGCTCATGTTCACTCCGCTGGCACATGCGCCGCACTTGGGGGCCGAGCACGCACTATGCGCGGATAGGCCAATCTGGACGAATCGGCATGGTCCGAAACTGGCGTAAGACAATTCCGGCTGCGCGAGCGACCCGGGAAAATGCGGAGTCCTTGTCAGGCGTGACTCGCCTCAACCTACTTGAACAACCCGATTGCCGGGTCAACGGCCGCCATTACGGCTCATACCCTTCACGATGCGTCGCATTGATGGTACGCAGCAGTTCGCGGAACGGGATATTGCGTTCGTGCTTCTTGAACAGCGGCATGAAGGGCAGATCCTCGCCCGATCCCACGCCCGCATATTTTCCGGACGTCATCGATTCGTGCAGGTCGCGCAGCATCTTGTCGAGGTCGTCCAGGAAGGGCGTGTAGATCGACGCCTCTTCGTCGTCGTGTTCCAGGCAGGCACGCAGTTCGTCGACTTCGTAGACCGCTTCGTGCACCAGGTCGGTCAGCTGGTTGAGGTCTTGGGCTCTTTTCATGTTCGTATGCTATCGGGACAAAACGTAAGCATACCGCCGCTTGGCAGGCGGTGCGACCGTCATGGAATTTGAGCGCAAGTTCCGGATTGCAGTGCAGACCAAACCGGCTGACACTGTCATTCCCGAGTCCTGCCGAACGTCTGCCATGGATACCGAATCCGCCACCTTCCCGCCGAACGCCCCCTCGCCCGAGACCGTGCAGCTTGCCGAGCAGCGCTGGCAGGCCGTGGTCCGCCGCGATGTGCAGGCGGACGGCGAATTCGTCTACGCGGTTCGCACCACCGGCGTATATTGCCGGCCCTCGTGTCCCTCGCGCGCGGCGAAACGGGAGAACGTGACGTTCTTCGAGACCGGCGAGCTTGCCGCCGCGGCAGGCTACCGCCCCTGCAAGCGCTGCCGGCCGGATGCGCCCTCGCAACAGCAAACCCGCAGCGTACTGGTTCGCCAGGCCTGCCAGGCCATCGAACGCAGCGCGACGCCGCTGTCGCTCGCACAACTGGCACAGCAGGCCGGGATGAGCCCGTATCATTTCCAGCGCATTTTCAAGGCCATGGCCGGCCTGAGTCCCAAGGCCTATCACAAGGCCCTCCAAGCACGGCGGGTGACGGCGTCGCTGCAGTCCGCGCCGTCGGTGACGGCGGCCATCTACGCGGCCGGCTTCAATTCGAGCGGGCGTTTTTACGAGGCTGCGCCCGCCCTCCTCGGCATGCCGCCGGGCAGCTACCGCAAGGGCGGCGCAGGCGAGCATATCCGCTACACCGTCGAGCCCTGCGTGCTCGGCTGGGTCGTCGTCGCCGCCACCCGAAAAGGGCTATGCGCCATCGAGTTCGGCGATGTGCCGCAGGCACTGGCCGAGCGCATACGGGACCGCTTCCCGCAGGCGCAGTTCGAGCCGGCCGACGATACTTTCAAACGCTGGGTCGTCCAGGTTCTGGACTATCTCGAACAGCCGCGAAGCGTACTGGACCTGCCGCTGGACGTGCAGGGAACGGTTTTTCAGCATCGTGTCTGGCAGGCGTTGCAAGCGATCCCGGCCGGACAGACCGCCAGCTACGGCGAGATCGCCGCGCGCATCGGCCAGCCGAAGGCGCATCGTGCCGTGGCCCACGCCTGCGCCTGCAACTCCGTGGCGGTCGTCATTCCCTGCCACCGCGCCGTGCGCGCCGACGGAAGCCTGGCTGGTTACCGCTGGGGCGTGGTGCGCAAGTCGGAACTGCTACGGCGGGAACGCGGGAAATGATTCGGCAGACCGCTCAATCATCGCACCTTCATGCCGTTATTCAGAGATAAGCGGTCACAACAACGGAGGATTCGTGGGCATCAAACGCGATATCGAATACGCCATCTACATCCATGGCGCATGGAAAACCCAGTTCCGGAATTTCCTGAGCGGTCGGGCACCGATGGACTTGTCCACGGTCGGCCAGCCCCATGCCTGCAAGCTCGGACACTGGCTCGACAACGAGGCGCGCAGGATGCTGTCGCCCGAGGACCACGCCGAGGCCTGCCGGCTGCATGGCCAGTTTCACGAGATCGCCGGTGAGATCGTTCAGGACATCAAGCAGAAGGATTTCGCCGCCGCACGCGAGGCGCTGGTTCCCGCCGGCCCCTTCGATCAGGCCAGCCACGGGCTGGCCGCCTTCCTGCGCAAGATGCCGCTACGCCAGCGCGCACGGACCGTGGCCGATACCGAATTGAAGCAGGCTGCCTGAGCGTCGCCCCCCATATGCCGCGGGTCGGCATAAAAAAACAGGGGCGCACTGCCCCTGTTTTCCGTTTGAAGCCGCTCAGCCCTTGGCCGGCTTGGCGGCGATCTCTTCCAGTCTGCGCGCCTTGATGACCTGGCCGTTCAAGGCCGCATCCTTGGCGCCGCCGCCGTAGGCCACGACCATCAACTGGCTGTAGTACATCACCGGGATGTTGAACTTGGTGCCGTAGCGCTGGTTGATCTGGCCCTGGTAGATCTCGACGTTGGCCTGGCACAGCGGGCACGGCGTGACGATCATCTCGGCGCCGTGGTCGTAGGCCGACTCGACGATGTCCTTGATCTGCGCCTGCGCCTTCTCGGGCTCGGAGAACGCCAGCGCGCCGCCGCAGCAGGTCACTTTCATGTCGTACTCGGGAATCGACTCGGCGCCCACCATCTCGACCATCTTGTCGAGGTACACGGGGTTCTCGAACGACTCGCCGGCGACGCCGAACGGACGGTTCGTCTGGCAGCCGACATAGCCCGCGATCTTGACGCCCTCGAGCGGACGCACGACGTGCTTCTTCATTTCGTCGAAGCCGATGTCCTCGATCAGCACCTCGACCATGTGGCGGATCTCGGGCATCTCGTTGATCGTGAGGCCGGCTTCCTTGAGCGCCTCGCGGGTATCGGCCATCAGCGTGTCGGAATGCGTCAGGCGCTCACGGGTCTCGCGCGCGCCCAGCCAGCAGGCGGCGCAGGTGGCGACGATTTCCTGCCCGGGCAGGTTCTTCTCGGATAGCGCGAAGTTGCGCGCATTCATCACGTGGCGCGGCAGCTCGCCGGCTTCCGCATAACCAATGGATGCGCCACAGCAATTCCAGTCGGGAATCTCGGTCAGCTTGACATCGAGCGTCTTGCACATCGATTCGACCGAGGTCAGGTAGTTGGAGGCGGAAGCCCCCTTCTGCGACGAACAACCGGGGTAAAACGCGTATTCATGTTTGGCCATATTTCTCTCCTCAGCCCGCCATCTTGGCGGCCTTGCGGCTGCGCTCGATTTCGTAGGCTTTTTTCAGCATCGCCTGGATGCCTTTCTGGTCCTTGCACTTGTGGCCGCCGAGCAGTTCGAACGGGTTGAGCCGCTTGGCCTTCAAGAGGCCAAGCGCCACGTCCTTCATCTTCATGCCTTCCTTGATGCCGGCACCGAAACCGTCCTTGAAGTACAGGCCCATCGACAGCTTGAGCTCGTTGACACGTCCCGTATGGGTGCAGTTCTTCCAGAACAGGCCGCTGAAGAAGCGCGTCGGCTGCATCTTTGGCGCCATGCCGAGCCGGTGCGCATACTCGGCGATGCCGTGCATGATGTGGGTGATCGGCAGTTTGCGCGGGCAGCGCACGATGCAGTTGTAGCACGACGTGCAATTCCACATCGAGGTCGTGGTCAGTACTTCCTCGCGCTTGCCGGCACGGATCATCATGAAGAGTTCCTGCGGCGGGTGCTCCCACGCCGACTGGAAGTTGGTCGGGCAGGAACCGGAGCAGACGCCACATTGCATGCACATCTTCACCCAGTCGCCCATCTCGACCTGTTCTTCGATTTCCTTCAGGAAATTGTTGCGGTATTTCTCCGCCATTGCGGTATTTGCGCTCATGGTGGGTCTCCTGTTAGAAGCCTTTGAACGGGCTGGGGCCTACGGCAACCAGCTCGGCAGCATACTTGTTGATCATGTCGGGCACCCGCTCGATGTCGGTGATGGCGACTTCGAGATCGCGCACGCGCTCCGATTCCAGGTTCAGCGTCTTCAGCGTGTCGTCGATCTTGGACATGCGCACCCGGCCCAGCTCGGAACCCTTGACGAAGTGGCACTGGTACTCGTCACCCGATTTGCAACCCATCAGCATCACGCCGTCGTAGCCGGCGTTGAGCGCATCGGTGATCCAGATGGTGTTGACCGAGCCCAGGCAGCGGATCGGAATGATGCGCACGAAGGCTGAGTACTCGTTGCGGCTCATCCCTGCCATGTCGAGTGCCGGGTAGGCGTCGTTCTCGCAGGCCAGGATCAGGATGCGCGGTTTCTCGGAGAACTCGTCCGGGATGTCGACCGCCTTGATCTGCGCGCCGACCGTGTTGACCGAGTAGTTCTCGAACGAGATCACGCGCACCGGGCAGGCCCCCATGCAGGTGCCGCAACGGCGGCAGCGCGACTCGTTGAACACCGGGAAGCGCTTTTCGTCCTCATCGATGGCGCCGAACGGACATTCCACCGTGCAGCGCTTGCACTGGGTGCAGCCTTCCAGGCGCACCTTCGGGAACGACAGATCGCCCGAACGCGGGTGCGCGGCGCGGCCGAGTTCGGCATTTTCCAGTGCCTGGATCGCCTTGAGTGCGGCACCGGTGGCATCCTCGCGCGCCTGCGCGATGTCCATCGGGCGGCGCACCGGGCCGGCGGTGTAGATGCCGGTGCGGCGGGTTTCGTAGGGGAAGCAGATGAAGTGCGAATCGGTGAAGCCCTGCTTCAGCTGCGGCACGTCCGGTCCCTGACGGTAGGTCAGGTTGAGGATGGAAATCGGCTTCACTTCCACCGTGCCTTCGGCGGACGACTCACCTTCCTGGCCTTCGACCTGCGGCTTGGTCAGGGCATCGATGTTGATGCCCGAGTTGGCCACCTGGCCGGTGGCCAGCACCACCAGGTCGACGTCTGCCACGGCGGCATCCTTGTCATCGAGGATCAGGTCGTGGAACTTCACCGTACTGGTGGCGCCGTTCGGCACCACTTCGGCGACCTTGCCCTTGGTGAAGATGACGCCCTTCTCCTGCGCGCTGCGGTAGAAGTCCTCGCCGTTGCCGGGGGTACGCAGGTCCGTGTAGATGATGGTGGTGTCGACGGACGGGTTGGCGTCCTTGAAGTACATCGCCTGCTTGATGCTGGCGTTGCAGCAGAAGCCCGAGCAGTAGGCCAGGTGCGTGCCGCTGGGGTCGCGCTGGCCGGCACACTGGACGAACACCACCGATTTCACGGGCTGGTTGTCCGAGGGCCGGCGAATCACGCCGTCTCCTGCCGCAGCCGCTTTCGCCAGCGCTTCGAGGCCGGCCTGGTCGACCACGTTGGGCGACTTGCCGCCGCCGAGTTCGGGCAGCTTGTTCATGTCGTACAGGGTGAAGCCGGTTGCCTGCACGATCGCACCGATGTCTTCGGTATGCGTCGCACCCGATTCGGTGGCGATGTCGACTACGAAGCGGCCCGGCGCACCATCGGTCTTGGCGATGGTGGCGTTGAGGTAGACCTTGATGTTGCTGTCGCCCATCACCTGCGAGGCGAGGTCGGCCACGCCGGTATCGGCCGGCGACTTGAACGGCTCGTGCACCGGCGTGCGCTTGTAGAGCTTGCCGGCCCAGCCGCCGAGTTCGCCGGACTTCTCGACCAGCACCACCGAATAACCTGTCTTCGACGCTTCGATCGCGGTCGTCATGCCGGTGACGCCACCGCCCACCACCAGCAGGGTCTTGCTGGTGCCGGTATTGGTGTTGCCGCCGGGTGCGGTCATCGCCTTCACTTCGGCGCAGCCCATGCGGATGTAGTCTTCCGCCATGTCCTGCGTGGTTTCGCGCGCGTCCTCGGTATCGGGACGGATCCAGATCACGCCTTCGCGCAGGTTGGCGCGCGCCACCGCGTTCTCGGGGAAGAAGAATGCTTCGGTCTTGGCGCGGCGCGAACAGGCGCCGATCATGATGTGGGTGACGCCTTCGTTCGCGATGTCGTTCTTGATCATCGCCACGCCGTCGGCGTTGCACAGGAAATCGTGCGACTTCGCCAGCGGCACCTTGCCGTCCTTCTGTGCGATCTTGACCAATGCGTCCGTATCCAGACGCTCGCCGAGTCCGCAGCCCTTGCAGATATACGCTGCGACTTTGATGTCAGCCATTGTTTACGCCTCCGCCTTCGCTACTTTGTTGACCACCTGGATGGCGCGCAATGCCGCCGCGGTGGCCGATTGCACGGCACGGTTCACGTCCAGCGCATTCGACGCGCAACCGGCGCCGAACACGGCACCGTTGGCCGGGTCGGCTTCGATGAAGCCGCTCGAATCCGCCACGATGTGGCCGGGAATGTTGATGCCCTTGACCGAGGGCTCCATGCCGACGGCCAGCACCACCAGGTCGTGCGGCGTGGTGTAGCGCTTGTAGCCTTCGGTGTTGACGCCCCAGCACACCGGATTGCCGTGCTCGTCCTCGGTGATCTTGGCGACCTTGGACTTGATGAAGCTCACGGACGGATCGGCCTGGACTTTTTGATAGAAATCCTCGAAACGGTCGATGGCGCGAATGTCGATGTAGTAGATGGTCGACTTGCCGTCTTCGGGATATTTCTCGCGCACATAGTGCGTCTGCTTCAGCGAGGCCATGCAGCAGATACGCGAACAGTGGCGCAGATGGTTCTCGTCGCGCGAGCCGGCGCACTGGATGAAGGCGATGTTCTTCGCCTCCTTGCCGTCGCTGGGACGCAGGATCTTGCCGCCCGTGGGGCCGTGGATGTCGGCCAGGCGCTCGAATTCGACGCTGGTGATGACGTTCTTGAAGCGGCCGTAGCCGTAGGGCTGAATCTTCGCCGCGTCATAGGGCTGCCAACCGGTCGCCCACACCACCGCGCCCGCTTTCACCTGGATCGTCTCTTCCTTCATGTCGAGGTCGATCGCGCCGTATTTGCAGGCGGCCTTGGCCTTGTCCGCATCGGGGGTACCGATGATCGCGGGATCCAGCACGTAGCGCTGCGGATAGGCCATCGCGTTCGGCAGGAAGGCGGCCTTGTGCTGGCCGAGGTTGTAGTTGAACGGGTCGTCTACCATCGTCTCGACCGCGCGGCCGCAGTCGCCGCAGGCGGTGCAGTTCTCGTTCACGTAACGCGGCTTGACCTTGACGGAGACAGTGTAGTTGCCCGTGCTGCCTTCGATGCCTGTGACTTCGGCCAGCGTCAGCACGCGCACGCGGGGGTTGTTCTTGAGGCGGCGCAGGTTGATTTCCAGGCCGCAGGTGGGGTGGCACAGCTTGGGGAAGTAGCGATACAGCTGGGAAGTCCGGCCGCCCAGTGCGGGATTTTTCTCAACCAGGACGACGTTCTTGCCGGTTTCGGCCGCTTCGAGCGCGGCAGTCATGCCGGAAATCCCGCCGCCCACCACGAGAATCGTCTCGTTGGTCGCAACATGCTCCGTCATTGTTGTTTCCTCCATCCGATGGATGCAAAATCATTTGAAACCGCCCGAAAAACCATCCCGGACAGTCGGGCGTTTCGCCCATAAGTGAATCCCTGAAATGGTACTCCGAAGGCCATGCCTGCCGCCACGGCCAAGTGCGCATTCTCAATCGAAGTTTTCTATGCGGGAATAAGGGGAAGTGTTTTCAGCCGGACTCGCTGGCCGCATTTGAGGGCCTAGGTTGGGACAACACGCAGCTACGCCCATTTCCCTTTCATGGTTAAATGAATCTACTCGGCATTTGGACATTTCGCGGCGAGTGTCGACCACCAAGCCACCGGTGCCAAGCGCAGCCCGGCCAATGCGCGCGAAAATGCTGAGGCATAGGACCGGTCCGTCGCGCGAAATAGCTTAAAATTGCGGCTTGCTTCATATCCGCCAGTCCTCCCCGATGGAATCCACCCCGACCGCGCCGGCCCAAACCGGTGATCCCGCCTTGACGCGCGACGTCAAGAAACGCCGCACCTTTGCCATCATTTCGCACCCCGATGCGGGTAAAACGACCCTGACCGAAAAGCTGCTGCTGTTCGGCGGCGCCATCCAGATGGCCGGCACGGTCAAGGCCAAGAAGAGCGGCAAGTTCGCCACCTCCGACTGGATGGAGGTCGAGCGCGAGCGCGGCATTTCGGTGGCCAGCTCGGTGATGCAGTTCTCCTACGGCGACTGCGTATTCAACCTGCTCGACACCCCTGGCCACAAGGACTTCTCGGAAGACACCTACCGTGTGCTGACCGCCGTGGACGCCGCCATCATGGTGGTCGACGCCGCCAAGGGCGTGGAAGAACAGACGATCAAGCTCCTGGAAGTGTGCCGGCTGCGCGACACACCCATCATCACCTTCATCAACAAGATGGACCGTGAGGTACGCGAGCCGCTGGAACTGCTGGACGAGATCGAGTCGATCCTGAAGATCCATTGCGCGCCGGTGACCTGGCCCATCGGCATGGGCAAGCGTTTCCAGGGCGTGTACCACCTGATCCACGACGAGATCCTGCGCTTCAAGGCCGGCGAGGAAAATGCCGACCAGCAGTTCGAGTCGCTCAAAGACCTGGGCGACGAAGCCCTGCGTGAACGCTTCCCGCTCGAAGCCGACACCCTGTTGTCCGAGATCGAACTGGTGCGCGGCGCCGGCGCCACCTTCAATATCGACGACTTTCTCTCCGGCAAGCAGACCCCCGTCTTCTTCGGTTCCGGGATCAACAACTTCGGCGTGCGCGAAGTATTGCGCGCGCTGTCCGACTGGGCACCGTCGCCGCTGCCGCGCGAGGCCGTCGAACGCACGGTCGACCCCGCCGAACCCAAGTTCACCGGCTTCGTGTTCAAGATCCAG
>DDRS01000006.1:30113-42322 GCA_002343685.1 Thiobacillus denitrificans | reverse complement strand
GATCCAGGCCAACATGGACCCGCAACACCGTGACCGCATCGCCTTCTTCCGCGTCTGCTCCGGCCGCTACACGCCGGGCATGAAAGTACGCCACCGCCGCACCGGCAAGGACATGAAAATCGCCAACGCGGTCGTCTTCATGGCCAACGAGCGCACCCGCATGGAAGACGCGGTGGCCGGCGACATCATCGGCATCCACAACCACGGCCAGCTGCACATCGGCGACACCCTCACCGAAGGCGAGGCCCTGCAATACAAGGGCATTCCCTACTTCGCCCCCGAACTGTTCAGCCGCCCGCGCCTGCGCGACCCGCTGCGCGCCAAGCAACTGAACAAGGGTCTGCTGGAACTGGGCGAGGAAGGCGCGGTGCAAGTGTTCGAACCGTTCGCCGACAACACCCTGCTGATCGGCGCGGTCGGGCAGCTGCAGTTCGAAGTCGTCGCCCATCGCCTGAAAACCGAATACGGCGTCGACGCCAGCTTCGAAAACGCCGGCATCTACACTGCGCGCTGGGTCACCTGCCCCGACGCCCAGCATCTGGCCGAATTCACCAAGGCCAATTCGCTCAAGCTGGCGAAGGACGTCGACGGCAACCTGGTCTATCTGGCGGATACGCGGGTGAACCTGTCACTGGCGCAGGAACGCTGGCCCAAGGTTGCGTTCCACGACACGCGGGAGCATGGGCAAGTGATGGGTTGACCTGGACGGTCATCCCGAAGACACCGCCGCTACAACACCCACCCCGCCAGTTCCAGCGCCCCGCGCACCACCGCCGCCACGACAAGTGCCACGCCGATGGAAAGCGCGACCGAATAGAGCGCGTCGCGCCGGCCGAGCAGCTTCAGCATCATGGCGAAGGTGGACACGCAGGGCACGTAAAAAGTCAGGAACACCAGGAAGGTGGCAATCTGCGTGGTGTCGAGCACGCTGGACAATTCCTGTGTGCCGAGCGCCTGGAACACCATGAGCAGGGACAGTTCCTTGCGCAGCACGCCGAACAGGATCGGCACGCCCAGCGCCACCGGCAGCCCCAGCCACCACACCGTCACCGGCGTGAGCGCGAGATTGACCCAGGCATCGGCGCCGTAATGGCTCAGCAGCGCCAGCACCACGCTGCCCGCCACCAGGAGCGGCAGCACGATGGTGACGATGTCGCGGCTGCGCTCCCAGGTATTGGCCAGCAAGGCACGCAGGGTGGGCACGGCGTAGGCGGGGATTTCCTGGATCATGCCGGGCGTGGTCTCGGGATAGCGGCGCTTCAGAAGCTTGCCGACCAGGCTGACGACGACGGGAGCGAGCATGAAGAGGGCAAACACGCCGAACCCGCCGAGGTATTTGCCGCCCACCGCCAGGATGATGGCCGAGCGCGCCGAACATGGCAGGAAGGTGATCAGGAGCGAAGCCACCGTGCGGTCGCGGCCATGCGTGACGGCCGCGGTCGCGGCCAGTGCAGGCACGTTGCAGCCCAGCCCCATCAGGAACGGCAGGGCGACGCCGCCGTGCAGCCCCAGCCGATGGAAGCCGCGATCGACCACGAAGGCCACGCGGTGCATGATCCCGGATTCCTCCAGCCACACCAGCAGCAACACCAATGGAATCATGTAGGGAATGACGATACCGGCGAGGCCGATGAAGCCGTCGAGCACCGCGCGGCCGAGCACGCCCGTGAGTTCGGTCGGTTGCCACGGCTCGGCCCACGCGATCAGGCGCGCGACCGTCAGGCTGTCGAGCACGGCGCTCACCTCGAACACGAACAGCAACACCAGCGCGAACACCGCCAGCGTGCCGACGAAGCCCCAGCGCGGATGCAGGAAAAGATCGTCGGCCCACAACTGCCAGCGCGGCGGCGCGCCTTCCTGGCCGGGGCGGGTCGCCGCCTCGGTCAGCAAGGCGGCGCGGTGATGCCGATCGGCATGCAGTTCCTCCGCCAGCCGGCGCGGCAAGGCGGCGTCGGCGATGGCGCGCGCGGCGAGCAAGGCCGCGTAGCGATCGGGGAAATGCGCCTGCAATTCCTGCGCGAAGTAGCCGTCGTTTTCCGCCAGCTGCAGCGTCAGCAACGTCTCGGGGACGGCGAAGGCCGCCGCCACGTCCGGCTGGCGGGCGATTTCGGCAATGGCCCGCAATTGCGCCTCGATGTGCGCACTGTAGGGCGGAGCCGATGGATGCGGCTGCAGGAATCTTGCCTCGCGGGCGACGTGCACCACGGTGGTATACACGTCGGCCAGGCCGATGCCCATGTGCGCCACGGTCGGCACCACCGGCGCGCCCAGTTGGGCCGACAGGGCGCGTACATTGATAAAGCGCCGTCTGGCACGTGCCTCGTCCATGCGGTTAAGCGCAAACACCATCGGCCTGCCCAGCTGCATCAGCTCCAGCGCGAGCTCGAGATCGCGTTCCAGCGCCGTGGCATCCATCACCACCAGCAGCACATCCGGCGCGGCAAACGTGCTGTCGGGCTGGTTCGTCTCATGCTGCGCGATGACTGGCCAGCGGTCGCCCCACAACAGATACTTCAACGTCACACAGGCGTCCGCATCCAGATCGTGCAGGCCACCGATGGCAGGCAAGGCGACCAGGGAAATCTGGTCGATCCCCACCTCGACCAGGCATTCCTCATACGCAGGCCCGATGCCGGCCAGACGCTCGTGGTGGGTGGACGTGCTGGCAGCCGCACGAAAAATGCTGTGCTTGCCGCTGCCGGTGCGGCCGACGATGGCCACGCGAGGGCGCCTGGCACCGCGCAGCCCGGGGCCGTGAAGGGGAAAACTATGCGCGGGCGAGGCCATGGAATGAAAACGCTCAGCTTTCCCTGAATAAACGGATCGCCTCGTCCAACCGCTGCACCGCATGCACCGTCATGCCGGCGATCTTCTGCTTGGGCTGGTTGGCAGCCGGCACGATGGCCTGGGTGAAGCCGAGCTTGGCGGCTTCCTTGAGGCGCTCCTGGCCGCGCTGTACCGGGCGGATTTCTCCGGCGAGGCCGACTTCGCCGAACATCACCAGCTTGTCGGGCAGCGGCTGGCTTCTCAGTGACGAGACAATTGCAGCGAGGACAGCCAGATCGGCGGCGGGTTCGCTGATCTTCACGCCGCCCACCGCGTTGACGAACACATCCTGGTCGAAGCAGGCGATGCCGGCGTGGCGGTGCAGCACGGCGAGCAGCATGGCAAGGCGGTTCTGCTCCAGGCCGACGGAAAGGCGGCGCGGACTTGGCGCGTGGCTGGAATCGACCAGCGCCTGGATTTCCACCAGCAGCGGCCGCGTGCCTTCCTGCGTCACCAGCACGCACGAACCCGGCACCGGCTCGCCGTGGCGCGACAGGAAGATCGCCGAGGGGTTGGAGACGCCCTTGAGGCCTTTTTCGGTCATCGCGAACACGCCGATCTCGTTGACTGCACCGAAGCGGTTCTTGAACGCGCGCACCAGCCGGAAGGACGAGCCGGTGTCACCCTCGAAATACAGCACGGTGTCGACGATGTGCTCGAGCACGCGCGGGCCGGCGATGGCGCCTTCCTTGGTGACGTGGCCGACGAGGATGATGGCGGTGCCGGTCTGCTTCGCGTGGCGCGTCAGCTGCGCGGCGCACTCGCGCACCTGTGCCACCGAACCGGGCGCGGAGGTCAGCGCCTCCGAATAGACGGTCTGGATCGAGTCGATCACCGCAACCTCGGGCTTCATCTCGGCCAGCTGCGCGAGGATGGCTTCCAGTCGGATTTCCGGCAGCACCGGCAGATTGGTCTCGGGCAGGGAAAGCCGCCGCGCGCGCAGCGCGACCTGGCGCGCCGATTCCTCGCCGCTGACGTAGAGCGTTTTCAGACTGCCGGAGAGGCCGGCCAAAGCTTGTAAAAGAAGCGTCGACTTGCCGATGCCAGGGTCGCCGCCGATCAGCACCACCCCGCCCGGCACCAGGCCGCCGCCAAGCACGCGGTCGAGCTCGCCGATGTCGGTGGCGATGCGGCTTTCCTCGGAGGCCTCGACGTCATGCAGCAGTTGCACAGTGCTGGTCGCCGCCAACGCGGCGAAACGCGGTTTCGCTGATTCGGCGATGGTCTCGACCAGGGTATTCCAGGCGTTGCAGTGGGGGCACTGACCCTGCCACTTGGGCGACTGTCCGCCGCATTCGGTGCAGGTGTAGATCGTCTTGGTTTTGGCCATCCGCTACCCGCTACTTACGCGGCAGGGAATACGCCCGTCGACAGATAGCGGTCGCCGCGGTCGCAGACGATGGAGACGATGACGGCGTTCTGAACCTCCTTGGACAGCTGCAGCGCAGCCCACAGCGCGCCGCCGGACGAGACGCCGGCGAAGATGCCTTCCTCGCGCGCCATCCGGCGGGTGGTTTCCTCTGCGTTCAACTGGCTCACATAGATCATGTGATCGACACGGTCGTAGTCACAGATTTGCGGCACATACTCGTCCGGCCATTTGCGGATGCCGGGAATCTGCGACCCTTCGGTGGGCTGCACGCCAACAATCTGGATCGCCGGATTCTGTTCCTTGAGGTAGCGCGAACAGCCCATGATGGTGCCGGTCGTGCCCATGCTGGAAACGAAGTGGGTGATCCTGCCCTGCGTGTCGCGCCAGATTTCCGGGCCGGTCGTACGGTAGTGCGCCTCGGGATTATCCGGGTTGGCGAACTGGTCGAGGATCTTGCCGATGCCCTGCTTCTCCATCGCGATCGCCAGGTCGCGCGCGCCTTCCATGCCGGCTTCCTTGCTCACCAGCTGCAACTCGGCACCGAACGCACGCATGGTTTGCTGACGTTCGATCGAGGCATTCTCGGGCATGAGCAGGATGAGCTTGTAGCCGCGCATGGCCGCCGCCATCGCCAGTGCGATGCCGGTATTGCCGCTGGTCGCTTCGATCAGGGTGTCGCCGGGCTTGATCTCGCCGCGCGCCTGCGCGGCATCGATCATCGACAGCGCCGGGCGGTCCTTCACCGAGCCGGCCGGATTGTTGCCTTCGAGCTTGACGAGAATCGTGTTGCTGGTCGTGCCGGGCATGCGCTTCAGGCGCACCAGCGGCGTGTTGCCAACCGTATCCTCGATGGTCTTGTAGGTACTCATGTCTTCAACAGGTGCTCGATGTAGCGGGAAGTGCCTTCTTCCACGCTGTAAAAGGCCGCATCATACCCCGCCCCGCGCAGCGCGGAGATATCGGCCTCGGTATAGCTCTGGTACTTGCCCTTGAGCGCGTCGGGAAACGCGATGTAGCTGACGAGGCCCTGGGCCTGCATCTGCTCCAGCGTCAGCGCCGGCTGCCCCTCCGCCGCGCGGCACGCGTTGACCGCCGCCACCGCGACGTCGTTGAAGCTCTGGCAGCGCCCGGTGCCGACGTTGAAGATGCCCGACACGTCCGGGTGGTCGAGGAACCACAGGTTGACGCGCACCACGTCCTCGATGGAGACGAAATCGCGCCGCTGCTCGCCGTTGGGGTAGCCGTCGCAGCCTTCGAACAGCTTCACCTTGCCGTCGGCGCGGTACTGGTTGAAGAAGTGGAACGCCACCGAAGCCATGCGCCCCTTGTGCTGCTCGCGCGGGCCATAGACGTTGAAATAGCGGAAGCCGGCGATCTGCGCCGTGCGGTCGTTCCACAGGCGGCGCACGCTCTGGTCGAACAGGAACTTGGAGTAGCCGTAGACGTTGAGCGGCGATTCGAATTCGCGCGATTCGGAGAACACCCGCCCGGCGCCGTAGACGCTGGCCGACGACGCGTAGAGAAACTGCGCGCCCTCGTCCTGGCAGAACTTGAGCAGCGCGCTGGAGTAGCGGTAGTTGTTCTCCATCATGTAGCGGCCGTCGGTTTCCATGGTGTCGGAGCACGCGCCCTCGTGGAAGATCGCCGCCACGCTGCCGTCTAGCACGCCCTCCTCGACCAGGTCGAGGAATTCGGCCTTGTCGAAATAGTCGGCGATCTCGCAGTCGGTCAGGTTCTTGAACTTGTCGGCCTTGGTCAGGTTGTCGACCGCGATGATGTTGGTCTCGCCGCGCTCGTTGAGCGCCTTGACGATGTTGGCGCCGATGAATCCGGCGGCGCCGGTGACGACGGTGTACTGGCTCATGCTTCCTCTCCAAAAACTTCGTCTGCGGTGGCAACGGCGGTGCCGAACTTGCCGACCACGATGCCCGCAGCGCGGTTGGCCAGGCGTACCGCCTCGACACCGCTCGCGCCGGCGGCCAAAGCCACGGCAAAGGTGGCAATGACGGTGTCGCCGGCGCCGGAGACGTCGAACACTTCCTGCGCCCGCGTGGCCTCATGATGCGCGCCTTGCGCGTCGAACAGGCTCATGCCTTCCTCGCTGCGCGTCACCAACAGGGCATCCAATTGGTAGCTCGCGCGCACGGCAGCGGCCTTGTCGGCCAGTTCGTTCTCGGACTTCCAGTTGCCGGCCACGTCGCGGAATTCGCTGCGGTTGGGGGTGATCAGCGTGGCGCCGGTGTAGCGCGCCCAGTCGTCGCCCTTGGGGTCGACCAGGATAGGCTTGTTCGCCGCACGCGCCAGCTCGATCATGCGCGTGACGTGCGTCAGCCCGCCCTTGCCATAGTCCGATAGGATCACCACGTCGCAGTCGGCCAGCAGCTGCGCATAGGCTTCCAGCTTTGCGGCCAGCACCTCGTGGCCGGGTTGGGTCTCGAAATCGACGCGCAGCAGCTGCTGCTGGCGGCCGATGACGCGCAGCTTGGTGATGGTGGAGAATGCCGGGTCTTCGTGCAGATGCACGGTGAACGACTCGGCCTCGAGCAGGGCACGCAGGGCCTGCCCGGCCTCGTCGCGTCCTGCCACCGACAGCAGGGTCACCTGGGCACCAAGCGCCGCCGCGTTGCGTGCCACGTTGCCGGCGCCGCCGATGCGGTCCTCGTTGCGCGTGACGTGCACCACCGGCACCGGTGCCTCGGGCGAAATGCGCGAGACGTCGCCGAACCAGTAGCGGTCCAGCATCACGTCGCCCACCACCAGGAGGCGGGCGCGGCGGATGGCGTCACGCAAGGGCACTGGACATCCCCATCACTGGCGTCCGATCGGCAGGTAATCGAAGCCCATCTCGCGCATCGCCTGCGGCTCGTACAGGTTGCGGCCGTCGAATACCAGCGGCGTCTTCAGCAGCGACTTCATGGTGTCGAAGTTGGGGCTGCGGAAGACCTTCCATTCGGTGACGATCAAGAGCGCGTCGGCGCCTTTCAGCGCGTCCATCGGGCTGTCGACCAGCAGCAGGTCGGCGCGCTCGCCGTAGATGCGGCGCGTTTCCTCCATTGCGGCCGGATCGTAGGCCGACACGCTCGCGCCCATCGCCCACAGCGCTTCGAGCATGGTGCGGCTGGGGGCTTCGCGCATGTCGTCGGTGTTGGGCTTGAACGCAAGGCCCCACATGGCGAAGCGCTTGCCCTTGAGGTCGGTGCCGAAGCGTGCGGTCAGCTTGTTGACCAGGATGTGCTTCTGCGCGTCGTTGGCCTCTTCCACCGCGTCGAGCACGCGCAAGGGAATGCCGTTTTCCTGGCCGGTGCGACGCAAGGCCTGCACGTCCTTGGGAAAACACGAGCCGCCGTAGCCGCAGCCTGCATACAGGAAGTGATAGCCGATGCGCGGATCGGAGCCGATGCCATGGCGCACCTGCTCGATGTCGGCGCCGAGCTTTTCGGCCAGGACGGCCAGCTCGTTCATGAAGGAAATGCGCGTCGCCAGCATGGCGTTGGCGGCGTACTTGGTCAGCTCGGCACTGCGCACGTCCATCACCGTGAGGCGGTCGTGGTTGCGCTGGAACGGCGCGTAGAGCTGGCGCAGGAGTTGTGTAGCGCGCTCGCTGTCGGTGCCGATGACGATACGGTCGGGCTTCATGAAATCGTCCACCGCTGCCCCTTCCTTCAGGAATTCAGGGTTCGATGCGACGTTGAATTCGATGGCGGTGCCGCGCGTGGCCAGTTCTTCCTTGAGCGCAGCACGCACCTTGTCGGCGGTGCCGACCGGCACAGTGGATTTGTCAACGACCAGTTTGTAGTCGCTCATGTGGCGGCCGATATTGCGTGCTGCCGCCACCACATATTGCAGGTCGGCCGAGCCGTCCTCGTCCGGCGGCGTGCCGACGGCGATGAACTGGATCTGGCCGAAGGCCACCGACTCCTCGATGTCGGTGGTGAAGGACAGGCGACCGGCGGCGACATTGCGCTTCACCATGTCTTCCAGCCCCGGCTCATAGATCGGAATGCCGCCGGATTTCAGGATCTCGATCTTGTTGGGGTCGACGTCGAGGCACAGTACTTCGTTGCCCACTTCGGCCAGACAGGTCCCGGTCACCAGGCCCACATAGCCCGTTCCAATTACCGTGATTTTCAAAGCGTCATCTCCCTAAGAATTCTGTATGTCGGACTGTATCTGTTTGAGCGCAGCCAGCGGATCGGCTGCGGCGGTGATCGGGCGCCCGATCACCAGATCGGTCGCGCCGGCACGTAGCGCCTCTTCCGGCGTCATCACGCGGCGCTGGTCGCCCACCTCCGCGCCGGCCGGTCGGATGCCCGGCGTCACCAGGCGAAAAGCCGCGCCCAGATCGGCGCGCAGCATGGACGCTTCCTGCGCCGAGCAGACCACGCCATCCAGCTTGCAGGACTGGGCCAGACGCGCCAGACGCAACACCTGGTCTGCCGGCGCATCGGCCACGCCGACCTCGGCCAGGTCCTCGGCGCTCATGCTGGTCAGTACCGTCACGGCAATCAGGAGCGGCGGATGCGGCAAATCCGCGAGCGCCTCGCGCGCCGCCGCCATCATGCGGCGTCCGCCCGAGGCATGGACGTTCAGCATCCACACGCCTAGCCCCGCCGCCGCGCGGCATGCCGCCGCCACGGTATTCGGGATGTCGTGGAATTTCAGGTCGAGAAAGACGTCGAAGCCGCGCGCCACCAGCGTACGCACCAGTTCCGGACCGGCCACGGTGAACAACTCCTTGCCCACCTTGAGCCGGCACAGCGCCGGATCGAGTTGGCCTACCAACGTCAGCGCAGAAGCCGCGTCGGCAAAATCCAGCGCCACGATGATTTTCGTTTGCTTCACCACACTCCTTCCTCTCACCCTTCGCTTTCGCGCCGCTCAGGATCGAAACTGTCCCACCGCCCGCAGGCCGGGCAACGCCAGAAAAACTGCTTCGCCTTGAAACCGCAACTGCCGCACTGGTAACGCATCATGCGCTGGCTATGCGAGGCCACCAGGGTCTTTTCCACCTGCAACAGTTCGCGCGCCTCGGGCTCTGCATTGACGAGCTCGGCTTCGAGCAGGCGGTCCAGCGTGCGCAGGCTGGGATTGCGCCGCAACTCCTCGCGCGCAAGCTGGCTGGCTGCAGTAGCGCCTTCAATTTCGGCCACCGCCAGATACAGCGCATTGAACACGTCCGGCGACGGCTGCCGGGCATACAGGGCGCGCAGCCACTGCACGCCTTCCTCCAGCCGCCCCAGTTGGCGATAACTGCCGAGCACGCGCTCGACTACCAGCGCCATGTGCGCCGCGCTTTGCGTTTCGACCAGGCGCCAGTCCGCGATGGCAGCCTCGTGCCGCCCTGCCGCCGCGTCGAGGTCGCCCGCCATCAGGTTGGCGCGTACCGACTGGCGGTTGATGGATAGCGCTTGCTGCAGATGGGCAGCCGCGACATCGGGATTGCCCTTGGCTGCCTCCAACAACGCCAGTTCACAATGGAAGTGGGCGATGTCGGCGTTGAGCGGCTTGCTGGTGTCCTTTTCCAGTACGTGCGCGGCATCGATGGCCTTCTGCCAATCCTTTTCCTGCACGTAGATTTCCAGCAGGTAGGTGCGTGCCAAACCGTGCTGTTGCGTTTTCAGCAGCCTCGTGAACACTTGTTCGGCGCGATCGAGCAGACCTGCCTTGAGGTAATCCTGCCCCAGTTCGCTCATCGCGCGCAGGCGCTGTTCCTCGGCCAGGCCTTCGCGCTCCAGCAGGTTCTCGTGCATGCGGATGGCACGGTCGAGTTCGCCGCGCCGGCGGAACAGGCCGCCCAGCGCAAAGTGCAGGTCGATGGTTTCAGGTTCGAGCTTGACGACTTCGAGAAAGGCCTCGATGGCCTTGTCAGGCTGCTCGTTGAGCAGAAAATTCAGGCCGCGGAAATACGAGTTGGGCAGCGCACGTGACTCGGTCACCACCTGCCGGATGTCCACCCGCGCGGCCAGCCAGCCCAGCACGAAAAACAGGGGAAACGCCAGCAGCCACCAGAACTCGAATTCCATAGGGTTATACGACGGGCAGATCGGTTTGCGTGACCGTATCCAGCTCAGCCGCCTTCGGCTTGCGGCCCAGTTCGCGCCGTAGCCGGAACAGGGTGGGCAGCAAAGCGAGCACCCCGATCAGGGCACCGAGGATGAATGCCAGCCCCAGCATGACGATCAGCGGCGCCTGCCACACATAATCCAGATAGGAGTAAAAGGTCACGCTATGACTGTTTTTCAGGGCAAAGCCCAGCACCAGCAGAAAAACCAGCAGTTTTGCCAGCAAGCCCAGATAGTGCGTGAAATTTTTCATGTGTATGCGCCAGGAAGTTCGCCCATTTTACCCGTGCGGCGCCAATCGCCAAAGAAAACGGCGCCTTGCGGCGCCGTCTTGTGGGTCTTGCTGTCCTGACCGGATCTACCGGCCGCGGGCCGGTCGTGAGTACGAAGGCGCCGACGCACGTAGGCATCGCACGCACCCACAACTACGCCTAGAGCGGAAAATCCACCCGGTCGCGCAACTCCTTGCCAGCCTTGAAGTGCGGCACATACTTGGCCGGCACCTGCACGCGCTCGCCGGACTTGGGGTTGCGCCCGAGACGGGCGGGACGAAAGCTCAGACTGAAGCTGCCGAAACCGCGGATTTCGATACGTTCCCCGCGCGACAGGTTTTTCGCCAGCGCGTCGAGGATCGTTTTCACCGCCATCTCGATATCCGCAACCGAAAATTGCGAATGCCGCGCCGCCAGTTGAGCAATCAGCTCGGACTTGGTCATGGATTACTCGGCGTTCTTGTTGTCGAGCTTGGCTTTCAGCAGCGCACCGAGGTTGGTCGAGCCGCTGGCTGCCGCTGCGGATTCGGCCGAGAATTTCTTCATCGCCGCATCCTGCTCGGTCATGTCCTTGGCTTTGATCGACAGGTTGATCACGCGATTTTTGCGATCCACGTTGATGATCATGGCCTCGATCTCGTCGCCTTCCTTGTAGTGGCTGCGCATGTCTTCGACGCGGTCACGCGAGACTTCGGATGCACGCAGGTAGCCTTCCATGTCGCTATCCAGCTGCACGGTGGCGCCCTTTGGCTCCACGGTCTTGATGGTGCCCTTGACGATGCTGCCCTTCTCGTGGCCCGACGCGTAGCTGGTCAGCGGATCGCCTTCGAGCTGCTTGATGCCGAGCGAAATGCGCTCGCGCTCGAGATCGATGCCCAGCACCACGGCTTCCACGTCCTGCCCCTTGCGGAAGTTGCGCACGGCTTCTTCGCCGGGCACGTTCCACGACAGGTCGGACAGGTGAACCAGACCGTCGATGCCGCCCGGCAGGCCGATGAACACGCCGAAGTCGGTGATCGACTTGATCGCGCCGCTGACCTTGTCGCCCTTCTTGTGGTTCATCGAGAAATCTTCCCACGGGTTGGACTTGCACTGCTTCATGCCCAGCGAGATGCGGCGCTTGTCTTCGTCGATGTCCAGAACCATGACTTCGACCTCGTCGCCCAACTGGACGATCTTGGAGGGGCTGACGTTCTTGTTGGTCCAGTCCATCTCGGAGACGTGCACCAGGCCTTCGATGCCTTCTTCGATCTCGACGAACGCGCCGTAGTCGGTCAGGTTCGCGACCTTGCCGAACATGCGCGTGCCCTGCGGGTAGCGGCGGGCGATGCCGACCCACGGATCGTCACCCAGCTGCTTGATGCCGAGCGACACGCGGTTCTTCTCGGTGTCGTAGCGCAGGATCTTGGCTTCGAGTTCCTGGCCGACGTGCACGACTTCGGACGGGTGCTTGACGCGGCGCCAGGCCATGTCGGTGATATGCAGCAGGCCGTCGATGCCGCCCAGATCCACGAACGCGCCGTAGTCGGTGATGTTCTTGACCACGCCCTTGACGATGGAGCCTTCCTTGAGGTTTTCCATCATCGCTTCGCGGTCGGCACCCATGGTCTCTTCCAGCACGGCACGGCGCGACACCACGACGTTGTTGCGCTTGCGGTCGAGCTTGATGACCTTGAA
>DDRS01000006.1:3292-29953 GCA_002343685.1 Thiobacillus denitrificans | reverse complement strand
CGAGCTTGATGACCTTGAATTCCATTTCCTTGTATTCGAAGGGCGTGGTGTCCTTGACCGGACGCATGTCGACCAGCGAACCCGGCAGGAAGGCGCGCAGGCCGCCGACCAGCACCGTCAGACCGCCCTTGACCTTGCCCTGCACCATGCCGGTGACGATCCGGCCTTCGTTCATCGCGGCTTCCAGATCCAGCCACGCGGCCAGCTTCTTCGCACGCTCGCGCGACAACTTGGTCGCGCCAAAGCCGTCCTCGATCGACTCGATGGCAACGGCAACGAAATCGCCGACCTTGGCTTCGATCTCGCCCTGGTCGTTCTTGAATTCTTCAAGCGGAATCAGGCTCTCGGATTTGAGGCCGGCATTCACCGTCACGAAGTTGTGGTCGATGCCGACGATTTCGGCGGTGATGACTTCACCCTGGCGCATTTCCTGGTGCTCGAGGGATTCCTCGAACAGGGCGGCAAAGCTTTCCATGGATTCGGGGGCGGAAGCAGCGGTAGCAGTAGACATTAAAAACCTTCTTGTCCGTCGGTGAGGACGGGGTTAGTTGCACATCGCCAGCCTGCGGGCGCAGGTCTGACACGTTTGATTACTTCATTGCTTGCTGTGGTAGTGCGCCAACACCGCCTGTACCGCCGACTCGATATCCATATGGGTCGTGTCGAGCAATAACGCATCCGGCGCGGGTTTGAGCGGTGCAACGGTGCGGGCTGAATCGCGCGCATCGCGGGCCTGCATATCCGCAACAAGGGCCGTTAGACTAGCAGAGTTCCCCTTTTCGATCAACTGCTTATAGCGCCGCCCGGCACGCGCCTCGGCGCTGGCAGTCAGGAACACCTTGGCCACCGCCCCCGCGAACACCACCGTCCCCATGTCGCGGCCGTCGGCCACCAGGCCGGGTAGCTGGCAATAGGCGCGCTGGCGGTCCAGCAGGGCCGCGCGCACCGCCGGCAGCGCCGCCACTTTCGAGGCGCCTTCGCCCACGGTTTCGGCGCGGATCGCGTCGGTCACGTTCTCATTTTCCAGCCAGACCGAGCCGCCGCGGAACGTTGCCGGCAAGCGGGCCGCCAGCGCGGCCACCCCTGCTTCGTCGTCCAGCGCCACGCCATGCTTCATTGCCGACAGCGCGGTCAACCGGTACAACGCCCCGCTGTCGAGAAAGTGAAATCCCAGCGCGGCCGCGACCCGCTCCGCCACGGTACCCTTGCCCGAGGCCGAAGGGCCGTCGATGGTGATGACCGGAATTGGACTGGATGCGGTGCTCATTGGGCAATCCCCGCAAATGTCTTGAAATATGTCGGGAAGGTCTTGTTGACGCACGCCGGGTCGTTGATGCGCACCGGCACGTTGCCGAGCGTCACCAGCGACAGGCACATCGCCATGCGGTGGTCGTCGTAGGTATCGATGACGGCATTGGGCAGGAGGTGTTCCGGCGGCGTGATGCGGATGAAATCGGCGCCCTCTTCCACCGTTGCACCGACCTTACGCAGTTCGGTCGCCATCGCCGCGATGCGGTCGGTCTCTTTCACCCGCCAGCTGGCGATGTTCCTGAGCACGGTCACGCCGTCGGCGAACAACGCCGCCACCGCCAGCGTCATTGCCGCATCGGGGATATGGTTGCAGTCGAGATCGATTGCCTTCAAACGGCCATGTCTAGGTGCTTGCGCCTCGATCCAGTTCGGCCCCATGTCGATCTGCGCGCCCATTTTTGCCAGCGCATCGGCAAAGCGCACATCGCCCTGCACGCTGTCGCGGCCCACGCCTTGCACCCGCACCGGACCGCCGCCGATGGCGCCCGCGGCGAGGAAATACGACGCCGACGAGGCATCGCCTTCGACCCAGATTTCGCCCGGACTCTGGTAGCGCGCCGCTGCGGGGATGCCGAAGCGTTGCCAGCCGTCGCGCGCGATCTCTACGCCGAAGCGGCGCAACATCGCCAGCGTGATCCCGATGTAGGGTTTGGAAATCAGTTCGCCCGCCACTTCGATCGTGGTATTGCGCTGGCGCAGCGGCAAGGCCATCAGTAGGCCGGTGAGAAACTGGCTCGATACATCGCCGCGTACTTCGGTGGTGTCGCCGGCCAACCCGGTTGATTCCAGCTCCGCCGGATGGATCTTCAGCGGCGGGAAGCCCTCCTGGCCGAGATAGTCGATGCGCGCGCCCAGCCGCCGCAAGGCGTCGACCAGATCGCCGATCGGCCGCTCGTGCATGCGGGCCACGCCCTTCAGCACATACTCGCCGCCCGATAGCGCGCACGCTGCGGTCAGCGAACGGAACGCCGTGCCGGCATTGCCCAGGAACAACTCGGCCTGCTTGACCGGAAACGCGCCGCCCACGCCGGTGATCTCATAGTCGTCGGAATCGCTCACGCGCGCGACGCCCACGCCCAACGCGCGCAAGGCGTCGAGCATGACCCGGGTGTCGTCGGAATCGAGCAGGGCACGCACGATGGTCGTGCCTTTCGCGAGCGCCGCCAGCAGCAGCACGCGATTGGAGATGCTTTTGGAGCCCGGGAGGCGCACCGTGCCGCGCGCGGCGGTGCTTGCGGGCAGATCGAGAAATTCCATCAGGGTTTTGTGTGCATCCAGTGATTACGCGCCTCGCGAGCGCGCGAGAAAATAGCCAGCAAGGCCTCGGCATCCTCGGCTGACACTGCGCTCCGCAGCGCCTGCAGCGAAGCCAGATAAGCATCCAACTCGGCCAGCACCGCTTCGCGGTTCGCCAATGCGATGTCGCGCCACATCTCCGGGCTGCTGCCGGCAATGCGGGTGAAATCGCGGAAGCCGCTGGCGGCAAAGCGGAAGAACGTATCGCCATCGGCGCGTTGTGCAAGGTCATCCACCAAGGCAAATGCTGCGAGATGCGGCAAATGGCTCACTGCCGCGAAGATGCGGTCGTGCTGAGCTGCCCCCAGTGTTTCGACCTGTGCTCCAGCCGCTTCCCACAGCGCACGCACGGTGGCGACCGCGTCGGCGCGGGTCTCATCCTGCGGCGTCAGCACCACGCGCTTGCCCCGATAGAGATCGGCGCGCGCAGCACCGGGTCCGCTTTGTTCCGAACCCGCGATGGGATGGCCCGGCACGAAATCGGCAAAACGTGTGCCGAGCGCGGCGCGCGCCGCCTCGACCACGTCGGCCTTGGTGCTGCCAGCGTCGGTCACGATGGCGCCGGCTTTCAGATGCGGCGCCAGGTTTTTCAATACGGCTTCGGTCTCGCCCACCGGCATCGCCAGCAGGATGCAATCGGCCCGCCCGGCTTCCACCCAGTCGACGGCGCGGTCGATCAGGCCAAGTTCGCGCGCGACAGTGAGCCGCGCGGGATTCCGCCCGACGCCCAGCACCTCGCGCACCGCGCCTGCCTGTTTCAGCGCCAGCGCGAACGAGCCGCCGATGAGGCCGGTGCCGACGATGGCGAGTTTATCGACGATCACAGGCAGGCTTTCAATGCATCGAGGAAGCGGACATTCTGTCCGGCCAACCCGACCGACACGCGCAGGAACTCGGGCAGGCCGTAATTGGCGACCGGCCGCACGATCACGCCGCGCTTGAGCAGTTCGGTATTGACGCGTGCAGCGTCGCCGACTTTGGCCAGCAGGAAATTCCCCTTCGACGGCACGGTGGCGACTTTCATGCCTGCCAGCCCTGCCGTCAGCTGCGCCATGCCGGCGCTATTCAGCGCATAGCTGCGCAACAGGAACGCAATGTCGTCGAGCGCAGCTTCGGCGGCGGCGAGTGCGGGCGCATTGACGTTGAAGGGATGGCGAACCCGGTTCAGAAGGTCGATGACGTCGGGATGCCCCACACCGTAGCCGACACGCAGGCCGGCAAGGCCATAGGCCTTGGAGAAGGTACGGCTGACAAGAAGATTCGGAAAACGCTCGATCCATGCGAGGGTGTCGCAGCGGTCGTCTGTCGGCAGGTATTCGCCATAGGCTTCGTCGAGCACCACCAGGACCTGCGGCGGTACGGTTGCGAGGAAGGCCTCGATTTCCGTCCACGGCAGGAAGGTGCCGGTCGGGTTGTTGGGGTTGGCGATCCACAGTACACGGGTGTCGTCGCGGATCGCGGCGCGCATCGCCGCGAGATCGTGGCCATAGTCCTTCGCCGGTACCGCGATGCCTTGTGCGCCCACGGTCTGCGTGGCGATCGGATACACCGCGAAGGCATGCTGTGCGTAGACTGCGGAGGTGCCCGGCGCGAGGAAAGCGCGCGCCGCCATGTCCAGGATGTCGTTCGAACCGTTACCCAGCACGATCTGCCGTGCCGCAACGCCCAGCTTTGCCGACAATTTCGCCTTCAGCGCGAAACCGGCGCCATCGGGATACAGGGCCATGTCATGTAGCGCGTCCTGCGCTGCCGCCAGGGCCATCGGGCTGGGACCGAGCGGATTCTCGTTCGACGCCAGCTTGACGATATCGGCTTCGTTCAATCCCAGTTCGCGCGCAAGTTCGGAAATGGGTTTGCCCGGCTGGTACGGGGCGATCGCACGCACGTACGGCGGCGCGAATTCACAACAATTCATCACGATGCGACGGGGTAGGAACCCAGAATCTTGAGGAAGGCGGCGCGCGTCTCGATTTCGGCAAGTGCTGCCGCCAGATTCGCATCCTGACGGTGCCCCTGGCAGACGACGAAGAAGAGGTATTCCCAGTTGCCCGAACGCGCCGGCCGCGATTCAAGCTTGCTCATGGAGATGCCGGCGTCGGCGAGCGGTTGCAGCAGCCTGACTACCGCACCCGGCTCGTTCTTCGTGCTCATCACCAGCGAGGTCTTGTCGCGGCCCGACGGCGGGGAGTCGTTCTGTCCCAGCACCAGAAAGCGGGTGGTATTGCTGGCTTCGTCTTCGACGCGCGCTTCCACCACGTCAAGGCCATACAGTTCGGTGGCGGCTTCGCTGCCCAGCGTGGCGGCATCGGGTTCGGCCGCCGCGCGGCGCGCCCCTTCGCTGTTGCTGACCACGCTGACGCGTTCGGCATTGGGGAGATGGCGACTGAGCCATTGCTGGCACTGGGCAAGCGATTGTGCGTGGCCATACACGCGCTGGATGCCGCCCAGTCCGCCAGGTTTTCTCATGAGTGTCTGATGGATCGGCAGCATGACCTCGCCGCAGATCTTGAGCGTGCTGGCGACGATGAGGTCGAGCGTGCGGCCGATCACGCCTTCGGTCGAGTTCTCCACCGGCACCACGGCAAAATCGGCACGTCCGGTCTCGACCGCCTGGAAGCAGGCGTCGATGTCGGCCTCGGCGAGCGCCTCGGCCTCATGGCCGAAATGCTTGTGGACCGCCTGCTGGCTGAACGTGCCGGCCGGACCGAGATAGGCGATGCGGGTGGTCTGCTCCAGCGCACGGCAGACGGAGATGATTTCGCGGATCAGGCGCTCGACCGCATCGCCCGACAGCGGACCGGGATTGGTCTCGCGCAGGCGCCGCACAATCTGCGCCTCGCGTTCGGGACGGTAGATCTTCTCGCCGTTCTTGGCGCGTCCGACCTGCTGGGCGATGCCTGCCCGCTCCGAGATCAGTTGCAGGATGGCGTCGTCGATGCTGTCGATGCGCGCACGCAACGCGCCCAGCTCGGTCGGCGCGCCCGGCGCGCTGTGTGCGTCGTCTGTCATGCCGGCAGGTAGCGTACGGCCAGCACCCCGGCAATCGCAGCAAGCTGCTGCATCACAGCAGCGGTGGCGGCGCTGTCGATGTCGACCAGGGTATACGCCATGTCGCCCTTCGACTTGTTGACCATGTTGTGGATGTTGAGTCCGGCGGCGGCGAGCACCGACGAAATCTGTCCCACCATGTTGGGCACGTTGGCGTTGGCAATCGCGATGCGGTATGCGGATTCGCGCGGCATGCTGACGTTGGGGAAATTGACCGAATTGAGGATGTTGCCGTTTTCCAGGTAGTCGGCGAGCTGCTCAGCCACCATCACCGCACAGTTTTCCTCGGCCTCCTCGGTGCTCGCGCCCAGATGCGGCAGCGCCACCGCCTTGGCGTGGCCCTTCAGCGCGTTGGCCGGAAAATCGCAGATATAGGCATGCAGCTTGCCGGCGTCCAGCGCCTCGATCACGGCCGCATTGTCGACCACGCCTTCGCGCGCGAAATTGAGCAGCACCGCTCCCGAACGCATCACCCCCAGCCGCTGCGCGTTGATGAGGTTGCGGGTGGCGTCCAGCAGCGGTACATGCAAGGTGACGAAATCGGCCATGCGCAGCACGTCCTCGACGCTCTCCGCGCGCCTGACCTGCGACGGCAGGCGCCAGGCGGCGTCGACCGTGATGGCCGGATCGAAGCCGACCACGTTCATGCCGAGCTTGATCGCCGCCTCGGCAATGTAGGAGCCGATGGCGCCGAGCCCGATCACGCCCAGCGTGCGGCCCGGCAGCTCCATGCCGGCGAACTGCTTCTTGCCCGCCTCGGTCGCCTTGTGCATCTCCTCGTCGGTGCCGGACAACCCCTCAACAAACTTCAACGCCGGCACCAGGTTACGCGCGCCCAGCAGCATGCCGGCGATCACCAGTTCCTTCACCGCATTGGCATTGGCACCCGGCGCATTGAACACCGGCACCCCACGTTCCGACAGCTTCTTCACCGGGATGTTGTTGGTTCCTGCGCCGGCACGCGCAATCGCGCGCACCGATGCGGGGATCTCCATTTCGTGCATGTTGGCCGAACGCACCAGGATGCCGTCCGGGTCGGTCACGTCGC
The DNA here is from genome assembly GCA_002343685.1 of Thiobacillus denitrificans. Lineage (GTDB taxonomy): Bacteria > Pseudomonadota > Gammaproteobacteria > Burkholderiales > Thiobacillaceae > Thiobacillus > Thiobacillus denitrificans_A. The sequence goes on along the minus strand of DDRS01000006.1, from coordinate 23,250 downwards.
CACCGACTGTATAGGCCTCCGGCAGCCGCGCCAGTCCGCGCGCAGAAATGGCGTTGAGCGTGAGGATCTTGCGCGGCTCAGCCATGGCTTTTCTCGAATTCGCGCATGCAGTCGACCAGCGCACGCACGCCCTCGATCGGCATGGCGTTGTAGATCGACGCACGCATGCCACCGACCGAACGGTGGCCTTTCAGCTGGATCAGGCCGCGTTCCTTGGCAGCCTTGAGGAAAGCCTCGTCGAGCGCGGCGTCCTTGAGCGTGAACGGCACGTTCATCAGCGAGCGGTTGTCTTTCGCCACCGGCGAATTGTAGAAATCAGTCGCGTCAAGGTAGTCGTACAGCAGGCCGGCTTTCTCGCGGTTGGTCTTTTCCATCGCGGCGAGGCCGCCGCGCACCTTCAGCCACTTGAACACCAGCCCCGCCGTGTACATGGCGAAAGTCGCCGGCGTGTTGTACATCGAGTCGTTGTCGGCGTGGATCTTGTAGTCGAACATGGTCGGGGTACCCTTCAAGGTTTCCCCGATCAGGTCGTCGCGCACGATGACGATGGTCAGCCCGGCCGGGCCGATGTTCTTCTGCGCACCGGCGTAGATCACGCCGAACTTCGATACGTCGATCGGACGCGACAGGATGGTCGACGACATGTCGGCCACCAGCGGCACATTCCCGGTCTGCGGCGTCCAGAAGATTTCCACGCCGCCGATGGTCTCGTTGGGCGTGTAATGGACATAAGCCGCGTTCGGATCGAGTTTCCACTGGTCCTGCGTCGGCGCGTAGCTGAAGTTCTTGTCCTCGCTCGACGCCACCACGTTCACGGCACCGTATTTCTTCGCTTCCTTGATCGCCTTCTTCGACCATTCGCCGGTGTTCAGGTAATCGGCGCCGGCTTTGCCGCGCAGCAGGTTCATCGGCACCATGGCGAACTGCGACGACGCCCCGCCCTGCAGGAACAGCACCTTGTAGTTGGCGGGAATGCCCATCAGTTCACGCAGATCGGCTTCGGCCTCGGCGGCGATGCCCATGAACTCCTTGCCGCGGTGGCTCATTTCCATCACCGACATGCCACTGCCGTGCCAGTCGACCAGCTCGGCCTGCACTTGCTGCAGCACATCCTTGGGCAGCACGGCCGGGCCGGCGCTGAAGTTATAGATCGTCATGCGTGTATCCCCTTCATTCCTCTTCGTTGTCGGTTTCAGCCAGTTTTTCCAGGCTGATCAAGGTCTCGCCCTTGTCCAGGTTGATCAGCGTGACGCCCTGCGTCGCGCGGCTCATGGCACGGATTTCCTTGACACGGGTACGGATCAGCACGCCACCGGTGGTGATCAACATGATCTCGTCGTCCGGCTTCACCAATGTCGCAGCCACCACCTTGCCATTCCGTTCGCTGGTCTGGATCGCAATCATGCCCTGCGTCGCACGCGCGTGGCGGGTGTATTCGGCGATCGGCGTGCGCTTGCCGAAGCCGTTCTCGGTCGCGGTCAGCACGAAATCGTTCTCGTCCTCGGCCACCAGCAGCGAAATCAGCTTCTTGCCCTTGGCGAGCTTCATGCCGATCACGCCGCGCGCGGTGCGGCCCATCGGGCGCACGTCGTTCTCGTCGAAGCGCACCGCCTTGCCGCCGTCGGAGAACAGCATCACGTCGTGGCGGCCGTCGGTGATCGACGCGCCGATGAGGAAATCGCCGTCGTCCAGTCCCACCGCGATGATGCCGGCGGTGCGCGGACGCGAGAAGTCGCTCAAGGGCGTCTTCTTGACGATGCCGTTGCTGGTCGCCATGAAGACGTATTGATCGTCGTCGAAGGTCTTGACCGGCAGCAGCGCGTTGATCTTCTCGCCGTCTTCCAGCGGCAGCAGGTTGACGATGGGCTTGCCGCGCGCCGCCCGTCCGCCCTGCGGCACGTTGTAGACCTTGAGCCAGTACAGCCGGCCACGGTTGGAGAAGCAGAGGATGTAGTCGTGGGTATTGGCGATGAACATCTTCTCGATGAAGTCTTCGTCCTTGGTACCCGCTGCCTGCTTGCCACGTCCGCCACGCTTCTGCGCACGGTAGTCGTCGATCGGCTGCGACTTCATGTAGCCGCCGTGCGATAGCGTGACCACCATCTCTTCCGGCTTGATCAGGTCCTCCATCGACATGTCCTGCGCGTTCTCGACGATGGTCGAGCGGCGCGCATCGCCGAACTGTTCCTGCACCTGGGTCAGTTCCTCGCGGATGATCTGGGTGATGCGCGAAGGATTGGCCAGGATGTCGAGCAGGTCGGCGATCTTCGCCATGATCTCCTTGTACTCGGAGAGTATCTTGTCGGACTCGAGGTTGGTCAGGCGCTGCAGCTGCATTTCGAGGATGCGCTGCGCCTGGATCTCGGACAGACGATAGCCGTCGGCGTGCAGGCCGAACTCGGGGCCGATGTTCACCGGGCGCGAGTATTCGGGATCGATGCGCGCCAGCATCTCCTCGACCATCGCCGATTTCCAGGCACGGCCGAGCAGGCGCTCCTTGGCGATGGCGGGGGTTTCCGACGACTTGATCAGTTCGACGATCTCGTCGACGTTGGCCAGCGCCACGGCGAGGCCTTCGAGGATATGGCCGCGTTCGCGCGCCTTGCGCAGATCGAACACCGTACGGCGGGTGACGACTTCGCGGCGGTGGCGCAGGAAGGCGTCGAGCATTTCCTTCAGGTTGAGCAGGCGCGGCTGGCCCTCGATCAGCGCCACCATGTTCATGCCGAAGGTGTCCTGCATCTGCGTCTGCTTGTACAGGTTGTTCAGGATCACATCGGCGTTTTCGCCGCGCTTCAGCTCGATGTAGACGCGCATGCCCGACTTGTCGGACTCGTCGCGCAGGTCGGCAATGCCGTCGATCTGCTTTTCGCGCACCAGCTCGCCGATCTTGATCAGCAGGTTGGCCTTGTTCACCTGGTAGGGCAGCTCGTCGATGATGATGGCCTGCTTGCCGCCGCTCTTGTCGAGATCCTCGATGTGGCAGGTGGCGCGCATCACCACGCGGCCGCGGCCGGTACGGTAGCCGTCGCGCACGCCCGACAGGCCGTAGATGATGCCTGCTGTCGGGAAATCCGGCGCCTTGACGATGGCGATCAGCGACTCGATGTCGATCTCGGGGTCGTCCAGCAACGCGAACAACGCGGCACAGATATCGGTGAGGTTGTGCGGCGGGATATTGGTCGCCATGCCCACCGCGATGCCGGACGAACCGTTGATCAGCAGGTTGGGGATCTTGGTCGGCAACACCAGCGGTTCCTGCTCGGAGCCGTCATAGTTGGGACCGAAGTCGACCGTTTCCTTGTCGAGGTCGGCCAGCAGCTCGTGCGCGATTTTCGCCATGCGCACTTCGGTGTAACGCATCGCCGCCGCGTTGTCGCCGTCGACCGAGCCGAAGTTGCCCTGGCCGTCGATCAGCGGGTAGCGCAGCGAGAAGTCCTGCGCCATCCGCACCATGGTGTCGTAGACCGCCGTATCGCCGTGCGGGTGGTACTTACCGATGACGTCGCCGACCACGCGGGCCGACTTCTTGTATGCCTTGTTCCAGTCGTTGCCCAGCTCGTTCATCGCGAACAGCACGCGACGATGCACAGGCTTCAGGCCGTCGCGCACGTCCGGCAGCGCGCGTCCGACGATCACGCTCATGGCGTAATCGAGATACGACCGCCTCATCTCCTCTTCGAGGCTGACCGGGAGGGTTTCCTTGGCAAACTGTTCCATAACCGGTTTTTTATTTATTCAGGCTTTAAAGCACGCGATTTTAGCATGGCCGGGAGGCTCGGCCGCCTTTGCCAAACCACGGCCAAACAGTGAGAATGCAGGCCACCATGAAAGCCCCCGCCGACCTTCTTCTCCTGCCGCAATGGGTGGTACCCGTCGAATCGGAGGGGCCGCTAGCCGACCATGCCGTCGTCGTGGAGAATGGCCGCATCCTCGACGTGCTGCCGGCCGATGCCGCGCAGGCCCGCTACGACGCCGTGCAGACGCTCCCCCTGCCAGGCCGGGCGCTGATCCCGGGTTTGGTCAATCTGCACGGCCACGCCGCGATGTCGCTGTTTCGCGGCTACGCAGACGACCTGCCGCTGATGGCCTGGCTCAACGACCGCATCTGGCCGGCCGAGAAGAAGCACGTGTCCGAGGCCTTCGTGCGCGACGGCACCCTGCTCGCCGCCGCCGAAATGCTGGCGGGCGGCATCACCACCTGCAACGACATGTATTTCTTCCCCAAGGCCGCAGGCGAAGCCTTCCTGCAGGCCGGCATGCGCGCCACCCTGGGCATGATCGTGCTGGAGTTTCCCAGCACCTACGCCTCGGACGCCGACGACTACCTGGCCAAGGGGCTGGCCCTGCGCGACGAACTGAAGGACGAACCGCTGCTCGCCTTCGCCTTCGCGCCGCACGCGCCCTACACCATCTCGGACGCCACCTTCGGCCGTATCAACACCCTGGCCGAGCAGCTCGGCCTACCCATCCACACCCATATCCACGAAACCGACGACGAAATCCGGGACAGCCTCAAGCAATACGGCGTGCGGCCGCTGGAGCGGCTGGCCCGGCTGGGCCTGCTGGGCCCGAACTTCATCGGCGTCCACGCCGTGCACGTGAACGAGGCCGAAATCGGGCTGCTGGCGCAGCACGGCTGCCACCTGGCCCACTGCCCGACCTCGAACCTGAAGCTGGCCTCCGGCATCGCACCGGTGGACCGATTCATCCGAGCCGGCATCAACCTCGGCTTCGGCACCGACGGCGCCGCCAGCAACAATCGCCTCGACCTGTTCGGCGAAATGCGCCTAGCCGCCCTGTTGGCCAAGGGTGCCAGCGGCGACCCCGCCATCTTGCCTGCCGCCGCCGCGTTGCGTGCCGCCACGCTGGACGCTGCCCGCGCGCTCAACCTCGACAGCCAGATCGGCAGCATCGTCCCCGGCAAGCGCGCCGACCTGGTCGCGGTCGACTTGCACGCCCTGTCCGGCCAGCCGGTGTTTGACCCCGTCTCGCACCTGGTTTACGTTGCAGGTCGCGAGCACGTCACCCATGTCTGGGTCGACGGCAAGCTGAAACTGAATGACCGCCGTCTGGTCGATCTCGATATCGACGACCTGACCGCCCGCGCCACCTACTGGCGCACCAAACTCGCCCCACAAGGATAGCCATGAGCAACGTCGACGCTGCCGAAATCGCCAAGTTCTCCGAACTCGCCCACCGCTGGTGGGACCCGAACTCCGAATTCAAGCCGCTGCACGAAATCAATCCGCTGCGCCTGAAATGGATCGACAAGCAGGCATCGCTGGCCGGCAAGACCGTGCTCGACGTCGGCTGCGGCGGCGGTATCCTGGCCGAAGCCATGGCCGCCGCCGGCGCCACGGTGAGCGGCATCGACCTCTCCGAGAAGGCACTCAAGGTCGCCAAACTGCACCTCTACGAATCGGGCCACAGCGTCGACTACCAGCTGGTCTCCGCCGAAGACTACGCCGCGCAGCACACCGGCGAGTTCGACGTCGTCACCTGCATGGAAATGCTCGAGCACGTACCCGACCCGGCGTCGATCGTCGCCGCCTGCGCCAGGCTGGTGAAACCGGGCGGCTGGGTGTTCTTCTCCACACTGAACCGCAACGCCAAGAGCTACCTCTTCGCCATCGTCGGCGCCGAATACGTCCTCAAGCTGCTGCCGCGCGGCACCCACGACTACGCCAAGTTCATCCAGCCCGCCGAGCTCGCCCGCATGACGCGCGAAGCCGGGCTCGACACCCAGGAACTGATCGGCATGACCTACAACCCGCTGACCAAGATCTACAGGCTGGAAGCCGATACCGACGTCAACTACCTGATGGCGACACAGCGAGGGGAATAAGGCCGTGAAGCTCGAGAACATCCGTGCCGTCCTGTTCGACCTCGACGGCACCCTGGTCGACACCGCACCTGACCTCGGCCACGCACTCAACCTGCAGCGCGCGAACCACGGCCTGCCGCCGCTGGCCGACGAGGTCATCCGCCCGCAGGCCTCGCACGGCGCGCGCGGCCTGCTCGGCCTCGGCTTCGACCTGCATCCCGACGACCCGCACTTTGCGTCCATGCGCGAGGAATTCCTGCAGCTGTACGCCGACAACATCTGCCGCCACTCGCGGCCCTTCCCCGGCATTCTCGAATTGCTCGATGCGCTGGAACAGCGCGGCCTCGCCTGGGGCGTGGTCACCAACAAGCCGGCGCGCTTCACCGAGCCGCTGATGTCCATCCTCGACCTGGCCGAGCGCGCCACCTGCATCGTCTCCGGCGACACCTGCCCACAGCCCAAGCCGCACCCCGCCCCCATGCTCGCCGCCGCCGAACTCTGCAATGCCTTGCCGGCGCAATGCCTGTACCTGGGCGACGCCGAGCGCGACATCCAGGCCGCCACCGCCGCCGCCATGCCGGCGCTGGTCGCCGCCTGGGGCTATCTCGATGCCGCCGACCAGCCGCACACCTGGGGCGCCCACGCGGAAATCCATCGCCCGCTCGACACCCTCGGCTACCTGGCGCCCTGAACCATGGACTACACCCTCCTCAAGCATATCCACCTCACCACCATCGCCATCACGCTGACGCTGTTCGTCCTGCGCGGCATCTGGATGATGGCCGACTCCCCCCGGCTGCAGGCGCGCTGGGTACGCATCGTCCCGCACGTCAACGACACCCTGCTGCTGATCAGCGGCTTCGGCCTCGCCATCATGCTGGGTCAATATCCGCTGGTGGACGGCTGGCTCACCGCCAAGCTGCTCGCCCTGATCCTGTACATCGTGCTCGGCACCGTCGCCCTCAAGCGCGGCCGGACCAAGCGCACGCGCATCGCCGCCGGGATCGCCGCCCTGCTCGTGCTCGGCTACATCGTCGCGGTCGCGGTCACGCACAACCCCTTGCCTTTCCTGTAAGGCCGCCCGTTCGGGCGGATCGTGAACCGTTCGCCCTGAGCTTGTCGAAGGGCTCAGCCCAAACGGGAGTTGTGACCTGTCACGATTTATCCCCCGCCCCGGAACTTTCCCGCCACCCCGCCCTCTATGCGGTACACTTGTTGCAGCAACACACATGGGGCCGACCTGGCTTCGACGTGGGTCGCAAAGCAGCGTAGGGCATACCGAGGGTCAGAGCACCTCGTAAATCCAACTGAAAAACTTTAGTCGCAAACGACGAAAACTACGCCCTGGCCGCTTAAGGTCCAGGACTCACACTAGCCTGTTCATGGGCTAGGTCGGGGCAACCCGGCTGTGAGTTAATTCACATGAAATCGTGCTTGTCCGGGTCGCTTGGGCAGGTGCAAAATCCAAGGCGACTCGGCGAGATCCAGCCTGTTCGGCGGGCGTGATGGAGCTTAAAGCTTAAAAACACCGGACTAAGTATGTAGAACTGCCTGTAGAGGGCTTGCGGACGCGGGTTCGATTCCCGCCGGCTCCACCAGAATTCGATCCCTGGTGGTCCAAAAGAAGGCCATAATTCTTCAAGAATTATGGCCTTTTTCTTTGCCCATTACGTCCAGTAGCCCTTGGTGAAATCCGGCGGTAACTGATGGGATTACCGGATTCATCCGCCGCGTTGCCGATAGGGATTACCCGTGATGAAACGCTGACCATCATGGCGATGAACCCCATCGTCGCCTGCTCGGCCGGAGCGGAAGTCACACTATTTCTTGGCTTTGTCTGTCTGGGCGGGGAAGCAAATGTTCAACGTGGAGCTAAGGGGCGCACCGTAGGCGCGTCCCGCTTGGCGTAGGGTTGGACGTCATGATGAGCTACAGCGAGCGGCCGTCGAAGTGCTTCACGGGAAGCGACGACAACTCGATGCCATCAAGACAACGGGCGTTGACCACAACCATTGACCTACCCAGAAGAACTCCTTCGGCAAACGTGTGAACGCCACACTTTGGGCAGAAGCGATGTTTAATGGTTTGCTCACCGAATGTGTAGGTAGCCATGCTTTCCGCAGATGTGAGCAAGCGAAAACTTGCGGGTGAAACCCCCCACTGAAGCGCGCCCTTCTTTGAACAGATTGAGCAGTTGCACTCCGTAACCTGCGTAAGTTCGCCCTCGGCCTCGAAAGCCACTTGGCCGCAGTGACAGCTACCTTTGTATTTCACTTAAGCACTCCTTTGTTTATAGCGAGCAGCAACGGCAAGATGAGCAGCGAGAATGATGACACCCAACGGTTGAAGTAACCGGCCGCTGCAGGCGGCGCGAAGCGACGCTTGCAGCGGTCCGTGTTGACTGAGATGTTAGGTGCCGGCATAGATACGCTTGTAGTTCGTGTTTACGAACTCGATAAAATCTACGTCGTGCTCTTTCAGAAGCTGGACAACATTCTCAGGTTGTACGGTAAGCATATTTTCAATCGACTGCTGCACCATTGGATTTGCCCAGTTTAGGCTGGTGCTTCCAATCATTGACGCAACAACTTGTAATCGCTGGTGCTGCCAAAGAAGCATTTCGACGGAGCGCCGACATTGATCGTACTCAGCGAAGCCGTAGACCTGCCCTCTAGCGACCAGTGCATTTACTTTTGAGGCTAGTCTTCCGCTGGGCTCAAGGTATTTCCACATCCGTTTAGCGTCATGCTCTCCATTCTTTTCAATATACGAGATTACGCCACCTTTCAAACTATCGTCTTCGGAGCCATGTAAACCGCGATAGCTTTCAAAACCGATTCGAAGGAACTTCAAATACTCCTGTGGCCTGGATAGGGCCTCAATGTACTCATGGACCGTGTCTGTGAGGATATCTAAGAAATCAGTTTGCTTTTGCGCCTTTGATTGATGCTTCCATGTGTTGATCGCCAAAAAGGCCGCTACAACCGTTAAGCACGCAGCGATCGTCTGAATGAGCTCAAGCCAGTCAACAGATTTCAAGAACGCGCACACAATGGCACCTAACAGTTAATCAAGAGACCCATGGGTCCGGACGTTTTTTAATAAAGAGACAGGTATTTTCTCAGACTATCATATTGTTTCTTATATAGATTTTTGTCAGCCCGTCTCTTTATTACGTTATGCAAAAGGGGACGGTGGCTTCCGGATTATGCTCCTGATCTCTCCCCTCAACTACGAGGAACGAACCTCGTGGGGTCAACCCACGTCCCCCACCTGCTCGATCAGGCTTCCATTATCTGGGCTAGCTTCACTGACTGCTATTGGCAATGAAGTTGACGTGATGCGGGGGTGTCAGGACGGGCAGCCTCGGCCGAACGAGAGACAGCCAACAATCTCAAATCATGCACTCCCCTGATGCCTACTGCAGCGGGACAAACTGCCTGCGGCCCAGCGCCCGCCACACTTCGCTCATGAAGCGGCGCTGGTTGAAATCCGACTTTTCCATGATCTGGGTGACGCGGCCGTTCAGCGCGTGCCGGTCCTCCTCCGTCAGCAGCTTGGCGGTGAGGATGAGGATGGGGATCTTGGCCGTTTCGGGATGCGCGGCGAGCGCCTCCACTACTTCGAAGCCGCTCACCTCCGGCATCATCAGGTCCAGGATGATCAGGCTGGGCAAATGGGTTTTCGCCATCGAAATGCCTTCGGCCCCGCCAGACGCCTGCAGCACCTTGAAGGGAAAGGATCTCAGGTAGGCCATGGCGAGTTCGACTGCATGCGGATCGTCGTCTACGACCAGGATGGTCCGCGGCTCGCCGGCTTCGTCGGGGCGCCCGAGCCCGAGCCGCTCCAGCGCGGCATCGAGGCCATCCTTCAACACGGGTTTTTGCAGCACCTCGGCGGCCCCCAGCGAGAAGCCCTTGCTGCAGTCGGCGACGATCGACATGATGACGACGGGGGTCTGCGCGAACTGGGGGTCCTGCTTGATCCGGGCAAGGAGCTCCCAGCCATCCATGTCGGGCAGCAGGATATCGAGGCTGATCAGGTCGGGCCATGGCGGCTTGTTCAGCATGGAGAGCGCGATCTGGGCCGAAGCCGCGCGCATGACCTCGCAACCGTTGGCCTCCAGTTGCATGCGGATGAGATCGGCCGCCTGGTTGTTGTCCTCCACCACCAGCACCCGCGGTGCTTCCGTCACCACCGGCGTGGCATCGGGCCGGACCAGGATGGCCTGCCTGTCCGCTTCGCCGGGCGTGTCGCGGTAAGGCAGCCATACCGTGAAGCGGCTGCCGCGGCCGGGCAGGCTGGCCACCCGCACGCCGCCGCCATGCAGCTCCGCCAGCTTGCGCACCAGCGCCAGCCCCAGGCCCGTTCCTTCGAAACGGCGGGACAGCGAGCTGTCGATCTGGACGAAAGGCTGAAACAGCCGCGCCATGTCGTCCGCCTCGATGCCGATGCCGCTGTCGGACACGTCGATCTGCAGGAAGGCATCGATGTTTTCGGGAAGCGGGGTACGCACCTCGGGCAGGTCGCCCGCCCGCTGCAATGCCGCCTCGCGCGTCACCACGCCGGCATGCAGCGTGACCGCGCCGCCTTCCGGCGTGAACTTGACCGCATTGGACAGCAGGTTGTAGACGATCTGCTTGAGCTTGCGCGGATCCAGCCAGCACGGCGCCATCTCCTCGGGCACGTCCAGCTTCAAGCCGATCCGGTGCGCCAGCGATTTCTCCTTGACGATGGAGAGGCTGCCGCCCAACAGGGGAATGGGATCGGTCTTCTCTAGTTCCAGGTGCATCTTGCCCGCCTCGACCTTGGACAGATCGAGCACGTCGTTGATGAGTGCGAGCAGATGCTGGCCGCTGTCGAAGATGTCGCACAGATACTCGTGCTGCTTGTCGTTCAGTTCGCCGACCAGGCCGTCGCGCAACACTTCCGAGAAGCCGATGATCGCGTTGAGCGGCGTGCGCAGTTCGTGGCTCATGCTGGCCAGGAATTCGCTTTTGAAGCGGGTCGACTCCTCGGCGGCCTGGCGCATCTGGATGAGCAGGCTTTCCTTTTCCTTGGCGGCGCTGATGTCGTCGATCATCCAGATCGCGCCGTCCGGATAAAGCTCGGGATCCAGCGGCTTGTGAACGACGTGCGCCCAGAACGGAACGGCCTGGCGCTTCAGCTGGATTTCGGTGTCGAAGATCTCGCTTGGCGCACGTTCCTGCCCGGTGCCGCCCCATAGGGTCCCGCTTCCTGCCGGCTGCAGCAGCGAGCCGATCGGCGTACCCGCCAGCGCGTCGGGCGAAACCGTACCGAACAGGTCGGCCGTCTTGGGATTGGCGCGCACGATGCGGTTGTGGGTGGAAAACACCACGCCCACCTGGATGTTGTCGAGGATGGTTTCCAGCTCCAGGGTGCGTTCCCGCACGCGCTTCTCGAGTTCCGCGTAGACCTGGACGTTCTCCAGCGCGACCGCCGTCGTGTCCGCGAGCGCCTGCAGCACCTTCACCTGTTCGGGGCTCGGCTGATGCCGCTCTGCCCAGTAGTTGCCGATGGCGCCCACCGGATCCAGGGTGCGGATCGGCACCATCGCCAGGCTTTTGACGAAAGTGGGGCGATAGGCATCGGCGGGAATGCGCGAATCGGCGTAGATGTCCTCGATCACGGCAGGCTGCCGGTTCAGCATGGCCCAGCCGCTGATGCAGACATCCATGGGAAAACGCTGCCCTTTCCACAGGGGGCTGATCGCATCCTCGTCGGCATAGAAGCATTTGTCGCCGTCGCGCAGCACGAAGGTTGCGCCGTCGGCGCCGGTGAGCGCACGCGCCGCATGCTTGACGATGTCCATCACCGTGGCCAGGTCGCGCGCCATCGATAGGCGTTGCACCACCTCGACCAGCTGTTCCATCGCATGGCCGTACCACAGGGCCCGCTCCCGGGCGTTTCCGGAGTCTGTCGATTCTGTCATGGCGAGGTCCGTGTCGGGGTGATCGGTGAGGTGGGTGCGCACGCCATCGCTCAGTCGGTGTGCGATTGATAGATGTCGTTGAAGATGTCGGCACAGCGGATAAACGCAGCCAGCACGGCGGGATCGAAATGGCTGGGGTGGGTCCGCTCGTCGCCTTTGACGATCAGGCTGAAGGCCTGATCGTGGGTAAACGCGGCCTTGTAGGGACGGACGCTGCGCAGCGCATCGTACACGTCGCAGATCGCCATGATCCGCGCTTCCAGCGGGATGGCGTCCCCCGCGAGCCGACCCGGATAGCCGCTGCCATCCCATTTCTCATGGTGATTCTGGGCAATGGCCGCCCCCATCCGGGTGTAGGGCGAGGTGGTCTTCCCGCCGCCCAGGATCCTGGCGCCGAGTTCGGCATGGGCCTTCATGCTCTCCCACTCCACCGGATCGAGGCGGCCGGGCTTGAGCAGGACCATGTCCGGCACGCCGATTTTCCCGATGTCGTGCAGCGGGCTCGCATGATAGATCGTCTCGACGAAGTCCTGCGGCATCCCCAGTTGTCCGGCCAGGTGCTTGCAGTAGTGGCTGATGCGGCGGATATGCGCACCGGTCTCCTCGTCGCGGAATTCCGCCGCGCGCAAAATGGTGTAGAGCGTGTCGAACTGGCTTTCGGCGAGTTGCTCGGTACGTTCCCTCACCTGCACTTCCAGCGTGTGGTTGTAGTTGGCGAGAAAATCGCTGTATTCCTTGAGCCGCAGGAGGTTGCGGACGCGCACCCACAATTCCGCGCGGTCCACCGGCTTGGTAAGGAACTCCTCGACGCCGCTCTGCAGGGCGGCCAACCTCGATTCGCGTCCCGACAGGGAAGTCACCATGATGATGGGGATGGCCCGGGTGGCATCGGCGGCCTTGAGTTCCGCCGCGACCTGGAAGCCGTCCTTGCCCGGCATCATGGCATCGAGCAGGATGAGATCCGGCTTCTCCGTCGCCGCCCACTGGAGGGCGGCTTCGCCGCTCTGCACCTCGAACGTGAGATAGCCTTCGGATTTCAGCAGCAGCGAGAGATGGGCCCGGTTCTTGGCGTCGTCATCGACGATCAGGATGGTTTTTTGTATGACGGCGGCGTCCATGTGTGACTATTCCCCTTGCAGGTCTACGGTCGCGCCGGCAGGCAGTGCGGCTGCTATCGTTTCGAGAAACGTTCGGTAATTGAAGGGTTTGGCGATATAGCCGTCGCAGCCCGCCGCCCGGATCTTGTCCTCGTCGCCTTTCATGGCAAAGGCCGTGAGCGCAAAAACCTTGCTGTGCCGCAAGCCGGCATCGGCCTTGATCACTTGGGTGGCAGCGAGTCCGTCCATCCCGGGCAGCTGAATATCCATCAGGATGATGTCAGGCCGATGCATCCGCGCCAGCGCGATTCCGGCTTGCGCGTCGCTCGCCTGCAATACCGTGTATCCGGCGTTTTCCAACAGAAAGCTCGCCAGCTTCATGTTGTGGGGATTGTCTTCAATGATCAGGACAGTTGCCACGATACATTCCCTCAACCTTACGGTTCGGTCAGTTCCCCCTTTTTAATTTTTTATCTTGATTTTCGTTTCGATGCGGCCGGCAAGGCCAGCACACGCTTCGATTACAGCACAGCATAGGCCATCTCATCGAGAATTGACGGTCATGGCCCCGTCGCGCGACCCTGCCTCTTCACGTCATGTCTACCCCGATTGGCGGCCTTATTTAATTTAACAACAGGGTACGGCTGTCGGTCCAGCCGGCATGTGCACGTCATGCAACGCGCATCAAGCAGGCTTGCTCGGCGGCAAGGTGGCCTGGTTTCAGCCTCGCTGGCCTCCGAGCATTTCTGCGCCCCCATACCCAGGCGGTCCTCACATGAAACAGGCTGCCGGCGCCTGATCCGCGGCCGCAAAGGCCCTCGTATCCAGCACGGTCGAAGCGCCCGACAGGGAGAACGGTATCGGCACGACAGATATATTTGCAACAAAAACAATACGTTACATCAAAACCTACCCATTTGGGTAATCCCGATAAAATCAGTCAAGTATTGTCTAGACTGGAGAAGGTCTTCCTTATTCCCTGGAGACTGCCATGTCTACTCGCCCCCTCCATGACACCCCCATGCTCGACCAGCTCGAAAGCGGGCCGTGGCCGAGCTTCGTGACTGGCCTCAAGCGCCTGGCCAAGGACAACGACATGATGGTCGACCTGATCGGCCAGTTGGAAACCTCGTACGAAACCCGCAAGGGTTACTGGAAAGGCGGCACGGTCGGCGTGTTCGGCTACGGCGGCGGCATCATTCCGCGCTTCACCGAACTGAAGGATGAAACCGGCAAGCCGCTCTTCCCCGAGGCCGCCGAATTCCATACCCTGCGCGTGCAGCCGCCCGCCGGCATGCATTACACCTCCGACCTGTTGCGCAAGCTGTGCGACGTCTGGGTCGATAATGGCGGCTCGGGACTGATCGCGTTCCACGGCCAGTCCGGCGACATCATGTTCCAGGGCGTCAGCAGCGATAACGTGCAGGCGGTGTTCAACGGCCTCAACGAGATCGGTTTCGACCTCGGCGGCGCCGGCCCTGCGCTGCGCACCTCGATGTCCTGCGTCGGCTCGGCGCGCTGCGAGATGTCCTGCTTCGACGAGGCCCGCGCGCTGCGCACCGTCATCAACAACAACCTGGACGATATGCACCGTCCGTCCCTGCCCTACAAGTTCAAGTTCAAGTTCTCCGGCTGCCCGAACGACTGCGTGAACGCCATCCAGCGTTCCGACATGGCCACCATCGGCACCTGGCGCGACAACATCCGCGTGAACGAAGAGCAGGTTCAGGCCTATTACAAGGCCCATGGCATGAACGATCTCGTCAACGACGTGATCAGCAAGTGTCCGACCAAGGCCATCACCCTGGTTGCTTCCGACAAGTTCAAGTCCAGCGAGAATGTGTCCGCTGCCAGCCTGGGCGACGGCAATACCCTGTGCATCGACAACAAGAACTGCGTGCGTTGCATGCACTGCCTGAACGTCATCCCCGGCGGCCTGCTGCCCGGTAACGACAAGGGCGTGACCATTCTGGTGGGTGGCAAGGGCGTGCTGAAGATCGGCGCCACCATGGGCAGCGTGATCATCCCGTTCATGAAGCTCGAATCCGACGAGGACTTCGAGAAGCTGAACGAGCTGGCCCGCAATATCCTCGACTTCTTTGCTGAAAACGCACTGGACCACGAGCGCACCGGCGAAATGATCGAGCGGATCGGGCTCGCCAATTTCCTCGAGGGCATGGACATCCCGGTCGATCCCAACATGATCAAGGAGCCGCGCTCCAACCCCTATTTCCGCTCCGACGACTGGGACGAGCAGGTGGCCAAATGGGTGGAATACAAGCAGAAAGCGGCCTGAACGGGACCGATATGGCCGCATGACGTCGCCCGCGCTTGCGCGGGTTCCGGCGCGGGTAGTTGTCTGATGGGCTAGTAGGCGAGCGTCACAGCCCGACAACCTGGGCGTGCAGCCCTCGCTCCTGGAAACGATGGAGCAGGCTGGACGCCCGCGTGGCGTCCGTATCGTAAACCACCATAATCATGTGCGTTTTTTCCGGGCGATGTCCCACCGAGATCACGCCCGCATCATGGCGGATTCCCTCCTCGAGACGGTACAACGCCTCGTCGTCGAGCGTTTCGTTGATGTGTACAAGCACGTCATTCAGCCTTGCGTTCATCTTGCTCTCCTTATCGCAGACGGGAGAAAAACACGGCTACTTGCTGCGGACAAGCAGGACCGGCTTGCTCGCCACGCGCACGATCCCCTCGGCGACGCTCCCCAGGAACAGGTGACTCAAACCGCGCCGGCCATGCGTCCCGACCACGATCAGATCGGCCGGCCAGGCGTCGGCTTCGCGCGCCAGGGCATCGGGAATGCGGTCGCCTAGCCGGTCCAGTTCGATCAGCCGGGTATCGGCTTCGACGCCGGCCGCGGCTGCCGTGGATGCCGCCTTGCCGAGCAGCGCTCGCCCGCTGGCGGTCAGCACGTTCCAGAGTTCCGCCGTGTTCGGGAATTCAGACCAGTTGAGGTTGACTTCATCCACCACATTGACAATGCGCAGGTGCGATCCCGCCGCCCTGGCAAATTGAATGGCCTCGTTCAGCGCCAGTTCGGAGGTCTGGCTGCCATCGATCGCCACGAGAATGGACGTGTACATGATGTACCTCTCTCACATGCGTGCGTCCGGGAAAGCCGGGCGCTTCGCGGCCGCCAGCCCTCTTCACGGACTGCAGACCGTGTGAATTCATCATAGTCCATTGATTTCCGTCCGCCGCTGCCGGGCGGCAAGCGCGGGACGCGCGGACGCTGCGTTTACGAGTTGGCGCCCTCGCGCAATTCGTCCATGATCTCGTCCATGTCCTTTTCCCAGCGTTCCAGCACGGGCTTCAGCGCCGGGTCCGGGAAAAACTGCTGCAGCGCCTGCGGATGGCTCGCCACCAGGATGGCCTGCTCGCCTTCCGCAAAAATCGTGATGTTCAGCGGCAGGAAGGGAATCAGTTCGGGATGGGCGGCCGTCACCTGCCGCACTTCATCCAGCTTGCCGAAATACACCACGCGGTACATGTCGCTCTTGAATTCGCGCCGGGCCAGGTTCTCGTTCACCTGCTGCAGGCGGGTGATCGTATAGCCGCGGGACGAAATGGCGCTTTGCAGCAGCGTCATCGCCTCGGGAAAGGGCGCGTTCACGCGCGCCATGATCAGGTCTTCCGCCAGGGCGGGCGAACCGAGGGCAAACAGCGCCAGGACGGCGACACCCATTTTCTGGATCAGCTTCTTCATAGCGTCGACTCCTCCATGATGGCGGTGTAGTTCTGCTTCATCTGCTCGCACAATTCATTCAGCTCGGAATTGTTGAACAGCCGGCTCAGCACCTTGGGGTTGACCGACATCACCTGGACCTTGCCATCGGGTTTTTCCAGGATGGTGATGCGGCAAGGCAGGAACATGCCCACGCGCGGATCGATGGCCAGGGCCTGGTTGAGCAGGCTGATGTTGCAGAAATAGACGATGACCTGTTTCGGGTTTTCGGTTTCCGGCTTGGTCAGGCCATATTCCAGCGTCTGCACCCGTCCATAGAAGAAGTTGTGGGTGGTCACCGCCGTCTTGACGTTTTCCACGGTGGTTTTCAGGTCGTAGGGCGAGTCGCGAACGATCACCGGCTTCTCCGCCTGCAATACCTGCGCCGAGCCCGCAAGCGGCTGCTTCTCGAAGCTGCGCACGTAGCTGACGATGTCGTCGATGTCCTTTTCCTTGAGCCCCTGCTTGAGGAAGGACACCATCGGCGTGCCTTCGCGCCCTTTCATCAGCGTGGCCTTGATCATGGCGTCGGGCGCCGCGGCCAGGAAACCGGGATTGTGCAGCGCGGGGGCCATGATCGGCAGGTCGCGCGGACGCGAGAACGTCACCCCCGTGCCTTTTGCACCTTCACCATTGACGCCGTGGCAGGCGACGCAGTATTTCCTGAACAGCTGCTTGCCATGCGTCGGATTGCCCTGCACCGGTTTGTCCGAATAGGTGACGGCCGGTCCGCTGTTCCAGGAGCGCACGTAGCCGACAATGGCGTCGATTTCGTCTTCCTTCAGGCTGGAAAAGGTCGGCATGACCCGGCCCGGACGGCCCAGGTGGATGGTCTTGCGCAGATAGTCGTCGCTGATGCTGGCCTGGAACGAAGGCAGCGCCAGGGGAACACCGATGCCGCCCGTGCCCTTTTCGCCATGACAGGCGGCGCAGTTGCGCGCATACAGCTTGGCGCCGTTCAGATCCGCCTGGGCCTGTGAGCAGCCCAATCCGCCAAGCAGGATCAATGCAAGTAGACGAAGCAGCATGAGCGTTTCTCTCCGTTCAATAAAATATATGAATATCTTAATATTTATTCTAAACCTGTAAATCCCCAAAACAAACCGGTTTCACGCGACGGGTTGCCGGGCATGCAAAAATACGCGCAGGCAGGGCTGTGCCATCGCTGCGGCTGCCTCTCTGCTATAGCCGTATCGATTGGTTTTGCAAAGCCGGGAGGCTTGGCAAAACCATGTCCAACCGACGTTACGATACTCCACGCATCCCTTTGAACGCACAACGATGAAAGAACTGATCAACTGGTTGCCCCCCGAACTGGCCTCGTTGCCGCGCTACGTCGTGGCACTGGCGATCGGCCTCCTGATGGGCCTGGAGCGCGAACGCAATCCGGCGGCGAAGGCAGGCCTGCGCACCTTTGCCCTGACGGCGCTGCTCGGCGTGCTGGCGGCGCACCTGGCGACGGCCCTGGGCGAGTTGTGGCTGATCGCGGTGGGCCTGCTCCTGGTCGGTGCGATGATGATCGCGGCCTATCTGCACACGGCGCAGCAGGAAAACGATCCCGGCACGACGACGGTGGCGGCGTTGATGCTGTGCTACGGCCTCGGCGTGATGGTGTGGCAAGACGAAATCCAGCTGGCGGTCATGCTGGGCATCGTTGCGACCATGCTGTTGTATTTCAAGCCCGAACTGCGTGGCTGGAGCCAGCGCATGAGCCGCCACGACCTGCTGTCGGTCCTGCAGTTCGCTGTGCTGGCACTGATCATCCTGCCGCTGGTGCCGAACCGGAATTACGGTCCCTACGGCGCGCTCAACCCCTATCAGATCTGGTGGATGGTGGTGCTGATCGCCGGCGTGGGCCTGGCGGGCTATGCCGCGCTGCGTCTGGTCGGCCAGGAACGGGGCGCGGTGATGCTGGGCCTGCTGGGTGGGCTGGTATCGTCCACCGCGACGACCCTGGCCTTCAGCCGCCACGCCCGCACCAACCGGGACATGATGCCGATCGCCGTGATCGTCATCGTGCTCGCCAACCTGGTGGTCGAGGTGCGGCTGGGCGTGCTGGCCGCGGTGCTGGCGCCCGGCGTGCTGCCGCAACTCCTGCCGGTATTGGTCGGCGGCCTGGCCATCGGCGGCCTCGGCGCAATCTACGGGGTGCGGCTGCTGCGGCCGCAGGGCGAAATGCCGGCGCTGGCGATGGCCAACCCCACCGAATTGCGCACGGCGCTAGGCTTCGGCCTGATGTATGCGATCGTCCTGCTGGCGGCGGCCTGGCTGTCGGACTGGCTGGGGACGCGCGGACTGTATGCGGTAGCGCTGGTATCGGGGCTGACCGACGTGGACGCCATCACGCTGTCCAGCTTGCGCCTGTATGACCTGGACAAGCTGCCAGTTGCAGTCGTGGTCAACGTCGTCACGCTCGCCACGCTGGCCAACCTGGCCTTCAAGTCGCTGCTCACCCTGGTCATCGGCGGCTGGCAGATGGCACGCCACGCGGTGGCGGGCATGGGCGCGATCGGTCTGGGACTGGTGATCGCGTGGGCTATAATGCGCGGCTTTTCCGCATAATCCCGAGCACAATCATGGAAGCTGAAAGCCTCAATCAGATCGAAGCCAAACTCGCCGACCTGGGCGAGCGCACCACCCAACTCAGGGGGTTTCTTTGACTACGATCACAAGAAAGATCGTCTAGAAGAAGTCATCCGCCTGTCGGAGGCGCCGGACTTCTGGAACGACGCCGCCCGCGCCCAGGAACTCGGCCGCGAACGCAAGTCGCTGGAAGACGTGGTGCAGGTGCTCGAACGCGTGGCGGCGGGCCTGAAGGATGCCGCCGAGCTGTTCGAGATGGCACGCGAGGAAAACGACGATGACACGCTCGCCGCCGTGCAGTCCGACATCGCCGGCATCGAGAAAGACGTCTCCACGCTGGAATTCCGCCGCATGTTCAACAACCCGGCCGACCCCAGCAACTGCTTCGTCGACATCCAGGCCGGCGCCGGCGGCACCGAAGCCTGCGACTGGGCGTCGATGCTGCTGCGGCAATACCTGAAATACGCCGAACGCAAGGGCTTCAAGGCCGAGCTACTGGAAGAATCCGAAGGCGACGTCGCCGGCATCAAGTCCGCCAGCATCAAGATCGAAGGCGAATACGCCTACGGCACCCTGCGCACCGAAACCGGCGTTCACCGTCTGGTGCGCAAATCGCCGTTCGATTCGTCCGGCGGCCGCCACACCTCGTTCGCCAGCGTGTTCGTCTACCCGGAGGTCGACGATTCGATCGAGGTCGACATCAACCCCGCCGACCTGCGCATCGACACCTACCGCGCATCCGGCGCCGGCGGCCAGCACATC
>DDRS01000006.1:0-3172 GCA_002343685.1 Thiobacillus denitrificans | reverse complement strand
GGCGGCCAGCACATCAACAAGACCGACTCCGCGGTGCGCATCACCCACCTGCCCACCAACATCGTGGTGCAGTGCCAGAACGACCGCTCACAGCACAAGAACCGCGCCGAGGCGATGTCGATGCTGAAGTCCAAGCTCTACGAAGCCGAACTGCGCAAGCGCCAGGCCGAGCAGGACAAACTCGAAGCCGGCAAGTCCGACGTCGGCTGGGGCCACCAGATCCGCAGCTACGTGCTCGACAACTCGCGCATCAAGGATCTGCGCACCAACGTCGAAGTCTCCGCCACGCAGAAAGTGCTCGACGGCGATCTGGACGTGTTCATCGAAGCGAGCCTGAAACAGGGCGTTTAAGCCCGCGCATTCCTGGGAGACGCCATGCGTACCGACACCCCCGTCACGCTGTTTCTCAAGGACTACGCCCCACCCGCCTGGCTGATCGACTCGGTCGACCTGCACGTGGGCATTTTCGAGGGCCATGCCGAGGTCCGCGCGCGGCTCGCCTGCCGCCGCAATCCCGCTACGCCGGCCGGCCCGCTGGTGCTGGACGGCGAAGCACTCGAACTGCTGAGCGTGTCGCTCGACGGCGCCGCGCTCGACCCGGCGCGCACCCCCTACGCCGACGCGCGCCTGCACATCGCCGGCCCGCTGCCGGACACCTTCGTGCTGGAAACCGTCGTCCGCATCGACCCCGACCACAACACCCAGCTGTCCGGCCTGTACCGTTCCAGGGACGGCTACTTCACCCAGTGCGAGGCCGAGGGATTCCGCCGCATCACCTTCTACCCCGACCGGCCGGACGTGATGGCCGTGTTCACCTGCACCGTGGAAGCCTCACGCGAGCAGTTCCCGGTGCTGCTCGCCAACGGCAATCCGGTTGCCGCAGGCAGCAGCGACGACCCCGCGCGCCACTGGGTGCGCTGGGAGGACCCCTTCCCCAAGCCGGCCTACCTGTTCGCGCTGGTCGCCGCCAGGCTCGACGTGCTGGAAGACACGTTCACCACCGCGTCGGGCCGCCCGGTCAGGCTTGAAATCTTTGTCGAGCCCGGCAAGCTCGACCAGTGCGACCACGCGATGGCCGCGCTGAAAAAAGCCATGCGCTGGGACGAAACGCGCTTCGGCCTGGAGTACGACCTCGACCGCTACATGATCGTGGCGGTCGGCGACTTCAACATGGGGGCCATGGAAAACAAGGGCCTCAACATCTTCAACACCAAGTACGTGCTGGCCCGGCCCGACACCGCCACCGATGCCGACTACCAGGGTATCGACCGCGTCGTCGCGCACGAGTACTTCCACAACTGGACCGGCAACCGCGTCACCTGCCGCGACTGGTTCCAGCTGTCGCTGAAGGAAGGCCTCACCGTGTTCCGCGATCAGGAATTCGGCGCCGACGTGCACTCGCGCGCCGTCACCCGCATCCAGGAAGTGCGTGGCTTACGCGCCAGCCAGTTCCCCGAGGACGCCGGTCCGATGGCGCACCCGATCCGGCCCGCCTCCTACGCCGAAATCAACAACTTCTACACCGCCACCGTCTACAACAAGGGCGCGGAAGTCATCCGCATGATCCACACCCTGCTCGGCGAAGACGGTTTCCTGCGCGGCATGAAGTTGTATTTCGAACGCCACGACGGCCAGGCCGTCACCTGCGAGGATTTCGTCGCGGCGATGGCCGACGCGAGCCAAGTCGACCTCGCGCAGTTCCACCGCTGGTATGCGCGCGCCGGCACGCCGGTGCTCAAAGCGAGCGGCGTTTACGACGCGACGACGCAGACCTACACGCTCACGCTGACACAGACCCTGGCGCCCACCGCCTACGAAAAACGGTTGCTCGATGCCGGCCAGGCCGTGGACGACGGCACCCTGCACATTCCCGTCGCCGTCGGCCTCGTGCTGCCAGACGGCCGCGACGCCACGCTGCAACTCGCCGGCGAAATCGGGACATCCACCACGCGCGTGCTGTCGCTCACCGCGCCCACGCAAAACTTCGTCTTCGAGCGCGTGCCTGCCGCGCCGGTCGTGTCACTGCTGCGCAATTTTTCCGCGCCGGTGCGGCTGGACTTCGAGCAGAGCGACTTTGAGCTCGCCCACCTGATGGCGCATGACGCCGACGCCTTCAACCGCTGGGAAGCCGGCCAGCGCCTCGCCACGCGCGTGCTACTGGCGGGCATCGCACAAGGCGGTGCGGGCGACGCCTGGATTCCATCCACTTTCGTCGACGCCTGCGCGCGCGTGCTGGCCGACGGTCTGGCGGGCGATGCCGCGCTGGCTGCCGAGGCGCTGACGCTGCCGTCCGAAACCGTGCTCGCCGACACCGTCGCCGCCGCCGGCGGCGTGATCGACCCCGACGCGATCTTCGCCGCGCGGCTTGCCCTGCGCCGCACGCTTGCCGCGGCCTTGCGCCCCCGGTTCGAAGCCGCCTGGCAGACGCTCGCCCCCACAGGCGACTACGCGCCCGACGGTGCACAAGCCGGCCGCCGGAGCTTACGCAACACCTGCCTGGCCTATCTGGCCGACGCCGCACCAGCGGACATCGCGCCGCGCCTCGTCGCGCAAATTCAAAGCGGCACCAACATGACCGACGTCGCCGCCGCGCTGGCCACCCTGGCCCAGCTCGACGTGCCCGAACGTGCGCCCGCGCTCGCCGCCTTCTACGACCAATGGCACGACGAAGCCCTGGTCGTCGACAAATGGCTGTCCATCCAGGCCACCGCGCGCATCACCAGCGCCACCGCCGTGCGCGAACTCATGCGCCACCCGGCGTTCGATCTCAAGAATCCCAACCGCGTCTACGCCCTCATCCGCGGCTTCTGCGGCGCCAACCCGCGCGCCTTCCACGCCGCCGACGGCGCAGGCTACGCGCTCGCCGCCGATGTCATCGCCGACCTGCACGCCATCAACCCGCAGGTCGCCTCCCGCATCGCGCGCAGCTTCGACCGCTGGCGGCAGCTCGACACCGGCCGGCAGGCGCATGCACGCGCCGCGCTGGAGCGCATCGCGGCGGTCGAGGGGTTGGCGAAGGATGTGGCAGAAGTGGTGGGGAATGCATTGAAGGCTTGATCGTCGGTCGAACAGGTGCTTGTTGGCTGGAGTTGTTGGGCTGCCTCGCCCCGTTGCGGCCAGCCGGAGAAGATGTCGCTACGGCTGGTATTCGGCGAGGCTGTGTGGAAACCCC
>DDRS01000022.1 GCA_002343685.1 Thiobacillus denitrificans | reverse complement strand
CCCCGGCGGCCAGTCCCCAGCAACGCCTGTGCGAAAGCGCGCTTCGAATTCAGCTGGGACGACCAGTTCAATCGCGGCCCCGACCCCGACAAGGCGAAGTCCTTCCACGACGAGACCCTGCGCAAGGAGTCGGCCAAGGTCGCGCACTTCTGCTCGATGTGCGGCCCGCACTTCTGCTCGATGAAGATCACCCAGGACGTGCGCGAGTACGCGGCGAAGGAAGGCCTCGACGAAGCCGCCGCGCTGGCGAAGGGCATGGAGGTGAAGGCGGTCGAGTTCGTGAAGCAGGGCGCCGAGGTCTACCGCAAGATCTGACGTCCCAGTACACGACCGGCGCCGAACTTGTACAACAGATTGTTCAGATGGCTTTTTCGGCTTGTCGCCATGCTGGTTTGGCTGGGCAGCGCACCGGTGGCTGCCCAGCCGCTGTCAGCCGTCCTCGATCATGAGTCGGCCATTGGTCTGTCGACGGAGTTTCTGAAAGAGCAGGACGGGCGGCTCACCCTGCCGGCCGCGATTGCGGCCTACCAGGCGGGACAATTCTCTCCGGGGAACAGCCCGGTCCTGAATTTCGGCATTGGTTCGAAGCCTGCGTGGATCCATTTTGCGGTGGACAACCCGACCGCCGCGCCGCTGCAGAAAAGACTGTCCATCGAAATCGCCTGGCTCGACCAGGTCGAGGTCTACGTCCAGTATCGCGGCAGGACGGTCGAACGGTATCGGGCCGGCGATACGCTGCCCTTCGCGCAACGCCCGGTCGACAGCCGTTACTTCGTGTTCGACCATACGTTCGAGCCGGGGACCAGCGACGTGTACATCCGCCTGGAGACGCCCGACCCCATGGTCGCGCCGATCTATCTGTTGAGCCCGGAAACATCGCGGCTCAGGCAAATGCAGCAGGAATTCAGCTATGGCATCGTCTATGGTTTCCTGCTCGCCCTGATGGCGTATAACGCCATTCTTTTCGCCAGTCTCCGTAGCTCGCGCTATCTGTACTATGCGCTCTACCTGGCGATGTTCGTCGCCATGAACGTTGCCTATACCGGTCATGGTTTCGCCTGGTTCTGGCCCGATTCGACCACTTGGCAGCAATGGTCCAACCCGGTCCTGATGTTCCTGTATGGCGTGTCCGGCCTGCTGTTTGCCATCCGTTTTCTCGATCTGCAGGTGTATTTCCCGCGAGTGCGCAAGGCGGTCATCGGGTTTTGCGTCATCTTCGGTATTCTGCTGGCGACGGCCATCCTGCTGGACAGCCAGAAATATGCGCTGCTGGATGCATTCGTCTTCGCGTTCCTGTTCAGCAGCATCATGCTGTTGCTGGGCATCATCTCGGTCCGCACCGGGCAGAAACCGGCGCAATATTTCCTCATTGCCGCCCTCTCGGCCATGGTGGGCGCCCTGCTGACGACCTTGTCGGTCTGGGGCTTCATCCCGCATAACAGCTGGACGTTCCGTGCCGTGGAAATCGGCATGCAGCTCGACGCCACGCTGCTTGCCTTGGCGCTTGCCTACCAGCTGCGCGTCGGCCAGGAAGAACGGTTGCGTGCCGAACGGCTGGCACAAATGGACCCGCTGACCGGATTGAACAACCGGCGCGCCTTTTACGACAAGACCGGCGCACTGTGGAGCCATGCTATTCGCCACGGGCATCCTACGTCGGTCATGCTGCTTGACATCGATCTGTTCAAACAGGTCAACGACGCCTATGGCCACGCGCACGGCGACGAAGTGCTGAAGGCGACCGCGGCCATTCTCAGGCAGTCCATTCGCCTGGGCGATGTGCTGGCCCGCTGGGGGGGCGAGGAGTTCATCGTGTTCCTGCCCGAAACCGATCGGGATGAGGCGACAAAGCTGGCGGAGCGGCTGCGTACTGCGATCGCGGGCATGCGTGTTCCGAATGAGGCGGGCGCGAGCGCCGTGACGGCAAGTTTTGGCATCGCCCAGCGCACGCCGCTGCAGTTGACCCTGGATGCATTGATCGCCTGCGCGGACGACTGTCTTTACCAGTCCAAGCAGCGGGGCCGGAACCGGGTGACTACCTGTCCGGCCGAGCCGGCCCCTGTTTCCTGACGGCCTGGGGGTCACAAAGACGTCGTGGCCTCCGCGTATAATCCGCAGGCGCGCCAGGCCGGCGCGCCTTTTTCATGCCCAGACCCTTGCCATGACCGATCCCACCATCCTTCTGCACGCGTTCATCCTCGGCATCGTCGAGGGCCTGACCGAGTTCCTGCCGGTGTCCAGCACCGGGCACCTGATCCTGGTCGGACAGCTGCTCAACTTCAACGACGACAAGGGCAAGGTGTTCGAGATCGCGATCCAGTTCGCGGCGATCCTGGCGGTGGTGTGGGAATACCGGGCGCGCCTCGGACATGCGCTGGTCAACGTCACGACCGAGCCGGCCTCGCAGCGGCTGGCGATCAACCTGATCGTGGCCTTCCTGCCTGCGGCAGTGCTGGGCTTTCTGTTCATCAAGCAGATCAAGCACTATCTGTTCAACCCCATCGTCGTCGCGTCCGCGCTGATCATCGGCGGCGTGCTGATTTTGTGGGCGGAACGGCGCAAGCACGTCATCCGCGCGGAAACGATCGACGACATGACCTGGCGCGATGCGTTGAAGGTCGGATTTGCGCAGGCACTGGCGATGATTCCCGGCACCTCGCGTTCGGGGGCGACCATCATCGGCGGCCTGTTTTTCGGCCTGTCGCGCAAGACGGCGACGGAGTTCTCGTTCTTCCTCGCGATCCCGACCATGTTCGCCGCGACGTTCTACGACGTCTTCAAGAACCGGCATCTTTTCAGCGCGGACGACATCGGCCTGTTTGCAGTGGGCAGCGCGGCTTCGTTCATCAGCGCGCTGCTGGCGGTGCGCGGCCTGATCCGTTTCGTCAGCCGCCACGATTTCACGGTGTTCGCCTGGTATCGCATCGTGTTCGGCCTGCTGGTGCTGCTGACGGCGTATACCGGATGGCTCGACTGGGGCAGCGGCGGCTAGCCCGCGCTGACGGACCCTGGCGTTCAACCCGCCTTCGGTGGGTTCTTGTCGAGTTTTCGCTGCAGGGTCCGGCGGTGCATCTTCAATGCGCGCGCGGTGGCCGAAATGTTGCCGTCGTGTTCGTTCAGCACCTTCTGGATGTGTTCCCATTCCAGCCGCGCCACGGATAGCGGTTCGGGACTGACTTCCAGCGCGGCATCGGGCTGGTCGCGCATGAGCGCGGCGAGGATCTCGTCGGCATCCGCCGGTTTCGCCAGGTAGTGTCGTGCGCCCAGGCGGACCGCCTCGACGGCGGTGGCGATGCTGGCGTAGCCGGTGAGCACCACGATGGCAGGCGCGGGCGTGCGCGCGGCGAGCGCCGCAACGACAGCCAGTCCCGATTCGCCGGGCAGCTTGAGGTCGACGACGGCATGACTGGGGGAAAAGGCCGTGGCCACGGACCGGGCTTCTATCGCATCGTGCGCCACGGCAGTCTCGAAGCCGCGCTTGCCCATGGCGCGCGACAGGGCCGCCGCAAAATCGGCGTCGTCCTCGACGATCAGCAATTTCATGTTCATACGGGATATGTCCAAGGCAAGGTGATGCGCACGCGGGTACCGCCGCCGTGGCGTTCGGCCAGGGTCAGCGTGCCGCCGATCCGTTCCAGGGTAGCGTGGGTGAGCGCGAGGCCCATGCCCCAGCCGCGCCCTGGCTTGCCGCTGAACAGCACACGTCCCGCCTGCGCCTTCTGTTCGGGCGTAAAGCCGGGGCCGCGATCCGCGATATCGATCGCCAGCGCGTCGCGGCTGGCG
This sequence comes from Thiobacillus denitrificans, assembly GCA_002343685.1. Taxonomy (GTDB): domain Bacteria; phylum Pseudomonadota; class Gammaproteobacteria; order Burkholderiales; family Thiobacillaceae; genus Thiobacillus; species Thiobacillus denitrificans_A. Next base: position 56,351 of record DDRS01000022.1, on the reverse strand, counting down.
GTGGCCGCGAATTCGACGGCGTGGGGCGACACGTCGGCCGCATTGTTCAGCACGTTCAGGATCGCCTGCTCCAGGCCCTCGGGCGGGATGAAGTCGCGGCTGTCGTTCAGCAGCGTGAGGCGGACATGGGCGTCGGGGCGCAGCACCTGCCAGCGCTCGACCAGGGTGGCGAGCCAGGCATCGAGCGGATGGGCGGTCGTCGCACTGTCCTGGGCGCGTGCGGCAAGTTGGGTGAGGATCTGTTTGCAGGCCTGGGCCTGTTTTTCGAGCAGATGGCAATCGGCGCCGATATCGGGGTCGTTGGCGAATTCGCGTGCGAGCTCGTGTGCCGTGGTCTGGATGGTGGCGAGCGGGGTGGCGAGTTCATGTGCAGCCAGCGCGGCCTGCGTGCCCAGCGCGACGATGCGTTCGTCGCGCAGCTGTTTTTCGCGCAGCGCGGACAGCTCCTGGTCGCGTGTGCGCAGGGCGGCATGCATGCGGGTGACGAAGAAGGCGATCAGCCCCGCGCTGATGAGGAAGTTGAACCACATGCCGCCCAGATGCATGCCGTAGGCGGCGATCGGGTCGGTCACGGCGAGCGGCTGGAAATAGAACAGCAGCAGGCCGTAGAAGCCGCCCGCGACCGCTGCCAGCAGCCACACCCAGCGCGAGCGCAGGCTGATCGCCGCGATGACGACGGGTACCAGCATCAGCGAGACGAAGGGGTTGGTCACGCCGCCGCTGAAAAAAACCAACACCGCAAACGCGGTGAGGTCGGCGAGCAGGTGGGCCAGAAACTCCATCTGGGTGGCGGGCAAGTCCAGCCGCAGCCGCCATGCCGTGGTGAGCGAGAACATGCCCATGAGCAGCAGGACCGCACCCATCGGCAACAGCGGCATCGGGATGCGCAGGCCCCAGTGCAGCCAGACGATGCCGGCTGCCCAGCCGCCGATCAACGAGATGCGCACCGCCAGCAGACGCCCCAGCAGGGCACGCGCGGGCAGGGTGGACAACAGGGTGGAATCGGTCGCTGACGACATGGCGGCATTGTAATACCCGTGTCGCCGGGCGCTGCGGGCTGCGGCAATTTGTCCAATTGTGCGCATCGTGCGCCGTCTTTAAAGTATGCAGGCGTTTTACCCGCGCTCTGCTCCAAACCTGTCCCGCCTGCCCGGCGGGATTTTTTTGCCGTGCCGCCGGCCGTCGAATGGGGGGCGTTGAAATGAAACGGGTCCCGTGCGCACAGTGCGCGGGACCCGGATTCGCGGCGGGGATTAAAGCCCGCTGCGACGTTCCTAGAACTGGTAATTCACGCCGGCATAGACCGAGCGACCCGGGCCGGGCACAGCGATGCCCCAGGGGATGCCATTGATGGACATCGTCATGCCCTGGCCGACATAGGCGCCGCCCAAGGGCAGCGCATAGCCCCTGTCGAACAGGTTGTCGATCCCCACGTCCAGGCGGACCTGCTTCCATGCGTAGCTGCTGCGCAGATTGAACAGGCTGTAGCCGCTGGTTTCCACTTCGTTCCGGACATCCGAGACGGTGTGTTTGGCCGCGACGAACTGCGCTTCGACCGTGTTGGTCAGGCGTCCCCGTTTCTGCGTCAACGCCAGCTTCGCGTTCAGCGGCATGATGTTGTACAGGTTGTCACCCGTATCCCGGTTTTCACCGCGGGTGACATTCACGATGCCGCTCACGGTGAAATCGCCATACGCGGGCGTGCTGGCGGCGAGGAGATGACCGGAGAGGTCGACGCCAACCAGCCGGGCCGACTGGTTGACGTACTTGAGCACGTTGAATTGTCCGTCGGGGCAGCTGGCGCTGCTGCAGCGTGCGTCGATGTAGTCCCGGACATGCGTGTAGTAGGGCGCGATGCGCACGCCCCAGACTTTCTGCCGGGCATCGTGCCAGTCGGCGGCAAGGCTCAACGTGTGCGCCACCTCCGGCTTGAGGTCGAGGTTGCCGACATAGCCGTTTCCGTCGCCGACGAAGTTGTTCATGATCGCCGCCATGGGCCAGGTGGACCAGGTGTAGCGTTCGTACAGATTGGGCGAGCGGGTCTTTTGCGCGAGGCCTGCCTCGTAGGTCTGCGTGGCATCCGGGGTGTAGCGCGCCAGCGCGGTCAGATCCCAGTTGCGATCGGTCCGGCTGTGATCCTGGCTATTGAAGCTGGCGCTATCGGCAAGCTGGTTGCCCATGCACATGCCGCTGGTGCAGTAGCCTGCCGCATCGCCCGCATCCATCCTGACCGTCTCGTGGCGCAGCCCCAGCAGGCTGGTCCACTGCGGCGTGAGGCGCGCCTCCCATTCGCCGAACAGGGCGTAGCGGTCGCGCTGGCCGTCGTTGATGTTCCAGAAGGTGCCTGGAGACATGCCGCCCGTCCCCGACGGCGGCCACCAGTCGTCCAGTCGATAGGCCTGGTATTCGCTGCCGACCCGCACGGTGTCGCGTTCGGAAAGCCGGATATCCGCGTTGACCGATACGCCGGTAGTCTTCCCGTCGGAGTTCATCGGCATGCCCGGGGCGGTGCCGTACACGAACTGCTTGTCGTCGCCGAAGTTCATTTCGTGCCGGGTCTTCTCGTGATAGACGCGCGCCTTCAGAACGCCCCACTGATATTGCCCGGTGTAGCCCAGATTGACCTGATCGCTCGTGTTGTCGGTCATGTCCATGCGCTGGTTCGGGAAATTCTCGTACGGAATGTGCTGGCGGCCCAGCTTCAGATCGAACAGGTGATTCTCGTTGCGCAGCGCGATCGCGAGCGCCTGGTTGATCGACCGGTAGGCGGACGAGCCGACTTCGTCGAGCGGCAGGGTATGTCCGGGCCGTCCCGTGAGCGTGCTCGTCTTGAAGTTGTCACCCGCCTTGTAGTTGTCCGACTGCGCGGTCGAACCGGTATAGGTCACGCTGAGGTTTTCGCCGGCCACCGTGACGACGGCGTTGGCGCCCATGGCATTGCCGTTGCTGCGGTAGAAGGTGCCGACCGATCCCCGGGTGAGGACGCCTTCGCCGGCGCGAGCGAATTGTGGTCTGGCCGACTCCACGATGAGGGTGCCGCCGATGCTGTCGCCACCGACACTGACAGGCGTGATGCCGGCGAATACCTTGATGGCATCGACGCGGGTGGGATCGATGTAGGACAGGGCAGGGTTCATGTGGTTGGGACAGGACGCGATCAGGTCCATGCCATCGACCTTGATGCGCAGGCGATCATCGCCCAGACCGCGAATCGACGGCAGGCTCGACACCCCGCCGGCACCCTGGAGATTGAGGCCCGGAACGTCCCGGAGCAGGCTGGCCGTGTCGCTGGTGGCGGCATGCATGGGTTGCAGGCTTGCCGCATCCAGCGTCACGCTGTTGAGCTCGGCATCGGTGGAATCCGGCGCGCCGACGACGACGACGGTCATGAGCGGCGTCTCCGGGAGAACGGGCGAAGCATCGCCCTGTGCGGCGGCATTGTTCCAAATCGCCGACATGGCAAGCGAGAGGGCGAAGGGGAGGGGCTTTCTGGGAAACAGCATGTTCTTCTCGGCGTTGTTGAAATTTTGCCCGAGTCTAAAAAAGCCGCGCGCCGCCGAGAATGTGACAAATCGCCGCAACCCATGCGGTTGGCGCCCCGATTGCATGCCGTTCCGGGCGCCAGCCCGTCGTGCATTCTTTCGCGCATGCCGCACGGCGTCTGGCCCGGGCGGTTTGCGACATGCCGAGGAAATGCGGACGAACGGATGCGCACGACATGCGACGATATGTCGCACTGCCGGGGGTGGACAATTTGTTATCGTGCACGGACTGAAACCCCTGCGTGACGTGACGAATGAACCCCATCTGGCAGACCGGCCTTGCGCTACCGCTGTTGCTTCTCCCGATGGCCGCAGCCGCCAGTTGCGGTTCGGCGTTCTGCACGATCAACACCGACTGGGATACCCAGACCCCCTGGCAGGACAACGCCACGCGCCTGGACCTGCGCATGGAAATGATCCACCAGAATCAACTGCGTTCCGGTACGGACAAGACCACGGCCGCAGGCGTGACAGGCGAACACGACGAGATCAAGACGCTCAACCGGAATATGGTCGCCAGCGTGAGCCATGCCTTCAGTTCCTCCCTGGGCGTGACGTTGCAGGCCCCGCTGGTGTCGCGTGACCATTCCCACGTCTTCAACGGCGTTGGCGGGCCCGAACCGGAAAGCTGGAACTTCACCCGGCTCGGCGACGTGCGTGTGCTGGCGCACCTGCGGCTGGATGATGCACAGTCCGCGCACGGCCAGGCCTACGGCCTGATCGGCGGCATCAAGCTGCCGACGGGTTCGACCAAGGTACGCAATGCCGACGGCGAACTGGCGGAACGATCGTTGCAGCCGGGATCGGGCTCCACCGACGTGATCGCGGGTGGGTTCGTCTCCGGCCATCTGGCGCAAACGGGCTGGCACACGCAGATGAATTGGCAGCACGCGGTCAGCGAGCGGCAGGATTACCAGCCGGGTGACCATGTCAGTCTCGACGCGGGGGTAACCTATCCGCTCGGGACGGTACACGCGCTCGCGCAGATCAATCTGCTCTGGCGGGGACACGATTCCGGCCGCAATGCCGAACCGGCCGACAGCGGTGGAAAGTATGCGTATTTTTCTCCGGGCCTGGCGATGCCGGTCGGCCATAATGCCCAGGTCTACGGACTGGTCCAGCTGCCGCTGTATCAGAATGTGAACGGCACGCAACTGACGGCGGACTGGGCGGCGACCCTGGGTTTGACAATGCATTTCTGAGAGAAGAGGAAACCGGAATGAAACATGGATGGATGATTGCAGCAGTCTTCAGCTTGGCAGTGCAGACGGCCTGGGCCGCCAATATCAGCGTGACCGACGCATGGGTACGCGCCACCATGCCGGGCCAGCCCGTCGGTGGCGCCTACATGCAGATCCAGTCGGATGCTGATGCGCGCCTGGTTGGCGTCTCCAGCAGCGTCGTGCCGCGGGTGGAAGTGCACGAAATGAAAATGGATGGCGACGTGATGCGGATGCGTGAAGTGAAGGCGGTCGATCTGCCGAAGGGCAAGACCGTCTCGCTGGAACCGGGCGGTTTCCACATCATGCTGATGAATCTGAAAAAACCGATCGCGGCGGGCGACGTCATCCCGCTCACGCTGGTGATCGAATCAGGTGGCAAACAGCAGACCGTCGAGGTGAAGGCCGAAGCGCGTGCCATGGGCGGCGCCATGCAGATGCAGCACCCTCACTGAGCAGCGTCGCCACTCACGCCCGCTCTTCAGCGGGCGTGAGCGGGTGAAACCGCCGTGCCGAGTATCGCGCCGCGCGCCCGCATATCCTCCAGCAGCGCGCCGCCAGCCTGCAGGATCAGCGCAGGATCGGGATGGCGGCTTTCGGCGGCGAGGCGTTCCAGGGCGGCGCGGCCGCTCAGCGTGCCGGATTCCAGTAGCGTCAGCAGGCGCGCGGTGAAGGCGTTGATCTCGCTGAACTGCACTTGATCGGCCGCATCGCGGAACACCAGCAGACAGGTGTCCGCAGGCCGTATCTTGCGGCGCGGGCCGATTCGATGGACCGGCCAGTCGTAATGCAGATTGGCCAGTACCGGGTTTAGGATGGGCAAACCATCGGCCAGGTCGCCTGCGTCGTCGATGTCGCGATCGGCGACGCGGTCCGACACGGACAACACCAGTTCGATCCACTCGTAGTGCGCCAGCGCGAGCGTCCAGGGCGGGTAGGTTTCCGGCGCGTTCCATTCGTCCTGCAGGAACTGGATGAACTCGTCGGGGATCTGCCGGAAGTAGGGCGTGCGGCAGCGATGTGTACTGAAGAACGCGCGCACCAGGCGTGTCCACCTGCGTGTGCCGAGCATCTGCCGCAACACCGGAAAGCACGCCAGCAGGAATCCCTCGATATTGTCGTAGAGCAGCGTGCTGTAGATTTTCATGCGCCGCGCCTCCACGCCCTGTGGACGCGGGTTCGCCTTGGGGTCGCGGATATGCGCCGTGAAGGCGAATTGGTAACGCTGGAATTCAGGACGTGCGGGCGACGGAGGCATGCGGACGGCGGGTGGCCTGGATGTGCGCGATATGCTCGACCTCGCGCGCCAGGTCGGCCAGCGGTGGAATGTTGAAATCGCGTTCCAGCAGCGTGGGGACGACGCCGTGGATGCGGTAGGTTTCGTCGAGCAGTGACCATACCGGATCGATCACGTCGGCGCCGTGGGTGTCGATGATCAGATCCTGCGCTTCGTTGTGATGTCCCGCCATGTGCAGGTACACGATGCGTTCGGTCGGCATGGCGCGGATGAATTCGACTGGGTCGTAGCGGTGGTTCACGCTGTTGACGTAGACGTTGTTGACGTCGAGATGCAGGTCGCAATCGGCTTCCTGCAGCACGGCGCGAATAAAGCCGGCTTCGTCCATGTCGGCGATCGGTGCGGCCGCGTAGAACGATGCATTCTCGATGGCGATGCGGCGTTCCAGGATGTCCTGCGTGTGCCGGATGCGTGCCGCGACGTAGCGGACGGCCTCCTCCGTGAAGGGGATCGGCAACAGGTCGTACAGATGGCCATCGTCCGAGCAATACGACAGGTGCTCGGTAAACAGTGCGATCTGATGCAACTCCATGAACTGCCGGGTTTTGTGCAGCAGCATTTCGTCGAGCGGTGACGGTCCGCCGAGCGACAGCGACAGGCCGTGGCAGACAAACGGGTAGCGCTCGGTAAAGCTGCGCAGGTCGCGGCCGCGCGCGCCGCCCATGTCGATCCAGTTCTCCGGAGCAAGCTCGAAAAAATCGATGGCGTCAGGGACGCGGGCTTTCAGCGCAGGGATGAGTTCGCGCCGAAAGCCCAGCCCCGCACCGGACAGGTGCAGGGGCTTCATGCTTACTTCATGTCGCCTTTGTTCATCCCGTCAGCCTTGGGGGCTTTTTTGGGAGCGCCGCACTTGCCCTCGCCGCATTTGCCTTCCGGCATCTTCTTGTCGGTGGCCTGCATCTCGACTTCTTCGGCTTTTTTCTTGGCGGCGCCGCATTTGCCGTCTGCGGACTTGGCGGCCTGGTTGTCGGCCACCTGGTAACCGCTCGAGAGCGCGGACAGGGCGAAGGGGTTGCTTGCGGCGGAGGCGAGCGGGGCGGCCGCCATGCTGGCAACGAATGCGGAACCGGCAGCAGCGACGAACAGGGATTTTTTCGACACGATTTTTCTCCTAACATTATTTAAAAAAAGTTACGACAACGCCGGGGGATTCCGGCTTCTTGCAACGCGCTCAGCGATCGAGCTGGTCCTGCAATTCGGTTGCGATGCGCTGGCGGGCCTCGTCGGTGAGTCCCGTTGCACCATCGCCGGCATCCGCGTTCGCGCGGAACAGCCGGCGCATTTCATGCATCTGCCGGGCGAAGCGGGCGCAGTTCTCGCAAATGGCCAAATGCAGATGCATGGCCATCCGGTCTGCAAACGGCAGCCGCACGTCCATCGCACGTGAGGCGAGCACGGTGGTTTCCTTGCATGTCGGTATCCACTTCATGCTGCACCTGCCTTCGAAAAGCCATTCAATTCCAGGCACTGTCGCATGAACAAGCGTGCGCGATGCAGCAGTACCCAGCAGTTGGTCGGGGTGATATCGAGTTCCTTACAAATTTCTTCGGTTTCCATGCCGGCGACCTCGCGCAGGCTGAACACCTGGGCCATGGCGGGCTTCAAGCGGTCGGCACACTCGTCCAGCACGCGCCGCAACTGGCTGAGTTCGGCCTCGGCCTGCGGATTGCCCCAGGGGCGCAGTGGCTCTGCCCAGTGGCCATCCTGCTTGAACAGGAGGTCAACAGCTTCTTCGCCCTCTTCGTCGCACGGCAGCGCGACTTCGCGCAGCTGTTTCCGGATCAGGTCGACGATCTTGTGTTTGAGGATGCCGGTGAGCCAGGTGCGCGGGCTGGCATCGCCCGCATAGCGGGCCTGGGCGGCGATCGCGGCGAGCAGGGTTTCCTGCACGGCGTCCTCGGCCAGTTCGTCGGAGTGCAACTGGCGTCGTGCGACCCGGAACAGATAGTCCCCATGGTCGGCCAACCAGGTTTGCGCGTCGAGTTTGCTCATCGAATGATCCTTGTTCCCACGTCGTGGGGGCGTAGGCACTTTAGAGGCTGCTGCCCAAAGGGACAAGCCGACCTCTTGAAAAGCCGGACGGGTTGCCCCAGATCATGCGTATCCGCAACGTTTGTCAACCAGAAGGAGGACACGATGTCTAACATGACCCGCTACGATCCGTTCGAAACCGATTCCCTGGACAACCTGTTCCGCGGCTTTTTCCGCCCGGTGAAACTGGACAGGGACATGCCGCAGATTCGCATGGATGTGAAAGAGGATGAAACCGGCTACGCCGTGCATGCCGATATCCCGGGCGTGAACAAGGAAGATATCCATATCACCATCGACGGCAATACCGTATCGATCAGTGCCGAGACGAAAAAGCTTACCGAGCAGAAGGACGGCGAGAAAGTGTTGCGTCGCGAGCGTTATGTCGGCCGCGTCGGTCGCAGCTTCGCACTCGAGCACGAGGTCGACGAGGCAAGTGCAAGCGCCCGTTATCAAGATGGCGTGCTGGAACTGGTTCTGCCGAAAAAAGCAGCGGCCGCGGCCAAGCGTCTGGCCGTGCAGTAAGCCGGCGGTTTCGGGCTCGAAAGGCGGCCGCGCGCCGCCTTTTTTATTGGCGTAAAATCCGCGCAATCTTATACGGAGCCATCATGACCCCCCTCCACACTGCCGCCGAGAAGGCCAACATCCTGTCCGAGGCGCTGCCCTACATCCAGCGTTTCTACGACAAGACCATTGTCATCAAGTACGGCGGCAACGCCATGACCGAGCGGCATCTGATGGAGGCCTTCGCCAAGGATGTGGTGCTGCTGAAGCTGGTGGGGATGAACCCGGTCGTCGTGCACGGTGGCGGCCCGCAGATCGCCGGCCTGCTGCAGCGCATCGGCAAGCAGAGCGAGTTCATCCAGGGCATGCGGGTGACCGACGAGGAAACGCTGGATGTGGTGGAAATGGTGCTCGGCGGGCTGGTCAACCAGGACATCGTCACGTTGATCAACAAGCACGGCGGCCGCGCGGTAGGACTGACCGGCAAGGACGGCAATTTCATCCACGCCAAGAAAATGCTGGTGCGCAGCAAGGAAAAGGCCGACGAGATGCTCGATATCGGCCAGGTCGGCGAAATCACCAGCATCGACCCGGAAATCATCCAGGTACTCGACGCACGCGACTTCATCCCGGTGGTGGCACCGCTCGGTACCGACTCCGAAGGCAATGCGTACAACATCAACGCCGACGTCGCCGCCGGCAAGATCGCCGGCGTGCTGCAGGCCGAGAAGGTCATTTTCATGACCAACACGCCGGGCGTGCTCGACAAGCAGATGCAGCTGCTGACGGGGCTCACCCCGCGCGAGGTCGACGAGTTGATCGAGGACGGCACCATTTCGGGTGGCATGATTCCCAAGGTCGGCTACGCGGTCGACGCGGTGAACAGCGGCGTCAAGACTGCGCATATCATCGACGGCCGCGTCGAACATGCCCTATTGCTGGAAGTGCTGACGCCCGAAGGCGTCGGCACCCTGATCAAGCGGGCCTGACCATGCGCTACTGGCTGATGAAATCCGAGCCGAGCGACGTCAGCATCGACGACCTCGCCGCCATGCCCAAGCAGAGCGTCGCCTGGTATGGCGTGCGCAACTACCAGGCGCGCAATTTCATGCGCGACCAGATGAAACCCGGCGACAAGGTGCTGTTCTATCATTCCTCGTGTGCCGAACCCGGCATCGCCGGGCTGGCCGAAGTCAGTGTGCCGGCCTATCCCGACGCCACCCAGTTCGATCCCAAGAACAAGTATTTCGACCCCAAGGCCACGCTGGAAACACCGCGCTGGTTCAACGTCGACGTGAAACTGGTGAAGAAGACGCGGCTGATGTCCCTGTCCGAAATCCGCGGCTATCCCGAACTCGCCAACATGCGCATCCTGCAGAAGGGCAATCGCCTGTCCATCACCCCCGTCGACCCGGCCGAATACGCCTTCATCGTCAAGCATCTCTGATGGTCGAACTGGCCCCATTGGCGTCTTATGGCGGCCTGTCGCTGTTCGCCGCCTACGGCGGGCTGGGGCTGGTGGTCGGTTTCGTGGCCGGCCTGCTCGGCGTCGGCGGCGGCCTCATCATCGTGCCGGTGCTGATCATGCTGCTGCATACGCATGGCCAGGCGGTCGGAATGGAACCGCAACTGGCGTTGGGAACCTCGCTCGCGACCATCCTGTTCACGTCCCTGTCCAGCGTTCGCGCACACCATCGCCGCGGGGCTGTCGAATGGCCTTTGGTACGGCGCATCGCGCCTGGCATCGTGCTTGGCACGCTGGCGGGTGCGGCCTTGGCAGCGCGGATGCCGGCCACGGTGTTGAAAGTATTCTTTGTGGTCTTCCTGTTCTACGCGGCTGTCCAGATGTGGCTGGATTTCAAGCCGGCGCCGCATCGCGGCCTGCCAGGACGTACTGGAACCTCGCTGGCTGGCGGCGTGATCGGCGTCGTGTCGAGCTGGGTCGGTATCGGTGGCGGCACCTTGTCGGTGCCGTTCATGCTCTGGCACAACGTCCCGCTGCACCGGGCGATCGCCACGTCGGCGGCGATCGGCTTTCCGATCGCGTTTGCCGGTGCGGTGGGCTACGTGCTGGGCGGCTGGACGGTGAGCGGCCTGCCTGCAGGCAGTCTGGGATTCGTCTATCTGCCGGCGCTTGCCGGCATCGTCCTGGGTAGCGTGCTGACCGCCCCGTTGGGTGCACGCACGGCCCACCGGCTGCCGGTGCGTCCCTTGAAGCGGGTTTTTGCGCTGTTGCTGTTTACGCTCGCGCTGCGCATGGTATGGACATTCTAGGGATACCCTTCCACAACCCCGATTTTGCGTTCCGAAGCATGGACGCCCACTAGATATAGGGTGACGCCGCGAGATTCAATTTCGTGCTTGAGCGGGCGTAAGCCGCGCGTTAGTCTCTGGACACATGCCGAAAATTCGTCGCATGACCGATCAATGTCCTCGTGGAGAAAGCATCATGGCGCACCTGCAAGCTGTACGGACCACTCTGCAACCACAGCAGAACGATTACAGTCAACTTACGACGTACTACGACGAGCACAATCAGGTTGCCTGGGGCTACATGAACGCGGCGCCGCGCCCCTGTTTTACGGGGACCTTGCTGCGGGAGATCGTCGATTGGTTTGGTGACGTGGCCCGACGCGTGGACGATCCGGAGTGCGCCGACGTGAATTATGTGGTGGTGGCCTCCGGCCATCCCGGGATCTACAACCTGGGGGGTGACCTCAATCTGTTTCGCCAGTTGATCGAGGCGCGTGACCGCGAGAACCTGTGCAAGTATGCGCAGGCCTGCATCCGCCCCTTGTTCTTGAATGCCCTGCATTTGAATCGCCCCAATCTGAAAACCATCACCCTGGTGCAGGGAGACGCACTGGGGGGCGGCTTCGAGTGCGCGCTTTCGGGAAACGTCCTGATCGCGGAGCGCGGCACGAAAATGGGCTTCCCGGAAATACTGTTCAACCTGTTCCCCGGCATGGGCGCCATGACCCTGCTCGGCAGGAAGATCGGTTACACCAAGGCCGAGAAAGTCATTCTCAGCGGCAAGCTTTATACGGCCGAGGAAATGCACGAACTGGGCGCCGTGGATGTGCTGGTCGACCCGGGCAGCGGCGAACAGGCGGTCTACGATTTCATTCGCAAGGAGACGCGCCAGCGCAACGGCGCCCTGGCATTGCGGGCGGCGCGCGAGCTGTCCCAGCCGATCGTACATGACGAGCTGATGCGTATTGCCGAAATCTGGGTGGATGCGGCGCTACGGCTGGAGAGCAAGGATCTGCGCATGATGGAACGCCTGGTCATGCGGCAGACCGGCAAGGTCGAAACCGCACATACCGGCGATTCAGTTGTGCTCAGCGCGTAATTTGCTGGTTTGATAGGCGGCGAGCGTGGCCTGTGCGGCCGCCAGGGCGTCCCGCACTGAATCGAGCCTGGCGTGGGCCACGGGCGTCGCGAGTTCGTATGGCTTGATGCGTTCGGCTTCCGAGCAGAACTGGGCCAACTGGTTGGCACCGACATCGCGGGCGCCGCCCTTGAGCATGTGCAGCTGGTCGTGCCACTGGCCATAATCCTGGACAGTCAGCGCGCGCTCGATGTTGCGCAAGGCGCGTGCGCTGTCTTCTTCGAAGCTTGTCAGCAGATCTTCCACGAAACCCGGTCCGCCAAGCTGGGCGAGATTGTCGAGAATCGATTCGTCCAGTTCGTCCACCGCCGGCTGCGCGCGGGCAGGGGTCGTCGTCGCTGTTTGCGCCGACTGCCCGGCCAACCGGGCGATCACCTCGATCAGCTCGCGGCTGTTGACCGGCTTGGTGAGGAAGGTGTCAGCGCCAGCTTCTTCGCAAGCCACCTGTGCTTCACCCCGCGCATCCGCGGTCAGCATGATGATGGGCAAATGGCCGGTTTCCATGAAACGCCAGCGTTGTACCACCTCGGGTCCCGACAGTTGCGGCATGTGCATGTCGATGATGGCCAGGTCGAATGGCTGCTCGCCGGATTCGAGCATGGTCAGCGCTTCTTCGCCGTCATGCGCCAGATAGGTCGTGTGCCCGGCATGTTCCAGTAGGCCGCGGATCACCCGCTGGTTGACCGGATTGTCTTCCGCCACCAGGATGTTCAACCCTGGCGTGTGCCCTGCCTGCGCCTGCAGGTGGTTGGCCAGCGAGACCACGTTGGACGGCGTGTCGTGGCTGGTGACGGCGTGGATGGCATTGAACAGCAAGGTCGTGTTGACCGGCGTACGCAGCACCGAGGCGTAGCCTTCGCGGAGCAACTGCGTATCGCGCGACAGGGTGACGCGGGCATCGGATTCGATCAGGATGACCGGCAGGGCCGCCAGGCTGGGATCGTCGCGCAGTAGGTGCAGGAAGGCGACCGGATCGCCCGGCAAGGTGCTGCGCTCCACCACCACTGCGCCTAGCGGCGTGCCGCCCGACAGGTAGGCCGACAACTCGGCGGCAAGCCGGGTGGTGTTGTCGACCGCCACCGTATCGGCCCCCCAGTTGCGGATCACGCTCTGGATGCGCGTCGTGAGTTCGCCGCTCGCCAGGATCGCCACGCGCATCGGCGCGTCGAACTGTTCGGGCACGGGACCGGCCTGGCTTGCCTGCAGGGCGAACGGCAACTCGAACCAGAAGGTCGTGCCTTCCCCTTCGCGGCTATGCAAGCCGATCTGGCCGCCGAGCGCTTCCACCAGCTGCTTGGCGATGGTGGTGCCCAGGCCGCTGCCGCCAAAGCGGCGCGTGATGCTCGGGTCCGCCTGGGTGAAACTGTCGAAAACGCGGGGCAGGGCGGCTTCCGAAATGCCGATGCCGGTATCGACGACCTCGAAGCGCAGGCGTTGCGGATTGGCCTGTCCGATCGGCCGGACGTAGATATCCACGCGTCCGTGCTCGGTAAACTTGATGGCGTTGCCGATCAGGTTGATGAGGACGTGGCGCAGGTGGCGTACATCGCCGTGCAGCTGGAACGGTGTTTGCGGTGCAATGTGCGACGCCAGCACCAGACCCTTGCTCTGGGCCTGGGTGGACATCATCGCGATCGTGCCGTTCACCAGGCGATGCAGGTCGAAATCCTCTTCGTTCTTGGCAATGCGGCCGGCTTCGATGCGTGAAATGTCGAGTACGTTTTCGATCAGGTCCAGCAGCGTATTGGCCGATGCACGGATGATCTGGGCGAATTCCTTCTGTTCCTTGTCGAGCCGCGTTTCCGCCAGCAGGTCGGCGACGCCGATGACGCCGTTCAGCGGCGTGCGGAGCTCGTGGCTCATGTTGGCGAGGAAGCTGGATTTGGCCTGGTTGGCCTTGCGTTCGCGCTGGATGGCGGAATGGACTTGCTTCAGCAGCGATGCCGAATACAGCGGTACGGCAATCATGGACAACAGGAATGCCACCCCGATGGACATGTGCTGGCTCCAGTAGGGCGAAAGGGCGAGGACCAGTACAAACCCCGCGATCGCCATAGCGGTGGCGGCATACAGGTAATTGGCGCCGTAGCGGAAGCCATTGCCCAGCGTGACCCACAGATACACCACCAGCAGGGGGCTGCCGGCCTCCCCGGTATAGGTCAGCAGGAATGAACACGTCGCATAATCCAGCGCCATCGCGACGAGGCGGCGTGCCGGAGAAATATTCAGTCGGATCAGCGAAAGCGCGACGATCAGGATGGCGATTCCGGTGAACAGGATGCTGATGAATTGGGCCGGGCCGCGAATGGCGTCATCCAGAACGGCATAATCGCTGGAGAAGTAGGCCAGAAAGATGAATCCGATCACGACGCGGATCAGGGCCTGCTGGCATTCGGTATCCGGCCGGCTACGAATCCGTTTGATCAGATAGTGCAGAAATCGAGGCGTCGATGTGGAGAGCATGGCCTTCATGCGTTACGCGTGCTTGTCGCCAAGCACGCGCATGATGGCAACCACGGAGTCGATGCGCCGTTCGAATGCACGAACGCAGTCGGGGTCGAAATGGTGTCCGCTCTCCGTCTGGACGTACTTGAGGGCATCCTGGAACGACCAGGCGCGCTTGTAGGGCCGATCGGAGGTGAGCGCGTCAAACACGTCGGCCACGGCCACAATGCGTGCCGCGAGCGGAATGGCGTCACCCGCCAGACCTTGCGGATAGCCGCTGCCATCGAATTTCTCGTGGTGGCCGAGCGCGATGACCGCGCCCATCTGCAGATAGCGCGACGGGCTGTCAGCGAGGATCTCGTGGCCGATCAGCGGGTGGCGACGCATGATTTCCTGTTCTTCCGGGGTGTGGCGCCCTGGTTTGAGCAGGATCACGTCGGGGATGCCGATCTTGCCGATGTCGTGCATGGGTGCGGCGGCCTCGATCTCGTCGCATTCCATGGCGGTGAGCTTGAGTTCCTCGGCGATCAGGCGCGCATATTTCGACATGCGGATGATGTGGTTGCCGGTTTCCTGGTCGCGGTATTCGCCGGCCTTGGCGAGTTTCATCAGGGTTTCGCGCTCGCGCGTGCGTACCTCGCGGGTGGCCTGCAGGACCTGGTCCTCCAGCCATTGCGCGCGATCCGACACCATCTTCTGGCTGCGCCGCAGCGCCAGCAGGTTGAGGCAACGGGCGCGACATTCCTGCGGATCGATGGGGCGGGTGAGGAAATCCGTGGCGCCATTCTCCAGCGCCTGGTAACGAATCTGGCGGTCCTCGACCACGGTGACGATGATGATGGGGACGTCGGCTAGACGGCGTTCCGCGCGGATACGGCGGGTAAACTCGATGCCGTCCATGCCGGGCATGCGGTAATCGGTGATGATGAGATCGGGCGTACCCTTGTTCTGCATGTGCGTCAGGGCGTCGAGCGGATCCGCGTAGCTTTCCACGATCACGCCCGGTTCCAGCGTACGGGCCAGGCCTTCCAGCAGGCTGCGCGCTGTGCTCCGGTCGTCGACGATGACGACGCGCGCGGCGCCGCGAGACCGCGAGTCGCGCTGCGGGGTGGAGGGTGCAGAAGAGGGCACAATGCGCAACGGCTTGGCGGTCACTTTATATTTACCTGGATGGTTGATAAAACCACGAATTCGTAGAATTATCGGGCAAATGGAGCGTTAACTTTAACTCTGCGGGGAACCGAGATGAAGCAAAACATTTGGATGGGACTGATGGGCGGCCTGGTGGCCTTGTTCTCCGTCGTTGCGTTTGCCGAGCCGGCAGCCGATTATGCGCGCGAAAAAAAATGGGCGGACGAGGTGGTGCCCGGACTGGTGGTGGGCGATCCGGTCTATTTGCAGACACCGCGCGGCCATCACAAGTTTCTTGCGTTGTTCACGCCCGTCGAGGGCGACAAGGCGGTCGTCGTCGTCCATGGCATGGGAATCCATCCGGACTGGGGCATGGTCGGCACGCTGCGTACCGAACTGGCCGATCGCGGTTTTGCCACCTTGTCGATCCAGATGCCGGTGCTCGCCGCGGACGCCCAGGGCGCGGCCTATCTCCCGACCTTCCCGGAGGCCGCCGAGCGCATCGCCCAAGCCGTCGATTTCCTCAAGGCGAAAGGCTACACGCAACTGGCCATCGTTTCCCACAGCATGGGCTCGCGCATGAGCCGCGCCTATTTCAGCGGCCAGCCTGATGCCGCGGTCAAAGCATGGGCGAGCCTGGGACTGCAGCAGGATGACTATGCCGGGCTGAAACTGCCGGTCCTGGATATGTATGGCGACAACGACCTGCCGCCGGTACTGACGGACGCGGCGAAGCGCAAAGGCAGCCTGGCGGCCGGTCATTCAAAGCAGGTGGTGATCCCGCATGCCGACCATTTTTACACGGGCCACGAGGGCGAAATGGTCGAGACGGTTGCGTCGTTCCTGAACGATACCCTGAAATAGCGGGCGTTCAAGCCAGCAGCCGCGTCATCACCTCGCGGTATTTCTCGCTGGTCTTGGCCACGATCTCGTCAGGCAGCACCGGCCCTGGCGCCTGCTTGTTCCAGCCGCTGCCTTCCAGCCAGTCGCGCACGAACTGCTTGTCGAAACTGGGCGGGCTGCTTCCCGGCTGGTATTGATCGGCTGGCCAGAAGCGCGACGAATCGGGCGTCAGTGCCTCGTCGATCCATACCAGTTTGCCGGCTTCGTCCAGCCCGAATTCGAATTTGGTGTCGGCGATGATGATCCCGCGTGTGAGCGCATACTCTGCGGCAGATTTATACAGGGCAAGGCTGGCATCGCGTACCTGATCGGCCAGATCCTGGCCGATCAGGGTGGCCATCTGCTCAAACGCGATGTTCTCGTCGTGCGCGCCGAGCGCCGCCTTGGTCGATGGCGTGAAGATGGGTTCCGGCAGGCGGCCGGCCTGCACAAGGCCGGCCGGGAGGGGAATGCCGCAGACCGATTGGCTGGCCCGGTATTCCTTCCAGCCGGAGCCGGCCAGGTAGCCGCGCACGATCGCTTCGACCGGCAAGGCCTTCAGCTTTTTCACCACGATGGCGCGCCCGGCGACCTGATTGCGCTCGGATTCCGCGACGACCGACTCCGGGGCGATGTCGAGCGTCTGGCTCGGCACGATGGCTTTCAGCTTGTCGAACCAGAAGGCGGACACCCGGGTCAGCACCTCGCCCTTGCCGGGGATGGGGATCGGCATCACCACGTCGAAGGCCGACAGGCGGTCGGTGGTGACGATCAGCAGCTTGTCGTCGCCGACGGCGTAGATGTCGCGCACCTTGCCACGGTGGATCAGTGGCAGGGACGCGATGTGCGATTCGAATAGGGGTGCGGACATGGCGGACGAAGCGGAATCGAAAGAGCCGGCATTATAGCTGCCGGCATAGAAGTCGCTGGCTTCGTATACGCCGCGCAATTCGCGCAACGCCACCAGCAGGATCGCCGCCAGCGGCACCGCCAGCAGCACGCCGACGAAGCCGAACAACTGGCCGAATGCCGCCAAGGCGAAGATGACCGCCACCGGGTGCAGGCCGACGCGCTCGCCGACCAGGCGCGGCGTGATGACATAGCTTTCCAATACCTGCCCGGCGAGATAGATGCCTGCCACCCAGGCCACGCCGGTCCAGTCGGTAAACTGCAGCAGGGCCACCAGCAGGGCCAGGATCACGCCGAGGCCGAAGCCGAGGAAAGGCACGAAGGACAGCACGCCGGTGAGGATGCCGATCGGCAATGCGTAATCCAGTCCGGCCGCCCACAACGCAAGGGCGTAATACAGCGACAGGGTCGCCATCACCGCCAGCTGGCCGCGCAGGAACTCGCCGACGACCGCGTCCATGTCGCGGGCAATGCGGGTGACGGTTCCCAGCCAGCGACGCGGCGCCAGGGTCGCGATCCGCGCCACCATCACGTCCCAGTCCCGCAGGAGATAGAACATCACGACCGGGATCAGCAACAGATTGGCCAGCATACCGACGATGGCCAGTGCGCCGGTTTGCAGGGAGGGCAGCCAGGCAGTGCCGTTCTGGGTGGCCTTCTCGGTGAGCCAGGTCTTCAGCGCAGCCAGGTTGAAATCGATGCCGATGCCGAAAGTCTGTTGCAGCCAGGGCAGGAAGCGAGTCCGCAGCAGGTCGAGGGCCGCCGGCACGCGCTGGCTCAATTCGGCGAACTGTCCCTGGAACAGCGGCAGCGCCACCAGCAGCAGGGCCAACACCGCTAGCCCTGCCAGCACGATGACGACCACCGTACCGGCCGTGCGCGACAGTCCGCGTGTTTCCAGCCGGTCGACCAGGGGGTCGAAGATGTAGGCCAGCAAGGCGCCTGCAAGGAACGGCGTCAGGATGGGGCCCAACAGATAGACCAGTCCGCCCGAGACGAGCAGTACCGCGAAGGCAAGCCAGGGAGTGTTGCCGGGGAAGCCAGGGCGTCGGATCGTGTGCATAGGCGGTAAAATAGCGCACTTTTTGATTCTGGAGCCGGGCGTGTCTTCCATTTCCTACAAAGATGCCGGCGTCGATATTGACGCCGGCGATGCACTGGTCGAGCGCATCAAGCCGCTGGCCAAGCGCACCATGCGTCCCGAAGTGCTGGCCGGCATCGGCGGTTTTGGCGCGCTGATCGAGATTTCCAAGAAATACCAGGAGCCGGTGCTGGTGTCCGGCACCGATGGCGTCGGCACCAAACTCAAATTGGCGTTCGAGCTCAACCGCCACGATTCCGTCGGCATCGACCTCGTCGCGATGAGCGTCAATGACATCCTGGTGCAGGGCGCCGAGCCGCTGTTCTTCCTCGACTACTTCGCCACCGGCAAGCTCACGCTCGACACCGCCGAGGCCGTGATCGCCGGCATTGCCACGGGGTGCGAGCAGGCCGGCTGCGCGCTGATCGGCGGCGAGACCGCCGAGATGCCCGGCATGTACGCGGAAGGCGAATACGACCTTGCCGGTTTCGCCGTCGGCGTGGTCGAGAAATCGAAGGTGATCGGCGGCCAGTCCATCGCGCCGGGCGACGTCGTCCTGGGACTCGCGTCCAGCGGCGCGCATTCCAACGGCTACTCGCTGATCCGCAAGCTGATCGACATCAGCCACATCGGGTTGAAATCGGACTTCCATGGCCGCCCTTTTGCCGATGCGGTGATGGCGCCGACCCGGATCTACGTCAAGCCGCTGTTGGCGCTGATGGCGAAGCTCGACGTCAAGGGCATGGCCCACATCACCGGCGGTGGTATCACCGGCAACCTGCCGCGCTGTCTGCCGGAGGGGATGGCGGCAAAGCTGGATCAGTCAAGTTGGACGCGGCCCCCGCTGTTCGACTGGCTGCAGCAGGCCGGCAACGTCGAGCCGGCCGAAATGCTGCGCACCTTCAACTGTGGTATCGGCATGTGTGTGGTCGTTGCCGCATCTGATGCCGCCGCCGCGATGGCGCATTTGCAGGCCAGCGGCGAAACCGTGTGGCAGATCGGCGAAATCGTCGCGCGTCCGGATGGCGCCGAGCAGGTCATTTATCTGTGACCTGCCGCGTCGTCGTGCTGCTGTCCGGGCGCGGCAGCAATTTTCAGGCAATGATCGAGGCGCAGCTACCGATCGACATCGCGGCCGTCATCAGCAATCGGCCGCAGGCGGCAGGTCTGGCGTATGCCCGTTCGCGAGGCATCCCCACCGTCGCGCTCGATCATACGCAGTACCCGGACCGTGCGGCCTTCGACGCCTTGTTGGCCGATGAAATCGAGCGCCATCGCCCCGACCTGGTAGTGCTGGCCGGCTACATGCGCATCCTCAGCCCGGCCTTCATCGCGCGTTTCGAAGGCCGCCTGCTGAACATTCATCCCTCGCTGCTGCCCATGTTCCCGGGACTGAAGACGCACGAGCGCGCGCTCGCCGAAGGCGTGAAAATCCACGGCTGCACGGTGCATTTCGTCACTGCCGACCTGGATCATGGCCCCATCGTCATCCAGGCGGCCGTGCCGGTGCGCGCGGACGACACGCCGGACACGCTCGCGGCGCGGGTGCTGGCACAGGAGCATCGCATCTTCCCCCAGGCCATCCGCTGGTTTGCCGAAGGCCGGCTGATCAATGTGCATGGCCACATAAACTTGAAGGACGATTTGGCGTCACAGTCTGTGTTATCACCCGGAACGTGACCATGCTCAAGATCATTCTGCTCGCCGCCGCGCTGGTTGCGGGATCTGCCCAGGCGGCAGGCCCGTCCCAGATGAACGTGGTGTACGACCTCTACCGCAACGGCATCAAGCTCGGCCAGGTGACCGATACTTTCACCCGCAACGGTCCCACCCGTTATGTGCTGAGCAGCGAAACGCGCGCGAGCGGACCGCTGAAAATGCTGTGGCCGGGCAATATACACCTAGAAAGCACGGGCGTGGTGACACGCCAGGGCCTGCGTCCAATGCAGTTCCAGCACGCCCGCAGCGATGCGCCCGCCAAGCTGGCGATTGCCCGCTTCGACTGGAAGCAGCGCAGCATCGTCTTTCAATACAAAGGTGAATCGCGGCGGGTGGATGGACTGCGGGACGGCGCCCAGGACCAGCTGTCGCAGCTGTACCAGTTCATGTTCACCCGCAGCCTGCCCACCGATTTCAACCTGCAGGTGGCGAGCGGGCGCAAGCTCAACGACTATCATTATGTGCGCAGCGATGGCGGTGCCATCCAGACGCCGTTGGGCGCGATGGCGACCCAGCAGTATCAACGCATCACGCAGCAACCCGACGACAAGGCCATCACGGTGTGGGTGGCGCCGGCACGCAACAATCTGCCGGTGCAAGTCCGTGTCAGCGAGGACGGCGTCACGATCGAACAGCGCCTGGTACGCGCCAGCGTCAAAGGCTGAGCGGGTGGGGCGCCGCGTTCGCCTGTGGTGGTGGGCGCTGGCCATCTCGCTGTTGTTGCATGGCGGCCTGTTGGGCGGCCTGGAATGGCGACTTCCACACGAGTCTGCGCCTCCCGAGCTGGCGCCGATCGATGTGGAGCTTGTTCCAGCTCCTGCGCCGGTCGCTGCAGCCGTTTCGCCTTCTCCTCACCCCCGGCCTGCGCAAAAACCGGCAGTTCTCCCGCCGGCTGCACAGCCGCCACTTCCCGTAGCGTCTCCACCCGAACCGCCTGCCGAGGCGGCCGCACCTGAAGCGCCCGCCGCTTCCGTCGTTGCCGATACCGCGCCAGCATTCACTGCGCAACCCACGGCCCCGGCTCCGCCACCTGTCGCACCCGTAGTTGCGCCCCCTGTTCCTCTGAACCCCTTGCCGCCGCGCATCGACCTGCGGTTCGAGGTGCGCTACGGGCTGGCATCGGGCGAGCAGACCCTGGTGTGGGTGAACGACGGGGCGCACTACACGCTGACCAGCGTGGTGGGGGCGACCGGCCTGACCGGTCTGTTCTACCGGGGACGCTTCGTGCAGACCAGTCGCGGCCGTATCACGCCGCAGGGTTTGCAGCCCAGGGAGTTCTGGGATCAACGCGGCGACAAATACAGCAGTGCGCGTTTCGATTCCACGCAGGGCCAGCTCACGCTGATGCCGGAGAAAGGCGAGCCGCGCCACTTTGCCTATCAGGGCGAAGTACAGGACGTCTTGAGTCTGTTCTTCCAATTTGCACTGACGGCGCCGCCGCCGGACGGACAACGGCTGACTTATCAGGTGTTCAACGGCAAGAAACTGCGCGACTACACCTACGAAGTGCGCGGCGAGGACAGGCTGGACACTGCGCTGGGTACGTTGCGTACGCTGCATATTGCGCGGGTGGCCGATGACGACGGCCGTTTCGAGGCCTGGCTGGCGATTGACCGCCACTACCTGCCGGTGCGTGTGCTCCGCAGCGACGACGCGGGTCGCGGGATGGAGCTTCGGGTGCGGTCGATCGCACCCTAGCAAAATCACTTCGGCAGGCCGTCCACCCGCATGCGCGGCGTGATCCCGCGCTTCTGGAATTCGCCCTGCCACACTTCCAGCGCATAGCGCACGTCGACGCTCGGGCAGTGCCGTGTCTCGGTGCGCGGTTGCATGTCGGCGAGACTGGCGATGCGGCCCGTCGCGTCGATGAAGGCGATCGACAGTGGCAGCGGCGTGTCGCGCATCCAGAAGCAATAGCGTCCTGGTCGCTCGAATACGAACAGCATGCCGTTATCGGCAGGCAGGTAGGAGCGTCCCGTCAGACCCTGTGCGCGCTCGCGCGGCGTATCCGCGATTTCGACCTGGAAGGCGTGCGGGCCGATGTGCAGGGTCGGCGGTGCCGCTTCCGCGGCGGCCGCGCCGCCGGCGAGCAGCAGCGCAAGTGCCAGGCGAAGACGGGGACCGGTGAGCGTGCTACAGCAGCTGCCCTTTATGAATGCGCTAAAGCGGCTGCCCTTTATGAATGCGCTAAAGCGCATGGCGCATCTGTTCGGCCAACCGCAGCGCGGCGTCCGGATCGGCATCCAGCACGTTGAAATGTCCCATCTTGCGGCCCGGCCGTGCGGTCTGCTTGCCGTACAGGTGCAGCTTGATGTTCGGGTGTGCCAACAGCGTGTTCCAGTGCGGTCCGCCGTTCTGCCAGCGGTCGCCCAGGATGTTGACCATCGCCACCGGCGACAGTAGCCGGGTGTCGCCCAGCGGCAGGCCGCATAGCGCGCGCACCTGCTGCTCGAACTGGTCGGTGGCACAGGCGTCGAGCGTGTAATGGCCGGAGTTGTGCGGGCGCGGCGCCATCTCGTTGACCATCAGGCGGCCGTCGGCGACGAAGAACTCGACCGCCATCACGCCGACGTAGCCGAGCTTGTTGGCCACGTTGCGCGCCATTTCGCGCGCTTGCTGCGCCAGACTCTCCGGCACGCGGGCGGGGACGATGGAGACGTCGAGAATGCCGTTCTCGTGGCGGTTTTCGGCCACCGGGAACAGTGCGCATTCGCCGGCGTCGCTGCGGGCCAGCACCACCGAGATTTCGCATTCCAGCTTGACGAAGCCTTCCAGCACGCAGGGCTGACCGTCGAATTCGCGGAACGCGGCACGCGCTTCCTCGATCGTGCTGACCCGCGCCTGGCCCTTGCCGTCGTAGCCGAAGCGCGCGACCTTGAGCAGCGCCGGCCCCCCCACGTCGGCCATGCCGGCATCGAGGTCGCCCTCGCTGTAGACCAGCGCGAATGGCGCGGTGGCGAAGCCGTTCTGCGCGAGCCAGGATTTCTCGTGGCTGCGGTCCTGGGCAATGGCGACGGCCGCGGCGCCGGGCGACACCCGGCAGTGATTGGCGAGTTCGATCAGGCTCGCGGCGGGGACGTTCTCGAATTCGGTGGTGACGGCAGCGCAGGCGGCACCGAGCTGCTTCAACGCGCCATGGTCGATGTAGTCGGCCTGCAGGTGGACGTCGGCCATCTGCCCGGCCGGGCTGGCGAAATCGGGGTCGAGCACCATGACTTTGTAGCCCATGGTGCGCGCGGCGATGGTGAACATGCGGCCGAGCTGGCCACCGCCGAGGATGCCCAGGGTGGCGCCGGGCAGGATGGGCAGCGGCTTACTCGACATCGGGCAGGCCCATCGCCATTACCGAGTCGGATTGACCCTTTCGGAAATCGTGCAGTTGTTGCGACAGCCCGTTGTCGTAGCGGGCGATCAGCGAGGCGGCAAATAGCGCCGCGTTGGCTGCGCCCGCTTCGCCGATGGCGAAGGTGGCGACCGGAATGCCTTTCGGCATCTGCACGATGGACAGCAGCGAATCCATCCCCTTGAGGTATTTCGAGGGCACCGGCACACCCAGCACCGGCACGAGGGTCTTGGACGCGATCATGCCGGGCAGATGGGCCGCCCCACCCGCTCCGGCGATGATCGCCTTGAGTCCGCGCGCCTCGGCGCTGGCGGCATACTCGAACAGCAGATCCGGCGTGCGGTGCGCGGATACCACCTTGGCTTCGAAGTGGATGCCCAATTGCTTCAGCAGCATCGCCGCGTGCTTCATGACTTCCCAGTCGCTGGAAGACCCCATCACCACCCCCACCTGAGGTGCGTTCATCATGCTGACCCTTGCAATGCGAAAGGCCGCATTTTAACAGCCTGACGGCCTGCGGATTCCCTACAATGGCGCCGTGCGATTTCGGATGCCGATCATGCCCGCCTCCCTGCAAACCTTGGTCCTGCTCACCTGTTCCAATGTCTTCATGACCTTCGCCTGGTATGCGCACTTGAAGGACATGAACAACAAGCCCTGGATGATCGCGGCGTTCGCCAGCTGGGGCATCGCCCTGTTCGAATATCTGCTGCAGGTGCCGGCCAACCGTATCGGCTACACCGTGATGAGCCTGCCGCAGCTGAAGATCATGCAGGAGGTGATCGCACTGGCGGTATTCATGCCGTTTGCCGTGCTGTACATGAAAGTGGAACTGAAATGGGATTTCCTGTGGGCGGCGCTGTGCATGGTGGGGGCGGTGTACTTCATGTTCCGCAACCATTCCTGAGCCGTTCATTCGTGCCGCAGGGCGTCGATCGGATTGAGCCCGGCAGCCCTGCGAGCCGGGAAATAGCCGAAGACTACGCCGATCGCCGCCGAGAACAGAAAAGACAACAGGTTGATGGTCGGGTCGAATAGATAAGTCACGCCCATCATGCCGGCGAGCCCGATGGAGGCGCCCGTCGCCAGCGCGATGCCGATCAGCCCGCCCAGGCTCGACAGGACCACCGCCTCGATCAGGAATTGGAGCAGCACCTCCCGCTCCAATGCGCCAATGGCAAGGCGGATGCCGATTTCGCGAGTACGCTCGGTGACCGATACCAGCATGATGTTCATGATGCCGATGCCGCCTACCAGCAGGCTCACCGCGGCCACGGCGCCGAGCAGCATGGTCAGGATTCTGGTGGTGCTGGTGAGGGTTTCGGCGATTTGCCGGGTATCCATCACCTGGAAATCATTGTCCTCATTCTCGCCGATCTTGCGCCGCTCGCGCATGAGCAGGGTGAGTTGTTTCTTCACCGCGTCGATGGAGGTTTGCGCCTTCACCGAAACGGTGAGCCGGTTGACGTCCTGGCTGCCGCTCAGGCGACGCTGAACGGTACGCAGCGGCATCACCACGGTGTCGTCCTGGTCCGAGCCCATGGCTGACTGGCCTTTGGGCTTGAGCAGGCCGATGACTTCGCAGGCGAATTGCTTGATGCGGATCTCGCCGCCCACTGGATTCTGCCGGCCGAACAACTTGTCGCGCACCGTTTCGCCGATCACACACACCGCCTTGCCCGCTCGTTCCTCGGACTCGGAAAAGGTGCGGCCGTCAGCCAGTTCCCAGTTGCCGGCTTGGAAATAATCGTCGTTGCTGCCTGTGACCACGGTAGACCAATTGTTGGCCTGATAGACGGCGGTCGCCGTCTTGCTTACGACGGGCGCGACCCGTTCGATGGCGGAGATCTGGTTGCGAATGGCTTCGACATCGGCGTTCTTGAATTTGGGTGCGCCCTCGGAGCCAGGACCGAAGCGTTGGCCCGGAATCACGATCAGCAGGTTGCTGCCCATGCTGGAAATCTGGTCGGATACGGACCGGGTCGCGCCGTTGCCGAGCGTGACCATGGTGATGACGGCCGCGACGCCGATCACGATGCCAAGAATGGTCAGGAATGAGCGCATCAGGTTGCGCCTGATGGCGCGCAATGCGAGAAGCAGGGTATTCCACAGCATCAGGCCGCGTCCTCATGACGGCGGTCGCTGTCCACGCTGCCATCGATGAAGTGGATGATACGTTTGGCATACTCGGCCATGTCGGGCTCGTGGGTGACCATCAACACCGTAATGCCATGGTCCCGGTTGAGGCTGCCGATCAAGCTCATGATCTCCTGGCTGGTATGGGTATCGAGATTGCCGGTGGGCTCGTCGGCCAACAGCACGGTGGGTTGGGTGACGATGGCACGGGCAATGGCTACGCGCTGCTGTTGGCCACCGGAGAGCTCGGCCGGCGTATGGTGCTCCCAACCCTCCAGGCCGACCTGCGCCAATGCGGCACGTGCCGCGGCATGGCGCGCGGCAGCTGCCGCGCCGCGATAGATCAGCGGAAGTTCGACATTTTCCAGGGCGGTGGTACGCGACAGCAGGTTGAACCCTTGGAACACGAAGCCGAGATAGTTTCGCCGCAGCAGCGCACGTTGATTGCGTGTCAGCTGCTCCACGTGCACGCCCTCGAATTCGTAGGCGCCGCTGGTGGGTGTGTCGAGACAGCCGAGAATGTTCATCACGGTGGATTTCCCGGAACCGCTGGGCCCCATGATGGCGACAAAGTCACCGGCATCGATGGCGAGGTCGATGCCTTTCAGCGCCTGGAAGGCGGCTTGGCCGCGGCCATAGATTTTGGTGATGCCGGACAGCCTGATGAGGGCCGTGTCGCTCATGGCGTGTTGCCCAGCGTCTCGGTGATGACCGGCATGCCGGCCTTGAGCGATCCGCCGATGATTTCCGTCATCCGACCGTTGGTGGCACCGGTTTTCACCTCGACGGCGACAGGCTGGCCGTCGCGCAGCACCCACACGCGAGGCGTGCCATTGTTGACTGCCTGAACCTTCGGTGCCTGGCTCGGTGGTCGCGGCATCAGTGCGCTCACCATGCTGCCGCCCGATTTCTTCTGTACCGCAACCGTGGTCGCGGGCGTGAAGCGCAACGCGGCGTTTGGCACGAGCAACGCGCTTTCCCGGGTGAGGGTGGTGATCTCGGCCGTGCCTGTCATGCCCGGACGCAGGCTGAGATCGTCATTTGTCACCTGGAGCACGGCCGGGTAGGAGATCACGCCGTCGCTGTCGGTGGCATTGAAGCCGACGCGCGTGATCACCGCCTCGAATTGCCTGCCTGGCCAAGCATCGACGGTAAAGCTCGCCTTGAGTCCGGCTTTCACCTGGCTGACGTCCGCTTCGTCCACGTCGACCTTGAGCTCCATCTTGGTGAGATCCTCTGCCAGCGTAAACAGGGTCACTGCTTGTAGCGATGCCGCGACCGTCTGGCCCGGATCGACGGCGCGCTTGAGCACCACGCCGTTGATCGGCGAGCGTATGCGGGCCTTGCCGAGATTGGTCTCTTCGGTATGCAACGCCGCCCGGGCCTCGACGATGTTCGCCCGGGCGCTTGCGGTATTGGCCTCGGCGCGAGCGAGCTCGGCGGTCGCCGTTTCCATCTCGGTCTTCGAGGGGACCTTGCCGCCGGATAAGCGAGCCACTTCGCGATAGCGGTCGAGCTTGGCCCGTGTTTCCGCCTGCGTCGCCGAGGCCTGCTGCAGGCTTGCCTCGGCAACTGCGACGGCCGCCCGCGACTTGGCAACCGTATCCTCGAATTTCGATAGATCGAGTTGCGCCAATACCTGGCCTTTGGTTACCCGGTCGTCGTCGTCGACGAATACTTGGGCTACGGTTCCGGAGAGCTCGCTGCCGACATCCACCTGATTGGTCGGTTCAAGCTGGCCGGTGGCCGACACTTTGACCACCAGCGAGCCGAACGCGGCAGCCTCCGTTGCGTACTGCGGTCCGGTGGCCTGCTTGCCCGATCTGAATGCAATGAAAATGATCGCTGCGATCAGCACCAGAACAGCGCCCGCGATCCATCGCCAGCGTCGGGAAAGCAGACGGGTGGACTCGCTCCCCAGTAGGGTTTTCAAGGTCTTGTCCGGGCTTTTGGGTGGCATGACGGGTATGTTCATGTGGGATGCTTGCCGGTGGGTCCGGCTTCGGTTTGTGACGGCCAGCCGCCGCCCAGCGCCTTGTACAAACGGATCAGCGCAGACATGCCGTCGGTACGGGTACTGGCGAGACTGTCTTCGACCGACAACACGTTGCGTTCGGTGTCGAGTACCGACTGGAAGTCGATCAGGCCGGCGCTATATTGATTCCGCGCCAACAACGCGGCATTGCGCGCGGCCTCGGCGGCCGCTGTCAAGGCTTGTTCGCGTTCGTGGCTGCGGGCCAGCGCGACCAGTGCATTTTCGACATCCTGCAGTGCCGATCGCACGATTTGCTCATAGGCGATCTGTGCCTGCTCGCGCACCGCGTCCTGGAGTTCGACTTGGGCGCGCAGACGCCCGGCATTGAAGACGGGTGCGGTGATCCCTGCGAGGAGGGAAGAGGTGGTGGCGCCACCGTTATCGAGTGCCCCCAGCGTCAGCGCTTCGAGGCCGATCGAGCCGGAGAGATTGAAGGACGGATAGCGAGCCGCCTCGGCTACGCCTACGCGCGCGGTTTCCGCTGCCAGCGTACGCTCGGCGGCGCGCACGTCGGGGCGCTGACGCAGGATGTCAGCCGGGATGCCGACGGCGATCTGCGCGGGCACGGCGGGCAGGCTGGCGGGTGCAGCGAGGCGGCCATGCAGGGTGCCCGGCGCGTGGCCCAGCAGCAGGTCGAGGCGATGTTCCGCTTCGGCCAGACTGGTTTCAAGACTGGGAATCAGCGCCCGCGTCTGCTCGCGATTGCTGCGTGCCTGCTCGACATCCTGGCTGCCGACCAATCCGGCCTGCGCGCGCCATTCGGTGAGCTGCAGCGTCTCGGACTGGCTGGCGAGATTGTCGCGGGCGATGCCGAGACGACTTTGCAGCCCGCGCACCTCAACGTAGTTCAGCGCCACTTCGGCCGTCAGTGACACGCGGGTGCCTTCCAGGCTGGCCTGCGTCGATTCAAGGTCGGCCCGGGCGGCTTCGATGTTGCGGCGCACCCCACCGAAGACGTCGAGTTCCCAGCTCGCGTCGAAACCGGCGCTGAACAGGTTGTTCGTGCTGCCATTGGCGACCGCCCTGCTCGATCGGGTGCGGCTGGCTGTGCCGGATACGCTTACATCGGGGAGGCGGCCGCTATAGGCGACGACGCGGCGGGCACGCGCCTCGCGCAGTTTTGCCTGGGCGCTGCGCAGATCGGGGTTGGCCTGTAGGGCCTCAACCATCAGTTCGGACAGCAGCGAATCGTTCAGGCCTTGCCACCATAGGCTGAGATCCCCGGGTGTCGTAGCCTGCATCGCAGGATGGGCCGAGGCGTCGAGCCGGCTCCAACTCGCCGGCACATCAGGCATGGGCGGGTCGTAATCCGGACCGACAGCAGCGCAACCTGCAAACCCGAGACTGGCGAGCATGGGCAGCAAGCGTAGGGGGCGATACGTATTCATTTGCGTGGATATCGAAATTCCGCCGGTTATGGAAGCGCGATGGACGGCCGTGCTTGACTGAAATGGTACGGCCGAATTATCTTTCCAGCAAGATAAAATGCACGCGATCCCAGGACAATTCCAGAAGAGGCCAGGAGATGACTCCACCCAAGACAAGGCGGCGCCACGAATGGACGGAAAGCCATGCTCCGGATACGGTGCCCTTGATGCTGCATCTGCATCGTGCCCAAGGGTTGGCGTTTGCCCAGGCTCGCGCACTATGGGCCAGGCATGATTTGACGCCTGCGGAATTCGACGTTCTGGCGACATTGCGCAATGCGCCGCCTCCCCGTGAGCTGACGCCATCGCAACTCCAGGATTCGGTCATGATCACGTCCGGTGGATTGACCAAGGTCATGCGGCAACTCGAATCGAGAAACCTGGTGGCCCGGACGCAACAACAGGCCGACCAGCGCATCAAACCTGTCAGGCTCACGCAATCCGGAAAACGGTTGGTGGAGAAGGTGATGGCCGAATTGGCGGCACGCTCCGGCGCTTGGGTGCACGGCC
This sequence comes from Thiobacillus denitrificans, assembly GCA_002343685.1. GTDB lineage: Bacteria > Pseudomonadota > Gammaproteobacteria > Burkholderiales > Thiobacillaceae > Thiobacillus > Thiobacillus denitrificans_A. Next base: position 26,748 of record DDRS01000022.1, on the reverse strand, counting down.
TGCTGGATGCAAAAGAAATTAGTGTGCTGACTGACCTGCTGCGAAAACTGGCCGAATCGGACGATTTCGGGATGGGTTGATTCGTGGATAGAAACGCAATGCTGGGGCTGGCGTCGCCCGGCGAGACAACGTGGCGCCTTCTCCATGTAAAAGCCCCGCAGAGCAGGGCTTTCGACGAAACATGGCGGGCTTAAATACTTACACGCAGCCGGTCGGTTTCGGGGTGCCGGCGTAGCGGCCAGCCTGCTTGGCGGGGCCGAACGGGAACAGATCGAACAGGAATTTCTTCTCGCCCCATTCCGGGCCGAATTCTTCCTTCAGACCCTTCTGCAGGAAGCGCAGGTTGGGCGCGGTGCCGTTCTGCGCGAAGAAGTCGCGCATGTAGTGGATGATCTTCCAGTGGTTTTCACCCAACTCGAGCTTGTCTTCCTTGGCCAGTTCGACCGCCAGTTCCTCGGACCAGTCTTCCAGGTTGACCAGATAGCCTTCGGGATCGGTTTCGACCATCTTGCCGTTGATTTCGCGTTCCATGATGCAGTCCTTGCAGTAAATAATTAATTGCGATGACGCACAATAGAATAACCGAGCAAATTAGTCAACTACTCACCCCGGACAGGAGATTATTTGCGTGCGATCTTCCCACCGGCCAGCTTGTATGCCTCGAGGCCACCCTCGATGAAGCGCGCCTTGACGCCCGCAGCCTGCAGCCGGTCGACAACACTGTTCGATACCTCGCCGCCGCGTACACAGTAGATCACCACGTCCTGCGTGAGCGGCAGGGCGCCGATCCAGGCGTCGATCTTGTCCGGGTTTTTCCACAGCGCACCCGGGATGGTCTCGTTTGACGCGGCATAATCGGCCTCGCGCCGCACGTCGAACACCAAAGTAGTATCGGGATTTACCTCGACAGGCTGGATGGTGCGCGGCAGGTCCGGGCATTTGTCGGTCGGGCTGCCGCATCCGCAGCGTTTGAGGGGTTGAGCAACGGGTTCCATACGATCCTCACATGAAAAACGAATAAGCCAGCCCGAGCAGGGCGCACACGCCGATCACCGACATGACGTCGGCCTTGTATCGCCACAGCGCGATGAACGTGGCGAGCGCGACGATGATGGAGAGTCCGTCGAAGCCGCCTGCGAATGGCGCGTCTGCCGTGGCGTGCGGCCAGAAGGCGTGCCAGGCGAAGAATACCGCGAGGTTGAGGATTACGCCCACTACGGCTGCGGTGATGCCGGTGAGCGGTGCAGTGAAGGCCAGCTCGCCACGGGTGGCTTCGACCAGCGGGCCGCCCACCAGGATGAACAGGAAGGATGGCAGGAAAGTGAAGAAAGTCGCGACCGCCGCCCCTGCCAGTCCGGCCGCGACCGGGTTGCCGACGACTTGTCCTGAAACGCCGCCGAGATAACCGATCCAGGTGACGATCATGATCAGCGGGCCGGGCGTGGTCTCGCCCAGCGCCAGACCGTCCATCATCTGCGGGCCCGTGAGCCATTGGAAATGCTCGACCCCGCCCTGGTAGACGTAGGGCAGCACAGCATAGGCGCCGCCGATGGTGAGGAAGGCCGCCTTGGTGAAGAGCGCCCCCATGGCCTGGAGAGCCGGCATGCCCAGGAGCATGCCCATCGCGCCCAGCCAGATCAGCACGAAGGCGGCGAGCGTGAGCGCGAACCTGCGCCAGCTGAAGCGCGCGTGCGCCGGCGGGGGAGTGTCGTCGTCGATGACCGCCGGGCCGGCCTGCGCGTGGCGGGTGCCGTGGCCGCCGCCTGTCCTGAACTTGTGTGGCGCGAGTTTGCCGCCCAAGGCGCCGAGCAGGCCGGCGACCAGCACGATCCACGGGAATGCGACGTTGAAAACGAAAATGCCGACGAAAGCCAGTGCCGCCATGCCCCACAGTACCGCGTTCCTCAGGGCGCGGCTGCCGATGCGCCATGCGGCGAAGAGTACGATCGCCACCACCGCGGGCCGGATGCCGTAGAACACCCCTTGCACCAGCGGTAGTGTGCCGTAGGCGAGATACAGGCCGGCGAGACCCGACAGCAGCAGAAAGGACGGCAGAAAGAACAGCACGCCCGCGATCACGCCGCCGCGGATGCCGTGCATCAGCCAGCTGATGTAGATCGCCAGTTGGGTCGCCTCGGGTCCGGGCAGCAGCATGCAGTAGTTGAGGGCGTGCAGGTAGCGCTGCTCGGAAATCCAGCGGCGCTTGTCCACGAGTTCGTGATGCATCATCGCGATCTGCCCGGCGGGTCCGCCGAAGCTGATGAAACCGAGCTTGAGCCAGTATTTGAAGGATGTGCCCAGGGGGACGGGCGCGGGTTGGGTGGGGTGTGCGGTGTCCAAGCGATCGGCTCCAGGTCAAAGGATAGAAAACCAGTCTTGGACGGGACACCGTCTTGTGGATGCAAGCATCCTGACGCCGGGGGCTGGTACCCCGACGGGGCGATTCTAGCGGAGTGTTGCTCAGGCCGGCGAAATCGCTGATCCCAGCACAAAGCTCTTGAATGCCTGCGCCGCCGGCGACAGCCGCTTGTCGGTGCGATGAACGACGTACCAGTGGCGCATGATGGGAAAGCCCTCGACCGCGAGCACCGCCAGCCGTTTGAGCGCCAGTTCCATCTCCAGCGTCTGCAGTGACAGGATGCCCAGGCCGAGGCCGGCCTGCACCGCCTGCTTGATGGCCTCGTTGCTGCTCATTTCCATGCTGCTTCGGATTTCCAGTCCACGGGCGGCGAAGAAGCGCTCCATCGCGCCACGGGTGCCGGAACCCGCTTCGCGCACCAGGAAGGATTCGGATGCCAGGTCGCGTACGGAAATTTTCTTTTTGCCGACCAGCGGGTGGTCGGGCGAGGCGATGACGACCAGCGGGTTGTCCATGAAGCGGGTGGCTTCCAGGCCGAGCCCGTCCGGTACCTGTCCCATGATGGCAAGATCGATGCGGTTGCCGACGAGCTGGTCCAGCACGGCCGCCCGGTTGGAGACGTCCAGATGGATCCCCACCCCGGGATGGCGACCGCGGAAGCGGGCGAGGATATCGGTGGCGACGGCGTTCACCGTCGAGGTCGCGGCCATGTTGAGACGACCCGTGTCGACGCTCCGCAGCTGCGCAAGATTGTGCTGCAGGTCATCGAGGCGGGCGGTGATCGCCTGGCTGGCGTGCAGCACCTCAAGGCCGGCGTCGGTGAGGAAAATCTTTTTTCCCAGTTGTTCGGTGAGCGGGGCCCCTAGGATGGCCTCGATACCCTTCACCTGCATGGAGACGGCGGGTTGCGACAGATGCAGCTCCTCGGCCGCCCGCGAGAACGACAGATGACGGGCGACTGCTTCAAACACCCTGAATTGGCGTAGTGTCAGGCGGCGCATATATGTATAAGTCTAAAGATATAGTTTTTATCAGAACTATTGAATTTTAATTATATAAGCAGCTGCGTATAGTCCACCCCTGTCGATTTCAGGGGCATTGGCTTCTGGAACCTTGTTTATCTACCGCAGGAGCCAAGCAATGGATCAATCCGCACGTTACGCCGACCTCAGCCTGAAAGAGGAAGACCTGATCAAGGGTGGAAAGCACATCCTCGTCGCCTACAAGATGAAGCCCAAGGCCGGCCACGGCTATCTGGAAGCGGCTGCCCACTTCGCTGCCGAGTCCTCGACCGGTACCAACGTCGAAGTGTCGACCACCGACGACTTCACCAAGGGCGTCGACGCGCTGGTCTACTTTATCGACGAAGCGACTGAAGATATGCGGATCGCCTATCCGATCGAGTTGTTCGACCGCAACATCACCGATGGCCGCTTCATGATCGTCTCCTTCCTGACGCTGGTGATCGGCAACAACCAGGGCATGGGCGACATCGAGCACGCCAAGATTCATGACTTCTACGTGCCCGAACGCGCCATCCAGATGTTCGACGGCCCCGCCAAGGACATCTCCGACATGTGGCGCATCCTCGGTCGTCCGATCAAGGACGGCGGCTACATCGCCGGTACCATCATCAAGCCTAAGCTGGGTCTGCGCCCCGAACCGTTCGCGGCTGCGGCCTACCAGTTCTGGCTGGGAGGCGACTTCATCAAGAACGACGAGCCGCAAGGCAACCAGGTGTTCTGCCCGCTGAAGAAAGTGCTGCCGCTGGTGTATGACTCGATGAAGCGTGCGCAGGACGAAACCGGCCAGGCCAAGCTGTTCTCGCTGAACATCACCGCCGACGACCACTATGAAATGATGGCGCGTGCCGATTTCGGCCTGGAGACCTTCGGTCCTGACGCCGACAAGCTGGCTTTCCTGGTCGACGGTTTTGTCGGCGGCCCCGGCATGATCACCACCGCCCGTCGGCAGTACCCCAGCCAGTACCTGCACTACCACCGTGCCGGCCACGGCATGATCACCTCGCCGTCCGCCAAGCGTGGCTACACCGCGTTCGTGCTGGCCAAGATCTCGCGTCTGCAGGGGGCTTCGGGCATCCACGTGGGCACCATGGGCTACGGCAAGATGGAAGGCGACGCCACCGACAAGGGCATCGCCTACATGATCGAGCGCGACGAGTGCCAGGGCCCGGTCTACTTCCAGAAGTGGTACGGCATGAAGCCCACCACCCCGATCATCTCCGGCGGCATGAACGCACTGCGCCTGCCCGGCTTCTTTGAGAACCTGGGTCACGGCAACGTCATCAACACCTCCGGTGGCGGCTCCTACGGCCACATCGACAGCCCGGCGGCCGGTGCGATCTCCCTGCGCCAGTCGTACGAGTGCTGGAAGTCGGGCGCCGACCCGATCGAGTTCGCCAAGGAGCACAAGGAATTTGCCCGTGCGTTCGAGTCCTTCCCGGGCGACGCCGACAAGCTGTTCCCGGGCTGGCGTGAAAAGCTGGGCGTGCACAAATAAGCAAGCGGGGATGGAAGCTCATCCTCACGCGGGGCCGGTTTGAAGTGATCTCCTAGCCGCCGAGAACCGTCCCGTGCTACACGCCCCCGGCTTCCCGGGGGCGTTTTTTTCTTCCGCAACGAGGAATGAAAATGACGAACAAAGACCAGTACAAGGTTGAACAGGAACCCTTCTACCAGCAGCAGAAGAACGAAGTCGCGCTGTACGAGGCCGCCTACCGCAACCGGCTGCCGGTGATGGTGAAAGGCCCGACCGGCTGCGGGAAATCGCGCTTCGTCGAATACATGGCGTGGAAGCTCGGCAAGCCGCTGATCACCGTCGCCTGCAACGAGGACATGACCGCCAGCGATCTGGTCGGGCGCTATCTGCTGGAAGCCAACGGCACCCGCTGGCTCGACGGCCCGCTCACCACCGCCGCGCGCATCGGCGCGATCTGCTACCTGGACGAGATTGTGGAAGCGCGCCAGGACACGACCGTGGTGATCCATCCGCTCACCGACCATCGCCGCACCCTGCCGCTCGACAAGAAGGGCGAGCTGATTCACGCGCATCCCGACTTCCAGCTGGTGATCTCCTACAACCCCGGCTACCAGACGCTGATGAAGGATCTCAAGCAGTCGACCAAGCAGCGCTTCACCGCCTTCGACTTCGACTACCCCGATGCCGCGCTGGAAGCGCAGATCGTGGCGAAGGAAACCGGCATGGACGCAGCCGTCGCCGCCAAGCTGGTGAAAATCGGCGGCGTCGCCCGCAGTCTCAAGGGACACGGGCTCGACGAAGGCATCTCGACGCGCCTGCTGGTGTACGCAGCGACGCTGATCAAGGACGGCGTGGCGCCGACGGATGCCTGCCGCATGGCGCTGGTGCGTCCGATCACCGACGACGCCGACATCCGCGAAACGCTCGACCATGCGATCGACGCGACGTTTGCTTAAGTCGCGAACGTGAGCCCCACGACCGAATACCAGCACCCGCTGATGGCTGCTTACTGGAAGCAGCTCGACACCCGCTTCCCGCAGGTCGAGGAGGTGTTCGAGGATGTCATGGCCGAGGCGCTGGCGGTGCTCACGCGCGAAGGCATCGATGCCTACCTCGAGGCCGCCCGCGTCATCGGCAAGCTGGGGCGCGGCGTCGAGCCGATGCTGGCATTCATGGAAGAGTGGCCGTCCACCGCCAAGGCGGTCGGCGAATCCGCACTGCCCTCGGTCATGGCGCTGATCCAGCGTCTGCAGAAGTCGCCCAACGGCAAGGCCATCACGCCCTTCCTGCAGACGCTCGCGCCGGTGGCGCGCCGGCTGCAGTCGCAGGAACTGTTGCAGCATTACCTCGACATCACCCTGGACCTGAAGGCGCGCACCACCGGCTCCATTCATGGCCATCACACCACCTTTCCCAGCCCGGGCCTGCCGGAGTTCTTTGCCCAGGCGCCGGCCCTGCTCGGCCAACTGACGCTCTCCGGCCTCAGGAACTGGGTCGAGTACGGCATCCGCAACTACCGCAGCCACCCCGAGCGGCAAAAGGATTACTTCAGCCTGCAATCGGCCGACGCACGTGCCGTGCTGCAGCGCGAGCGTCACGGAACGTTATTGGTGGACGTCGAGCGTAAGCTGGACCTGTACCTGCGCGGCCTGTGGCAGGACAGCGACCAGCTGGTGCCGTACTCCACCGCGTTCGACGAAATCCGGAAGCCGGTGCCGTATTACGACAAGCTCGGCATCCGCCTGCCGGACGTGTACGACGACGCGGGCGACATTTCCGGCCTCGACCGGTACCGCGCCGCGCTCGCTCACATCGTCGGACACCGTCGCTGGTCGGAGGCGCAGATCGCCGACAACTGGAGTCCGTTCCAGCGCATGGCGGTGGAATTCTTCGAGGACTGCCGCATCGAGACGCTGCTGATCCGCGAATACCCCGGTCTGCGCCGCCTGTTCCTCGCGCTCCATCCCAAGCCGGTGGAAAACGCCTGCGACCCGGAAACCACCTCCTGCCTGCGCCATCGCATGGCGATGCTGTCGCGGGCGCTGCTCGATCCCGATCACGGCTATGCCGACGCCGACCTCAACGACACCGTCGCGCGCTTTCACGCGGCGATGTCCGAGGGCGCTTCAAGTACCAGGGAGATCGCCGCGCTGGCGCTGTCCTACGTCGCCAAAACGCGCCGCCAGAGCGACCAGTTCGCCCGCGTGCACTTCGACGACACCGTGGTCGACTACCGCGACGACAACCGCCAGCTGTGGAAATTCATCGAGGCGGGCGACGAGGAAGAGGCTTTCGATGCGCAGCGCAAGATCGAGCCGGGCGAGGAAATCCGCGGCCTGCCGCCTCGCCATTATCCCGAGTGGGATTACAGCAGCCAGACCTACCGCCCCGACTGGGCGAGCGTCTACGAGGCGTTGCATCCCAGCGGCAACGCAGCCGACATCGACCGCCTGCTTGCCAAGCATGGCGCGCTCGCCAAGCGGCTGAAGAAGATGCTCGACTTGCTGAAACCGCAGGACAAGGTGCGCATCCGATACCAGGAGGAAGGTAGCGAGCTCGATCTCGACGTCGCCATCCGCTCGCTGATCGACTTCAAGGGCGGTGCCACCCCCGACCCGCGTATCAACATGAGCCACCGTACCGATGGCCGCGACATCGCTGTGATGCTACTGCTCGACCTGTCGGAATCGCTCAACGACAAGGCGGCAGGCTCCGACCAGACGATTCTCGAACTCTCACAGGAAGCCGTCTCATTGCTGGCCTGGGCGATCGAAAAGCTGGGCGATCCCTTCGCCATTGCCGGTTTCCACTCCAACACCCGCCATGACGTGCGCTACCTGCACATCAAGGGCTACGGCGAACACTTCGACGACGACGTGAAAGCGCGCCTGGCTGCGATGGAGGCGGGCTATTCCACCCGCATGGGCGCAGCGATGCGCCACGCTGCGCATTACCTGGCCGCGCGGCCGGCAGACAAGAAACTCATGCTCGTCCTGACCGACGGCAGGCCGTCCGACGTGGATACCCATGACGAGCGCCTGCTGGTCGAGGATGCGCGACAGGCTGCCAAGGAGCTCGATCAGCAGGGCATTTTCACCTATTGCATCAGCCTCGATCCCAAGGCCGACGAATACGTCGGCGATATTTTCGGTCGCCAGTTCACCGTGATCGATCACATCGAGCGGCTGCCGGAACGGCTTCCGCAGCTGTTCATGGCGTTGACGAAGTAGGTCCTTCGTTCCGGCCGCGCTTCCGATCAGCCTGCAATCGAAGCAGGCCATAGACCCGCAATCCGGCCGGCGGAACCCCGGTCGACCGCAGCGCGTGCGTCATGTCGATGCCCTTTCGCCCAGTCAGCCAGGCATTCAGCAGGGCGCGAGCAGGGTGACGCCGGGATCGATCGTCGGGCGGCGGGCGCGGTTCCTGTTCCCCGCAGTTACACGCCGCCGATCTCCGGGGATAGCCTGGCACCGGGATTTACTTGGCGAGGGATTTGCATTAAAATGATTTTGTGCAAAACGATATTGCACGCGTGTTTTGGCGGCTTCCCCGGCAAAACCGCTGATTAATAAACAAAAATAGCTCGGTCGTTTCCTGCGACTCTGATTTCCTCCGCCATTCCCGGCGTAGATGTCTTCATGGAGGAGACATCGCCCCACGTGCGCGGTATCTCCGCCGATACCCGGACGTCCGGGCTGCGCAAATTTGTGCAGTTCACCGAGCGTGCCAACACTACGTTGGCCTTTCTTCCAACGAGCGTGCCTCACCGCCGCCCCGATTTTGGAGACTTCATGCCTGACATGTTCCAAGGTTTCGACCCCATCCCACCTGCCTCGGAGCCCCCCCGGCATCCGCCCCTGACTTGCGCGGCCGTACTGGGCGCCGGCGCCTGGGGCACAGCCCTGGCCAGTGCCTTGCAGCGCGGCGGCATCCCCACCTGGCTGTGGGCGAGGCGCCCGGAAATCGCCGAGGCGATTCACAACCGGAACCATCATCCACACTGTTTGCCGGAGATCGATCTGCCGTCCGGGCTGGGGGCAACCCACGATCTGGCGCATGCCCTGCATGGCGCGCAACTGGTCATCCTGGCCGTGCCGTCGGCCGCGACGCGGGATACAGCGCGCAAAGCCGCACGGCTGATGGCGCCCGGCACGGTGGTGCTGACCGCCAGCAAGGGTATCGAGCAAGGGAGTGGAGCGCTGATGGCCCGCGTGTTGGACGAGGAACTGGGCAAGGTCATGCTGACCGGATCGATTGGCGGACCGAGTTTTGCCGACGAGGTGGCGAGCGGCAAATCTACCTTGTTGACCCTGGCCATGCCGGCACTGACGCGTAACCATGCGCAATACCGCGATGCACAGCGTGTCGCGGGCAGCCTGATGCAGCAGCTTGCACGGGCCGGCGTTACGCTGGAACTGACTTCGGACGTCATCGGGGCGCAGGTGGGCGGCGCCCTGAAGAACATGATTGCCATCGCCTGTGGCATGGCGACGGCGCAGGGCATGGGCGAGAACGCGCGTGCCGGGATCATCACCCGAGGGCTCGACGACATGCGCCGCCTCACCCAGGCCATGGGTGGCCGCATTGAAACCCTGCTGGGATGCAGCGGCGTGGGTGACCTGTTTCTAACCGCCGCTTCCGAACAATCGCGCAACACGCGCCTGGGAATGCAGCTTGGGCGGCCGGGGGGCTCAGCCTTCGACGCCGCTGGCGAACTGGCCGAAGGCGCCGTCAGCGTGATGTCGGTGCAGGTCCTTGAACGCGAATTCGGCCTGCGTCTGAACGTGGCGGCCGCCGTGCGCGACGTGTTGCAGCAGCGCGTTCCGGTCGAACAGGCCTTGCAGCGTCTATTGCACGACAACGCGCGAAGCGCGGTGGCACCTGTAGCACGCATGCCTCGCCCACGCAGCCTCAAGCCAGGGATCGGACGCGGCAGCGAAACGACGCGGCCTGTCATGCAGCCCTGGAGCCTCAGCTATGCGTAAGGTGGGCAGCGGTGCGCCGCGGACCGTCCTGGCGACCGACCTTGACGGCACTTTTCTCGGCGGCAGCGCCGCACAGCGCACCACGCTGTATGACTGGATTGCACAACGGCGCGACGAGATCGTGCTGATTTTCGTCAGCGGGCGCGGCATCGACTTCATGCGCGGGCTGGCCGACGAACTGCCGGTACAGCCCGATCACATGGTTGGTGATGTGGGCACCAGCGTCGCCTGCGGACCCGCGTACGAGCCGCTGCCACACCTGGAGCAGTGGCTGGACGCCAACTGGCCGGCCGATGCGCACGCGCGCATCGGCGCGACCATGCAACATCACCCGGGGTTGAGCGAGCAGCCGATCGTCGGGGGGCGTCGCCGCTCCTACTACTTCAAGGATCACGCCCATGCGACGGCCGCCCGGCACGACGTGCAGCGGCTGGGCTTCGATGTCCTGATCTCGGACAACTTGTATTTCGACGTGCTGCCGCGCGGCGTGCAGAAAGGGCCCACCCTGCTGCGCACCCTGCAGGTGCTGAACCTGCCTGTGCACCGCACCCTGGTGGCCGGCGACACGCTCAACGACCTGTCCATGTTCGACACCGGGCTTGCCGGCGTGGCCGTGGGCAACCGCGAGGCCGCGCTCGATGCGGCCATCCAGCAGCATGGCAACGTGTACCGCAGTCCGCATCCGGGCGCGGCCGGCGTGCTCGATGCGCTACAACGCTTTCACCGAACGGAGGATTCACATGGCTTCATCACTGGTCATCGTCTATCACAGGCAACCCTATGAAGAGCATGTCGTCGGCGGCAAGACCGTACTCCGGGAAAACGCCAGCCCCAACGGCATCGTGCCCGCGCTCAAGGGCTTCATCGGACAGACCGAGCGTGCGAGCTGGATCGCCTGGAAAAAGGCGCCGGCCGGCAAGCCGCCGAAATTCGAACGCCGCATCACCGTGGAAGACGGTTATGGCAGCTACGAAGTGGTGCGCCTGCCGCTGACCAGCGAACAGATCAGCCAGTTCTACCATGTCACCTCGAAGGAGGCGCTGTGGCCGATTCTCAACAGTTTCCCCTCGTTGTACTCCACCGAAAATTGCGACTGGGCCACCTTCCGCGAAGTCAACCGCCTGTTTGCCGAAGCGGCCTGCGAGGAAGCCGCGCCCGGCGCCGTGGTCTGGGTGCACGACTACAATCTGTGGCTGGTGCCGACGTTCGTGCGCGAGATGCGTCCCGACGTGCGCATCGCCTTCTTCCATCACACGCCGTTTCCGCCCGCGGATGTCTTCAACATCCTGCCGTGGCGCGACGAGATCATCGACAGCCTGCTGGCTTGCGATCTGGTGGGCTTCCACATTCCGCGCTACGCGCGCAATTTCGTCGCCACCGTGCAGTCGCTGCGCCCGGTGGAGGAGGTGGTCGAGCGCGAGGTATCCGATGAATTGCGTGCCACTGGCACGGCGCTGTCCGAACCGGCGACGCCGGTGTCGATCCGGTGCGGCGACCGGCAGATCCGGATCGACGCCTTCCCCATCGGCACCCACGCCGAGCTGATCCGCAAGACGGTGCAGCAGGACGACAAGCTGGCGCAGGTCGCGCAAATCCGGCGTGACATCCCGCAGGAAAAGATCATCGTCTCGATCGGCCGTGTCGACTACGCCAAGGGCACCCGGGAAATGTTGATGGCCTACGAACGGCTGCTGCAACGGCGCCCCGAGCTGCACGGCAAGGTCAAGCTGCTGGTCACGGCCGTGGCCGCGGCCGACGGCATGCGCGCCTACAAACGGGCGCAGCAGTCGATCGAGCAGCTGGTTGGGCGCATCAATGGGCACATCGGTACCCTGTCGTGGCAGCCCATCCTGCTGTCGACCACGCCGATGCCGTTTGCCGACACGCTGTGCTACTACCGCGCTGCCGACATCTGCTGGATCACGCCGCTGCGCGACGGCCTCAACCTGGTCGCCAAGGAATTCATCGCCGCCCACGTCAACGAAAGCGGCGTGCTGGTACTGTCGGAATTCGCCGGTGCGGCGGTCGAGCTGCAGGACGCCGTGCTGGTCAATCCCTACAGTCTCGTCCAGATGGATGCGGCCATCGATCGCGCACTGGACATGCCGCGCGAGGAGCAGCGTGCGCGCATGCAGCGCATGGACGCACTCATGGATCGTTATGACATCGGGCACTGGACCGGTCATGTGCTGGCATTGTTCGAGCAGCTCCGCCTGCAGCCCGCCGACAACCGCGCGGCGGCCTGACGCTCGGGCCGTCTGCATTTCCTGTTCGCCCCCGTGCCTGCGCAAGCACTTCACCCGAGGATCCTTCCATGACCCTGCGCAACCAGGTCCAGCTGATTGCTTATCCCGACCGGATGGGCGCCAACCTGGCCGAACTGTCTATCCTCATCGATCGGCACTTCTCGAAGGCCATCGGCGGCGTCCATATCCTGCCGCCGTATCCGTCGAACGCCGACGGCGGCTTCTCGCCGCTGACGCACAAGGAAATCGACCCGAAGTACGGTACCTGGGCCGACATCGAAAGGATCTCGGCGCGCTTCGATCTCTGCCTCGACCTGACCCTGAATCACATCTCCGACGAGTCCGAGGAGTTCAAGGACTTTGTCGCCAAGGGCTACGATTCGGAGTACGCCGACCTGTTCGTGCACGTCGACCAGCTCGGTCCGATCTCGCCGGATGACCTCGCGCGCATCCACATCCGCAAGGAGAAGGAACCGTTTCGCGACGTGAGCTTCGCCGATGGCACGGGCGGACGTGTCTGGTGCACCTTCACCGAACACCAGATCGACCTCAACTATAACTCGCCCAAGACTTACGCGCTGATGGAGGACACCATCAAGTTTCTCACTGCGCGCGGCGTGAAGCTGTTCCGCCTCGACGCGTTCGGCTACACCACGAAGAAGATCGGCACCAGCTGCTTCCTGGTCGAACCGGATGTCTACGATATTCTCAAGTGGATCGACGGCGTCGCGCGCGAGAACGGCGCCGAGACCCTGCCCGAGGTGCACGACCACGCCAGCTTCCAGTACGCCATCGCGTTGCACGGCATGCATCCCTACGGCTTCGCGCTGGCGCCGCTGCTGCTGTATTCGCTGTTCGACGCCAACAGCGTCTACCTCAAGCAGTGGCTGCGCATGTGTCCGCGCAACCAGCTCACGGTGCTCGACACGCATGACGGCATCTGCATCCCGGACGTCGAGGGCGTGCTGCCCAAGACCGAGATCCAGGCGGTGATCAACAACGTCAGCCAGCGTTCGGCCGATCCCATCCTGCGCCGCTCCGCCGCCAACGTGCACAGCGTCGGCGCGATCTATCAGCTCACCTGCACCTACTACGACGCGCTCAAGCGCAACGACGATGCCTACATCGCCGCGCGCGCGATCCAGTTTTTCGCGCCTGGCATTCCGCAGGTCTACTACGTCGGCCTGCTCGCCGGCAGCAACGATCTGGAATTGATGGAGGCCACCGGCGAGCAACGCGACGTCAACCGTCATGCCTACAGCGCGGCCGAAGTCGACGAGGCCGTGAAGTCGCCCGTGGTGCGGCGCCTGCTCAAGCTGATGGAATTCCGCAGCAGCTATCCTGCGTTTGACGGCGTGTTCCACCTGATGTATTCCAACGAAAGCAGCGTGGCGATGTGCTGGCGCCACGGCGAACTGCGCTGCGAACTGTTCGTCGACCTCAATTTCAAGAGGGCGACGATCGGCTATGTGGATGTGAAATCCAAACGCTGGCTGAGCATGCGCTGTTAGGGTATGGGGGATCCAGGCAGGCCCGATGGCTGCCGGACGTTTTATGCAGGCTGGGCGTCGGCCTGGCGGAACGTGCCCTTGCCGTCACGTTTCGCGGCGTAAAGTGCCGCGTCGGCTTTCTTCAGCAAGGCATCCAGCGTGTCGCCGTCCTCGCAGCACATGGCGATGCCCACGGAGGCGCCGATGTGGGCGCTGGCCCCATCCGCCAACGGAATAGGCCGGCGCAGGTAGTCCACCACGCGGCGTGCCACCTCGCGTGCGGCCTCCGTATCGTCGACCTGGACCAGCACGATGACGAATTCGTCTCCGCCAAAGCGGGCGATCACGTCCGCTTCGCGGAGCAACTGCTTCATCCGCTGGGCCGCTGTCACGAGCACCGTGTCGCCTGCCGCATGCCCGTGCTGATCGTTGACGGCCTTGAAATTGTCCAGATCGACAACCAGCACCGCCATCTGCGTCCGCGCACGGCGCGCGCCGGCGATCATATGCCGCGTGTTCTCCTGCAGGAAACGCCGATTGGCAAGCCCCGTCAACGGGTCGCGCAGGCTGAGTTGCCGGATCGTCTGCTCGGCATGGATGCCTGCCCGGATCAGACGAACGGTTTCCCGGTACAGCCCGAACAATGCCAGGCCTGTCCATAATCCGGCGATTCCCAGCAGCGCCGACGACAGGCTTTCGCCGTGGACGCGTGCCGCTTCGCGCGTTTCCAGCTGATTCAACTCCTCCCGCTCGGCTTCGATCAGGATGCGATGGATCTGTTCGATGGCGGATTTGTCGAATCCGCCCAGTTCCTGTCCGGGCGGTAAGGCAGCGCCTCCTGCCGCGCCTTGTTGCAGCGCGCTGAATCCGGTTTCCAGGGCGGCCTGCAGGGCCGGCAAGGGGGCCAGGCGAGCCGCCTGGGAGCCGTCGTTGCCGATCAAGGAAATCAGCTGCCCGGCACTGGGGCACGATGATTGGCGGCAGATCAGGCTGGGGTCGAGATCGGTACGGTTCTGCGAATCGGCATACTGGCGGACCGCATTGTCCAGGTTGAGCAGGTAGGTGCGCAGCGCGTTGATGTACGCGATGACCTGCCGCGTGTGCTCCACCGAGTGAACAGCCTCGGCCGAGCGCTGGTATTGGTAGAACATCATGGCGAACAGGATCGTGATGATGAGCGCGAAGATCAGCAGGCCCTTCTGGAGCACCTGCCTGAAACCGGCGAAGACGGAGCTGTCGATATCGGCGAGCGCGGGCAGGGTGCCCGAATTCATTCCCAATGCTGCGGCAAGGCGGGACATCAGGGCATTCTTCTTTTGGCGCATGACAGACAATCCGGGCAGAGGTGCCCATTGGGGTAGCAAGGTTACAGAAAGTTCTCGGGTAACGGCCTGAATACTAGCGGGCCATCGAGCCAGATCAATCGGTATTCGTGCGCACTGGAGCCTGTCTGCAGGCGTGGCCAAGGAAACCATGTCCCCGGATATGGGTCGAAAGAAAGCTGATTCCCCAAGGACGCTGGTCAAGGATAGGATGAAGCCATGGCGTCCCGGCATGCGCGCCCGGCTGGTCTTCCGAATCGAAGCAAAGGAGGTGCATCATGAACCGTCTTGTTGCTGCAGTCATCGCATCAATCCTGGGCATTGCGCTGGCAGGGTGCTCGTACGCGTCGCCCGCCACGCCTTTGCCCGATCCGGTCGTCGACACGCCGCTCGCCGGCGTGAGCGGCATGCAGACGGCTGTGCTGGCCGGCGGATGCTTCTGGGGAATGGAAGGCGTGTTCGAGCATGTCAAGGGCGTCACCCGTGTGGTGTCGGGCTATGCCGGCGGCAATGCGGATACGGCCACGTATGGCCAGGTGAGCAGCGGCCGGACCGGCCATGCCGAATCGGTGCATATTTTCTACGACCCGGCGCGCATCAGCTACGGGCAGCTCCTGAAGGTGTTCTTTTCCGTCGCGCATGATCCGACGGAACTGAACCGGCAGGGACCGGATACCGGCACGCAATACCGTTCGGCGATCTTCTATGCCAACGCCGACCAGAAGCGCGTGGCCGACGGCTACATCGCCCAGCTCCAGGCAACGGGCGTGTTCCGGCGCCCCATCGTCACCCAGGTCGTGCCGCTGAAGGGGTTCTACGATGCGGAGGCCTACCATCAGAATTATCTGGACCGTCATCCCAACCAGCCGTATATCGTCATCAACGACTTGCCGAAGATTGCCGCGCTGCGACAACAGTTCCCGGCCTAGTATGTGGACAGATAGGTCGGTACGAACCGGTTCGGACGAGGTGAACCATCATGGACAGACGCACATTCATCAAACTGACGGCCAGCGCGCCGGTGCTCATGCAGCTCGCGCTACCCGGGGCGGCCTGGGCGGCGGAGCGCATCGACCGGCTGGTTCTCGGTAACGCCGAGTGGAAGCGGCGGCTTACGCCGGAACAGTTCGACATCCTGCGCGAGGAGGGGACCGAGCGGCCTTTCAGCAGTCCGCTCGACCATGAAACGCGCAGCGGCCTGTACGTGTGCGCGGCCTGCCGACTGCCGCTCTTCCCCTCCCGGTTCAAATACGACAGCGGTACCGGCTGGCCCAGCTTCTACGATGTGCTGCCCGGCCATGTGGAAACCAAGACCGACCTGAAACTGCTGTTGCCGCGCACCGAATACCACTGCGCACGCTGCGGCGGCCATCATGGCCATGTCTTCAAGGACGGGCCGAAGCCCACCGGCCTGCGCTACTGCAACAATGGCGCGGTGCTGACGTTCGTTCCCGACAAGGCGTGACCGTGGTGCTCGTGCAGCATCCGGATCACGCCTGCCAAACCCCGTATCCGGCTTCGCGGAAATCGATCGCCAGTTCAACCTCCAGGGTGCGGGCGTCCTCATACGACAGCGGGCCGTAGAGCTCATAAAGCTCAGGCAACAGGCGCAGACCGTATTCCTTGACGAATCGGTTGGACTGGATGCCGGCCTTGTGCTTGTCGAATCGCACGTCGGGATCCAGCCCTGTCATGCCGACATAGAGGCAAGGTTTGCCCGCGATATAGCCAGGGTTGGCCTTCTTGAACCGGCCTTCGTAAAGCACATCGTTCGACAGCTCGATCACATAGACGTGATAGTGGTTCCGGCGTCCCATTGCCTCATTCGTCGCGTTCGAATGCCGCGATACGTTCGGTCTCCGCCACCCCGTACGCCACCCATTCCTGCAGCGCCGGCAGCGCCAGCACCGTCGCCGCATAGTCGTGTGCCGCACCTTCCAGCGCCACGCCATAGGTCTGGAAGCGCAGCACCACCGGCGCATACATCGCATCCGCAATGCCGAAACGCCCGAACAGGAAATCGCCGCCAGCGCCGAAGCGCGCGCGGCACTCCGTCCAGATCGCCAGGATGCGCGCGACATCCGCCAGGCATTCCGGCGTGCGTCCCTGGCCCGGGCGCCGTGCCCGGATGTTCATCGACATGTGCTCGCGCAGCGCGGAAAAGCCCGCGTGCATCTCCGCGCTCACCGCGCGCGCCACCGCCCGCGCCGCTGCGTCGACCGGCCACAACTGCTTGTCCGGAAAACGTTCGTTGAGGTATTCGCAGATCGCCAGCGAATCCCACACCCTGAGGTCGCCGTCATGCAGCGCCGGCACCTTGCCCGAAGGCGACCACGTCGCTAGTTCTTCAGTCGACCCGGGCCGGTACAGTGGAATGCGTACCTCCTCGAAGGGAATGCTCGCCTGGCGCAGCAGCAGCCAGGGCCGCAGCGACCAGGACGAGTAGTTCTTGTTGCCGATGACGAGGGTAAGCGATGGCATGACAGATCGATCCGGAATGAATGTGGATGGAACGTAAGGCTATTCGGGTGACGCGCGGAATCGGCCGGGCCTTGCGTGCTTTTCGGTTGGACATTATCAGGCTGGGCCGAGCGAATCGCCATCCCGTTCGAGCGATGCGCGATCCCAGGCGCCCAGGTCGGCTGCGGCGTCATACGTCGTTTGCAGGAAGGCAAGCAGTGCGTCGTCCGGTGCCGCCGCCTGTCGCACGGCATCGTAGGGCAGGATGAATTCGCGAAGCTCGGTGCTGTAGAAGGCGGCAGCGGGCTCGACCTTCGCCTTGGCGTAGCCTGCGGGTTCCGGGTAGGCATAGGAATAGAACGCCGCATAGGGAATCGGGCCGCCGCCGGGCCAGAATCCGCAACTGCTGACTTCGTGCGAATACGCTTCCCGGGTCACCCAGTCCGGCAGGTTCGGAATGCCGCCTGGATGCCGCGGGGCCGGTCGCCCGGAAAAACGCGTCACGGCCAGATCCGGTGCGCCCCAGAAAAAATGCACCGGACTGCACTTGCCCATGAAACGCGCACGAAACTGCTTGAATACCCGGTCTGCCTGAACCAGGGCCTGCCAGAACCGGGCGGCAAATTCCGGGTCGTAGGCGCAGTGCGTTTCGTCCTGGTCGAACGGTTGAGGATCGGCGACTTCGCAAGGAAGGAGATGGAGATCCACATGCAGCTGGAGCGCATCCAGTTCGGCCATCAGGCGTGTATAGAACGCGGCCACCGATTGTGCCTGGAGCGGAAAGGACGCCATTCTGCCGTCGCTCGACTGTATCGTCAGCCGATGCGCGATGAAGTCGAAATCGATCTGGAACGTCCGGGTGCCATACGGAATGGAAGTGGTGGTGAGACCGCGCGCCGTCACAACCAGCGTGACATGCCAGGCATGGTTGATCCAGGGGCTTTGCGCCAGCCGGATCTTGCCGACGATCTGGGTCCACAAGTGCACGGTCGCATAGGTGTCGCGCCAGGCCTCAAGCGGCAGGCTGGGCCAGGGTTCCGTACGGGATGTGGTTTGTATGTCCATGATTTCCCCTCGAACTTTACAAGCGCAAGTGGCCAACTATGATCCTAGTAGACTATACGTTTCAGTGCGTGCATCGGAAGGCCATCCGCTAGGCAGGCCCGGCACGTAACAAAGACCACGCGATGGTCTGACATTCAAGCAGATAAACCAAGGAACCATGGTCATTCCCGATTCAATGCCGGCATTGCCGGATGAACAGCGCAGCTTTTGGTCGAATGCCTATCTGAACGTGCGACAGCAGAGCGAAGCGCTATGCGCACCGTTGACGCGCGAGGACCATGTGATCCAGACCGCCCCCGAGGCCAGTCCGGCCAAATGGCATCTGGCACATGTGAGTTGGTTCTTCGAGACCTTCCTGCTGAAGGCCTACCTTTCGGGCTATGCGGAATTCCATCCCCTATTCGGCTATCTGTTCAATTCCTATTATGAGCAGATCGGAAAATTCCATCCCCGCCAGGAACGCGGATTTCTGTCGCGTCCGGGCGTCGACGACATCATCCGTTACCGGGCGCATGTGGACGAACACATGCTGACCCTGCTGCAGCGGGCCGGCAACGACATATGGCCGGCCCTGCAGCAGCGGCTGGAGATCGGCCTCAACCACGAACAGCAGCATCAGGAATTGCTGCTGACCGACATCAAGCTCAACTTCAGCGCCAATCCGTTGCGTCCCGCCTACCGCGACGACCTGTCCGAAACGTCATCTGCCACTGCGCCGCCCTTGCAATGGATCGCGCTTCCCGGGGGCATCCACGAGATCGGCCACCAGGGTAGCGGCTTCGCCTACGACAACGAAAAGCCCCGCCACCGGGTCTATCTGAACGCGTTCCGCCTGGCTTCGCGCCCGGTGACCAATGGCGAGTTCCTCGCGTTCATGCAGGACGGCGGCTATGACAATCCCGCATTCTGGCTCTCCGACGGCTGGGCGACGTCAAGGCGCCTGCACTGGTCGAGCCCGCTGTACTGGGAATCGCAAGACGGGGCATGGCGGCACTTCACGCTCGGCGGGATGCGCCCGCTGAACCTGGAGGAACCGGTCTGCCATGTCAGCTACTACGAAGCGGATGCGTATGCTGCCTGGGCAGGCAAACGGCTGCCTACGGAAGCCGAATGGGAAATCGCGGCGCGCGGAGTGGCCGTTGGTGGCAACCTGCGCGACAGTGGCAGGCTGCATCCGGCACCCGCACTGCCCGGGGAGGGTCTGCTGCAGATGTACGGCGACGTGTGGGAGCATACCGCCTCGCCTTATCAGGCCTATCCGGGCTTTCGCCTGGCCGACGGTGCGCTTGGCGAATACAACGGCAAGTTCATGTGCAACCAGATGGTGTTGCGCGGCGGCGCCTGCGTGACCGCTGCCGACCATGTCCGCGCCAGCTACCGTAACTTCTTCTATCCCCACGATCGCTGGCAGTTCCAGGGAATCCGGCTGGCGGAGGACGCATGATGGAAACGGCGCTTCCGAATTTTCACTTCCATGATTTGCATCCCGAGCCGGAGGATTTCCATTCGGACGTCATTGCCGGACTGCGCCAGACCCCCCGGCAGTTGTCGCCCAAATTCTTCTACGATGAACGCGGATCGCAACTGTTCGACGCCATCACCCGGCTGCCGGAATACTACCCGACGCGTACCGAAATCGATCTGCTGCAGCGGCATGGCGAAGATATGGCCGACATGCTGGGCAACGACGGCCTGCTGTTCGAGCTCGGCAGCGGCAGCGACACCAAGATACGCGTGCTGCTCGATGCGCTGCAGCCCCAGACCTATGCGCCGATCGACATTTCGCGCGAGCCGCTCCGATTGTCCGCAGGGGCCATCGCCGAGGACCATCCGGAACTGGAGGTGCATGCGATCTGTACCGATTATTCAAAGCCGCTCGCGCTTCCCGGTGTCGTCGCCGCGAAGCGGCGGTCAGCCTTCTTCCCCGGTTCCAGCATCGGCAATTTCGATCCCGGCCAGGCATGCGATCTGCTGCGGCGCATCGCCAACATCATCGGCCCCGAAGGCCGGCTGCTGATCGGCGTCGATCTCAAGAAAGCCCCGTCGCGCCTGCATGCCGCCTACAACGACAGCGAGGGTGTCACCGCGCAGTTCAACCTGAACCTGCTGACGCGGATCAACCGCGAACTGGATGCCGATTTCGACCTCGCGGCCTTCCGCCATGAAGCCTTCTACAACGCGCAACTGGGCAGGATCGAGATGCATCTGGTCGCCACCGTACCGCAGCGCGTCCGGATCGACGGTTGCTGCTTCGAATTCCAGGCCGGCGAAAGCATCCATACCGAGAATTCCTACAAGTTCAGCGTCGAGGAATTCCAGGCGCTGGCGGCGCAAGCCGGAATGGCCAGCCTGCGCGTATGGCAGGACGACGACGCGCTATTCAGCGTCCATTGCCTGCAACCCGTCTAGCCGGAGACTGCCTCCGCCACTGCGGCGACCGCAGCCGCCAATTGCGCCTCGGTGGTGTAGAAGTGCGGCGAAAAGCGCACGCCGCCACCGCGCTGGGCGCAGATCACATTTCGCGCAAGCAGGGGCTGGTGCAGGTCTGCCGCGTCGATGCGGCGATGGCGGAAGCTGACGATCCCGGCATAACGTCCAGGCTGGCGCGGGGTGAGAATCTCGACATCGGGCAGTTCGCTCAAGGCCTCCATCAACCAGGCGCTGTTTTCAAGCACGCGCGCCGCCACCGTCGCCATGCCCACCTCGGCCAGCAGCGCAAGGCTCGCGCTCAGGGCATGAATGCCGAGCATGTTGGGGCTGCCGCATTCGAAGCGGCGGGCGCTCGCCGCGGCCTGCCAGTCGTGGCGGGAGAAATCCAGAGGGTGTTCCACCATGTGCCAGCCGTACTGCCTGAGCCGTAGCCGATCCCGGGCCTCGGCGCGAGCGTAGAACACCGCGCAGCCCTCCGGCCCGAGCAGCCATTTGTGGCCGTCGGCCATGGCGAAATCCGCGCCGCAGGCCTGGACATCCAGCGGTAGCGCGCCCAGGCTCTGGATGGCGTCGATGCAGAACAGCACGCCGCGCGCGCGGCAGTATGCGCCCAGCTGCGCCAGATCCAGCCGCAGTCCGCTGGCGTACTGCACCGAACTGATCGCCAGCAGGCGGGTGCGCCCGTCCATGCACGCATCGAGCGCCTGTTCGGGCGACGCACCGCGCGACAAGTCGACACAGCGGGTTTCCACGCCCTGGTCCTGTAGCGACTGCCAGACGATGCGGTTGGAGGGGAATTCCTGATCGCTGATCACCACGTTGTCGCCTGCCCGCCAGGTCAGGCCATGCGCCACGACGGACAGCGCTTCGGACGTGTTTTTCAGGAGTGCGATGTCGTCAGCGGAAGGGGCGTTGAGCAGGCTCCGGCATTG
Source organism: Thiobacillus denitrificans (assembly GCA_002343685.1). Taxonomy (GTDB): domain Bacteria; phylum Pseudomonadota; class Gammaproteobacteria; order Burkholderiales; family Thiobacillaceae; genus Thiobacillus; species Thiobacillus denitrificans_A. The sequence goes on along the minus strand of DDRS01000022.1, from coordinate 4,960 downwards.
TTCGCGCAAGCGGGTTTCCGTCTCCAACCAGCGTGGGTAATCGCGTCCGCCCTGGTGCAGGTTCTCCTCGGCAAAGCGTTTCACCGCCTCTGCCGTACGGCGCGGCCAGGGCGACACCGCTGCATGGTTGAGATAGATCAGACCGGGATCGAGCGGAAATTCATCGCTGAAGTCGCTGGGGCGCATGTCGGCTGCGGAGGTGGATTTGATGGAAGCCAGTTTATGCCGCTTGTGCTGTTTTACGTGCCTGCGTGCGCCAAAGCATCGCCACGCCGAGCACGGACGACAACACCGAGGCGGCGAACACCGCGATCTTGGCGACGGCGAAATCGCCGGCAAGCGGGAACGCCTGCCCGGCGATGAAGAGCGACATGGTGAAGCCGATGCCGGCCAAGGTTCCGGCGCCCGCGAGCTGTCGCCAGGAATACGCATCGGGCTTGTGCGCGAGTCCGATGCGAACGGCCAGGGCGGACGCCAGGATGAAGCCCAGTGGCTTGCCGACGGACAGGCCAGCCACGATGGCGAACACGAGCATGCCGTGCTGGCTGAACACGTCCGTGCTGATGGGGACGCCGGCATTCGCCAGGGCAAAGATCGGCAGCACCAGATAGCTGGATCGCGGCGCGGCATTGCGCAGCATGCGGTCCGCCGGGGATTCCAGGCGATCGTGGATCGCATCCAGCGCCTCCAGCGCAGGGGCGGACGGCCCGCGACGGAATTGTTCGCCACGGTGTCGGGCCTCGGTCGTCAGGATCGCTTCGGCCTGCATCGCGAGGGTCGTGAAGTCGGGCGGCGGACGCGTGGGGATGAAGGCGGCCAGGATGACGCCGGCCAGCGTGGCGTGGAGGCCGCCGGCATGCACGCAGGCCCATAGCGCAACCCCGGTCAGCATGTAGGGCAGGACACGATAGATCCCCGCTCGATTCAACAGGGCCAGTACGCCGGTGAGGGCGGCTGCGGCGGCGAGATAGCCGACATGCAGATCGCCGGAATAGAAGACGGCCACGACGAGAATGGCGCCGATGTCGTCGACGATGGCCGCCGCCGTCAGGAAGATGCGCAGCTCCACCGGCACGCGGGCGCCCAGCATCGCGACCAGGGCCACGGCGAAGGCGGTATCGGTCGCCATCGGCACGCCCCAGCCAAGCGACCACGGGCCAGCCGGGATGAGCGCCAGGTAGATGAGCGCCGGCGCTGCCATGCCGCCGATTGCGGCCGCGATGGGCAAGGCGGCGGCGCGGCGGCTGGCCAGATGGCCGACGGTGAATTCGCGTTTGATCTCGAGTCCTACGACGAGAAAGAAAATCGTCAGGAGCGCATCGTTGACCCAGTGCAGCAAGGACATCCGGAAGCCGGTTTCGCCGAATGCAAACCCGAATCCGGTGTGCCAGAAGGCTTCGAAAGCGGCACCCATCCTGGAATTGGTGAGGACCATGGCCAGGATGGAGGCCAGCAGCAGCAGGATGCCGGCCGACGGCGCCCAGCTCGCGAAGCTCAGTGCGGCCGTGCGAACGCGATGCCCGAGCGAGCCCAGCATCGCATCGGTAAAGGAACTCTCGTCCCATGGCCCATCGTAACGGCGTCCGTTGATGAAAAACGTCGGCGTGTAGCGCACGCCGCTGGCCTGAGCGCTGTCGATGTCGCGCGCCACGCGCTGTCGTGCCCGTTCGGCCACTGCGTGCGCCCTGTCGGCATCCATTCGCGTCAGGCCCAGCGTGTCCGCAACCGCCTGCAAATCTTCCTCGGTCAAGGCAGGCGATCGCGTCATCAAGGTCACGTGCGCGTCCCAGAACTGCGCATGGCTCGCGGCCGACTCCGCCAATTCGGCCGCAGGACGCGCGATGTCGCTGCCGATCAGCGGCCGATGGCGGAACACGTAGCGCAGGCGCTCACCCAGCTGGTTGCGGACTTCGGTAATGCGTTCATTGGCCGCCCGGCAGTGCGGGCACGCGTAGCTGCCATATTCCACCAGCGTGATCGGCGCATGCGCCGGGCCGAGAATGTGGTCCAGATCGTCGTCGACCGGGCGGTCGAGGCGTACGCCCGTTGCCGCGAAGTCCGAGGCTTCGGTCATCGGCTCGCGCGCGGATCAGTAATCCGCAAAGGCGTCATCCGGATAGCAGTACAGCCAGCGCTCCCCGGGCTCCGCCGACGCAATCACCGGATGACCGCTCATCTGCGCATGCCGGGTGGCATGGCGGTTGGGCGAGTTGTCGCAGCACAGGGTCGCGCCGCACGTCTGGCAGGTCCGCAGGTGGACCCAGCCGTCGCCGGTCTTGATGCATTCCTCGCATACCTGGTTTTTCGCATGCTTGACGGTCGCGATCGAGCCGATATGGTCACAGGGGGAGGGGGCTGCCATGGTTTCTCCTTTACTCGTGAAGGACTTGATGTACGAACGAGACCGAAATCGATCCCTCGCCGACAGCGGATGCCACGCGTTTGATATTGCCTGCGCGGATGTCCCCGGCTGCAAACACCCCGGGCACGCTGGTTTCGAGCAGGTGGGGCGCGCGGCCGAGCGGCCAATGGGCGGCAGCTAGCTCGTCCGGGGACAGGTCTGTCCCGGTTTTGATGAATCCCTTGTCGTCGCGCACGACGCAGCCGCCGAGCCACTGCGTGTTGGGTGCGGCGCCTGTCATCAGAAAAACGTGGCGGATCGCCTGGGTTTCGATGTCTCCCGAATGGCGTGCCTGCCAGCGCACGCGTTCGAGATGATGGCTGCCTTCGAGGGCCACGATCGTTGTCTGCGTGTGCAGGACAATGGCGGGATTGTCTTCGATACGCCGGATCAGGTAGCGCGACATGCTTGCTGCCAGACCCTCCGAGCGAATCAGCACGTGCACCTGCTTGGCGGTCTGGGCGAGGAAGACCGCGGCCTGGCCGGCTGAATTGCCGCCACCCACCACGATGACCTCCTCGTCGGCGCACAGTTGGGCTTCCATGAAGGTTGCACCGTAATACACGCCGGCCCCTTCAAAGTTGGACAGGTTGTCGAGAGCGGGTTTCCGGTACTCGGCGCCCGTCGCGATGATGACGGCGCGTGTCGGCACATGCAGGCCGTTGCCCACCTCGACGGTGTAAGGTTTGCGATCGCAGTTGAGCCGGGCGGCGTGTTGCGCAATGATGATCTGGGCGCCGAATTTCTGCGCCTGCGTATAGGCCCGGGCAGCAAGCGCCTGGCCTGAAATGCCCGTGGGGAAACCCAGGTAATTTTCTATTTTCGAACTTGCACCGGCCTGCCCGCCCGGTGCGTTGGCTTCGATCACCAGTACGTCGAGCCCTTCCGACGCGGCATAGACGGCTGCCGCTAGCCCCGATGGTCCGGCGCCGACGATGACGACATCGCGGATCTGCGTCTGGTCGATTGCATTGTTGAAACCGAGACAGTCGGCAACCTGCTGGTTGGTCGGATTGCGCAATACAACATCACCGCCGCAGATGAGTACGGGGATATCGCCTGCCGCAACCTGAAACCGGTCCAGCAAGGCCTGGACGTCCGTATCGTGATCAAGGTCGACGTACGAATACGGATGGCCATTGCGTGTCAGGAATTCCTTGATCCGCAGCGTCCCGGAACAATTGTTGGACCCCATCAGTACCACATCGCCGAACCCGTGCGCGATCAACTCGACCCGGCGCAGGATGAAAGCGCGCATGATGATTTCGCTCAATTCGCTGTCGGTCTGCACCAGCATCAACAGATGTTCGCGATCGAGCTCGATCACCTCGCCCGCCTGGCTGGCACGCGCCGTGACGAGCGCACGGCGGCCCGAGATCAGCTGGACTTCGCCCGTGAACTGACCGGGATCGTGGACAGCGATGAGATCTTCGCCGACGCCTGAAGGCCGGACGATTTCAACCTGTCCGGCAGTGATCACGAAAAAGGGCACGACCTCGGCGCCCGCCTGGATGAGCACGTCCCCGGACTGGATGCTGCGCGCATGTCCATGCGTGGCAATGCGCGCGATCTGCGCCGGGGTCAACACCGGAAACATCTGGCTGATGCGCGCCGTCAGGGTGAGCGGCTCGGGCGTGGGAAGAGGCGGCATGGAAAGCACTCCGTGTCGAACGGTGGGATGAGTCGGTATCAGTCCGGGCGTACTGCGGATACCCGGATATCCGGGCGAAAGACGCTCACTGCCATGAAGCCCAGCACAATGAACAGCCCCAGCACGACGGCCTGGGCGGCAAGAAAAAGTGCCGTCCAGGCACCGGGTCGCTTTGTACTGAGCATGCGGAACAGGACGACGGCACCGGCGGCGATGCCTATCAGGCTGATTGCAACGTGAACCTGGGTGAACGTGGATATCGACATGCCTGGAATCACGATGCGTCTCCTTCCGAAAACATTTCTTCAGGGTAGAGCCTGCAGCAGCAATTGCCATCTGGCGTCATCAACGTCATCGGAGGACGAAGCGGGCAAGGATTTCATGCGGCGGCAGAGAAAATATACTCCGTCAACCAGGGCCGTGCGAAATGGAATGCCGCCCAGGCCTGCCGCCGCCATGACGAGCGGCAATGCCCTTGTTTGGTGCGTGCGGAATTCCACGTGCCTCTCCGGCTTGCCCGGGAAACGCTCGTTCAGATATTCATAGATCGCCAGCGAATCCTTTACCCGGATGTCGCCGTCATGCAGCGCCGGCTGCTTGCCCGAGGGCGGTCATGGCGTCAGTGTCATGGCCAACCCGGGCTGATCAGCGGAATGCGTATTGGTTCGAAAGGAATGCCCGTCGCGCAGCAGTGGACAGGGGCGTCGCGACCAGGAGGGGTAGTTCTTGTTGCCGATGACGAGGGTGAGGAGAAGCATGGTGGGTCGACTTCGATAACTAGGAAGACGCAAAGTAAGTTGCGACAGCTGAGGTGGAGTGTGACGGTCCGCCTTCGACCCGAAGCAGACCCGCTGGCTGAGGGCCGCGAGCGTCCGCCGCTCGGCGAGGCCGTGTGGAAACTCTCAGGA
>DDRS01000044.1:8257-8388 GCA_002343685.1 Thiobacillus denitrificans | reverse complement strand
AAATTGTTAAAGATCAATCGATTATCGACTTCGCTTTCGCTGCGTTGCCGTTTCGAGAGGTGCGCATTCTACGTAGATCACATAAAACGTCAACACTTATTTTCGAAATGGTTGCGGGGGCAGGATTTGAA
>DDRS01000044.1:0-8092 GCA_002343685.1 Thiobacillus denitrificans | reverse complement strand
GCTGCCAGACTGCTCCACCCCGCGCCTGTCGCAAATGAAACCGCGTCAATCGAGAAGCGGAACTATAGCAAAGCGCGCTTGGCTCCGTCAACACTTGCGGACTTTATGGCAAAGCCCATCGAGCTCCATCGGCAACATCTCCAATGTTTTCAATCGACTGAATGAGTCCTGCCACCTCGGGCCAAGATGGCGATAACGATAGACAGCGCGAAACAGCCGGAAACCATGCACACTTATTGTGCAGACAATGCGTCGGCAAACTCGCTACCATTTGGCATCCCGTCGATAGAAAGTCCACTTGTGCACATTTCCGATTTTTCCCTGTCGCGCCTGCCGCGCATCGAGTTTGGTCCGGGCGTACTCGGTAAGTTGCCGACCATTGTCCGAATCTACGGCACGCGTGCTTTGCTGGTGACTGGAGCGAATTCTCTGAGAAATTCGCCATTCTGGACAACCGTGACGGACGGGCTGAAGGCACAGGAGGTTTCCTGGTTGCATCTGGCCATTCCGGGCGAACCGTCTCCGCAGATGGTGGATGAGGCCGTGCGCACCTTGCGCCCGGAATCCATTGACGTGGTCATCGGCTTCGGTGGCGGCAGCACGCTGGATGCGGCCAAGGCGATTGCCGGTCTGCTCAAGCCCGGCAACTCGGTGATGGACCACCTGGAAGGCGTGGGACCCGAACTCGCGTACGCCGGTCCGGCCACACCGTTCATTGCCGTACCGACCACCGCCGGCACCGGCTCGGAGGCGACCAAGAACGCCGTATTAAGCATGCAGGGCGCGGATGGCTTCAAGAAATCCTTCCGCGACGAAAAACTGGTGGCCGAAGTTGCACTGGTCGACCCCGATCTCCTCGCCACCTGCCCCGCCGCCGTGACTGCGGCGAACGGGATGGATGCCTTCACCCAGTTGCTGGAGTCCTATGTTTCCTGCCGCGCCGCGCCCTTGACCGATTCGCTTGCCTGGGGCGGCATGAAGGCCGCCCGCGACGGCTTGCTGGCCTTGTATGCCGATGCCGGCGATGCCGCCGCGCGCAATCGCATGGCCTACGCGGCGCTGGTATCGGGCATCACACTGGCGCAGGTCGGGCTCGGCTCGGTGCACGGACTGGCCGCGCCATTGGGGGCATTCTTCCCGATTCCGCACGGCGTCGTGTGCGGCACGCTGGTGGCGCAGGCCACACGCGTCAATATCGACGCGCTACAGGCACGCGAGGCGAATCACCCGGCGCTGGAAAAATATGCACAAGTGGGGCGCCTGCTGAGCAAGCAGGGCCAACTGAACCAGACTGCGTCACACGCCGTCCTGATCGATACGCTCGACGCCTGGACACGCAAACTTCAGCTTCCATCCCTGGCGCAGTACGGCGTGACGCCCGCCGATATCCCGCGCATCGTGGCCAACAGCCGCGGCAGCAGCATGAAAACCAATCCGATTGCGCTCACCGACGCGGAAATAGCGGGCATTCTCGCCGCGCGCATCTGACGCCCGCTCAAGTTAAACGGCTGTCGTCCGCTATTTCTGCGATCTCATCATCTGGAACGCAACCATGCCCGGCCTCCTGCTTTTCTTCATCGTGCTCGCACTTCCGGCAGTCTATGGCGTGTTCATCTTCAACCAGCTTGTCACGCTGAAGCATAACGTCGGCAAGGCCTGGTCGAATATCGACATCCTGCTCAAGCAGCGCCATGACGAATTGCCGAAGCTGGTCGAAACCTGCAAGCAATACATGCAGTTCGAACAGGAGACGCTTGAAAAAGTGATGCACGCGCGCAGCCAGGTCGCGAGCGCACGGGAATCGCAGAACATCCCCGCGCTGGGGCAGGCCGAAGGCGCATTGCGCGTGGGCCTCGGCAATCTGTTCGCGGTTGCCGAGGCCTATCCCGAATTGAAGACCAACGAAACCTTCCTGCATCTGCAGGCGCGCATTACCGGGCTGGAAAACGCGATTGCCGACCGCCGCGAGTTCTACAACGATTCGGTCAACGTCAACAACGTGCGGGTGGAGCAGTTTCCCGACACCCTCGTGGCGCGTCTGTTCGCCTTCCGTCAGTTTCCGCTGTTGCGCTTCGCTGCCGAGGAAAAGAAAGACGTTGACCTGAAGCAGCTCTTCGACCGCTGATGCTCCCGGTACGCTGGACGGCCGAATGGCGACACGACTACGCCAACTTCGCGCTGGGCGGCGGCAATCTGGCCATTCTGTTGCTCGGCTTCCAGCTGCATTCCCATCTAGGCTGGCAAATCAGTTTTGCGTTGGTCGGGCTGACCAGTTTCTGGGCGTGGTTTGCCAACCTCAAGCGCTATCGCACCGTGGCGGATACGCCAACCTCGCGCATCGCCTCGGCCCCGCAAGGCTATGTCGAGCTCGTCGGACGCGGCAGCCAGCCGCCGGGCGACAACCTGATCAGCCCGGTCAACGGCCTGCCCTGCCTGTGGTACCGCTACCGCATCGAGCGCAAGAACGGCGACCGCTGGGAATACGTCGAATCCGGGATATCGCATGACACGTTCGGCGTGGACGACGGCAGCGGCAGCGTGCTGATCGATCCCGACGGCGCGGAAATTCTTACTTCGCGCAAACAGGTCTCGACCTCGGGCGATTATCGCAAAACAGAATGGACGCTGATCGAAGGCGACACCATTTACGTGATCGGCGACCACGTAACCCTGGGCGGCCCCAATGCCGTGCTCGACAAGAAGGCCGATCTCGCGACGCTGCTGGCCGAATGGAAGGCCGACAAGACCGACTTGCTGGCGCGTTTCGACGCCGACCGCGACGGCGAAATCAGCCTCGACGAATGGGAGCGCGCGCGCCAGGCCGCATCCGACGAAGTCGACCGGGCTCATCTCGATATCCGCCTGAAAGACGGCATTCATCTTGTGCGCAAACCGTCGCATGACCGCCCCTTCCTGATCGCCAACCGCGAAGTCACCGCGCTGGTGCGGCATTTTCGGCTATGGAGCTGGCTGCACCTGGCACTGACGATGGGCGCCCTGATCGGCTTGACGCTGCTCGGGCGCACAGCCTGACGCTTGCCCTGCCCGGCTTCCCGCCCTATAGTCAAGGCACGGAGGACGCATCATGAAACCTGCCATACCCGAGACCCCTGCTGAATACGACCACACCCGCATCATCGAGCGACCGGATGGATGCTACTGGATCGATGCCATGACCGGCGAGGAATACGGTCCCTTCGCCAGCCTGCTGGAAGCCGTACAGGACATGGAGTACAACGCCGACAGCGACTACGAGCCTGGCGAAACGGTGGAAGAGGCCGAAGAAGAGATCGGCATTTCCGACTGGATCGACCCCGACACCGGCGACCCAGGCGAAGCGTCTCACCGCCCCGTCGACTGATTCGCGGCTAGCCCGGATACGCCCCGGTCTGCGGCTTCCGCCATCCGCGCCTCGCGCTCGAACGGATTGTCGAGATAGGGATTGCCGCCGCGCAGCCACGCAAGCAACCCGGCCAGCGGATACAGCACCAGCAGCAAAACACCCCAGCGTTCAAATTGCCTGACATGCGCACGCTCGTGCACACGCGTCGCGGCCAGGGCATTCGATGACACGCCCAGCACGACGTGTCCCAGCGTGATCGCCGCAACCGGCCCGCTGAATGGAAAACCGCGCCGCAACACCCATGCCGGCCAGCCGCCCGCGATTTCCAGCACCCCCTCCACCTGCCGCATGGCGCCTCCGCTCCCCCGTGCGGCGAGCGCAATCAGCACGCCCAACAGGGTGAGCGGAAACGGCCACAGATAGCGCAGGAAGCGGCGCATTCAGGTGTCCAGCACGCCAAAGAACCAACGCGCCTCGTGCAAACCTTCCGCCACGAAATGCCGGCGCGCCTGTTCGAGCTGCGTCGCGGTCCCCGCCGCATACACGTCGAAGCGATGCAGATCCGGGTAATCCGTCACAATGCCTTGCAGCACGGGCTCCAGGTCGTCGGTCGGCGCATGCGGCAGGTAGTTGAAATTATCCAGCGCATCGGTCCAGGCGCGGCACAGGTTGTCCTGATAATGCCCGGCCTCGTCGGCCAACCAGTGCAGATCCATCGACTCGGCCAGTTCCAGCGACATGGCATGCTGGATCAGGCTCTTGATCGGCGCGAAGCCCGCGCCGAAAGCGAGGAAAATCACCGGACGCGGCGAGTCCTCGTCCAGCACGAATTCGCCGAAGGGCCCTTCCACCTTCACCACGTCATTGGCCTTCAAGCTGCCAAACACGCTCTCGACAAACGCATCGTCCGCCCGGCGCGGAATCTGGATCTCGATGTGGCGGTCCTCGCACGGGCAACTGGCAATGGCATAGCGCCCCTTCACCCCGTCGATCGACACGTCGACGCTCTGGCCGCCGAGATAACGCAGGCGCTGGCTGCGCGGCGCGAGAATATGCAGCGCAGCCATGTGCGGATTGAACACCTCGATCGACTTCACCTTGGCGGTCAGCTGCTGCACCGGAATGTCGCGCGCGCCCGCCACATTGGCTTCGATCACCACGTCGTTGACCGGCGCGTAGGCGCACAGCAGGATCGTCCCGGCCTCTTTTTCGGCGTCTTTCAGAACATAGTCGTGCGCATGGACCTTCGTCACCTCGCCCGACAGCACACGCGCCTTGCAGTCGCCGCAATTGCCGTTGCTGCAGCCGTAATTCAGCGACACGCCATTGCGCAGCGCGGCTTCCAGCAAGGTGTCGTTGCCCTCCACGTAGAACTCGTGGCCGCTGGGCTGGATGGTCACATGGGCTGACATGATTTTGAATATCCTTTCCTGCGCAATCGTCGCCTGCGCCTGCACCGCATCCGGCGGAACCTCGGCCAGATTGCGCAGCAGAAATGCGCGCAAGGTATGCAGGGCATGGCGCGTTTCCGCGCTTTGGTCTTCTTCGATTTCGTCGATCTTCTCGTCGAGCCAGGTCATCACGTTGCCGTAATGCAGCAGCAGGGCCTTGGCCGCTGCATAGTCGTCGCCCAGCGCGTTCAGGCGCGCCACCAGCACGTCCTTGTCGGGCAAGGCACGCTCCAGCACCCGCTTGGCGAACGCCTTGTCCTTGATTTCCTGGACCCGGCGAAACTCGGCATCGTCGTCCCACTTCACCTCGGGAAACACGCGCAGCAATTCGTCGAGCTCGACCAAGCCGTCGAAGGTCGCCAGCGTGCCCCCGCGAATCATCTCCTGCAGCGCATGACGCGGCTGGCCGACCAGCTTGGCCACACGGGAAAGCGGAAGTAAATGGCTCATGGCACGATGGTACTCCGTGTCCGCGGTGGACAGAATCGGCACTTCACCAGATTCTGAATCCCTGATTCGCCCGGCCACCCCGTCTGACAATACAATCCCGTCATGCCATCCATCACCATCCGTTCGTGTCCCGCCGACGCCCGCGCCGCCCTCGAACAGGCCGGGCTCGCCCCCGCCTGGGCGCGGTTGTATGCCGCCCGCGGCGTCAGCCATCCCGACGAAGTCGCGCACCGCCTGCCGCAACTGCTGCCGCCCGCCGGCCTGCTGCACATCGAGCGCGCCGCCGCGCTGCTGGCCGACGCCATTCGCGACCACAAGCGCCTGCTCATCATCGCCGACTACGATGCCGACGGCGCCACGGCCTGCGCGGTCGGCGTGCGCGGCCTGCGCCTGCTCGGCGCGCAGGTCGATTTCATCGTGCCCAACCGGCTCGAACACGGCTACGGCCTCACCCCCGACATCGTGAAGCTCGCCGCCGCACGCCAGCCCGACCTGCTGGTCACCGTGGACAACGGCATTGCCGCGGTCGAAGGCGTGGCGGCGGCGAACGCCCTCGGCATCCCGGTGCTGGTCACCGATCACCACCTGCCCGGCGACGCGCTGCCGGACGCCGCCTGCATCGTCAATCCCAACCAGCCGGGTTGCAGCTTCGGCTCGAAAAACCTGGCTGGCGTCGGCGTGATGTTCTACGTGCTGCTGGCCCTGCGCGCCGAACTGCGCCAGCGCGGCGCCTATGCCGACACGCCCGAGCCGGATCTGCGCGCCCTGCTCGACCTGGTCGCGCTCGGCACGGTGGCCGACGTGGTGAAACTCGATGCCAATAACCGCACCCTGGTCGCCCAGGGGCTGGCGCGCATGCGCGCGGGCAAGGCCAGCGCCGGCGTCAACGCGCTGTTCCGCGCCGCCGGGCGCGACCCTGCGCGCGCCACCGTGTTCGATCTCGGCTTCATGCTCGGCCCCCGGCTGAATGCCGCCGGCCGCATCGACGACATGGCGCTCGGCATCGAATGCCTGCTGGCCGACGAGCCCGCCGTCGCGCAGCGGCTGGCGCAACAGCTCGACACGCTCAATCGCGCGCGGCGCGATGTCGAAGCCGACATGCTGGAGGAGGCGCTCGCCATCCTCGCCACCTTCAATCCCGACGACAGCCACAGCCTCACCGCATATCAGCCCAACTGGCACGTCGGCGTGATCGGTATCCTGGCGTCGCGCCTGAAGGACAAATTCCACCGCCCCACCATCGTGCTGGCCCAAAGCGAGAGCGGAGGAGCGGGAGGGTCGCTGCAGTCGCAGCGGGGACCCACCGGCCTACCCCTTGCGGGTGAGCTCAAAGGCTCCGGCCGCTCCATCCCCGGCCTGCATCTGCGCGATGCGCTCGACCTGATCGACAAGCGCCACCCCGGCCTGATCGTCAAGTTCGGCGGCCACGCCATGGCCGCCGGGCTCAGCATTCCCGCCGGACGCCACGCGGAATTCAGCCAGGCGTTCGAGGCCGTGGTGCGCGAACTGATCGACCCGGCAGATCTCGATGGCAGGATCGAAACCGACGGCGAACTGGATCTCGCCGAACACAGCTACGAGCTCGCCGAGCAGTTCGACCATGCGGTCTGGGGGCAGGGCTTTCCTGCGCCGCTGTTCACCGCCACCTTCGATGTCGTGGCGCAGCGCGTCGTCGGCGAGAAACACCTGAAACTCAAGCTGGCGCGCGGGGAGACCTCGTTCGACGCCATGCGGTTCTTCCAAGCCGACCCGCTGCCAGACCGCATCCGCGCCGTCTACGCGCTCATGCCGAACGAATTCAATGGCCAGCAGTCATTGCAACTCAAACTGCAACACTGGGAGCCTGCGGGAGAATAGTTACAAGATGCAAGTTACAAGTTACAAGTTTCAATGGAACGAGCGGCCCCATACCAAGCCACGATCCCCTTGCAACTTGCACCTTGAAACTTGAAACTGCCTTTTATGCCGCCGATCACCTTCGCCCTCATCCTGCTGAATGTTCTCGTCTATGTGCTCGAACTCGTCACCGGGCCCGAGATCATCCGCATCTTCGGCCTGTGGCCGCCGGGCTCGGGCGGTGCGTTCCATCTGTGGCAACTGGTCACCTACAGCTTCCTGCACGGCTCGCTTACGCATCTGGGTTTCAACATGTTCGCCGTGTGGATGTTCGGTGCCGAACTGGAAAGGCGCTGGAACGACCTGCGCTACCTGCTGACCTACCTGCTCAGCGTCGTCGTGGCCGCGATGACGCAGATCGCCGTCTCCGGCTATTTCCTGCACAGCAGCAGTCCCGTCATCGGCGCCTCGGGCGGCGTGTTCGGCCTCCTGCTGGCCTATGCGCTGTATTTCCCGCGCAGCGTCGTCAGCATCATCTTCCTGCCTTTCATCCGCATCCCGGCGCGCCTCTTCGTGCTCGGCTACGGCGCTGTCGAACTCGTCCTCGGCCTCACCAGCACCGATGCGGGCGTCGCCCACTTCGCCCACCTCGGCGGATTGTTCGGCGGCTGGCTGGGCGTGCAGTATTTCCGCGGGCGCGGGGTGTTCGGGAAACGATAACGCGTGTCCAGCAGGCCGACCGGACTGAGATTAACCACCAGAGAAATTAAGCGCGAAGCAACGGCAATAGACGCAAACGTGTGCGATTGGGATCAACCGTCAGCAAAGCACCTTCCTGCAGTTCTAACTCCATTTGGCGCAATGCAGCAGCGACCTGAGTGCCAATCCTGTCCGGGTTGACATCCTCTGCGCGGATTTGAACAACGCTTGGTTTTTCGCCATGTGTTGCGGCCAGAATCGCGCTGAAATCAAGATCATGAGTAAGCACGATGAAACCTCTGCTTAACTCCAC
>DDRS01000021.1 GCA_002343685.1 Thiobacillus denitrificans | reverse complement strand
TGGCTACGGGCTTGGCTGCCGGTTTTTTGGCGACGACCTTTTTAGCCGGTGCTGCCTTTTTGGCTGCCGGCTTGGCGGCGGCTTTCTTGGCTGCGGGCTTGGCCGCCGGTTTTTTGGCTGCCGGTTTGGCAGCGGGTTTCTTTGCTGTTGCCATCTAACACTCCTTAGAAGTTGAACACATTCACTTATCACTACAGCTTGATGCCACGTGCAGTCAGAATTTGCACTTCCAAAGCGTGGTACCGACAGGCAACTGATTTGCCCGAAACCCGCTAGAAACGGGCGATACCGAGGCTCCGCTTGGTGAGCCTCATTCTAGTTACTTTTCTCCTGTGTTCAATGAATAGTCAAGAGATGGTGGGAATAATTCGATGAAAGATGTCGCGGTCAAGCAAAATGTATCGAATCGATACTAATTTCCGGAGAAATTGCCGACGTGCATGATTCTTCGAAAGTCAGTCTACAAGCCGTTCTCCGGAAATCATGCTGTCCTGCGTCTCGCGTTCCCGGATGAGATGGATTTCATTCTTGTCGATCAACACTTCTGCGGCGCGCGGGCGCGAATTGTAGTTCGATGCCATGCTCATGCCATAGGCACCCGCCGAAAGCAGGGCCAGAAGATCCCCTTCCTCGATCGCCAGATCGCGCGCAAAGCCAAGAAAATCGCCGGTTTCGCAGATTGGGCCGACGATGTCGTAGCGCCGGACTGGCGTTGTCCGTTGATCGACGGCGACGATGTCGTGATACGCCTCGTAGAGCGCTGGCCGCATCAGGTCGTTCATTGCGGCATCGACGATGGCGAAATTCCGGTCTTCGCCTGGCTTCAGATATTCGACGCGGGTGAGCAGAAGACCTGCGTTGCCGACCAGCGAACGTCCCGGCTCCAGTAGCAGTTTTTCGCGGCGCCCGGCAAAGCGCCCAGCCAGCTCGCGGCCGTAGGCGGCGAGATCGGGCGGCGTTTCGTCGCGGTAACGGATGCCGACGCCGCCGCCGAGATCGATGTGGTGCAAGACGATGCCTTCGGCGGCCAGCGCATCGACCAGGGTCAGCACACGCCCGGCGGCATCGGCCAGGGGCAACAAGTCGGTCAGCTGCGAACCGATGTGGCAATCGATGCCCGTGATCCTCAGGTTTGGCAGGCTGGCGGCGAGCCGATACAGCGCGGGTGCATCGGCAATCGGCACGCCGAACTTGTTTTCCTTGAGGCCGGTAGAGATATAGGGGTGCGTCTTGGGGTCGACATCCGGGTTGACGCGGAACGAGATCGGCGCGACCTTGCCCAGTGTGCCAGCCACGCGGTCGAGCCGGTGCAGTTCGCTGACCGATTCGACATTGAAACAGAGGATGCCGGCGCTGAGGGCGGCACGCATCTCGTCGGCAGTCTTGCCGACGCCGGAGAATACGACCTTACCCGGGTCGCCGCCGGCAGCCAGTACGCGGGCCAGTTCGCCGCCGGAGACGATGTCGAATCCGGCGCCGAGTCGGGCGAACAGGTTGAGGATGGCCAAGCTGGAATTGGCCTTGACCGCATAACAGATCAGATGCGGCGTATCCGCAAACGCCTGGGCGTAGTCCAGGTAGGCCATCTCGAGCGCCTGCCGGGAATAGACATAGAGGGGGGTGCCGAAGCGTTCGGCAAGCGTGTCCAGTGCCACGCCCTCAAGATGGAGGCGGCCGTCGATGCGATGCAGGGTGTTCAATTGGGAGTCCGTTGCGGTGCGGCAGGATTTTCGGGAAGATACAGGTCACCCTTGGAGCCGCAGGCCGTCAGACCGAGCCCGCACAGCAGCAGGGACACTATATATATGGTGCGCAGTTTCATGCGCGAAATGTTAGCACGGGACATCATGATGCAAAGCGAATCAAACGAAGCGGACTTCACGAAGGCTGCCGGTGCAACCCTGGCCCGTATCGAACAGGTACTGGAAGACGCTGACCTGGATTTTGAGACACCGGCCGACGGCATCATCGAGGTCGAGTTCGACGACGGCAGCAAGATCATCATCAATCGCCACGGCGTGGCGCGTGAAATCTGGGTGGCCGCCCGCTCGGGCGGCTTTCATTTCAAACCGCAGGATGCCGGCTGGTTCGACACCAAGAGCGGCGAGCCGCTCTACGACAAGCTGGCTGCGCTGATCGCCGCGCAAGGCGGCGTCATGGTCCGCTTCTAGCGCATTTGAAAAGCCAGGCGCTCACCCTGTTCGATCTGGTCGAGCGACTGTCGCTGCTGACCCGGGCCGACTTGCGGCAGGCAGGGGCCGCGCAGGGCCTGCAGCCGGTACACCTGCAGGTGTTGTTCTACCTGAACCAGGCCAATCGCTTCAGCAACACGCCGCAGGCGCTGACCGAGTATCTCGGGCTGACCAAGGGCACGGTATCGCAGACAGTACTGGTACTGGCGCGCCGGCGCCTGATCTCGCGCTATGCCGACCCGCGCGACGGCCGGGTGGTGCGGCTGATCCTGACCGAAGGCGGTACCAATTTGTTGAAAACCCTGAGTGCCGGCGGCGCCTGGCGTGACATCGTGCAGACGGCGAGCCCGGCGCGGGTGACCTCGGCGATGGTGGTGCTGCGGCAGGTGCTGGCGCAGGTCCAGGCGCAAAGTGGAAAACGCAGTTTCGGCGTATGTGCGACCTGCCGCCACAACCAGCGGCTGGGCCCGCGCAGCTATTTCTGCGGGCTGATGCAGGAAAAGCTCAGCAGCCCCGAGGTGCGGCGGATTTGCCGCGAACACGCGCCGCCGGTGGTGCTGGAGACGGCCTAAATCCGTTTCCGGGCACGCGCGATCGCCGCGCGCACCTGCGCCGGCGCAGTGCCGCCGAGATGGTCGCGGGCGGCAAGCGAGCCCTCCAGCGTCAGCACGGCGTAGACGTCGTCCATGATCATCGGGCTGAAAGCCTGCAGTTCGGCGAGCGGCAAGTCGGCCAGATCGCGTCCGGCGGTGTCCGCCGCCCGCACCGCCCGCGCCACCACTTCATGCGCATCGCGGAACGGTACCCCTTTTTTTACCAGGTAGTCGGCCAGGTCGGTGGCGGTGGCGAAGCCCTGCATCACCGCCGCGCGCATCGCGTCGGGCTTCACCGTCACCCCGCGCAGCATGTCGGCGTAGATGGCCAGCGTGTCGGTCAGCGTGTCGACCGTGTCGAACAGGGGTTCCTTGTCTTCCTGGTTGTCCTTGTTGTACGCCAGCGGCTGGCCTTTCATCAGGGTCAGCAGGGCGACCAGGTGGCCGTTGACCCGGCCGGTCTTGCCGCGCACCAGTTCGGGCACGTCGGGATTCTTCTTCTGCGGCATGATGGACGAACCGGTGCAGAAGCGGTCGGCCAGGTCGATGAAGCCGAAACGCGGACTCATCCAGAGGATCAGTTCTTCCGACAGACGCGACAGGTGGGTCATGACCAGCGCCGCGGCGGCAGAAAACTCGATGGCGAAGTCGCGGTCGGACACGGCGTCGAGCGAGTTCTCGCACACAGCCTCGAAACCGAGCTGATTGGCGACGAACTGGCGGTCGATCGGGTAGCTGGTGCCGGCCAGCGCGGCGGCGCCCAGCGGCAGCCGGTTCACCCGGTGCCGGCAATCGGCCATGCGCTCGGCGTCGCGCGCCAGCATTTCGAAGTAGGCCAGGAGGTGATGGCCGAAGGTCACCGGCTGCGCTACCTGCAGGTGGGTGAAGCCCGGCATCACCGTGTCGGCATGCTGCTCGGCGAGGTCGACCAGCGAGGTCTGGCAGGCCTTGAGTCCTGCCAGGATGCGGTCGATCGCGTCGCGCAGGAAGAGGCGGATGTCGGTCGCCACCTGGTCGTTGCGGCTGCGGCCGGTGTGCAGGCGCTTGCCGGCGTCGCCGATTTTTGCGGTGAGCGCGGCCTCGATATTGAGATGGACGTCTTCCTTGTCCAGCGACCAGTTGAACTGGCCGCCGCGTATCTCGGTCAGCAGCTCCGCCAGGCCGGAGCGGATCGCCTCCAGATCGTCCTTGGATAGGACGCCGACGTGGTGCAACATGGCGGCGTGCGCCAGCGAACCCTGAATATCGAACTCGGCCAGCCGATAATCGAAGGGAATCGACGCGGTATAGCGTTTGACGATTTCGGAAACCGGCTCGGAAAAACGGCCGGACCAGGCGGCAGGCGCGCCGTCCGGCGGTGTCGATGACGTGCTCATGGGACAAAACGGGGAATGAAAAGAAGGAATCATAACAATCGGCAGGTCGAATTGCCGAACTTCTGTCACTTGGGGGTGAACCTGCGCATCACACTGACGGTGGAGGCGGCGCTGGTGGCGGGCGTGGTGGCGCGGGTGGCGGACGCTCAGGCATTCTGGGCCGAATTCATCGGACTATCGGCGCTTGCGCAACCG
The DNA here is from genome assembly GCA_002343685.1 of Thiobacillus denitrificans. Taxonomy (GTDB): domain Bacteria; phylum Pseudomonadota; class Gammaproteobacteria; order Burkholderiales; family Thiobacillaceae; genus Thiobacillus; species Thiobacillus denitrificans_A. The sequence continues at coordinate 174,895 of DDRS01000021.1, read as the reverse complement.
GCCTTGTTGTTGACCTTGTTGGCACTGTGTGCGGCGGGACGCTGGTTGCGCAGCCAACCTTACCGGTTGGGGGTGGCATTCACGCTGGCATTGGGCGTCGCAGTGCCGATGCTGGTCACGCTGTGGTTGAGTCCGGTGCTTGCCGGCGGGGAGACGTATCCCCTCATCGGCGTGGCGCTATTTTCCCTGTTGCTTGGTGCGGGCCTGCTGGCCTATTTCAATCTGCGCGCCCGCGCGCTGTCGCCCGCGATCACCGAGGCGCGCCTGCAGGCCTTGCAGGCCCGTATCCGCCCGCATTTTCTGTTCAACAGCCTGAACGCCGTACTGTCGCTGGTGCGCAGCGATCCGCGCCGTGCCGAACGCGCGCTGGAAAACATGGCCGACCTGTTTCGGGCGTTGATGGGCAACGCCAGCCAGCTGGCGCCGCTGGAAGACGAAGTCGCGCTCACCCGTGCCTATCTGGAACTCGAGCAGTTGCGCCTGGGCGACCGCCTGCAGGTCGCCTGGCATATCAATAAAATGCCGGCCGACGCGCTGATCCCCCCCCTGGTGATCCAGCCGCTGGTGGAAAATGCGGTCTACCACGGTATCGAGCCGCTACCGGACGGTGGCGAAATCAGCCTCAATCTCTATCGTAGCGCCGACAAGGTCCACATCGTCGTGCGCAATCCGATCGCCACCGATGCGAGCCATCACAAAGGCAACCGTATCGCCCTGGCGAACATCCGCGAACGCCTGCTGCTGCATTTCGACCTCGACGCCCAACTCAAGTTGGAACCGCTGGGTGCCGTTTATCAGGTGCACATCGTGATTCCCTATACCCGTGAACGCACCCAACCCGCCCCTGCGCGTCCTCATCGTCGATGACGAGGCCCCGGCGCGCCGCCGTCTGCGAGACGTGCTGGCGGATTGTGCCGACCAGTTGCCGGTCGATATCGTCGGCGAGGCCGATAACGGGCTGGATGCGCTGAACCAGATCCAGCAGCACCCGGTCGATGCAGTATTGCTCGACATCCGCATGCCCGGCATGGATGGCCTGGAATGCGCGGCTCACCTCAATACACTGGACAAACCGCCGGCCGTCATCTTCAGTACGGCCTACGAAGCCTATGCCTGCCAGGCGTTCGATCTCAACGCGGTCGACTACCTGCTGAAGCCGGTGCGTGCCGACCGCCTCCTCCGCGCCCTCTCACGAGCACATAGCCTGAGCGACAGCGTGCTGGAACGCTTGCGGGCCGTGCACCCTAAGGCGCGTACGCATCTTTCGGTCAATGAAAAAGGCCGTATCGTGCTGATCCCCGTCGCGGACATCCTCTACCTCAAGGCGGAACTCAAGTACGTCACCGTGCGCACGGCCGCCCGTGAATTCCTGATCGAAGAATCGCTCACCCGCCTGGAAAGCGAATGGGGCGACACGTTCCTGCGCATCCACCGCAACTGCCTGGTTGCGCGAGCGCGCATTCGGGAAATCGGCAAGCTGCCTGGCGAAGACGACGGTCACTTCCTGCGTCTGGACGGATTGGACGAACGGCTGATGGTTAGCCGGCGACAGTATTCCACGTTGCGCGAGACCTTCAAATCCGCCTGAAGAGCGGGCATTCTCATACGGTACTGGCAGGATGTCCCCGTTTTTCGGGGTGAGGTCCAAAATAAGTTCCTTCTCTATCATGGGCTTAGGTCGCACCTACAACTAAAGTTGTATAGCCGGATTTCGTTCTGCTTCGTAGGATGACTGGGCTTGCTGTTTCGCAGTGAGCAGAAGTTCTCCGCAATGAGGAACGTGTCTCCTCAATTCTGCCGGGTTCGCAAGAACCCGGCATTTTTTTGCCCGTGCCAGCTATCATGCGGCCATGAAGAAAGACATCACGGATCAGTGCCCGCAAGGGACAGGCTTGGACGCTGTCCCGGGGGATATCCCTTCGGATAACGTGTCAACAACCACGCTCACCGAAACGGAGCTGGCCAGCGAAACCGTCTTCAAGGGACGGCTGATGCACGTCAAGCGCGATCGCGTGCGCCTGCCCAATGGCGGCGAGTCGACGCGCGAATACATCGTTCATCCCGGTGCCGTCGTGATCATTCCCCTGTTCGAGAACGGCGACCTGCTGCTGGAACGCCAGCATCGCTACCCGCTGCGGCGCGATTTCATCGAGTTGCCGGCGGGCAAGATCGATCCCGGCGAGGACGATCTGACCTGCGCCAAGCGCGAACTGGAGGAGGAGACGGGCTATACCGCGTCCGAGTGGCGCGAGGTCACGACCATCTATCCCTGCATCGGCTATTCCGACGAGCGGCTGGCGTTCTACCTGGCGAAGGGGCTGCAGGACGGCACCCACGGCCGCGACCACGACGAATTCCTGGAAGTATTCCGTCTGTCGTTCGCCGAGGCGATGCAGTGGGTCAAGGACGGTCGCATCTGCGAGACCAAGACCGTGATCGGACTATTCTGGCTGGAAAAGATGCTCAATCAGGGCTGGTAAGCCCTGCCTGCTTCCCTCAACTGGGCTGGTAGGCCAGGTTCGGCGCCAGCCAGCGCTCCGCTTCCGCCAAAGTCCAGCCTTTGCGGTGGGCGTAGTCCTCGACCTGGTCGCGCTCGATCTTGGCCACGGCGAAGTACTGGCTGTCGGGATGCGACAGATAGAATCCCGATACCGCGGCGCCCGGCCACATGGCGAAATTCTCGGTCAGCTTCACCCCGATTTGCGCCGCGGCGTCGAGCGCCTTGAACAGCGGGGCCTTTTCACTGTGCTCGGGACAGGCGGGATAGCCGGGCGCGGGCCGGATGCCCTGGTACTTCTCCGCGATCAGATCGTCATTGGCAAGCGCTTCCTCGCTCGCATAGCCCCAATATTCCTTGCGCACGCGCAGATGCAGATGCTCGGCGAACGCTTCGGCAAGACGGTCGCACAGCGATTTGAAGAGGATGGCGGAGTAGTCGTCGTGGGCGGCTTCGAAAGCCTTTGCGCGTTCGTCCTCGCCGATGCCGGCGGTGACGACGAACGCGCCGAGGTAGTCCTTGATGCCGGATTCGCGCGGCGCGATGAAGTCGGCGAGGCACAGGTTGGCGCGGCCTTCCGGCTTTTTCATCTGCTGGCGCAGGTTGTGCCAGACCATGAGCATTTTCTTGCGCGATTCATCCACATAGATTGCGATGTCGTCGTCGTTGACACTGTTGGCCGGAAACAGACCGAACACGGCGCGCGCTTCGACCCAGTTTTCCGCGATCATTTTCTGCAGCATCGCCTTGGCGTCGTGGTAGAGCTTGGTCGCCTCGGTGCCGACCACCTCGTCGTCGAGGATTTTCGGGAACTTGCCGTGCAGCTCCCACGAAGCGAAGAACGGCGTCCAGTCAATGGCCTCAGCCAGCTTCGCCAGGTCGTAGGCCTTCAGTACGTGGATGCCGGGTTGCTTCGGCACCGGTGGTGTGTAGCGGGTCCAGTTGATCTTGAATTTGTTGGCGCGTGCCTCGGCCAGCGGCAGCCGGACGGTATCGGACTTGTGCTTGAGGTGCCGTTCGCGCGTCTTGGCATAGTCCGCCTTGATGTCGGCAGCAAAGGCGCCGCGCAGGTCGTTCGACAGCAGCTGGGTACAGACGCCGACCGCGCGTGAGGCATCCTTCACGTACACCACCGGGTGTTCGTAATTCGGCTCGATCTTCACTGCAGTGTGCGCAAGAGAAGTGGTCGCGCCGCCGATCAGCAGCGGAATGGTGAAGCCCTGGCGCTGCATTTCCTTGGCGACGTGCGCCATTTCCTCCAGCGAGGGCGTGATCAGGCCCGACAGGCCGATGATGTCGGCCTTGTGCTCTTTTGCCGCGTCGAGGATCTTCTGCGCCGGCACCATCACGCCGAGGTCGACGATGTCGTAGCCGTTGCAGCCGAGCACCACGCCGACGATGTTCTTGCCGATGTCGTGGACGTCGCCCTTGACCGTGGCCATGACGATCTTGCCCGCGCTCTGCGCGTCGCCGGCCCGCTTGTCGGCCTCGATGTAGGGGATCAGGTGGGCGACCGCCTGTTTCATCACGCGGGCGGACTTCACCACCTGCGGCAGGAACATCTTGCCGGCGCCGAACAGGTCGCCGACCACGTTCATGCCGGCCATCAGTGGGCCTTCGATCACGTGCAGCGGGCGTTCGGCTTCGAGACGGGCGGCCTCCGTGTCCTCGACGATGAACTCGGTGATGCCCTGCACCAGGGCGTGGGACAGACGATCGTTCACCGGCAGGCTGCGCCAGGCCAGATCGACGACTTTTTCCTTGGCGCCTCCCTTGACGTTCTCGGCAAAGGCCACCAGGCGCTCGGTCGAATCGGCACGTCGGTTCAGGAGCACGTCCTCGACGCGCTCCTTCAGTTCCGGGTCGAGATTGGCGTACACACCGAGCTGGCCGGCGTTGACGATACCCATGTCCATCCCGGCCTGGATCGCGTGGTAGAGGAAGGCGGTGTGGATCGCCTCGCGTACCGCGTCGTTGCCGCGGAACGAGAAGCTCACGTTCGACACGCCGCCGGAAATATGCGCGTGCGGCAGATTCTGGCGGATCCAGCGGGTCGCCTCGATGAAGTCGACCGCGTAGTTGGCATGCTCCTCGATGCCGGTGGCCACCGCGAAGATGTTGGGATCGAAGATGATGTCCTCGGCCGGAAAGCCGACCGTCTCGGTCAGCAGCTTGTAGGCGCGGGCGCAGATCTCGGTCTTGCGCGCGTAGGTGTCGGCCTGGCCGGTCTCGTCGAAGGCCATCACGATCACCGCTGCGCCGTAGCGCAGGCACAATTTTGCACGCTCGATGAATTCGGCCTCGCCCTCCTTCATCGAGATGGAGTTGACGATGCCCTTGCCCTGGATGCACTTGAGACCGGCCTCGATCACGCTCCACTTCGACGAGTCGATCATGATCGGCACCCGCGCGATGTCGGGCTCCGAGGCGATCAGGTGCAGGAAACGCACCATCGCCGCCTCGGCGTCGAGCATGCCCTCGTCCATGTTGATGTCGATGACCTGGGCGCCGTTTTCGACCTGCTGACGGGCGACCGACAGCGCATCGTCGTAGCGGCCCTCGAGGATCATGCGGGCGAAGGCCTTGGAGCCGGTGACGTTGGTGCGTTCGCCGACGTTGACGAAGAGACTGTCCTTGCCGACGTTGAAGGGTTCCAGCCCCGACAAACGCATGGCTGGCTCCACGACGGGCGGTACGCGCGGCGCCACGCCTTCGACCGCCTTGGCGATCGCAGCGATATGGGCGGGTGTGGTGCCGCAGCAGCCGCCGACGATGTTGAGCAGCCCGGCGCGCGCCCATTCGCCAATGTGCACGGCCATTTGCGCGCCGTCCATGTCGTATTCGCCGAAGGCGTTGGGCAGCCCGGCGTTGGGATGGGACGAGATGAGCGCGTCGGCCTTGTTCGACAGTTCCTCGACATACTGGCGCAGCAGGTCGGGGCCGAGCGCGCAGTTGAAGCCGATCGAGAGCGGTCGCGCGTGGCGCACCGAATTCCAGAAGGCTTCGCCGGTCTGGCCGGAGAGTGTGCGCCCGGAGGCGTCGGTGATGGTGCCGGAGATCATCACCGGCAGCCGCAGCTGGTGGGCCTCGAAGTACGCCTCGATGGCGAACAGCGCAGCCTTGGCGTTCAGCGTGTCGAACACCGTCTCGACGATCAGGATGTCGACGCCGCCCTTGACCAGACCGTCGATCGCCTCGAGGTAGGACGTGCGCAACTGGTCGAAGGTGACATTGCGAAAACCGGGATCGTTCACGTCCGGCGAGATGGTCGCCGTGCGCGAGGTGGGGCCCAGCACGCCGGCGACGAAGCGCGGTTTGTCCGGATTCTGCGCGGTTGCCTCGTCGGCAGCTTCGCGTGCCAGTCGGGCCGCTGTGAAATTGAGCTCCGGCACCAGATGTTCCATGTGGTAATCCGCCATGGAAATCGCGGTGGCGTTGAAGCTGTTGGTTTCCAGGATATCCGCACCCGCCGCCAGGTACTTGTTGTGGATTTCCCGGATGATGTGCGGTTGCGTCAGCGAGAGCAGATCGTTGTTGCCTTTGAGATCGTGCGCAAAATCGGCGAAGCGTGTGCCGCGATAGTCGGCTTCGCTGAGCTTGTAGGACTGGATCATCGTCCCCATCGCGCCATCGAGAACCAGGATACGTTGGGCGAGCAGCGAGTGGAGCAGGGCGGTGCGGTTGGACATGATGCAGGCGGACGCGGACAAACCTGAATGGTATCACTGCCGGGCTGGGGCTCTGCCGCCAACTGTTGATATGTCGACATTGCTATCGGGTTCGCCACATGGCGGAATGCGGCATCCCGACCGAACAGGCCTGGCAGGCGCCGGGCGGACTGGTCTGATCCTTGCAGTACTCTTGCCATGCAAAATGCAAGGTACTCGATCTCACGAGCATTCGGATGACGACAAGAAAACACGTGACCCCAATCCTGCTGGCGCTCCTGTTGGGCGCGCTGTCTCCTCATCCGGCATGGGCGGCCGACCGTGCGGTACAAGCCTCGGACTTTTACGAGGATGCGCTGGTCCGGATGCAGAACAAGGACACCAAGGGTGCCATCGTCCAGTTGAAGAACGCCTTGCAGCAGGACAGCAAGATGCTGCCTGCCCTGGTCCTGCTGGGCAAGGCCTACCTCGATAGCGGCGCGCCGCTGGGCGCGGAGCGCGTGCTGGCGGATGCGGAGCGGCTGGGAGCGGACCGGTCGCAGATCATCGCCATGCAGGTCGAGGTCTACAACCTGCTGGGCAAGAATCAGGCGCTGCTGGAGCGTTTTTCACCTGACGGACTCCCGCCCGAGGTGAAATACAAGGTGCTGGTCACGCGCGCCTATGCGCAGATCGACCTCGAGCAGACGCGCGCGGCGATCCAGTCGCTGGAACAGGCCCGGCAGATCGAGCCCAACAATCCGGCCGCGTTGATTGCGCAATCGATGGCCTATTTGCGCAGCGGAAACTTCGCGGATGCAGCGGCCATGGCACAGTTGGCCATTACCAAGAAACCGGACGATCCCGCCGGCTGGAACATGAAAGGCTCGATCGCCCATGCGCAGGGGAATGCCCCGGATGCGCTGGCAGGCTATGGCAAGGCGCTGACCTTGAAGCCCGATTATCTGGATGCGCTGATTGCCCGGGCTTCCTTGCTGTTCGATCTCAACCGCGACAAGGAAGCGGCCCGGGACGTGGCTGTGCTGAAGCAGAAGTTTCCGGACGATCCGCGAAGCGCCTATCTGCAGGCACTCCAGGCCGGACGGCAAGGCAAGGATACGGAAGCGCGCAATGCGCTCACCGCGGCGGCTAGTGCGCTGGATGCCCTGCCCTTCGAGGCGGTACAGACGCGTCCGCAACTGGTGCTCCTCGGCGGCATTGCCCATTACAGCCTGGGCCAGAATGAAAAGGCCAAGACCTATCTGGGCAGCTACCTCAAGAAATATCCCCAGCACATGGGCGCGCGCAAGATCATGACCGCCATCCTCATGAGCGAGAAGGATTACGCCAAGGCAATCGCGTTTCTGGAGGGACCGGCGCGAGCACGGCCCAACGACCCCCAGGCGCTGTCCTTGCTGGCAACCGCCTACATGGCGCTGGGGCAGCATTCCAAGGCGGTTTCGCTGCTCGAGCAGGCTGAGGGGATGAACGGCGGCAATACGCCGGATATCGCCGCGAATTTCGGCTTGAGCCTGATTGGGGTCGGGCAGGAAGCGCAGGGTATGGCGCAGCTGCAAAAGGCCTACGCAAAAACCCCGGGCCGCGCCTATTCGGGCGTTCCACTGGCCATCATGTATCTCAAACAGAACCAGGCCAAACCCGCCATACAGGTGCTGCAGGCCGTGCTCAAGAACGAACCGCAGAACTTGACCGTGCTGAACCTCCTGGCGGTGGCGCGCGGTGTGTCGAAAGACACGGCTGGCGCCCGCAAAACCTATGAGCAGGTACTGGAAAAGAACCCAAGCTTTACCCCGGCCAAGCTCAATCTGGCACGTCTGGACCGATATGAAGGCAAGCCGGAAGATGCACGCCGCCGTCTGCTGTCCGTGCTCAAGGACCAGCCGAAGAACCTGGATGCGCTGTATGAGCTGGCTCAGCTGGAGCTGGCTGCCGGGCGCACGCAGGATGCGGTGCGCTGGCTGGAGAAAGCGCGTTCGTTCAACCCGCAGAGCCTCAGACCCAACCTCATGCTGGTCGATCTGTATCTGGGAACGGGCGACGTGCAGAAGGCATTGAATATCGCCAAGGATGCGCAGGCGTCCAATCGAGATAATCTGCCGGCCCTGGCGGCGCTGGGCCGGTGCTATCTGGCCATCGGCAATCGCGGCCTGGCGCGCGAGAATTTCAAGCGCATTACCCAACTGGCGGGGTTCGATGCCGATTGGCAGCAGCGTGCGGCCGAGTTCCAGATCAGCGCGGGCGACTACGAAGGCGCGCGCTATTCGCTGGACAAGGCTTTGCTGAGCAAACCGGGCTACTTCCCGGCGCTGCTGCTCAAGGCCAGCCTTGAAAAATTCTCGGGCAACCTGGAGGCGGCCGACAAGCAGGCACGTGCCCTGGCGGCCCAGTATCCCCGAGCTGCCGCCGTGCAGCAGCTGCTCGGCGACATTGCCATGCAACGCCAGCGTTATGGGGAAGCCATCACGGCTTACGGTGCCGCATACAATCTCGAGAAAAATGCGACGCACGCGATCGGTTTGTACAACGCCTACAACGCGTCGGGCAACCCGGCCAAGGCGCTGGCATTCATCCAGTCCTGGGTCGGCAACAATCCGGCGGATCCCGCTGCCCGTCGCGTCCTGGCCGGGGCCTATGTCCAATCAGGACGGCTGGATCTCGCGCAACAGCATTACGAAACCCTGAGCCGGCAACTGCCCAACGACGCCGGCATCCACAACGACCTGGCCTACGTCATGCTCAAGCGGCGTCAGCCCGGCGCGCTGGCCGTGGCGGAACGGGCCTATCAACTGGCGCCGAACGATGCCAATGTGGCCGACACCCTGGGCTGGGCCTGGGTGGAAGCCGGGCAGGTCGAGAAAGGTCTGCGCTACCTGCGCGAAGCCCAGGTGCGGTCGCCGGAAAACCCCGAGATACGCGACCATCTGGCCGAAGCGCTGAGGCGCAAACAGGCGGGCAGCAGATAAGTGGTTGGCGTTGGGCTTGGGTCACAGTCGGTTTTTTTTACACAATGCGCCAGATAACGCGTGACTGGGCATGGGAATGTTGTTTATCTGATTGATAATCAATGAAAAATAATTTTTGGTATGGCTATTGCTTCATGTGAAGCGTGTATTCCTTGGGATTAAGTGTTAAGGACAAATCAAAATGACTAGAAAATTCTGGCAGGCAATCAGGGCGGCGAGCGTGATGGCAATCGGGCTGGGTGTTATGAACACCGCCCAGGCTACCTATTCCTCGAACAATAATTGCGGCGGGGGCACGACCAACCCCAATTGCGATACCTGGACGTTCAACAACCAGACGAGCAATACGCAGGGCGGCATCACGGCCACGGCTAGCGGATGGTCCAATACGGTCGGCTCCGCCAATATTCTGCTGGACAGTGCCTACATTACCTTGAACGGCAGCAGCGGCCTGGGTGTCCGGAACAACGATTGCAGCGGTTTTGCCAATTGCACGGGCGGAGGCAGTGACGCCAATGAGGGGCTCAGCCCCGAACATGCGATCGATAACAATGGACGCACGGATTCCATCCTGTTCTCGTTCACGGACAAGGTGAATCTCACGTCCTTCTCCGCGGGTTGGGTCTCGACCGATTCCGATTTCACGGTTCTGGCGTATACGGGGGTAGGCAACCCAGCCACGCTGGCCGGCCAGTCCTATGCGGGTCTGTTGTCCAACGGCTGGTCGCTGATCGGGAATTTTCTCGCGGGTTCCAGCACGGGTGCGCATGACTTTGCCAACAACACTTATTCCAGCTACTGGCTGATCGGCGCATTGAATACCATGGTCGGGGGCGACTCGACCAAGGCCGGGAATGACTATTTCAAGTTGATTTCCCTGGCGGGCTGTACCTGCGATAACGCCCCGCCCGGAACCCCGGGTTGCAGCACGGGCGGTGGCGGCGGTGGTGTCCCGGAACCCGGCACCCTGCTGTTGATGGGGGCAGGGCTGCTCGGTCTGACACGTTTCAAGGCTCGGCGCACAATGCACGTTGCTGCCTGACGACATTCGCCAGAACGCAAGGGCCCCGCTTGTCGGGGCCCTGTTTTTTGGGGCATTGAAACCGATCTGCTAGGGTGGGTAAGAACGTCACTGCGGAGCGCACCATGAAACATATGACCCCTCGGGAATCCCATGAGTTTTTGCAACTGCATCCTGAGGCGGTGTTCATCGATTGCCGCTCGGAGATCGAATATTTGTTCGTCGGCCATCCTGTCGGCGCAATCCACATTGCTTGGCAGGACGGGCCGGATTGGGATGTCAATCCCGATTTTCTAGGGCATGCGCGCAAGGCGGCATCGGTCAATCGCCCCGTGGTGCTGATCTGCCGTTCGGGGCGGCGCTCGATGGAAGCGGGACGTTACCTCGAGAAATACGGGTTCCCCGAGGTCTACAACGTGCTGCACGGATTTGAAGGCGATATGGATGAAACGCGCCATCGCAGCACAAAAAATGGCTGGCGTCATGACGGCTTGCCCTGGGAGCAAACCTGAGTCTTCCGTTCAAGGAGCGCCCGAAGCAAGACTGAGCGAACCGATTGTGCCATCCATCCGGCACGATTGCCTGTCTCAAGGAATGCTTCGTTATTCTTCAGATTCTGCGTGGACAGAACGCTCATCCCAGCGATACGCCCAGCCAGGCACCGATGAAATAGGTTGCCAGCCCCGCCGCGCCGCCGATGCCCAGCATGCGCAGGCCGCTCAGGAGGGCGTGACGGCCGGTGAACAAACTCATGCTGGCGCCGACGGCGAACAGTCCCAGCGCCGTCAGCCCGATCGAGAGAGGAAGCGCCTGGTCGTAACCGAACAGAAAGGGCAGTAAGGGCAGCGCCGCACCCGCCGTGAAGGCGGCAAACGACGAGACGGCCGCCACCCATGGCGAGCCGAGTTCGTCGGGGTTCAGGCCGAGCTCCTCGCGTGCCAGGGTGTCGAGCGCGCGTTCGGGATCCTGCATCAGCGTGTCGGCCAGCCGTCGCGCCTCGGCTGCGCCCATGCCCTTGGCGGCATAGATCAGCGCCAGTTCGGCGGCTTCCTCCTGGGGGTATTCGTCCAGCTCGTCGCGCTCGAGGCCGATCTGGTATTCGAACATTTCGCGCTGCGAGCGCACCGACACATACTCGCCCGACGCCATCGAGAATGCACCCGCCAGCAAGCCGGCCACGCCGGTCAACACGATGATCGAGGGCTCCGGGGCAGCACCCGCCACGCCGTAGATCAGCGCAGCGTTCGATACAAGGCCGTCGTTGACACCGAATACCCCTGCACGCAAGGCATTGCCCGCGGCGCCGTTCTGGTGGCGCTTGCCGATGTCGTCGCGTCGAAGCGGCATGGGATGCGGTGGGTTTTGCGTATAGAGCGCCATGCCGCGCACCTTCATCGCCGCCAGTACGCCGCGCATGGCACGCGGCTTGAATCTGCGGGTGAGGATGGCGACGACGCGTGCGCGCAGATCGGGCCGGAACGCGGCGGGTGGCTGCCCGCCTTTTTGCGTAATGGCCGCCAGCCATATTTCCGCCTGGTCGTCGGCCGCCTGCGCCAGTTCGTTGAACAGCGATTCGCGTGTCGTGCCGCGCTCGCACTCCGCGACGACGCGGTACAACCAGGCCGACTGCTTCTCTTCCTGCCAGGATTCGTAGGGATCGCTCATGCGGGGGGCCTTCGGTATTGAATGGCTTCGGCGAGATGCGCCGGTGCGATCGCGTCGCTGTCCGCCAGGTCGGCCACGCTGCGTGCGAGCTTGAGGATGCGGTGATAGGCACGCGCCGACAGGTTCAGCCGCGCGATCGCCTGCTTGAGTAGGGCTTCCCCGGCCGCATCCAGTTGGCAGAACTGTTCGATTTCCTGTGTACCGAGCGCCGCATTGGCTTTGCCCTGCCGCTGCATCTGGCGCGCGCGCGCCGCCTGCACGCGGTCGCGGATGACGGCGCTGGGCTCGCCGATGCTGGTTTGCATCAGTTCGTCTTGCGTCAATGCCGGCACGCTGATCTGGATGTCGATGCGGTCGAGCAGCGGCCCGGAAATGCGTCCGCGGTAGCGCGCAATCTGGTCCGGCGTGTCGCGGCAGGCCTGGGTTGGGTGGCCGAGGTAGCCGCAGGGGCAGGGGTTCATCGCCGCGACCAACTGGAAGCGCGCCGGAAAATCGGCCTGCCGGGCGGCGCGCGAGATCGTGATGCGCCCGGTTTCCAGCGGCTCACGCAGCACCTCCAGTACCTGTCGGGAGAATTCCGGCAGTTCGTCGAGAAACAGCACACCGTGGTGTGCCAGCGAAATCTCGCCCGGACGCGGGTTGCCGCCACCGCCCACCAGCGCAACCGCCGAGGCCGTATGGTGCGGCGCGCGGAAGGGGCGGCGCTGCCAGTGCTCGTGGCGGAAACCGCCGTTGAGCGAAGCGACCGCAGCCGCTTCCAGCGCCTCGGTCTCATCCATCACCGGCAGAATGCCCGGAAAGCGTGCGGCCAGCATCGACTTGCCGGTGCCGGGCGGGCCTGACATCAGGATCGAGTGCCCGCCAGCGGCGGCGACTTCGAGTGCCCGCCGGGCGGCGGCCTGGCCTTTGACGTCAGCGAAGTCGGGATAGTCGGGCGCCTGGGACACGGCGTCCGGTTCTGGCGTGGCGAGTGCCATCTGCCCGGCGAGCCAGGCACAGACATCGAGCAGGCTCGCCGCACCCAGCGTGTCGACGCCGCTGGCGAGCGCCGCTTCACTTGCCGAAGCGGCAGGCAGCACCAGTTGCCTGCCTGCCGTGCGTGTCGCGAGTGCCATCGCCAACGCGCCGCGCACCGGGCGTAACTCGCCGGTCAATGCGAGTTCGCCGGCGAATTCGGCGTGTTTGAATTTGTCGGCCGGAATCTGTCCGGAGGCGGCGAGGATCGCCAGCGCGATCGGCAGGTCGAAGCGTCCGGATTCCTTCGGCAAATCGGCCGGCGCGAGATTGACCGTGATGCGGCGTGCCGGGAATTCGTAACGGGCATTCTGGATCGCGGCGCGCACGCGGTCGCGTGCTTCCTTCACCTCGGTTTCCGGGAGCCCGACGAGGGTGAAGGCGGGCAACCCGTTCGCCAGATGCGCCTCGACCACGACCTCGGGCGCATGCATGCCGTTCAGCGCCCGGCTTTTGACGACGGCGACGGCCACTTAGTCTGCTTGGCTCTGCTGCTTTTCCAGTTCGGTCAGTCGCGCCTCGAGTTGCGCGAGCTTCGCGCGCGTGCGCGCCAGCACTTCGGTCTGCACGTCGAATTCCTCGCGGCTCACCATATCCAGCTTGCCGAGCATCGACGTGACGCCGGCCTTGAGATTCTGTTCGATGTCCTTGGCGGGGGATTGCTTCATGACCTCGCCCAGCTTGCCGACCAGATCGTTGATGAATGCAGGGGTGGGGAATTTCGGATTCGGGTTCATACGGCCTCCATGACAGGGAGAGTGTAACAAGCACTGCCCTGGTGGCGTACAGCGGCAACAGATCGAAGCATGCGGCACGAAGAGGGTGCATGACGATTTGATGGCGCACCATGAAAGTGCGGACTATTCTGGATTGGGCGGATTGGTTGATTCAACTATTTGTTTTTAAATGAAAAAAATATTGGCATGGCTTGTGCTCATTGTGGAGTGCGATTTTGCGCGCCCTTATTCAAACAGGAGAAATTCATGAAAAAACTCGTACACGCTTTGGTTCTGACCGGCCTGGTGGGCGCGCCCGCCTTCGCCATGGCCGATGAACCCGCTTCGCCGCATACCCTGAGCGCCAATGTCAGCCTCACCTCCAATTATGTTTTCCGTGGTATTTCGCAAACGGGCGGCGAGCCCGCCATCCAGGGTGGTCTCGACTATTCGCACAGCAGCGGTTTCTACCTGGGTACCTGGGGTTCCAATGTGGGCTGGCTGACCGAGTTTCAGGGTTACAAGAGCGGCAGCATGGAACTCGACGTTTACGGTGGCTACCGCAACAGCATCGGAGATGTCAGCTATGACGTCGGGGCGATCCGCTACATGTACCCCGGCAGCAAGAATGCTGATACCAATGCGGCTTTGGGGGCATGGACCTCGGAAGCCTATGTTTCCGCCGGCTGGAAATGGTTCACCGCCAAGTATTCCTACTATCTGAGTGATGCTGTCTTCGGCATCGGCCCGAATGCCAATGGTTCCTACTATTTCGATCTTTCCGGCAGCCTGCCCGTTGGTGAAACCGGCCTGACCCTGGGCGCGCACTGGGGCACCTTCCACTTCAAGAACGTGAGCACGGCGAGCTACGACGACTGGAAAGTCAGTGCAGCCTACGACATGGGCAAGCTGGGCAAACTGGGCGACGGTGTGACCTTGAGTGTGGCCTATACCGACACCAACGCCGACAAGGGATTCTGGACCGATTCGGTTAATGGCGAATACCTGGGCAAGGGCACGACCACCGTGTCGATTTCCAAGGCTTTCTAATGCGCTGACCAACCGGGGCGGTTCACACAACTGCTCCCCTACTTTTCTTGCCCTAACTTGGGAGACATCATGAAATTCGTAACGGCAATCATCAAGCCGTTCAAGCTGGACGAAGTGCGCGAGGCCTTGTCGGCCATCGGCGTCACCGGCCTGACGGTTACGGAAGTAAAGGGATTTGGGCGGCAGAAGGGTCACACCGAGTTGTATCGCGGCGCGGAGTATGTGGTCGACTTTCTGCCCAAAGTGAAGATCGAGGTGGCCATCAAGGCCGAGTTGCTGGAGCGCGTGATCGAGGCCATCGAGAAGTCGGCCAACACCGGCAAGATCGGCGACGGCAAGATTTTTGTCACCAGCCTGGAGCAGGTCGTGCGTATCCGCACGGGCGAATCCGGCCCCGACGCCCTGTGAGGAGCCTGAATATGAAAAAGCTATTTGCTTCGTTGGGCCTGATGTTTGCCCTCCTGTCTCCCAATCTCGTTCTGGCGGAAGACGCGGCCCCTGCCCCGGCACCGGAAGCGGCTGCGGTCGAATCCGCTGCGCCTGCGATGGCAGCACCGGCTGAGGCCGCCGCGCCGGCCGCCGAGGCGCCCGCACCCGCTCCCGCAGCCGCTCCCGCAGCCGAGGCGCCCAAGCTGGATTCCGGCGCCACGGCCTGGATGCTGACGTCCACCGCCCTGGTGCTGCTGATGACGATTCCCGGCTTAGCCCTGTTCTACGGCGGCATGGTGCGGAAGAAGAACGTCCTCGGCACCATGATGCAAAGCTTCGCCATCACCGCCATGATCACGGTGCTGTGGATGGTGGCGGGCTACAGCATTGCCTTCGACACGACGGGGATGGCGAAAGGGGTCACCAACTTCTACTCCTTCTTCGGTAGTTTCTCCAAGGCCTTCCTGTCCGGCATGGGCAAGGACAGCCTGACGGGCGTCATCCCCGAGTCGGTGTTCATGACCTTCCAGATGACGTTCGCGATCATCACGCCGGCCCTCATCGCCGGTGCGTTCGCCGATCGCATGAAGTTCTCGGCGATGATGTGGTTCACCGGCCTGTGGTCGTTGCTGGTGTACGCGCCGATCGCGCACATGGTCTGGTCCGGCGACGGCGGCTTCATGTGGGACATGGGCGTGCTGGACTTCGCCGGCGGTACCGTGGTGCACATCAACGCCGGTGTGGCAGGCTTGGTCGCCGCCCTGGTGCTGGGTCCGCGTCTCGGCTACGGCAAGGAGCCCATGGCGCCGCACAACCTGACCCTGACGGTGATGGGTGCCGCCATGTTGTGGGTGGGCTGGTTCGGCTTCAACGCGGGCTCCGCGGTGGCTGCCGATGGCCGCGCGGGGATGGCCATGGCCGTCACGCAGATCGCCACCGGCGCTGCCGCGCTGGGCTGGATGTTTGCGGAATGGATGAGCAAAGGCAAACCGAGCGTGCTGGGCATCGCCTCCGGCGCGGTCGCCGGCCTGGTCGCCATCACGCCGGCTTCCGGTTTTGTCGGCCCCACGGGCGGTCTCGTCATCGGCATCGTGGCCGGCGTGGTCTGCTTCTGGTCCGCCACGTCGCTCAAGCGCATGCTGAAATATGACGATTCGCTGGATGCCTTCGGCGTGCACGGCATCGGCGGTATCGTCGGTGCAATCCTGACCGGCTACTTCGCGGTCGAATCGATCGGCGGCACGGCCGGCAGCATGGCCCAGGTCGTCACCCAGATCGAGGGCGTGCTCATCACCATCGCCTACACCGCGATCGGCACCTACATCATCCTGAAGGTGCTGGATCTGGTCATGGGCCTGCGTGTGACCGAAGAACAGGAACGCGAAGGTCTGGACATTGCCCTGCATGGCGAACGTGTAGAGTGATGCAAGCAGGGGGAGGATTCCTCTCCCCCGACCGCTTCCGAGTGGTTTTTCAGGGCGCCTTCGGGCGCCCTTTTCATTGGCGCCGCCTCACGGCCGCAGCGGCACGCGTTCGCGGCCGGTCTGCGCCGTCCTGATTGAAGGCTTGCCACTTGGGTGGCTTGCCGTCAGGCCTTTCAAGAACGCCAAAACAGTGCGTTTGCGCACTAAAAGAATGCTCGCGGGATGCCGGGGGCACAGAAGTTTTATGTTAATTTCTCCTTTTTATTCAATGTGATGGATGTGTTCTTGTGGTGTGGCATGGGGGTTGCTTATTGGAAAGTGAATATTACGAATATTCACTTCAGTAATACCCCTCATCAAGGAGCCCATCATGAATGTGAAGCACATCAGCAGCACCCTGAAGACGCTGTTCACCCGGCTGGTGATTCCCGCCGTCGCGGCCATGTCCATTTCGGCCCATGCTGCCCAGCCCCTCAAAATCGGCTATAGCGACTGGCCGGGTTGGGTCGCCTGGCAGGTCGCCATCGACAAGGGCTGGTTCAAGGAAGCTGGTGTCGCGGTCGATTTCGAATGGTTCGACTACTCCGCGTCCATGGATGCCTTCTCGGCAGGCAAGATCGACGCCGTGACCATGACCAACGGCGATGCCCTGGTGACCGGCGCGGCCGGCGGCAAGAGCGTCATGATCATGCTGACCGACTATTCCAACGGCAACGACATGATCGTCGCCAAGCCCGGGATCAAGTCGCTCAAGGACCTCAAAGGCAAGAAGGTGGCCGTCGAGGAAGGTCTGGTCGAACATCTGCTGCTGCTGAACGGCCTCAAGAAGGCCGGAATGAAGGAATCCGACGTCACCCTGGTCAACGCCAAGACCAACGAAATGCCCCAGGTGCTCGCGACAGGCGACGTCTCGGCAATCGGCGCCTGGCAGCCGATCGCCGGCCAGGCCATGAAGTCGCTGCCGGGTTCCCGTCCGGTCTACACCTCCGCCGACGAGCCGGGCCTGATCTACGACGTCCTCGCGGTCAACCCGGCCAGTGCCAAGCAGCGCAAGGCCGAGTGGCTCAAGGTCGTGAAGGTCTGGGACCGCGTCGTGCACTACATCAACGATCCCAAGACCCAGCCTGACGCAGTGAAGATCATGGCTGCCCGGGTCGGCGTCACGCCGCAAGTCTATCTGCCGCTGCTCAAGGGCACCAAGCTGCTGAGCCTGGCCGACGGCAAGAAGATCTACGTCAAGGGCCCGGGCTTCACATCGCTGTATGGCTCCTCCAAGGTGGCTGACGACTTCAACGTGGCGAATGGGGTCTACAAGGCGCATCAGGACATCGACAGCTACCTCGATTCGTCTTTCACCAACGCCAAGTAAAACCGGAGCACGGAGCGGAAATGAGCACGACTTCCAAATGGCTGGGCAGCGTGGATGGGGATGCGCGCAAACGCACGCTGCTGGGAATCGGTTCGTTTCTGCTACCGTTGCTGGTCTGGTGTCTGGTCAGCTATGTGCCGTTCGTCTGGCATCCCAAGGTACACGTCATCGATCCCGGCGGCGTGGACTATTTCCAGGTCGACATGCTGGTCGACAAGACCATGTTCGCGGATGAAGTCGCCAACATGGAACGCGAGCACCTGGCCGTTCCGACCGGAAAATCCGCCAACCCGATCTATCTGCCAGCGCCCGATCAAGTGGCGAGGGCTTTCTACAACGGCTTCGTCAATCCGCCCCAGAGCAAGGACGTGCCCTCGATGCCGGCCAGCCTGTGGCACAGCATCCAGATCATTTTCTGGGGTTTCCTGATCTCGTCGATCGTCGGCGTGCCGCTGGGCATCCTGTCCGGTACCTATACCCTGATGGGACGGCTGAGCGAGCCGTTCATCGAATTCTTCCGCTACCTGCCGGCGCCGGCTTTCGGCGCCCTGGCAGTGGCCATCCTCGGCATCTACGATGGACCCAAGATTGCCATCATCGTCATCGGCACCCTGTTCCAGCAGGTGCTGATCATCGCCAATACCACGCGCAAGCTGGAGGTCACGCTCATCGAGGCCGCCCGCACCCTGGGCACGCGCAATATCAAGCTGCTGAGCAAAGTGGTGGTGCCCGGCATCCTGCCCGATCTGTATCGCGACCAGCGCATCCTGCTTGGCTGGGCCTGGACCTATCTGATCGTCGCCGAGCTGATCGGCACCAGTTCCGGCATCACCTGGTTCATCACCCAGCAGGCGCGTTACCAGCATTTCGACAACGTCTATGCCGCCATCATGACCATCGGCATCATCGGTTTCGGCACCGACCTGATCCTGGCCCGGCTCGGCCGCCGCCTGTTTCCCTGGGATCGCACCCAGGATCGCCGCTGAGGAATCCCGCCATGAAGCCGAACAATCTGCCTAGCTACCTGGACCAGTCGGAAGCCGTGAAGGCGCGCTTCGACCGGATCAACCAGCGCGAAACCATTCTCGAGGTGCGCAAGCTCGGCAAGCGCTTCCTGTCGGCGCAAGGCGAGGTCGAGGCCCTGCGCGGCATCGACTTCAGCGTCCGCCGGCGCGAATTCGTCTGCGTCATCGGCCCCTCCGGCTGCGGCAAGTCGACCCTGATCCGCATCCTCGCCGGCCTCGAAAGCCACAGTGCCGGCGACGTGTTGCTGGACGGCAAACCGGTCACCGGTCCGGGACAGGATCGCGGCATGGTGTTCCAGGGCTATTCCCTGTTTCCTTGGCTGACCGTGAAGAAAAACGTGATGTTCGGCCCCCAGATGAACGGTCGCGACAAGGATGAGGCCGAGCGCGATGCCTTGCTGTGGCTGGATCTGGTCGGCTTGACCAAGTTCGCCGACGCCTATCCGCATCAGCTGTCCGGCGGCATGCGCCAGCGCGTCGCCATCGCCCGTGCGCTGGTCAACCAGCCGCGCATCCTGCTCATGGACGAGCCCTTCGGTGCCCTCGATGCCCAGACCCGTTCCAAGATGCAATCGCATTTGATCGACATCTGGAAGAACATCGACGTCACGGTGCTGTTCATCACGCACGATCTCGACGAGGCGATCTACCTGGCCGATCGCATCCTGGTACTGAAAGCTCACCCCGGCGAGGTGCAGGAAGTGATCGAGGTACCGGTGCCGCGTCCGCGTTCGCCGGGCCAGTTCAACACGCCTGAATTCCTGGCCACCAAGGCGCGCCTGGAAGAACTCATCCATCCCGAGCCGGAACCCGAGCCGGAGGACGAGCAGGCGGTGAAGCCGCATCTGATCCGGCTGACCGACGTGGCCGACAACGTCGAGTAAACCATCATGTACTGGTCCGATCTCACCTGGTCCGAAATCCCCGACGTGCTGGCCCGCTGCGGCCAGGCCGCCATCCTGCCGGTGGGGGCCACCGAGCAGCACGGCCCGCACCTCGGGTGCGGCGTCGATTTCATCATCGCCGAGCAACTGTGTGCCGCCGTCGCCGCGCAGACCGGCGTGCCCATGCTGCCTGCGCTGCCCTACGGCTGCTCGCTCGGCCACAGCCGGCGCTGGCCCGGTACGATCGCGCTGCAGCCGATCACGCTGATCCAGCTGGTCAAGGAGATCGGCGACTGGGCCTATCACAGCGGCATCCGCCGCTTGTTCATCGTCAATGCGCATGTCACCAACGCCGCGCCGCTACGCTGCGCCCTGGAGATGCTGCGCGCCGAGCACGACGACCTGATGGTCGCGGTGATCAACACCGCGACGCTCAGCGAACGCGTGCGCGAATTTCACAGCGCCGACGCCGCCGACTGGCACGCCAACGACGCCGAAGCCTCGATCATGCTGGCGATCGCCCCCGAGGGCGTGCGTCCGGACAGGCTGGCCGAGGCAGACGACCCGGACCGCACCTGTAGCTGCGTCTTTGCCCATCCGGTCAACCGCACCAGTCTGAACGGCGTCACCGGCACGCCCAGCCTGGCCACTGTGGAGAAAGGCCAGCGCTGGTTCGACTGGCTGGTGGCCGATCTCGCTGCATTGGTTCGCACCGGCAGCGTCGAAACGCCGCCGCTCGATCAATCCTATTTCGGGGACGCCGTCCCCGCTGCCACCACCCGATAGACAAGGACGCATCATGAACACGACCGACGACATCGCCATTCTCGAAAAGCCGGATACCGCTGCTGCCCATCATCCGGCCGAGACGACGGCCCAACTGCAGCGCGAGCTGACCGACAAGGGCGTCAAATATTGCATCGGCGCCTACGTCGACATCCACGGCGTGCCCAAGGCCAAGGTCGTGCCGATCGGCCATCTCGGCCAGATGGCAAAAGGTTCCGAGCGCTACACTGGCTACGCGCTGGACGGCCTCGGCCAGGCGCCCAACGACGACGAGCTGACCTCGGTGCCGGACCTCGACCGCGCCATCCAGCTGCCGTGGGAACCGAAGATCGCCTGGATTCCGGCCGACAACCATTTCCAGGGCAAGCCCTACGCGCTCAACACCCGCGTCGCGCTGAAGAACCAGCTGGCCGAGGCGGCGAAGCTCGGCTACGGCATGAACCTCGGCATCGAGTGCGAGATCTTCCTGTTGAAGCAGAACGAGGACGGCAGCCTGTCGGTCCCGGTCGCCGATGACAAGCTGACCAAGCCCTGCTACGACGTGCGCGGGTTCGTCGACAACTTCTCCTGGCTGGACAAGGTGGCCACGACCATCAACGACCTCGGCTGGGACCTGTATTCGTTCGACCACGAGGATGCCAACGGCCAGTTCGAGTTCGACTTCAACTACGCCGATGCGCTGACCACCTGCGACCGGCTGACCTTCTTCCGCTTCATGGCCAAGCACTACGCGAAAGAAGAAGGGCTCCTCGCCACCATGATGCCCAAGCCCTTCGCCGACAAGACCGGCAACGGCGCCCACTTCAACATGTCGATCTACGACCTGGAGACCGGCAAGAACCTGTTCGCCTGCGCGCCCGAGGACGACCCGCACGGCATCGGCCTGACCCCGCTCGGCTACAGCTTCGTGGCCGGCATCCTCAAGCATGGCCGCGCCCTGTGCGCCGTGTTCGCGCCGACCGTGAACAGCTACAAGCGCCTGGTGCGGCGCGGCGCCATGAGCTATTTCTCGTGGGCGCCGGTGTTCAACTCGTGGGGCTCCAACAACCGCACCAACTCGGTGCGCATCCCGGCCGGCGGCGGCCGTTGCGAATCGCGCAACGCCGACGGCGCGGTCAACCCCTACCTGGCGGCAACCCTGGTGTTGGCCGCCGGCCTCGAAGGCATTCGCGAGGGCTTGAATCCGGGCAATCCGAACGAAGACAACCTGTACGCCATCAGCGAAGCGGAACGCAACGCGCGCGGCATCGAGTTCCTACCCCAGACCCTGCAGGAGGCGGTCGCCGCCTTCGCCGCCGACCCGCTGGTCGAGGCCACCCTGGGCCGCGAACTGCGCGACGAGTTCGTCCGCTACAAGACCGAGGAGTGGGAGGCCTACCACCTTGCGGTCAGCAAGTGGGAAGTCGAACGCTACAGCTACATGTTCTGACAGGTAGGGACGAATCGACCATGACGACGAAAAACGGAAGCGAAAAAATCTCCAGTCTGGTGAGCCGCATCAGCGTCTCGCTGCCTGCCGATCTGCTGACCGAACTGGATCGCATGGTCGAGAGCCGCGGCTACGACAGCCGTTCGCGCGCCATCGGCGAAATGGTCAATTACCAGTTGGCCGAACATAAGCGCAGCCTCGGCAACGAGGTCATGGCGGGCACGCTCACCTTGCTTTACAACCGTGCCACCCGTGGCCTGCAAGGACGGCTGGCGGACATCCAGTACCATCATGTCGCCGAGGTCATCAGCTCCTTGCATGTCCACCTGACCGAGGACCAGATGCTGGAGGTGATCCTGGTCCAGGGGCCGGCCGCCAAGCTCCAGGCCATCACCCATGAAATGCTTGCCCAGCGCGGCGTCATCACCGGCCGTCTGCAACTGCTGGCGGCAGTCATCCCGCCCCTGCATGCGCCGGCTGCCGGTTGAAACAGGAAACGCCGGCAATCAATCTATCGACTGGATTTCACATGGCACAACACCTCAACCCCATTCCGCCCGACCTGTTCCTGTGGGAAGAAGCCCTGCCCGGCGGTTGCCACTGGTCGGGCATCCTGCGTCGCGGCAACGCGCTCCGGCTCACCGATCTCACCGGCCGCGCGAACGTGTCGGCGCTGTTCTACAACGCCGAGGAAAAGCTCGAGCGCTACAACATGCCGGACACCCTCAAGGCGCAGCACACTGCGCACCTGACGACGGGGCATGCGCTCTATTCCGACATGGGCCACGTGCTGTGCTCGGTCATCCAGGACAGCTGCGGCTGGCACGACACCGTATGCGGCGTGTCCAACGCCGAGATGGTGAAGGCGAAATACGGCGAGGCCACCTACCAGACCCACCGCAACGCCATGCACCGCAACGGTCGCGACGGCCTGCTAGTCGAGCTCGGCAAGTGGGGGCTAGGCAAGCGCGACGTGGTGCCGAACGCCAACTTCTTCAGCAAGGTCGTCGCCGACGAGGCAGGAAAACTGCACTTCGACGAGGCGAATTCGCGTCCGGGCGCCTATGTTGATCTACGCTTCGAGATGAACGTGCTGGTGGTGCTCTCCGCCGCGCCGCATCCGCTCGACCCGCGTCCCGACTATGCGCCTGGCGACGTCATGCTGACCGCATGGAAGTCCGGCACGCCGGGCGCGGACGACGTCTGCCGCAATGCCTGCGCGGAAAACCAGCGCGGCTTCTATCAAACCGAAATCCTGTTCCGTTGAGGTGACATCGTGACCAGTTTCAACCTCGTCGAAAGCCCCTTCGATCCCAAGACCGCCGTGGTCGATGCCGTCGTCAACGCCGGCGATCCGTGGATCCACGAAATCAAGAAGGGGCAGGTGTTCCGGATCCTCGACCTCGAGGGCAACCAGGCCGTCGATACCCTGTTCTACAACGCACGCGATCCCGAGGAGCGTTACAGCGCCGCCGACACCGTCCGGGCCCAAGGGGCGCTCTATCTGACAGCCGGCACGCAGCTGATGTCGACCGAGGGCAACGTCATGCTGACGATCACCGCCGACACCTGCGGCCGCCACGACACCTTGGGTGGCGCCTGCTCGTGCGAGAGCAACACCGTGCGCTACGCGCTCGACAAACGGCCGATGCATTCGTGCCGAGACAGCTTCCTGCATGCGCTCGCGCACCATGACGGCGGGCTGACCAAGCGCGACATCACGAGCAACATCAACTTCTTCATGAACGTGCCGGTGACGCCCGCGGGTGGGCTGACCTTCGCCGATGGCGTGTCGGCACCTGGAAAATACGTGGAGATGCGCGCCGAGATGGACGTGCTGTGCCTGATCTCCAACTGCCCGCAGTTGAACAACCCCTGCAACGCCTACAACCCGACCCCGGTTCGGGTACTGATCTGGGACGCACCCAGTCAATAACAATCAATGAACAGCGGCGGGACGCCTCGCCGTGGAGACTGCACGCGGGACGACCCGCAAGGAAGCCAACATGTTCGACAAGGTCCTCATCGCTAA
The DNA here is from genome assembly GCA_002343685.1 of Thiobacillus denitrificans. Lineage (GTDB taxonomy): Bacteria > Pseudomonadota > Gammaproteobacteria > Burkholderiales > Thiobacillaceae > Thiobacillus > Thiobacillus denitrificans_A. Next base: position 150,923 of record DDRS01000021.1, on the reverse strand, counting down.
CCGCGGCGCCATTGCCTGCCGCATCATCCGCACCCTCCGTACCATGGGGGTGAAATCGGTTGCCGTTTATTCCGAGGCGGACCGTCATTCGCTGCACGTGCGGCTGGCCGACGAGGCGGTGGAGATCGGCCCCGCGCCGGCGGCACAGAGCTACCTGCGTGCCGAGAAGATCCTCGAAGCGGCCCAGGCCACCGGCGCCCAGGCGATCCACCCCGGCTATGGTTTCCTCTCCGAGAACCCCGGCTTCACCGAAGACTGCGCTGCTGCCGGCATCGCCTTCATCGGCCCCAGCCCGGACCAGATGCGCGCCTTCGGCCTCAAGCACACCGCGCGCGACCTGGCCGAACAGAACAAGGTACCGCTGCTGCCGGGTTCCGGCCTGCTTTCGGATGCCGGCCATGCCCAGGCCGAAGCCGCGCGCATCGGCTATCCGGTGATGCTGAAGAGCACGGCCGGCGGCGGCGGCATCGGCATGCGCCTGATCTGGAGCGCCGACGAGCTGGTCGAGGCCTTCCAGTCGGTCGAACGGCTGGCGCGCGCCAACTTCAAGGAGGCCGGCATCTTTCTCGAGAAATATGTCGAACATGCGCGCCACATCGAGGTGCAGATCTTCGGCGACGGCCGTGGCCGAGTCGTCGCGCTGGGCGAGCGCGATTGTTCCGTTCAAAGACGCAACCAGAAAGTCATCGAGGAAACCCCGGCGCCCGGCCTCACCGATGCGCAACGGTCGAACCTGCTCACCACCGCGGTGCGCCTCGGCGAAGCGGTCGGCTACCGTTCCGCCGGCACCGTCGAGTTCGTCTACGACACGCAGAGCGGCGAGTTCTATTTTCTGGAAGTGAACACGCGCCTGCAGGTCGAGCACGGCGTCACCGAGGAAGTCACCGGCGTCGACCTGGTCGAGTGGATGGTGAAGGAAGCGGCGGGCGAACTCGATCTCGCCGGCTTCAGGGCCGAACCCAAAGGCGCTTCGATGCAGGTGCGCCTCTATGCCGAAGACCCGGGCAAGGACTTCCAGCCCGCCGCCGGCGTGCTGACCGAGGCCGTGTTCCCGGCGGACGCGCGTATCGAAACCTGGGTCGAGCGCGGTTCCGACGTGCCGCCGTTCTACGACCCCATGGTCGCCAAGATCATCGTCAAGGGCCGCGACCGCGCCGAGGCGTTGGAGAGAATGCAGCAGGTGCTGGCGCAAACGCGCGTCGCCGGCATCGAGACCAATCTCGGCTACCTCGCCCAGATCGTGCGCGACAAGGTATTCGCCGAAGGCCGCCAGACCACGCGCTACCTCAACGCCTTCCACTACCGCCCCAATACCATTGACGTCATCGAACCCGGCGTGCAGTCGAGCATCCAGGACTGGCCGGGCCGTACCGGTTACTGGGATGTCGGCGTGCCGCCGTCGGGCCCGATGGACGCGCTGGCGCTGCGCCTTGCCAACCGCCTCGCCGGCAACGAAGAGGGCATGGCCGCACTCGAACTGACCGTCGCCGGCCCGACCTTGCGCTTCAACTGCGACGCGCGGATCGCGCTGGCCGGTGCCGACATGGGCGCCGAACTCGACGGCCAGCCGCTGGCCAACTGGGCCGCACACGCGGTCAAGGCCGGCTCGCTGCTCAAGCTCGGCGCGATCAGGGACAGCGGCTGCCGCGCCTATCTCGCGGTGCAGGGCGGCTTCGACGTGCCGGACTACCTCGGCAGCAAGTCCACCTTCACCCTCGGCCAGTTCGGCGGCCACGCCGGTCGTACGCTGCGGGTCGGCGACGTGCTGCACATCGAGGCAGCCGACGCGTCGAACATCGACAGCGCATTGCCTGCCGCGCTGGTTCCGGGCTACGGCCACGCCTGGGAAATCGGCGTGCTCTATGGCCCGCACGGCGCGCCGGACTTCTTCACCGACGCCGACATCGACATGTTCCTCGAAACCGACTGGGAGGTGCACTACAACTCCAGCCGAACGGGGGTCAGATTGATCGGCCCGCGCCCCGAGTGGGCGCGCAAGGACGGCGGCGAAGCCGGCCTGCATCCGTCCAACATCCACGACAACGCCTACGCCATCGGCGCAGTCGATTTCACCGGCGACATGCCGGTGATCCTCGGCCCGGACGGTCCCAGCCTCGGCGGCTTCGTCTGCCCGGCGACCATCGTACAGGCCGAGTTGTGGAAGATGGGCCAGTTGCGCCCCGGCGACACCGTACGTTTCAAGCGTTTGTCGCAGGCACAGGCCGAGCGCATGGAAGCCGAACAGGATGCCGCCATCGCCAGCCTCGCCGCGCCCGCAGCCCCCGCACTCGTTGTTGATAAAGGACCGCTCGCCGAACCGGTTCTGCACCGTACGTCGGGCACCGACAACCCCGTCGCCGTGGTCTACCGCCGTGCCGGCGACAAGTACCTGCTGGTCGAATACGGCCCGCTGGTGCTCGACCTCAACCTGCGCTTCCGCGTGCACGCGCTGATGACCCAGCTCCAGGCCGACGCGGTGCCAGGCATCCTCGACCTCACGCCCGGTATTCGTTCGCTGCAGGTGCACTACGATTCGCGCGTGCTGCCGCTGGCGAAGCTGATGGAGCTGCTGCTGGCCGCGGAGAAGGCGCTGCCGGCGATCGAGGACATGCAGGTGCCGACCCGCATCGTGCACATCCCGCTGTCGTGGGACGACGCCGCCACCAAGCTGGCCATCGAGAAATACATGCAGTCGGTGCGCAAGGATGCGCCCTGGTGCCCGAGCAACATCGAGTTCATCCGCCGCATCAACGGGCTCGAATCCATTGAAGAGGTGAAGCGCATCGTCTTCGGCGCCAGCTACCTGGTGATGGGCCTGGGCGACGTCTACCTGGGCGCGCCGGTGGCCACGCCAGTCGACCCGCGCCATCGCCTGGTCACCACCAAGTACAACCCGGCGCGCACCTGGACCCCGGAGAACGCCGTCGGCATCGGCGGCGCCTATATGTGCGTCTACGGCATGGAAGGCCCCGGCGGCTACCAGTTCGTCGGCCGCACCCTGCAGATGTGGAACCGCTGGCGCCAGACCGCCGAGTTCACCGACGGCAAGCCGTGGCTCTTGCGCTTCTTCGACCAGGTGCGCTTTTTCCCGGTGAGCGCGGACGAGCTGTTGAGAATCCGCGAGGACTTCCCGCTCGGCCGCTACCCGCTGAAGATCGAGGAAACCAGCTTCAGCCTGCGCGAATACAACCAGTTCCTGGCCGACAACGCCGCATCCATCACTGCCTTCAAGACGCAGCAGCAGGCCTCGTTCGACGCCGAACGCGAACGCTGGCGCGAAAGCGGCCAGGCCGACTACGCCAGCGACCTGACCGTGGCCGAAGCCGCGCCAGACAGCGAACTCGACCTGCCGGAGAACGGCCGTGCGCTTGCCAGCCACGTCGCCGGCAACGTATGGAAGGTCGAGGTCGCCGAAGGCGCCGAAGTGAAGCAGGGCGACACGTTGATCATCGTCGAGTCGATGAAGATGGAGTTCGCCGTGATGGCGCCGTGCGATGGGCGCATCCACAAGGTGTTCTGCCGCGAGGGCGGGCAGGTGAGCGCCGGGCAGGATCTGCTGGTGCTGGTGAGCGAGTGAGGAGGGCGGCATGAATTACTCGCTCGACATCGCCAGCCTGCGCCGACTGTATCAGTCCGGTGAACTCACCCCCTTGACCCTGGTGGACGATCTGCTTGCCCGTCTGGCAGGCGAGGACACACACCACATCTGGGTCAGTCGCCTCGAAGCTGCTGCCCTGCGTACTTACGCGAGAAACCTCGAAGGCAAGGACATCGCGAGCCTGCCGCTCTACGGCATTCCCTTCGCGATCAAGGACAACATCGATCTGGCTGGCCTGCCCACCACTGCGGCCTGCCCCGAGTTCGCCTACCGGCCCGAACGGCACGCCACCGTCGTGCAGCGCCTGATCGACGCTGGGGCGATCCCGCTGGGGAAAACCAACCTCGACCAGTTCGCTACCGGACTGAACGGCACGCGCTCGCCCTACGGCGCCTGCCGCAACGCCTTCGACCCGGCTTACATCTCCGGCGGCTCCAGTTCCGGCTCGGCCGTGGCCGTGGCGCTGGGGCTGGCGAGCTTCTCGCTCGGCACCGACACGGCCGGTTCCGGCCGCGTGCCCGCCGCGTTCAACCATCTGGTCGGCCACAAGCCGAGCTGCGGCGCGCTCTCGACGCGGGGCGTGGTGCCCGCCTGCCGCTCGCTCGATGTCGTGTCGATCTTCGCGCTCACGGCCGAGGATGCCGAACGCGTGCTGGCGGTCGCCGCCGGCTTCGATGCCGACGACGAATACGCGCGCCCGCTGGCGCCGCACGGCTTCGATTTCGGCCGTGCAGCAGGTTTCCGTTTTGGCCTACCCCGGCAAAAAGACCTGCAATTCTTCGGCAACGCCGACGCGGAACGGTTGTTCGCCGAGTCCGTGGAAAGACTGAAATCGCTCGGCGGCACTGCAGTCGAGATCGACCTCGACCCCTTCCTCGACACCGCGCGCCTGCTCTACGGCGGCCCCTGGGTCGCCGAGCGCTACCTGGCCATTCGCGACTTCTTCGACGCGCAACCGGACACGATTTTTCCGCCCGTGCGCGAGATCATCGCCGGCGGCCGCGACATCAGTGCCGCCGACACCTTCGCCCATCTCCACACATTGCGTGCACTCAAGCGGGCATGCGATGCGGTATGGAACGACATCGACGTCATGCTCACCCCGACTGCGGGGACGATCTACCGCATCGATGACATGCAGGCCGACCCGATCCGTCTCAATTCCCATCTCGGCTATTACACCAACTTCATGAACCTGCTCGATCTCGCCGCCACCGCCGTGCCGGCCGGGTTCCAGAACGACGGCCTGCCGTTCGGCGTCACCCTCATCGCGCCGCCGCACCAGGACGGTCCGCTGCTGCATCTGGCGTCGCGCATGCAGCAGGCGCTCGGTGGCAAGCTGGGTGCGACCGATCACGCGCTGCCGCCTGCCGAACCGCTGACGCTGCTGCCGCACGGCCAGGTGCGAGTGGCCGTCGTCGGCGCCCATCTGAGCGGCCTGCCCTTGAACTTCCAGCTCACCGGACGCAACGCACGCCTGGTGAGCGCCACGCAGACCGCCGCCAAATACCGCTTCTATGCCCTGCCCGACGGCAAGCGACCCGGACTTGTCCAGATACAGGAAGGCGGTGCCGCCATCGCCTGTGAAGTCTGGGAAATGCCCGCCAGCCAGTTCGGCTCCTTCGTCGACGGCATCCCCGCGCCGCTCGGCATCGGCAAGCTGGAACTGGCCGATGGATCGGTGGTGAACGGATTCATCTGCGAAGGCATCGGCATGACCGATGCACGGGACATTACGGAATACGGCGGATGGCGAGCGTGGCTGAGGGCGAGGGGGAATGGCTTCTAACGGCCCGAAGCGGAAATTCATGCGCTAGCCGGGACCGGCTGTTCCCTGGCCGAAGCGGACCTCGAGAAAATTCATGAGAGCGTCCACTTCTAACCAGGAAGCAGACGCCCCTAAAGGCTTGAACAGGACGCTGTCATACAGGAACACTACGGCTTCAATGCCTGACTTTTGGTTGAAGCAGAAATCCGGCGCTTGATCGCCAGAGGGTTCAGGCAGGATTCGACATCCGTGGAGCCAAGCTGGGCTGGGTGCTGCTTGTTGTGAAACAGGATGTATTGCTGAATCCAGTATCGGTAGACCTGTTCGGTTCGCTCGCTGAAATACCGGCGACAGCAGACGGCAGAGACTTGATCAAGCAGACGGGGTGGCTGACCCCATGACTTTCACTCCTTTTGTGATGAAAAAAAGCACAGGGTAGGGTAGACCGAGGAAGCCAGGTTGGCTGTCAGTATTATTGGGGGTTATTATACGGACGCATGAAAACAAAAACGATTAAGAATCAGTAGGATATGTGGTTATGAGGGACCCCCTAAATAATAATGTTATACGGACGTTGATGTCCGTATATTAACTGTTAGGCATTCATGGATAAGAACCGAGTAAAGTGGGGCGTGGCAGTAATTGGGCCCCTGTTGGTTGTATCTGTCTATTTGCTACTATCTCGATGGCCAACTCGATCATTCTCAACCTCATCTGACTACATAGCTATAGGGGTTGCAATAGCCGTTGGCTTATTTGCGATTGCCTCTCTCAACACACCCACTGCACGCAAGATCACTATCTCGATCATATATGTGCCAGTCTCAGCAATTGCTTTGCTCTTCTTTACTTTGGTCTTCGTTTGCATAGCTTTTGGTGACTGCCTGTGAAATCCATGTCTAACCTTGCGCTCAACCCGACCGCCCAAAAGCGTAGCTTTTGGGTTCCCTCCGCGCTACGCGCTCCGGCGGCCGGTTAGCTCCACGTTAGGTGCCTAAGGACATGATTACGGCACGGCTTATGCGGTCGATTGCGAAAACAGCATTGGCTCTTGCTGGGCTTATCATTATTAGTAGTCCGGCCAACGCAGACTGGTACTACTACGCAATGAAGGTCGTATGCACAACACAATCACTGCGCATCATCGATTACTCGGCATATAACGAAGAAGGCCAGGCGCATGCGGCCGAGCCCGGTGTAATCGATGTCGATAAGCTCTCCACCTGGAAGCGCACGCCCGACGACTTAAACGTACCAGATAAGCCACTTCCACATGTCACGACCTGCAACACCTCGGCGGGGAAATACCAAGTGGTTCTGACAAATGCAGGCGGCGGCTACTCGGCCCCATATCCCGTGATCAACGTGCGCGAGATATCCAACCCAAAACAACCTGCCGTTTTTATTCGCGATTTGGCGCTAGATAAATCGTATGAGTACAAGCGATACGAGATCCTCTTCTCACGTAAATATCCCAAAGGGCAAATCATTGAAGAAAAACAATGCCCCGACTGCTGACTGCTTAAGCTGGTTGTCACCTAACATGGCGCTCAACCTCACTCCCTTCGGTTGCTGGACGCTGCGCGATAAAGCCGCGCAGCGCCGGTTAGCTCTACGTTAGACGGCAATCTAATAAACGCAGCCTGGCATATGGACATCGAAGAACAACAGGTAATCGAGATCGTCAACAGAACGGCCTACATCGAGAACTTGCTCAATCAAGTAATCGAAAATTATTGTAGTCCGCACAAAGATCGTTTCATGTTCTTCTGGGACGTGGTCTTGGATAGCTCCATCATGCCGATCGGTTCCAAAGTTAAAATCGCTATGGCGGTTGCCCAAAATGTGAGTTTCAGGCTAGATCAAGATGCCTTACACAAAGTCATGGCGCTGCGCAACGCGTTCGCACACCATCAAACGGGGTCTCACCCCGTCTTAGTCGTGGGAAAAACAACAGACGAAGATTCTGTTCATTTCCAGCTTCAGGTGATTAGCAACTCAGGACAAATCACTCGAAAGAAGAGACACGACGCATATGTCGAATTCGTCAAATCGTTCAGTTCCGCCGAGGTGTCACTTGTAGATCTTCTCGCTTGCATAAAAAATGAAACGCCGGCCGTCTAACCAATCGTTCAACACCGCGCCGCTTCGCGTCGCTCGGACTGGTCGCCTGCGGCGTCCAGCCGGTTAACTCAAACGTTAGACCTCATGAAAACCTGCACTAAATGTGGTAGCACACGGTTTAACCAGTGGGATAGGTGCATGGACTGCCGCAATGAACGTGCGAAAGTGCGGAACGCTAGGCTTGAAAAGAATGGTGGAGCACATACGTCTTCTGCGTGGAAAGCGCTGCTTGCTGCTACCTCACGCTGCCAGGACTGTGGGCGCCTCTGGCACGATATTCCCCCCCGCCCTGACAGCCGCTACCGTAACGTCTGGACAAAAGATCACATCGTTCCAGTAATTCAAGGGGGAAGCGACGATATTTCCAATATTAGGCCGCTATGCTACGAATGTAATTTCAAGCGCCATACAAAACCAATTAATACTTCAACTGAAAATAAAAATATGAAGAAAATCCGTTACACCGTGAAACGCGGGCGTTCTGTTGGTGCAATTCTCAGCCCACACCTTCACGAGGATAAGCATTTCGTTGTTAGTCCGACTCGGTTTGAAAAGGACTATGTCCGGGTTAAAAACGAGGCTGAACTGTTGGACTGGATTGCAAAAGGCTTCAGTGTTCGTATGAGCAATCCGGATGTTAAATCCCATCGCTCTCCAAGCCTTATTTCACCCGGTTCGATTGAAGTCTATGAGGTCTAACATTACGCTTCAGTGGGACGCTTCGCCGGCAAGCCGGCTCCGCGTCCCTGAGCTACGACGTTGGGCGCATATGGATCGCCGAAAAATCTCATCAGCCTTAACGCTGGCTACATTGGCAATCATCCTGGGCGGCTGTTCCGCGGTAAATCTCCTATTCGATGACAAGCAAGTCTTTGTCAGAGAAAGAAACTCCGAAATCGGAAAACCAATCTCAAAAGTCTTGAACTCAATGCGGTATTACCCTTATTGGGATAACCAGCCCGCCCATATCAAACAGCACTATAAGAAGGTGGTGATTGAAGGAGAGAAGACCGAATACCTGTTTTCGCAGAGCACTTGCGAGTGGGCGCTGGTTGTAAACGACAAAACCAATGTTGTGACCGCGTGGCGCTATATTCGCGACACTGCAGACTGCGCCTATAAACAGTTCCATGAAGGGCCGTTCTAAAATGGCTGCTCGCACCATTCCAATAGAAAAAATGCCCAACCCCTCGGTCAAGCGGAACTGGCTTACAGCGGGCTTTGCCCGCTTCCAGCCAGCCCCTTACCTTAAACGTTGACCGGTAGTCACCGAACACCGGACACATGAAATAATCAGCCTGGGAGGCCGCTTTGACCGAACATGAGACAGGCATGCATTCAATCTGAACTTCGCTCGTGACCGACTCGAGACTGTAGAAACTGACCCAGGCCACCGGAAGTGGCAATCAAGACCGATTCACCGTGTCTGCTCCAGCATGCCGGTACCCAGTTCGTTCCCTGAATCGAGCCCCTTGCTCCAAGTCGAGCAGCCCGATCAGGAACAAAATCCGCCTTCCACGAGTCACCTGAACGCTTTCGGATTTCTGCGACGCCGCAAGAACGCGGGACGGATACTCGCAAAGTACGGCGTGGCCTCTTGAACAAGCGACCACGGTAATTACAAAACGCATCTCCGATTTCAGTGCGCGTACCGGATTTGATCCGTGCTGGACAGTGTGTCCAGGCAGCGCGAGATGCTGATGGGGGGCGCTACGGCTTGATTAAACGGTGCACTCGCTGCTGCAATCCATCGCCCTCTTTCTGATCCCTTGGGAGTTCTCCCCGACGGTGCTGCTGCTTTGTGCAGGCAGCGTGCTGTTGTATGTGCGCGGACTGCGCCATGCGAGCGGCGAGGCGACGTCGCCCGGATTCTGGCGTATCGCCGCTTTCTTCGTTGGCCTGACGTCCATCTATGCGTTTCTGCAGACGCATCTGGATTATCTGTCCCAACACATGTTCTGGATCCATCGGCTCCAGCATCTGGTGCTGCACCATGCAGGGCCGTTTCTCATTGCGTTGGCGGCGCCACTGGAGATCATGGCTCTGGGGACGCCGCGCTGGCTGCGTCGGGGGCTCTTCGCGCCCGTGTTCAATAATCCGCTGACGCTGCGGCTCTATCGGCTCCTCCAGCATCCGGTCGTCGCCCCGCTGCTGTTCACGGGACTGATCGGCTTCTGGCTCATCCCGTCCGTTCATTTCAAGGCCATGCTCAGTCTTGCGCGTTACGACGTTATGAACTGGAGCATGCTGATCGACGGCTTGCTATTCTGGTGGCTGATCGTGGGGCCTGAGAAACACACCGGCCTCAAGCCATTGGGCTATGGCACCCGCATCATCATGCTGTGGGCCATCATGCTTCCGCAGATCGCCATCGGCGCCTACATCGCCTTGAGCAGCACCATTCTTTACACCAGCTACAGCGTATGCGGCCGTGCCTGGCCGATTGCCCCGATGACCGATCAGGACATCGGCGGCTTGATCACCTGGATCCCGGCCGCCATGATGAGTGCGGTGGGCGCGCTGGTCGTATTGCGGCGGTGGCGCAACGATAGCCATTCCGAGCGGGCGAGGCAGTCGTCGCTGGGCATGGAGGTGCAGTGACACCGTGTTCGAGCGAACGCCGCCGCCTGTCGGGTTGCCTGCCCGATGGGCTGGATCCTCAGGCCGGATAAGCACGCACACGATCAATGGAGGCAACATGTTACTAAAGGATGTTTCGCGAAAACCGTTGCTGTGGCTTGCCGCAGCACTGTGCATGGCGTTTGCCGGCCTGGCGCAGGCTGCGGGGAGTCCCGCGTCTGTCGAGCATGCGCGCATCCGCTGGCTGCCGGGCGATCTGCCGCTGGCCGGATACTTCGACCTGACCAACACGGGGCCGCGGCCGCTCACGCTCACGGGCGCATCCAGCACGGTATTCGGCGACGTGATGATGCACCGCACGGTTCATCGCGGCGGTGAAACGGGGATGGTGCCGGTACATGACCTACAGGTGCGCCCCGGGCAGACGCTGCATTTCACGCCGGACGGCTATCACCTGATGTTGATGGGCCGTACCCGGACGCTGGCCAAGGGCGACGCGGTGCCGATCCGGTTGACGTTTTCCGGAGGGCGCTCGATGGACGTGATGTTCGCGGTCAGAGGCGCCGACATGCAATGAGCCTGCGGAATCCTGTTGCCCGTACCCGAATTTTCCTGGCTGCGGCGTTCTGTGCGTTTGCGGCCCTGCTGAGCGGATGCAGCCAGGATAAAACCTGGGACCTGGACAACATTACCGGCATCGTGTCGCCGCTGGCGTTCTCGCTTACGGACGACACGGGGCGACATGTCACCGCGGAGACCTACCGCGGCAGGATCGTCATGCTGTACTTTGGCTATACGCATTGTCCCGACGTGTGTCCCACGACGCTGGCCACGCTTTCCCAGGCGCTGTCGAAACTCGGGGCCGCTGCCGACAAGGTGCGGATATTGTTCGTGACGGTCGATCCGCAACGCGACACGCCGCCACTGCTCAAACGCTACACCGAGGCATTCGGGCCCGAATTCATCGGGCTTCGCACCGACGACCCGGCACTGCGCCAGCTGGCCAAGCGCTACCGCGTCACCTACAGCCTCGGCAAACCGGATGCCCACGGCAACTACGAAGCGACTCACAGCAGCGCGGTTTTCATCTTCGACGGCAAGGGCAAGGCGCGGCTGATGGCGGAATCCTCCAGCAGTGCGGCGGCCATTGCCCACGACGTGCAGCAACTCATCGGCGGCGCGTGAGCGCGGGGGGCTTCCCTTGTCGGTCGGCCGTAAGACTTGGGGAACGCTGAACATGTCCTTCGACACGCTCAGGACGAACGGCAAGTGGTTGATTTCGTTCGTGGCGAGCCCTTCGGCGCAGCTCAGGACAGGCTTGTCGAACACCCGGCAAACCCACTTTTTCAGCGTTTCCTTACCGGTTGAAGTCCGCGATGCAGTTCTTCAGCGCGTTGACGTTGTTTGTGCCGAGCGTGCAGTTGCCTGTCTTGAGCGGGCGGCTTCTCGACTCGTCGCGGGGGCTGCGGCTGGCCAGCAGGTCCCGCCGGGCGCCGGGCGAGGTTTCGGCGACGTTGAGCGTGGCCAGCTGCTTTTCCGCCGCGTCGAGCTGCTTTTGTTTTTCGGCCATGGCCTTCGAGGACTCGGCGAGCTTTTCCTCTGCGGCGGTGCGCTTGGCCTGTTCTTCCGTCAGCGCTTTGTGCGTTTCCGCGCTGGACTGGGTCGAGTCGGCCAGGGCTGCCTGCAGGCGCCGATTCTCCGCGACCTGCTCGCCGATCAGGCTTTCGAGCTGGCGATGGGCGTCGGAGGTGGCGGCCGAGTAGGCGGCAAGGGACGCCGCCAGTTTCTTCTCGGCGTCGGCGCGCTGGGTCTGCTCGGTGTCGAACGCCTTCTGGATGTCGGCGCTGGGCCGGGTTTTCTTCGAGCGCGCGGCTTCCTGGCGCAGGCTGTCGTTGAGCACCTGGTCGAGTTGTTGCTGGAACAGGGTATAGGCGAGCGCGCCGCCGCCCGCGCCGCCGACCAGGAGCACGCTGACATAAATCAGGAGTGCGCGTAGACGGCGTTTCGGCTTGGGGATGTCGACGGGCGTCTCGGCCGGGGCCGCCGATGCGCCGCGTCGCGTCTCCGAGCGGTCCGGCCGGGCGCCGCGCCTGTCATCGGCGTCGTCGGCCTTCTCCGGCTCCCCGCCGGCTTTCGTGCGCAGACGTTGCAGGAAGGCGATGCCGGCGTCGAGCACGGCCGTGATCCGGGTACGCACCTTGGTGCGCAGCGCGCGCTTGGCGTGTGCCGACAGGGTTTCTTCCGCAGCCGGCGCGTCAGTCGGCTCGCGGGAGCGTGGGCTCGCGGCAGGGGCGGGGGAAGCGTTCAAGCAGGTCTCGCATCGGTGTCATTCTTAATAGGGGTATCGGCCCGTTCTGGAATAACTGAATGCAGCGGCCAGGATGCGGCCGGTCACTGGTTGAGTTGCAGTGCGGCCAGCCGCGCATAGAGCCCGCCCTGCCGGCGCAGATCCTCCGGGGTGCCGGTTTCCACGATGCGGCCGCCGTCCATCACCACGATGCGGTCGACTTTCTGCACCGTGGCCAGCCGGTGCGCGATGACCAGCGTGGTGCGTCCCTGCATGGCGGCACCGAGGCCTTGCTGCACCAGGGCTTCCGATTCCGCGTCGAGCGCGCTGGTGGCCTCGTCGAGCAGCAGCAGGGGGGCGCCCTTCAGGATGGCGCGGGCGATCGCGATGCGCTGGCGCTGGCCGCCGGACAAGCGGGTGCCGCGTTCGCCGAGGAAGGTCTGGTAGCCCTCGGGCAGGCGCTCGATGAATTCGTCCACCAGGGCGGCCCGGGCCGCCTGCAGGACCTCTTCGTCGCTGGCGGTGGCGCGGCCGTAACGGATGTTCTCCAGGGCGTTGGCCGAGAAGATCACCGGGTCCTGCGGCACGATGGCGATGCCCTGGCGCAGATCGTGCAGGCTGAGCTGGCGGATGTCCTGCCCATTGAGCTGGATCGCCCCTGCGGATACCTCGTAATAGCGCAGCAGCAGCTGGAACAGCGTGGTCTTGCCGGCCCCGGAGGGACCGACCAGCGCGACGCTTTCGCCCGGCGCGATGTCGAGGCGGATGTCGTGGAGCGCGTCGGTGTCCGGACGGGCGGGGTAGCGGAACGTGACGTGATCGAAGCGGATCGCCGCCCGGGCCGGCTGAGCCGGCGCTTGCGGGCTGGGGGCCTCGCGGATGGCCGATTCGGCGTGTAGCAGATCGAGCAGCCGTTCCGTCGCCCCGGCGGCGCGCATCACGTCGCCCCACACTTCCGACAGGGTGCCGACGCCGCCGGCCACCAGCGCCGCATAGAGGACGAAGGACGCCAGCTGGCCGCCGGTCAGGATGCCGTCGTGCACCTGACGGGCGCCGATCCACAGGACGAAGATGATCGTCCCCATCACGGCGGTGATGATCAGCGCCGTGAGCGCGGCGCGCACGCGCGTGCGCCGGATCGCGGTGACGAAGCTGGCTTCGGTGCGCTCGGAAAACCTTCGGGCTTCCTGCTGTTCCTGCGTATAGGCCTGCACCGTCGGCATGGCGTTGAGAATCTCGCCCGCCAGCGCCGAGGCGTCGGCGATCTTGTCCTGCGATTCCCGCGAGAGTTTCTTGACCTTGCGGCCGATGGCGAGGATGGGCAGCGTCAGCAGCGCCATCAGGCCGAGGTTGAGCGAAAACAGATAGAGGCTGGTGACGGCCAGCATGATCATGCCGCCGATGAACTGGAACAGGCTGCGCAGGCCCATCGAAATGGAACTGCCGACCACGGTCTGCACCAGCGTCGTGTCGCCGGTCAGCCGGGACAGCACCTCGCCGGTCTGCAGGGTCTCGAAGAATTGCGGCGATTGCGCCAGTACGCGCGCGTAGACGGCGCTGCGCAGATCCGCCGTCGCCCGCTCGCCGATCCAGGCTACGGTGTAGTAGCGCGCCGCGACGGCGAGTGCCCAGATGCACGCCAGACCGAACAGGACGACAAAATGCCCGTTCAGGCTCAAGGCGCCAAGCAGGCCGCCGCTCGGTTGCGCCGGTTGGCCGAAGCCGAAGTCGATGAGATCGCGAAACGCCAGCGGCACCAGCAGGATGGTTCCGGAACCCAGGCACAGCAGCACGAAGGCCAGCGCAAGCCGGGCCCGGTAGGGACGCAGGAAGGGCCACAGGCCGGCCAGCGCCGACAGGGGGCGGGGGCTTGCCGTGGAGGGGGGAGAAGCCTGGGCCATCCCCAATTATTGTCCAACTCGTTCCCCGGCGTGCGGGAAACCCGTCTTCAGCGCTGTTGGGCCCGGGCGAGCTTGGCCTTGAGTTCGGGCATGACGGCGGCGGCGGCCTTCTCGCCTTCCAGGATGGCGAGATTGCGATCCGCGAAATCGGTGCTGCTCATGGCGGCCGTCTTCGGCCGGATGACGACGTCCGCATCCTCCAGCTCGTGGCGGCTGATCGTATGGCCCATGATGGCGAAGGTCTGCAGCAGCACGTCCAGCGTGCCGGCGAGCTTGTCGCGGCGGTTGACGTTGGAAATGTCCACGGCGATGACGAAGTCCGCGCCCATGGCGCGCGCGGCCTGGGCCGGCACCGGCGAGGTGAGGCCGCCGTCCACGTAATCCCGGCCGTTGATATCGACGGGCTGGAACAGGCCCGGCACGGCGCTGGAAGCGCGGACCGCCATGCCCGTGTTTCCCTGGCGGAAGAGCACCATCTCGCCGCTTTGCAGGTCGGTGGCCACCACGCCGAGGGGCTTCGGCAGCCGCTGGATGGGCAGGTTCTTCACCTGCTGGTTGATGAAGTCCTGCAGCGCCTCGCCCTTCAACACGCCCCGGTTGGGCATGACCCAGTCCGTCACCATGTTCTCCTGGATGTCCAGGGCCTGCTTCTGCAGTTCGAATCCGTTCATGCCCGAGGCATAGAGTGCGCCCACCACCGATCCCGCGCTGGTGCCCACCACCATGCTGGGAACGATGCCCTGGGCCTCCAGCGCCTTGATCACGCCGATGTGGGCAAAGCCGCGCGCCGCGCCGCCGCCCAGGACCAGCGCGATCTTGAGCGGCGGTTTCGGCGTCGTGACGGGTACTGTCTGCACCGGTGGCGGCGCGGCGCAGGCGGTGAGCAGGGCAGTGAAGAGGAGCAGGGCGAGGCGGCGCATGGAAGAAACCGGACTTTCAGGATGCCGGATTATGGAGGATGGCGGTCGAACCGGGTAGCCAGTCGCTAAGCATTTCGGGGAAGCCGGAATCGGCTGTCGAAATGAATACGCCTTAATCTAATCAGATCCTGCGGCAAGAGCCAGGATCCGGCGCGGGGCTTGCGTGGAGTATTTTTGCGATGACGATCGGCGCCAGCATTCACTTCGGCATATTGCCGCTACTTGGCCAATCGGCCGGAACAAAAAAACCGACTTTCCAGCGATCTACGAGCGCCTGCCTGACTTTTTGTAATACCCCACCAATTCGCTCTGCGCCAGGATGTGGCCCTGCATCGCCTTTTCCAGTGTGGCCTTGGTCGCCGACCAGAAAACCGGCAGTCGGGTGTCGAGTGCGTATAGCTTGAAGACGTAGCGATGGCGGCCGATGGGCGGGCAGGGGCCGCCATAGTCTGTGCGCTGCCAGTCGTTGAGACCTTCGCGCGTGCCGGCCGGCAGCCGTGTCGTGGTCATGCCGGCGGCGAGTCCGGGGGTGCTGGGCGGGAGGTTGTAGAGCACCCAGTGCACCCAGGTCGTTTTCGGCGCAGCCGGGTCGGGTGCATCGGGGTCGTCGACGATCAGCGCCAGGCTTCGGGTCTCGGCCGGTACGCCGGTCCACGCCAGCGGGGGCGACAGGTCGCTGCCCTCGCAGGTGTGCAGGCTGGGAATATCGGTGTTCGGGGCGAATGCGCTTGAAGTCAGTTCCATAGTCGTGTGCCTTTCCGTGGCATATGCGATCCCGCCTGCCAGAGCGAGGGCGATGACCGCACCCATCGAGTTGCGTGCCAAATCCGGCATGTATCTCCATTCGTTCAGTTTGAATGAAATATAGACAGTCAGGCCGGTCGTGTGCGTGGGGCGCGCAACGCGCGGCCCCTTTCAGGGCTGCACACCGAGTTCCTCGCATAGTCTACCCACCAATCCCTTCAAGGCGTCGATCTCGGTTTCCAGTCGCGCCACATGTGCCTTGAGCGCGGCGATTTCACCGATGCTGACGGTGTCGCCGGGTTCGAATGCAGCGGCAGGCGCTGCCGGAATTGCCTCGATATCCGGGGTGCCGCTGAGCAGGTGCGCCCAGCGGTTTTCGCGCGAGCCGGGCTGGCGCGGCAGTTCGGTCACCAGGGCGCCCTCGGGCCGTTCGGCCAGTTCCTGCAGAAAGGCTTCCACTGCCGAGATGTCGGCAAAGCGATGCAGGCGTTCGCTGTTGATGCGCAACTCGCCCGCGGTTTGCGGGCCGCGCAGCATCAGCACGGTGAGCAGCGCGACGGACTGGGCAGGCAGGCGCAGGACTTTTTCCATGTTGTGGGCGTAGCGCGTCACGCGGCCGCCGCTGGACTCGATGACCAGGGCGGGTCCCTTGAGCGCGTCGATGGCGGCCTGCACCTCGGCCTCGCTGGCCTCCATGATGGGATGGCGGCTGGTCTTCTGGTTGCAGCCGGCCACTAGGGCGTTGAGCGACAGCGGGTATGTGTCGGGTACGGTGTGTTGCTTTTCGCAGAGCACGCCGAGGACGCGGGTTTCGAGCAGGGACAGGACGGGCAGGCGCGGGAGGGTCATGATGGAGCCGGAAATATCGAGAGCAGTCATTATGCCCCGAGGCGGCGGACAGCTTGCCGGATAAGAACGCTCGCGGATGATCGGCGTGAACCGTGCGCAGGCAGCCTGTTTCCTCGCGCGTCTATACTGGGTGTACCCCTACAAGAAGTGAAGGAATGGCAATGAACGTACTCGGCGCAGTCATCCTGGTGGCCTTGTTTCTGCTGGCGGGATTCACCCTGGCCAACTGGTCGGTGCTGACCGCCCCCACCTTGCTGTCGTTCGTGGTCTTCCATGTCGAGGGGCCGCTCGGGGTGATCCTGCTTGGCGTGACGCTGGTTCTGGTGGCGCTGTTTGTCCTCTATGCCCTGATGTTGCGCACGAACATGTTGATGGAGTCACGTCGCCACAATCAGGAATTGCAGGCGCAGCGCAAACTTGCGGAAAGCGCCGAAGCCTCGCGCCTGAACGAATTGCGCGCTCAGGTCACGCATGAATTCGCGCAATTGCGCGACGCGATCGGACAGGCCGATGCTCATATAGACAAGATGGAGCAGGCGATGCGGCAATCCATGAACGAAGCCGCCAATGGCCTTGCCGCGCTGGTCGGCGAGATGGACGACAAGATCGATCGCGCGCTTGCGCAGAATACAACCGAAACGAAAGGACACTGACATGAGTACCCGTGACGAATATGTGCGCAAGATGCATTCCCTGCTGGACAAGGGCAATGCCGAGATCGACGCGCTGGCAGCCAGGATGGAGCATGCCGAGGCTGGCGCGCGCGACGCGTATCAGAAGCAGATTACTACGCTGCGCACCCGGCAGGACGAGGCGCGCGCCAGGCTGGAGTCGTTGCGCACTGCGAGCGAGGGCGCCTGGCAGGATATGAAAGCCGGCGTCGAACTGGCATGGGATGCCATCGGCGAGGCGATCGAATCCGCCCGGTCCCGCCTGGGGAAATAAGCGGCCGCTCGGCGTGGCTCAGCTCAAATCGGCGCCTCAGAAACGGATGAGCTTGCAGAGTGCATCCAGCAGCCCGACCAGTTCCGTGCCGCCGTGCAGAACAGCCATGCCCCCGCGGACGCAATAACTGACGGCCATGGCGCCGAAGAGCGTCGGAATGCCCATGAGCAGCGCCAGCGTGGCCGTGTCCGGATCCTGAGCGTTGGCGTCCTTGCGGTGCCTGTATTTGAGAATCTGGACGACGGCCATGCACACGGTGGCGACCAGCGCCGTGATCGAGATCCACGCGAGCACGCCGCCCAGCATGTGGTAGACGACATCGCCGGTGTCGGCAGGCGGATCGGGAAAGGCGTTGAAAACCCCGGTGATGACCGCCAGGCAGAAGGCGATGAGGCCGGCCAGGAAATAGAGGGTGGTGCGGTAGGGATCGCCTTTTTTCTGGTCAGCGGCCTGTTGCGTGCCAAGCACAGCGGCTTTCACTACTGCGGGCAGGGCGGTCTGGAGCGTCCCCTGGACAGCCTGTTGCATGTTTTCCGTCATGGCACGACGGACGTCCTGGTCTTCCAGCGCGGCAATCACCGCGGTCTTGAGTGTGTCCGGCATGGTGTCCTTTCTGGGTAGGCCCACTTGGTATAGCTGAGAATCCGGGTTGGAGCGTGTTCTGCCGCATCGCAGGATAATGTGGTCGTCGATCGGGCTGGATAAATTTTCGTGGCGATGGAATAAACCGGGGCGTCCCGGTGTTTACGTCCATGCAGGCTGACTGCATCCCCCCATTTTCGAGAAAAGGACTTCCCATGAAAACCGCATTCACTTCCTCCCTGGCAGGCCTCGTCCTGCTCGTTGCCTGTGCGACGCCGAACGCCGCGCCCGTGGCCATGCAATCGGGCGTACTGACCAACGCCGACGGCATGACGCTGTATGTATTCGACAAGGATACCGCCGGCTCCGGCAAGAGCGCGTGCAACGGCGATTGCGCGGCGAACTGGCCGCCGCTGATGGCCACGGCCGGCGACAAGGCGAGCGGCGACTACAGCATCATTACCCGCGACGACGGCAGCCGCCAGTGGGCCTACAAGGGTAAGCCGCTGTATCGCTGGGTCAAGGACCAGAAGCCGGGCGATACCACGGGCGACGGCGTGAAGAACGTGTGGCATGCGGCTAAACCCTAAGCCGGACCTGATCGAGCATCTGCCCCGTCTGCGCCGCTACGCCCGGGCGCTGACGGGCGATGTCGTGCGTGCCGACGATCTGGTGCAGGACACGCTCGAACGCGCGCTGGCCAGGCTCGACCTGTGGCAGCCCGGCAGCGACCTGCGCGCCTGGCTGTTCACGCTGATGCACAATCTGTTCGTGAATCAGTTGCGGACCCGCCGCCCGCAGGACACGGCGCTCGACGAGGCCCTGGACATCCCGGTGAGCGGCGGACAGATGGAAGCGCTGGCGGCGCGCGACATGCACGCGGCGCTGATGCGCTTGCCCGATGAGCAGCGGGAAGTCATCCTGCTGGTCGGGTTGGAACAGTTTTCCTATGCCGAGGCTGCCCAGGTACTGGGCGTGCCGGTCGGCACGATCATGTCGCGTCTCGCCCGTGCGCGCGAGCGGATGCGACACATGCTGGCGGGGGCGCCCGCCGTACAGTTGAAGGTGGTGAAATGACGGATCCTGTGCGCGAGGACGATTTGCATACCTATGTGGATGGCGCGCTGCCCGAGGCCCGGCGCCTGGACGTCGAGGCCTGGCTGGCTGCGCATCCGGAGGACGCCGCGCGGGTACAGGCATGGGCTGGACAGAACCAGGCTCTGCATGCCGCATTCGATGGCGTGCTCAACGAACCCTTGCCGATCGATCTGGTACGTGCGGCGCGCCGCCGGCCGGTCCGTGCGCCGTGGCGGGCGATGGCGGCGGCGCTTGCATTGGCTGCCAGCGGCCTGATCGGCTACGGCATCGGCCTCAGAGAGGATCAACCCCTCCCGGTACCGCTGCATTTCGCCCGCGATGCGGCGATCGCGCATGCGGTCTTCAGTCCCGAGGCGCGGCACCCGGTCGAGGTGGATGCGGCCCACGCCGCGCATCTGGTGAGCTGGCTTTCCAAGCGCGTCGGCGTACCGATCAAGGCGCCGGAATTCGGCGCGCTCGGTTTCGAACTGCTGGGCGGGCGCCTGCTGGCGGGCGAATCCGGCCCGGTGGCACAGTTCATGTACCAGGATGCGGGCAGGCATCGCATCACGCTCTATGTGCGGCGCGCCGTGACGGGCAATCGCGAGACGGCGTTCCGCCACGTCACCGAAAACGGCGTCGAGGTGTTCTACTGGATCGACCGCGATTTCGGCTATGCCCTGTCCGGCCAGATCGCGCATCAGGACATGCAGAAACTGGCCGACGCGGCCTATCGCCAGATGATGGGCGGCTAATCGAATCATCAGCAGATGTTTGCGTGCGGATGCCGCTCGAATGACCAAAAATGGGAAATTCACAAAGCAGGCCAGAATAAATAAATCATCCGTGTGATTGCGGGGGCCATAGTTTCGCTTGATCTGGCGTGGATAAAGGAATTCAGCCGTATTTTTTGGTCTGCTCCTTGCTTGGTCATTGGCATCTCAACTCGATGCCTGGTGCACCTACCCGATGGCCTACACCCAGAAAAACGACGTCTTCCTGCCTTACATGCGCGATGTGGTTCGCAGCGAACAGTCCTTGCGCGAGCTGAACCTGATGTGGCGCATGATCGAGTCCTCGGCCAAGATGAATTATCTGGCCGAGACCAAGTCGATCCTGCAGACCATGGCGGCCACGCGGGCGGGATTCGACCAACTCGAACAGGAACTGGTGGCGAGCCTGGTGCACGAAAAGTGTGCAAATGTGCTGATGGAAATCGGTACCAAGGCGCATTACGTGATCGATATCGTGGTGCGTAATCTGTATGAGCGCACCGCCGATGTCGGTTTTCTTGCGACCGACCGCGACCTCTGCGAATTCGTCGCGGGCGTGCAGGGTGATGCCGAGGCCATTCACCATCGCTTGCTGGCCTATCGCAGCAAGTACACCGTATACGACGAAATCATGCTGCTGGACCGGAACGGCAATGTGCTGATGCAGATCGACGAGCATTCCGAAGTCGAGGGCAGCATCGATCCGCTGATCGGGCAAACCCTGGCTTCGGGCCGTTATGTCGAAACCTTCCGCGCGACCGATCTGCGTCCCGGCAAGGACAAGGCCTTGATCTATTCGCAGCGCATGCTGCATCCGGAAACCGGCGAGGTAGTCGGCATCCTGTGTCTCTGCTTCGACTTCGAGCAGGAAATGAAGGGGATTTTCGAATCGCACCGCGATCCGGACGAGCGGTCGAACATGTTGTTGCTCGATGGTGAAAACCGCGTCATCGCCAGTGCCGATGCGCTGTGGGTGCCTGTCGGATCGATTGTCCCGGTGAACCGGGACGGCAGCGCCAACCTGATGATGTTCGGCGGGCGCAAATATCTGGTACAGACCTTTGGAGCCGACGGCTATCAGGGCTACATGGGGCCGTCGGGCTGGCAGGGCCAGGTCATGATTCCCGTCGAGGTCGCGTTTCTGGATGGCGGCGATCCCACACTGATGTCGCTCGATCCCGCGATCGTCGACGGCTTGCTGTCGCATGCCCAGACTTTTTCGCCGCCGCTCTACAAGATCATGCAGGCGGCCGAAACCATCCAGCGTGTCGTATGGAACGGCCAAGTCATGGCTGCCGGCAAGGGCGATAATCTGGTCCAGCTGAAGTCGGTGCTGGAGCAGATCAGCGAAACCGGCAATCGCAGCAATGAGCTGTTTTCGCAGTCCATCGGCAATCTGTACGAAACAGTGCTGAGTTCAAGTTTGCGCGGGGCCGAGTTCATGTCGCACCTGCTGGTCGATCTGCTCGACCGCAACTTGTACGAGCGCGCCAACGATTGCCGCTGGTGGGCGTTGACGCCGGCATTGCGCAACGCACTGGCCGTGCCCGCGCGAACCGGCGACATGGTCAGGCACATCACAGGCATCCTGACTTACATCAACAGCCTGTATACCGTCTATACCCGGATCTTCGTATACGACAGAAGCGGACGGATCATTGCGGGAACCAGCCTGGTGCAGGGCGGGGAGGATCGGTTCATTGTCGGCACCACAATCGAGCATGACACGCTCGATGCGGTGCTGTCGCTGGCCACCGAACAGGACTATCACGTCAGCCCGTTTGCCGCCTCGCCGCTGTATGGCGGATCGCCAACCTATGTTTATCATGCCGCGATCCGCCATCCCGACACCCCGCATACGATCGTCGGCGGGATCGGCATCGTGTTCGATGCGGCCCCGGAGTTTTCTGCCATGCTGCACGGCGGCCTGAACGGCAAATCCGGCACCACGGCGTTTTTCATCGATCGATGCGGTTGCATTATTGCCAGCACCGACCCCAGCCGTCCCGTCGGCACCTTCCTCGATGTCGGTTCGGACATCCTGCGCCAGGAAAACGGCTGCAGCACCTCGACCATCATGATTCACGATGACCGCTATGCCAGCATGGGGTGCACCGTCTCGAACGGATACCGCGAGTTCAAGGTCAGCGATGGTTATCAGGAGGATGTCATTGCCGTGGTGTTCGAATCCTTTGGCGAAGTACGCGAATCCCGGGCATCCGGAAACCGGGCTGCCACGGTAATCGAGCAGAATTCGCCGGATCGCAGCGGCCGGCAATTCGCGACCTGCTTCATCGAAGGCGATCTGTATGCCCTGCCTGCCGAACAGGTGCTCGAGGCACTGCCGGGAGCGGACTTGATCCCGAACTCGATGAGCGGTTTCATCGGGCGCGTCGGCATGGTGGCGCTCGAACGCCAAGGCGAAGAGAAGAAATTCATCTGGGTGTTCGATCTGGGCTATATGGCACAGGGGCGCCTGTCCGAAATCACGCACACCAGCCAGGTCGTCGTCGTCCGGCATGGACAGAAAAGCATCGGGTTGCTGGTCGATGAACTACACGGGGTTCCGGAATTCCCGGATGAACTGATCAGCCCGACCCCTTTTGCGCTGGCGGCAGACGATGCGCTCGTGCCACAGGTCATCAAAGGTAATCAGGATGGCCTGTTGATACAGGTGCTGAATCTCGATTACATCTATCGTTCGCTGGAAGCGGGCGCAATGCCCTGCATGCCGGAAGCCGTGATGGAAGCCGCAGCGTAGGGCGTCCAGGGAGTGGGATCGGGCTCCCTGGGCCGCTGGGTCCGGAATCCGGCGTTGCAGCGGCCGGACCGCGTGTCTCTGCGCTGCTGTGCCGTTTTCCTGAATTCTTCGCCTATTGGCGGGCGTACTCAGAGCGCAGCGCCCAGGCTCCAGTCCAGTATCCGCCAGCGCCGTTCGCGGCTGCCTTCGACGGCGATCTGGTAGCCCAGGCGGCGGATGGCGCCGGGGCGGGTGAGGAAGGTCTCTTCGCGAAACGGCAGGGTGGAATGCTCGATACGCCAGGGATTCGGTCCCATGCGATAGCCGAAGCTGATTTCGACATTCAGCCAGTCGAGCAATTGCGCATGCGATGGCTGCATCCGTGCGATGAGATGCGGCAGGTCGGGGGCATCGGGCAGGGAATAGGGACGGCCTTGCACATACATGAAGCAGGCCCCGGCGACGAGCAGCCAGGCCGGGCGGGCGGGCTGTTCGCCCGCTTCCATCACGAGCTCGAGCGCGGCGGTGCCGCCGCGGCTGGGCGGCAGGCGTTCCCAGGTCTCCAGGTAGTCGGCCTCGAGGCCGGTTTCGATCAGGCGTTCGCCGTCGAAGACCATGCGGCCGATGTCGCGGCTGCCGTTGGCAGGCTGAAAATCCATCTGGCGGTGCCAGGTGCAGCGTTCGCCATCGATCTGGGTGACACCGCTAAACCCCTGCTGGCGTGCCAGCCAGGCCAGTTGGGCATCGCTGCATTCGGCGAGACTGTGGACGCCGGAGAAATCCGGCCGCCCGGCGGGGAGACGCAGGTCGGCGTGCCAGCGCGGCGTCTGCAGCCAGAAGACGTGGCTGTGCGTGTCGCACAGCCCGGCGGTTTCCAGCAGGCTGCGGCGCCACACGCCGAGATAGGCGTTGGGAACCGGGGCGGGGGCGGCCGCCATGTCGGCCTGGGGAGCGAAGTAGCGTCGTGACAGATCGCGCAAGGCGCCGGCAAGGCACAGGTCGTTATGGTTCATGGTCATCCGGGTGGTTCATGTCGGTTTGGCTGGTGCCGCCGGCGCACAGCAGGGCTTCCATGTCGAGCGCGGGGATCGGGCGGCTGAAGTAGTAGCCTTGTAGTTCGTCGCAACCGTGCTGGCGCAGGAACTCGAGGTGCGCAAGGGTTTCGACGCCCTCGGCCACCACCTTGAGCCCGAGCGCATGGCCGAGCGTGATGATGGCCCGCACGATGGCGGCATCGTCGGGGTCGCTGTCGATGTCGCGCACGAAACTCTTGTCGACCTTGAGGCGGTCGACGGGAAAACGCTTGAGATAGCTGAGGCTGGAATAGCCGGTGCCGAAATCGTCCACCGCAATGTCGACGCCCAGCGTCTTCAGCGACTTCATGGCGACATTGATGCGCTCGGCATCGTGCATGACGAAGGACTCGGTCAGTTCCAGCTCCAGGAAGGCCGGGTCGAGCCCGGCCTGCGCCAGGGCGGACGCCACTGCCTGCACCAGCCCGGCATGACGGAACTGGATGGGCGACAGGTTCACCGACACGTTGATGGGCGGCAGCCCGGCGCGCTGCCAGGCGCTGTTCTGGCGACAGGCCTCCTCCAGGATCCATTGTCCGATCGGAATGATCAGCCCGGTTTCCTCGGCGATCGAGATGAAACTGTCGGGCGGGATGATGCCCTTGCCCGGGCAATCCCAGCGGATCAAGGCTTCTGCGCCGATGATGCGGCCGCTGGCGACGTCGATGCGTGGCTGGTAGTAGACGCGGAATTCATCGCGCTCCAGTGCGTGACGCAGGCTGTTTTCCAGTTCGAGACGTTCGCTGATCGCCTGGTTCAGTTCGGGCGTATAGAAGTGATAGGTGCTGCGGCCGGATTCCTTGGCCTTGTACATGGCGGCATCGGCGCAGCGCAGGAGGGCGTCCGGATCGCCGCCGTCCTGCGGGTAGCAACTGATGCCGACGCTGCAGCTGAGCCCGTATTCCTGCCCTTCGTCCATCCAGGGCTGTGAAATGATTTCCAGCAGGCGACTGACGATGGCGAGGATTTCATTTTCCTCGTGCAGCTCGGTGAGGACCAGGACGAACTCGTCGCCGCCCTGGCGCGCCACGCTGTCGTGGCTGCGGACGCAGGCGATGAGGCGGTCGGCGACTTCCAGCAGCAGGCGGTCGCCGACATGGTGGCCGAGACTGTCGTTGATCAGCTTGAAGTGATCGAGATCGACGAACACCACCGCCACCAGATGATTGTCGCGCTGCGCCTTGACGATGGCTTGTTCGATGCGGTCGCGCAGCAGCGAGCGGTTGGGCAGGCCGGTCAGGCTGTCGTGGCTGGCCTGGTGCTCGAGCACGGCTTCGTGCTGCTTGCGCTCGGTGATGTCGACCACGGTGCCTTCGAAGAACTGCACGCTGCCGTCGGCATCGCGCACCGCGCGCGCATTCTCGGAAATCCAGATGATGTGGCCGTCGCGTCGGTAGACCTGCGATTCGAAATTGCGCACCACGCCATGCGCCTGCATCAACCGCACGAATTCGGCGCGCCGTTCCGGCAGCACATAGAGCTGACGCTGGATGTCGTGCAGATGCGCAACCAGTTCGTCCGGCGAGGCGTGGCCATAGATGTGCGCAAGCGCCGGATTGGCATTGAGGTAGCGGCCTTCCGGCGTGGTTTGGAAGATCCCCTCGGTGGCGTGCTCGAAAATGCTGCGATAGCGCCGCACCGCTTCGTGCAGCGCCTCGTTGGCGGCCATGCGCTCGGAAATGTCCTGGATGAATCCCTCGATCCAGGCCAGGTGGCCATATTGGTCGTACAGCCCGACACCGCGCTCCAGGACCCAGCGCACCTTTCCGTCGGCACGGCGGATGCGGTATTCCACATCGAAGGCCTCGTTGGCCGCAAGGGCGGCGCGGATCGTGCGGCTGACGTGCTCGCGATCCTCGGGCAGGGTCATCTGGTCATAGGACACGCGGTTGTTGAACACCAGTTCGTCGGGGCGATAGCCGGTGAGCTTGTGGCAGCCTTCGCTGACGTATTCCATCGTCCAGATGGCATCGATGCGGCAGCGGTAGATCATCCCGACCAGATTGTCGGTGATGGTGGTGAGCAGGCGCGTGACGTCGAGCGGCGCCGCAGGGTCCGTCATGTCCGACTCGATAGGCTGCAGGTTTTCGAACCTATTCATGGAATGCGGGGAAGCGTCGCAGCGGGCGCCAGAAAGTATGGCCATCCGCCGGCAGGGCGTCAGTGGCGGTGGCGAGCAATCGCTTCGGCAGGCGGTTCTGGCGCATGGTGTACTCCGTGGAAATATCGGGTTTGCAGGTCCCGGGAGCACAGGGGACGCGTACTTCCGGGTTTTTGTCCCGCCGTGGCCCTCGCCTGTCGACGGGATCGGAACACCCTGGCCTCCTGCGGGCGATGCAGACGACAAGCGCCGCTATTCCCGTTGAACATCAGAAAGCAATAGATGTGCCATCGGAATCCGGCATGCGAGATGGGTGCCGCCGCCGTGTATTGGCGTGGCAGGCGCAGGGCGCATGCACCGTGGTGGTGGTGGATGACGGCGGTCCATGGCCTGAATTGGTGCGGCCGCAGGCGTGCATGCACCACGGTGGACTGTCGAGGGAGGCTGTCCGTGAGAAGGTTCGATATACGCAGATGCGCCGCAGCATCCGGCCGACGCGGAGTATCACGTGGGTGATTAGGGTGTTTGCTTAGTACGCTTCAGCCGGTTCGTGCACCACCGATAACGCTGTCAAGTGCTGGCAAGCATCCACGGCCTGCCAGCCGCTCAACTTGATGGAAAAACAGGGGTGCTGCTGTGGAATGGATTCGTGAGGTCAGTTTGGTGCGCCGGGTCATGATCGGATTCTGGGTTATGGCCACGGTGGTCGGCGTGTTGGGGGCAAGCGCGATCTGGTCGCTGCAAAACAGGGCTGCTGCACTGCAGCATGCAGCCATGGGCGGTGCGGCGGGAACCGTCCCCGGATCGGAAGCGGAATGGGTGATCGGCTTGATTACCCTGGCGGGCGTCGGATTTGCACTGCTGGCAGGCTGGGCGATTCGCAGAAGCATCAAGGATTCGGTGGAATCCACGGTGCAATGCGTGGCACAGGTTGCGGGCGGTGACCTCGAGACCGCGATCAGCTCCCCCGGCAAGGATGAGATTTCCTGGCTGCGGAGCGAGCTCAATTCGATGCGGAAAAAGTTGCGCGCCATGGTGCTCGAGGTGCGCCAGACCGTGGAGAACGTCAACAGCGCGTCCGAGGAGATCGCCAGCGGGAATACCGATCTGTCTTCCCGTACCGAGAGCCAGGCGAGCGCACTGCAGCAGACCTCGAGCTCGATGCAGCTGCTCGCCGGGATGGTGCGCAGCAACTCGCAAAGCACGCAGGAGGCCCGCGATGTGGTCGCGCAGTCGAGCAAGGTGGCCTTGCTCGGCTCGCAGACGATGCAGGACGTGGTGGTGCAAATGACCGAGATTCATGACGGGGCCGCCCGCATCGGAGAGATTGTCGGAGTGATCGACAGCATCGCCTTCCAGACGAATATTCTTGCGTTGAATGCGGCGGTCGAGGCGGCTCGTGCGGGCGACAGCGGGCGCGGCTTCGCCGTGGTCGCATCCGAGGTGCGCGCGCTGGCCCAAAGCAGTTCAAGCGCGGCGCGCGAGATCAAGGCGCTGATCGACGCCTCGACCGCACGGGTCGAAGCCGGATCGAAGCTGGTACACGACGCCAAGCGCACGATGCAGGAGATTTTCGAGAGCGTGGAGCGCATGGCGGAACTGATCGTCAGCATCGCCGATGCCGGGCAATCGCAGAACAATGACATCGGCCAGATGAACCAGGCCATTTCGCAGCTCGATACGATGACGCAGCAAAACGCCTCGCTGGTCGTTCAGCTCAGCGCGGCGGCACAGTCGTTGAAGGCGCAGTCGGGACAGCTCAGCAGTTCAATGGCGGCGTTCCGCGTCGCGGCCTGACGGTCGTCACGGCGGGATAAGGGCGTCGGGATGCCGTCCGGCATCCCGACGCCCTTTTTTATTGGGTGGCTTTTCGGTAGGCTTCGCGCTAGCCTCAAGAAAACCGACCCCATGCACTTTACACCTGAAGCCTTCCGCGCCTGGCCAACCAAGCGCATTACCCTGCTCGGCATGTCCGGCGTCGGCAAGACGCATATCTCGAGCATGCTGCGCGGCCACGACTGGTTCCATTTTTCCGGCGATTACCGTATCGGCACGCGCTACCTCGACGAACCGATTCTGGATCTCATCAAGCAGCAGGCGATGAGCGTGCCGTTTTTGCGCGAACTGCTGCGCAACGACTGGATCGACATCAAGAACAACATCAAGATCCACGACCTTGGCCCGGTGCTGACCTTCGTCGGCAAGCTCGGGGGGCCGGAATGGGGCGGGCTCCCGCTCGACGAGTTCTCGCGCCGCCAGGCGGCCTACCGCGACGGCGAAATCGCCGCCATGCGCGATGTGCCCAGCTTCATCCGCAAGGGCCAGGAGATCTACGGCTATCCTCACTTCGTCAACGACGTCGGCGGCAGCCTGTGCGAGCTGGACGAGCCCGGCGTGGTCGAACTGCTTGCCGAGCATACGCTGATCCTCTATATCCAGACCACGACCCGCGAAGAGGAGGACACGTTGATCAAACGCGCGCAGTCCGATCCCAAGCCCCTGTATTTCCGCCCGGCCTTCCTCGCCGAACAGCTGCCGGCCTATCTGAAGGAAAAGGGCATCGAGTTCGTGGCGCAGATCGAGCCCGACGACTTCGCCCGCTGGGTGTTTCCGCGCCTGTTCCATTCGCGCATTCCCCGCTACGAGGCGATCGCCAGGCCGCACGGCTATACGGTGACCTCGCAGGAGGTGGCCCAGGTGCGCGACGAACGCGATTTCCTCGCACTGGTCGAGTCAGCCGTTGCGCGCAAGAAGGACTGACGATGCCGCTGGTCGCGCATAACACCCTGCCAACCTTCGAGCGTCTGCGCCGCGACGGCATCACGGTGCTGTCGACCGAGCGCGCGGCCAACCAGGAAATCCGCGAGCTTCATGTCGGCCTGTTGAACATGATGCCGGACGCGGCGCTGGAGGCGACCGAACGGCAGTTCTACCGGCTGGTCGGCGAATCGAACCCGATCGCGCAGTTCTACATGCATCCCTTCACCTTGCCGACGCTACCGCGCGGCGAGGCGGCGCAGTCGCACATCGCGCAGTATTACGAAAGCTTCGACGCGATTCGTGAGAAAGGACTGGATGCGCTCATCATCACCGGCGCCAATGTCACCCATTCCGACCTTGCCGACGAGCCGTTCTGGCAACCACTGATCGAAGTGATCGACTGGGCCTGGGACAACGTCACCTCGACGCTGTGTTCGTGCCTGGCCACGCATGCGGTGATGCAGTTCCGCCATGGCCAGGCGCGCATCATGCAGCCGCGGAAGATCTGGGGCGTATTCGAGCATCGCGTGACCGATGGCCGCCACCCGCTGGTGGCCGACGTGAATACGCGTTTCGATGTGCCGCATTCGCGCTGGAACGACATCTCGCGTGCGCAGTTCGAGGTGGCGGGAGTCAAGGTTCTGGTCGAAAGCGAGGAAGCCGGCGTCCACATGGCGGTAAGCGGGGACGGCCTGCGTACCGTATTCTTCCAGGGACATCCCGAATACGACACCGTCTCGCTGCTGAAGGAATACAAACGCGACCTGATGCTTGCGGCGGCGGGCAAGCTGCCTGCGTTCCCTCCGTTCCCCGAGCGCTATTTCAGCCGCCAGGCGCAGGCGCTGCTGGCCGAGTACGGCAGCCGTACCCGGGCGGGCGAGATACTGACCTTCCCCGAGGCGCAGGTGCTGCCGCTGCTCGACAATACCTGGCACGACACGGCCGAAGGCGTGGTCGGCAACTGGATCGGCTGCGTCTACCAGGTCACCCACCGCGAGCGCGGCCTGCCTTTCATGCCGGGCATCGATCCCGACAATCCTTTAGGGCTGGCGTGACGGAAGCACGCGCGGACTTCGACGAGGCCCAGGGTACGCTGGTCGTCAGCGGTGCCTGGCATGCCGGAGCCGCATCGGTCTTGCCGGCACTTGGCGGCAAGACCGTACGTGCCATAGATGGCGCCGGTATCACCCAGCTCGATACCAATGGCGCGTGGTTGCTGCTGTCCGCTGCCCGTCCGCGGGCGAACGACCCGATGCCCGAGTTGCAGGCTTTCCAGCCGCAGCACCTGGCGATACTGGAATTGGTCAACCGCCACAGCGCGGCCTCGGCCGCGCAGCCCGAGCACCGGCGCGAAAACGTGCTGGCGATGACCGGCCGCGGCGCACAGGTGATGGGGGAGCATGCGCTCGGCCTGCTCGATTTCGTCGGCCGGCTGTCCATCGAACTGTGGGCATTGCTGGGCAAGCCCGGCGGCTGGCGGTGGCGCGAATTCGCGGCCCAGGTGCGCGCGGTGTTCGTCGGTGCGATTCCCATCGTGTCCGCCATGCTGTTCCTGCTGGGCGTGGTATTCGCCTACCTGCTGGGGGACCAGGCGCAACAGTACGGTGCCAACATCTTTGTGGTCGACGGCCTGTTGCTGGCAATCCTGCGCGAGATCTCGCCGGTCATCGTCGCCGTTCTCGTGGCCGGGCGCACGGGTGCCGCCATCACCGCGCAGCTCGGCACCATGAAAGTCACCGAGGAGATCGATGCCATCACCACGCTCGGCCTGTCGCCGCTGGCTGTCCTGGTGATTCCGCGCATGCTGGCGCTGCTGATCGCCATGCCGCTGCTGGTATTCATCGGCGATATCGCCGGGATTGCCGGCGGCATGCTGGTGGCACAGCAGCAACTGGATATTTCGTATTCCATGTTCATGGACCGGATGGCCGATGTGATTCTGCTGAAAACCCTGGTGGTGGGACTCGGCAAGGCGCCGGTGTTCGCCATGTTCATCGCGCTGATCGCCTGCCGCATGGGCCTGTCGGTTACCCGCGACGCGCGCAGCGTCGGCGCCAATACGACGTCCACCGTGGTGCAGAGCCTGATCGCCATCATCATTCTCAACGCCATTTTTGCCGTGACGTTCGTGCGGCTGGATATCTGATGGCCGAGTCCGTGATCGAGGTTCGCGACGTGTCGACCACGCTGGGCGGACACAACATTCATCGCGGCCTCAGTCTGTCCGTCGCGCGTGGCGAGGTCGTCGCGCTGATCGGTGGAAGCGGCACCGGAAAATCGGTCCTGCTGCGCGAGATCATCGGCTTGTTGAGGCCGCAAGCGGGGCATATCGAAGTATTCGGGCAATCGGTTCTGGACAGTACGACCGAGCAAATGAATGTGCTGCGGCGGCGCTTTGGCGTGCTGTTCCAGGATGGCGCCTTGTTTTCCTCGCTCACGGTAGAGGATAACGTCGCCACGCCGCTGTTCGAGCATACCGACCTGCCGCATGCCATCTGCCGCCGACTGGCCCGGCTGAAACTCGCGCTGGCCGGCCTGCCGCCGGATGCCGCTGACAAGCGGCCGAGCGAGCTCTCGGGCGGCATGCGCAAGCGGGTGGCGCTCGCGCGCGCGCTGGCGCTCGACCCGGAATTGCTGTTCCTCGACGAGCCGACTTCCGGCCTCGACCCGATTTCCGCCCGCGCGTTCGACGCGCTGATCCGGCTGCTGGCCGACAGCCTGGGCCTCACCATATTCCTCGTCACCCATGACTTGGATACACTGTTTTCGATTATCGACCGCGTCATCGTGCTGTCGAACGGCCGCGTACTCGGCAGTGGCACGGTGGCCGAACTGAAGCACATCGACGACCCGTGGCTCAACGACTACTTTGCAGCGCGGGCCACGGAGGGAGAAACCGAGCATGGAAACTGAAGGTCGCTACACACTGGTCGGCGCGGTAGTGCTGGCCGTGGTTGCGCTGCTGACCCTGGCCATCGTGTGGCTGACGGGCGCGGCAGATACCATCGCCTATCAGACGTACACGATTTATTTCAAGGAGCAGTCGCTCGACGGCCTGGCGGTCGGCAGCCCGGTGAAAATGCGCGGTATCAAGGTGGGCGTGGTCGACGGTTACCGCTTCTCCAACAAGCAGGAAGAAGCGGTCGCGGTCACCGCGCGCATCGACGAGGGGGTACCGGTTCACAGCGGCGCCACGGCCTTCATCAAGCGCAACCTGGTGACTGGCATTGCAGCCGTCGAAATCACCAACGGCCCGACCGAAGGCCCGCTGCTCAGCAAGGCGCCCGATGGCGAGCGCTACCCGGTCATCGCCGAGGGCAGTTCCGATATCGACAAGGTCGCGACCGCCCTTTCGCGGCTGGCGGTGAACGGCGCGCAGGTGCTGGAAAAAATGAATACGCTGTTGTCGGACGAGAACCAGCATGCCATCAGCCAGACGCTGGCCAACCTCGATGAACTGTCGCGCCACCTGGCGGCCAACAAGCAAGATCTCACCGCGGCCGTGCGGAGCATCCGTGACGCTTCCGATGAGTTCCGCCTGGCCGGCGCCAGTATCGGCCAGGCCGCCACCCGCGCCGAAGGCAGCATCGCCAGCGTGGGCCAGAACGCCAACGTTGCGCTGAAGGAAGCCACCGTCGCGATGGTGAAACTGCAGCGCGATGCCAACCTGATTTCCCAGCAGGTTCAGCAGCTCAGCGAATCCGGCACGCTGGAATTGAACAGCGTCAGCCGCGATGTGCGCACCAGCGCCGATGTGCTCACCACGGCCGGGCAGCGCCTGTCGAATCCGCGTACCATCCTGTTCGGCCCCGACAAGAAGCAACTCGGTCCCGGAGAGAAACTTCCATGAAAACCCGTCTTTCCCTGATGGCCTTCGTTCTCGCACTGAGCGGCTGCGTCAATTTCGGCCAGAATGCCAACGCGCCCGGTGTGGTGTATTACGTGCTGAACGATGCCGCCCCCGCCGCCTCACCGACTCCGCTGACTGCCGACGCCCTAAAGGCTCCCGATTCTCTACGGGCTGAAGCCCGTGAGAAATCGTCTGCACCTACGCTGCTGGTACTTGATACCACCACCGGCGGTTTTTACGATAGCGATCAGCTCGTCTTCAGCCGCAGTGCCGGCACACGCGGCCAGTACCAGTTTGCCCGCTGGACCGAGCGGCCTGGCAGGCGCTTCGCCGAGCTGCTGCGCGCCAGGCTCGACCGGCTTGGCCGCTACCGGGTCGCGCCCGCCGGCGGGGTCGTACGCGGCGACCTGATGCTGGATACCCGGCTGATCGAGTTCTATCACGACGCCACCAGCGAGCCGGGGCACGTGCGGCTGGAACTGCGTGCCGAACTGGTGGACCTGAAGCAGCGCAGATTGTTGGGCCGCCATACGTTTGAACAGAAGGTGCCGTTGACGACCTACGATGCCGCCGGCGCCGCCCAGGCGTCCAGTCTGGCAGTCAGCCGCGTGCTCGACGATCTGGGCGTCTGGCTCGCCACCTTCAAATAAGCGCCTAGAATGCTAAGAGCAGACCCCACAACAAAAGGAGAGACACCATGAAGCGCCTGCTTGCCGCCCTGTGCCTGTGTTCCGTCGCTGCCGTTGCCCACGCCGAGATCATGCAGAAATTCGGCCAATTCGAAATCCATTACAACGCCTTGACCACCGACGAGCTACAGCCTGAAGTCGCACGCACTTACAAGATCGAGCGCAGCAAGACGCGCGGCCTGCTGACGATGTCGGTGCTGAAGAAGAACAAGGTCGGCGTGCTCAGCCCGGTACCGGCCAAGCTGACCGTCTACGCCACCAATCTCACCCGGCAGCTGGCCGACGTGAGCATGCGCGAAATCAAGGAAGGCACCGCGATCTATTACCTGGGCGAATTCCGCGTCGCGCCGCCGGATACGCTGACCTTCACGGCAACCGTGGAAGTGCCGGGAGAGCTCAAGCAGGAAATGACCTTCGACCAGAAGTTCTTCAAGTAAACCCACGCGGAAGCGTGGTTCAGGCGTGGGACAACGCGGCATATCCCAGCGTCATCAGTCCCCACACGCCGAATCCCGCCACCGTCAGGCCGGCTGCACGCCGCACCCACAGCTGCTGCATGAAAGGCTGTATCTGTCGGGCGAACAGCCCCATGCCCAGCAGGTTGGGCAGCGTCCCGAGACCGAATGCCAGCATCAGCGCCGCGCCCGAGGTGGCGCTACCAGCCGCCAATGCCGACACCAGCACCGAGTACACCAGCCCGCACGGCAGCCAGCCCCAGGCCATGCCGGCCAGCATTGCCTGGGGCGCTGATTTGACCGGCAGCAATTTCTGGAACAGCGGTTTGATGCCGCGCCACATGCTGCCGCCGGCCCGCTCGAACACCAGTACCCACCGATTGAGTCCGGCCAGGTACAGGCCGAGCAGGATCATCACGACCTGCGCCAGTACATACAGCACGGTCTGCACCGGCATGAATTCCGCCAGCTTGAGCGAAGCGCCCAATGCCCCGGCCAGTGCGCCGAACAGCACATACGACGACACCCGCCCCAGGTTGTAGGCCAGGTGCAGTCGGAACGGCGGCGTGCTGCCATCGGCGCGGAAGGAGAATGCCGCGACGATGCCGCCGCACATGCCGACGCAGTGCACCCCGCCGAGCAGACCGGCGAGCAGGGCGGTCAGGAGGGAGAACTCGATCATGGCTTTTCCTGCTTCCTGCTTGCTGCTTCCTGTTCACGGGCGACCAGCCATACCAGCAGCAGCACCGGCACCCCGATCAGCGCGGTGCCGGTGAAGAACGCCGCCCAGCCATAGGCGTCGACGAATTCCCCGGAAAAGCCAGCGATGAACTTGGGCAGGAGCAGCATCACCGAGGTGAACAGCGCGTACTGCGTGGCCGAATACGCCTGGTTCACCAGGCCGGACAGATAGGCGACGAAGGCGCTGGATGCGATGCCGGCGGAGAGGTTGTCGGCCGACACCGTGAACACCAGCGCGCCCACATCATGCCCGCGGCCGGCCAGCCAGACGAACAGCAAGTTGGTCGCTGCCGACAGCAACGCACCGAGAAACAGCGTGCGCATCACGCCGAGACGCATCGTCAGAAGCCCGCCGAGCCCGGCGCCGGCAATGGTCATGATCACGCCGAACACCTTGGACACGGTGGCGACTTCGTCCTTGGTGAACCCCATTTCCTGATAGAAGGGGTTGCTCATCACCCCCATCACCACGTCGGAAATCCGATACAGCGCGATCAGTGCCAGCATCAACAGCGCCTGCCATTTGTAACGCTGGATGAAATCGATGAAGGGCGACAGCACTGCGTCGTAGAACCACGCGGTGGCGTTGAGCAGCCCGTCCGACAACCCAAGCGAGGCGAACTTCGCGCGCGCATGCAACTCGCGTTCGCTTGTGGTGCATGGGATTTTCTTCTCGGGTTCGTGGATGGTCAGCGTGGTGAGGATGCCAACCGCCATCAGGGCCGCCATGACCGTGTACGCCACCTGCCAGGGGTGGAAGTCGTAGGCGGCCGTGGTCGTGTCGACGCTCGCCGCGATCCACAGCGCGCCGGCACCGGCCGTGATCATCGCGATGCGATAGCCTGCCTGGTAGGTCGCCGCCATCGCCCCCTGCTTCTCGGTTTCCACCGCCTCGATACGGTAGGCGTCGAGCGCGATATCCTGTGTCGCCGAGGCGAAGGCCACTGCCAGCGCGAAGAACACCGTATGCGTCAGGTTCAGCACCGGGTCGGTGTTCGCCATGCCCAGCAGCGCCAGCGCGATGCAGATCTGCGACAGCAGCAGCCAGGCCCGCCGCCGGCCCAGCATGCGCGTCAGCAACGGCAGTGGCAGCCGGTCCACCAGCGGCGACCACAGGAACTTGAAGCCGTACGCCAGCCCCACCCAGCTCAGATGCCCAATCGTCGCGCGCGCGATGCCCGCCTCGGACAGCCAGAACGACAGCGTGCCCAGTACCAGCAGCAGCGGCAGCCCGGCGGAAAAGCCGAGGAACAGCATGCCGACGACGCGCGGATGGGTGTAGACCTTGAGGGCGGCAAGCCAAGGATGGTCGCGTAAGGTCATGGAGCGTAATCGTAATCGACGATCAGCGGCGCGTGGTCGGAGAAGCGTTGGTCCTTGTAGACGCTGGCGGATTTCGCTTTGGCGGCGATGCCGGGGGTGGCGATCTGATAGTCGATGCGCCAGCCGACGTTCTTGGCCCAGGCCTGGCCACGGTTGCTCCACCAGGTGTAGGCCTCGCCGGTATGCTCGGGGTAGAGGCTGCGGTAGACGTCGACCCAGCCGAGCTCGTCGAACAGGCGCGTCATCCAGGCACGCTCCTCGGGCAGGAAGCCGGAGTTCTTCTGGTTGGATTTCCAGTTCTTCAGGTCGATTTCCTTGTGCGCGATGTTCCAGTCGCCGCAGATGACGATTTCGCGGCCGGATTGGATCAGCGCCTGGAGGCGCGGGAAGAAGACGTCGAGAAAACGGAACTTGGCCTGCTGGCGTTCGTCGCTGCTGGAGCCGGAGGGCTGGTAGAGCGAGATGACGGCGAGATGGCCGTAGTCGGCCTCGATGTAGCGGCCTTCGGCATCGAATTCCGGGATGCCGAGGCCCTCGATGATGCGCTGGGGCGCATGGCGCGTGTATACCCCGACGCCGCTGTAGCCTTTCTTTTCGGCGTAGTGGAAGGCGCCGCTGAGGCCGTCGCAGGCCACGAATTCCGGCCTGAGGTCGGCGGCCTGCGCCTTGAGTTCCTGCACGCAGACGACGTCGGCATGTTGCGTGGGTAGCCAGTCGAAAAAGCCCTTGGTGGCGGCGGAGCGGATACCGTTGAGGTTGGCCGATATAATTCGCATCAAGATCGATTCAAGAAGTTAAGGAAAATGTCCGATTACAAAGCCGAGTTTGTGGAATTCGCCATCGCTTCGAACGTGTTGTGTTTCGGCGAGTTCAAAACCAAGGCGGGGCGCATGAGCCCCTACTTTTTTAATGCGGGTCTGTTCAACGACGGCGACAAGCTGAAGCGGCTGGGCGAATTTTACGCGAAAGCCATCGTCGACTCGGGGATCGCGTTCGACGTGTTGTTCGGTCCGGCCTACAAGGGCATTCCGCTGGCGGCGAGCATCGCGATCGCGCTGGCAGGCATGGGCAGGAACGTGCCGTTCGCCTTCAATCGCAAGGAGGCGAAGGATCACGGCGAAGGCGGGTCGGTGGTCGGCGCGAAGCTGCAGGGCCGGGTGCTGATCGTCGACGACGTGATCTCGGCGGGCACCTCGGTACGCGAGTCGGTGGATCTGATCCGGCACGCGGGTGCGGAACCGGCCGGGGTGGTGATCGCGCTGGACCGCATGGAACGCGGAACGGGCGAGACGTCCGCCGTGGAGGAAGTGCGGGAACAATATGGCATTCCAGTGGTGGCGGTGGTCACGCTGGACAATTTGGTGGAGTTTCTGGAGCGTGATGCAAACCGACAAGCTGAATTGCAAGCCGTGGCCGCGTACCGTTCAACGTATGGCGTATAGCCTGCTGGCAGCGGTTGCGACCGTTTCGCTGCTGGCAGCGAGCCCGGCCGTGGCGGGCATGTACCGCTGGGTGGATGGCAATGGTCGCGTGCATTACGGCGACACGCTACCGCCAACCTACCAGCAAAGCGGCGCGGCCGAGATGAGCAAGCAGGGCAACATCATCAAGCGCACGCAGTCCGAAGCCGAGCGCCGTGCCCAGGCCGAGCGCGAGGCCGAGCAGAAACGCATCCAGGACGAGCAGCAGAAGCAGGCGCAGCTCGACCGTGCACTGACCCAGACCTATACCACCGAAGCGGAAATCGACCTGGCGCGCGACCGGGCATTGGAGAACTACAAGCTGATGATCCGGGGCGCCGAAATCCGGGCTGGTGCGGTCGATGCCAATCTGGCCGATCTGCGCACCCGCATCGCCAACGTACAAAAGGCAGGCCGCAAGGTCGGCCCCGGGCTGCAGGAACAGCTGGACCAAGCCGTTCGCGAAAGCGAGGAGCTGAAACGCACCATCCAGAAAAATCAGAACGCCATGGTGCAGGTGCGCGAGAAATACGAGGCGGACAAGCTGCGCTTCCGCGAGCTGACAGGCAAGTAGCCGGCCGCGTTGTCGTGAAAAGGGGCGCCCAAGCGGCGCCCCTTTGTTTTTACTGCAGCTTGCCCTTCAGCAGCTCGTTGACCTGCGTCGGGTTGGCCTTGCCCCGGCTGGCCTTCATTACCTGGCCGACCAGCGCGTTGAACGCCTTTTCCTTGCCGGCACGGAATTCCTCGACCGACTTCGGGTTGGCGGCGAGCACTTCGTCGATGATCTTTTCCAGTTCGCCGGAGTCGGACATCTGCTTGAGACCGCGCGCCTCGATGATGGCATCGACTTCGCCGGCGCCTTCCCACAGACCTTCGAATACCTGCTTGGCAAGTTTGCCCGAGAGTGTGCCGTCCTGGATGCGGGCGATCAGCGTACCGAGTTGGGTGGCGGAGACCGGGCTTTGTGCGATGTCGAGCTCGGCCTTGTTGAGCGCAGCCGAGAGTTCGCCCATCACCCAGTTGGCGGCGAGCTTGCCCTGGCCGCAGGCTCGTGCGGTAGCCTCGAAATAGTCGGCGAGCGCACGCGAGCCGGTGAGCACGGTCGCGTCGTAGGCCGACACGCCGTAGTCGTTCTGGAAGCGCACCTGCATCGCGGCAGGCAGCTCGGGCAGCGCGGCACGCACGGACTCGA
Source organism: Thiobacillus denitrificans (assembly GCA_002343685.1). Classification (GTDB taxonomy): domain Bacteria; phylum Pseudomonadota; class Gammaproteobacteria; order Burkholderiales; family Thiobacillaceae; genus Thiobacillus; species Thiobacillus denitrificans_A. Next base: position 112,391 of record DDRS01000021.1, on the reverse strand, counting down.
TCCACGGCTCGTCGAGTTTCACCGGCAACAAATCGGGGTCGGGGAAGTAGCGATAGTCGTGCGCGTCTTCCTTGCTGCGCATCATGCGCGTTTCGCCGGTATCGGGGTCGAACAGCACGGTGGCTTGCTCGATGCGGCCGCCGTCCTCCAGCGTCTCGATCTGCCAGCGGACTTCGTAGTCGATCGCCTGCTGCAGGAAGCGGAAAGAGTTGAGGTTCTTGATCTCGCGGCGGGTGCCGAATTCGGTCTGCCCGACCGGGCGCACCGAGACGTTGGCGTCGACGCGGAAGCTGCCTTCCTGCATGTTGCCGTCGCAGATGCCGATCCAGGTCACCAGCGTGTGCAGCGCGCGCGCGTAGGCGACTGCCTCGGCCGAGGAGCGCATCTCCGGCTCGGAGACGATCTCCAGCAAGGGCGTGCCAGCGCGGTTGAGATCGATGCCGGTCATGCCGTGGAAGTCCTCGTGCAGCGACTTACCGGCGTCCTCCTCCATGTGGGCGCGGGTGAGGTTGACGGTTTTTTCCACGCCGTCCACGACGATCTTCAGCGCGCCCCCCTCGACAATGGGTTTCGCCAGCTGGCTGATCTGGTAACCCTTGGGCAGGTCGGGATAAAAGTAGTTCTTGCGGTCGAACACGTTGACGCGGTTGAGCGTGGCGCCGATCGCGAGCCCGAACTTGATCGCGCATTCCACTGCGCCCTTGTTCAGGACCGGCAGCACGCCGGGCAGCGCGATGTCGACGGCGTTCGCCTGCGTATTGGGCGCGGCGCCGAAGGCGGTGCTGCTGCCCGAGAAGATTTTGGATTTTGTGGCGAGCTGGGTGTGGACTTCCAGTCCGATGACGGTCTCCCACTTCATTGCAGAGCCTCCGGTTGGCGAGTGTGCCAGTCGGTGGCGCGCTGGTACTGATGGGCGACGTTGAGCATCTTCGCCTCGCTGAAATAGTTGCCGACGAGCTGTAGTCCGATCGGCAGGCCCTGAGAATCGAATCCGCACGGTAGCGACATGCCGGGCAGCCCGGCAAGGTTGGCGGGAATGGTGTAGAGGTCGTTCAGATACATCTCCACCGGGTCGTCCGACTTTTCGCCGAGCTTGAACGCGGTGCCGGGTGCCGTGGGGCCGAGGATGACGTCGCAGACCTTGAACGCTTCGTTGAAGTCGTCGGCGATCAGGCGGCGGATCTTCTGCGCCTGCAGGTAATAGGCGTCGTAATAGCCGTGCGAGAGCACATAGGCGCCGATCAGGATGCGCCGCTTGACCTCGGCGCCGAAACCTTGCGCGCGGGTCTTGCAATACATGTCGTCGAGGCTTGCGTAGTCCGGCGCGCGGTAACCGTAGCGTACGCCGTCGAAGCGCGACAGGTTGCTCGACGCCTCGGCAGGCGCGAGCACGTAGTACACGGGGATCGCCAGCTTCGAGTTGGCCAGCGAGATCTCGACCGTCGTGGCGCCGAGCTTCTTCAGTTCCTCGACGGCAGCGTCAACCGCCGCCGCGACTTCGTTGTTCAGGCCTTCGGCGAAGAATTCCCGTGGCAGGCCGACGCGCAGGCCGGTCAGCGGCTTGCCGAGGTCGCGCGTGTAGTCTTCCTTGTCGCGCTCGAGGCTGGTCGAATCGTTGGGATCGAAGCCGGTCATCACGTTCAAGAGCAGCGCGCAGTCCTCGGCCGAGGGCGCCATCGGCCCGGCCTGGTCGAGACTGGAGGCGAACGCGATCATGCCGTAGCGCGACACCAGGCCGTAGGTGGGCTTGAGGCCTGTGATGCCGGTGAACGCCGCCGGCTGGCGGATCGAACCGCCGGTGTCGGTGCCGGTGGCGGCCGGCGCCATGCGCGCGGCCACGCAGGCGGCGGCGCCGCCCGACGAGCCGCCCGGCACGCGGGCGGTGTCCCACGGATTCTTCACCGCGCCGTAGTAGCTCGTCTCGTTCGACGATCCCATGGCGAACTCGTCCATGTTGGTCTTGCCGAGACTCGGCATGCCGGCGGCCTTGAAGCGCTGGATCACGTGGGCATCGTAGGGGGCGACGAAGTTGTGCAGCATCTTCGAGCCGCAGGTGGTGAGCCAGCCGTCGGTGCAGAAGATGTCCTTGTGCGCGATCGGCACGCCGGTCAGCGGACCGGCCTGGCCGGCGGCGATCAGGGCGTCGGCGGCGGCGGCCTCAAGCAGGGTCTTCTCGGGATCGACCGTGATGAATGCATTGATCGACGGATTCAGCGCGGCGATGCGGTCGAGATAGGTCTGCGCCAGCTCGCGGCTGGAGACCTGCTTCGCAGCGAGCTGCGCGGCAAGCGTGGAAAGAGACGTGTCGGACATGGCTTATTCGATGACTTTGGGCACGAGATACAGGCCGTTCTCGACCGCTGGCGCGATGGCCTGGAAGGCGGCATGACGATCGGTCTCGGTCACGGCGTCGTCGCGCAGGCGCTGGAAGACCTCCTGCGCATGGGCCATCGGGGCAATCCCGCGGGTGTCCACCGCCTGCATGGTGGCGATGAGATCGAAAATGGTGTTGAGTTGGGCCTGTGTGGCTTGCGCCTCGGCATCGCTGGTTTCTATGCGCGCAAGGCGAGCGATGCGCTTGACGTCGTCCGGACTGAGGGACATGGAAGCACCTGAATGACTTACGGGAACGAAGCGCGTTAGGGTATCATAGCCCCCTTGTTTTTTCTGCCCTTTCGCCCGCTGGCGCGGGTGCTGCCGCCACCATGTTCAAGTTTCTGACCAGCTATTTCTCGACCGACCTCGCGATCGATCTCGGCACCGCCAACACGCTGATTTACGTGCGCGACCGGGGCATCGTGCTGGACGAGCCCTCGGTGGTGTCGATCCGCACCGATGCGGCAGCAGGCGGCAAGCGCACCGTGCAGGCGGTGGGTGCCGAAGCCAAGCTGATGCTGGGCCGCACGCCGGGCAACCTGCAGGCGATCCGGCCGATGAAGGACGGCGTGATCGCCGACTTCACCGTCACCGAGCAGATGCTCAAGTATTTCATCAAGAAGGTGCACGACACCCGCATGCTGCGCCCCAGCCCGCGCATCATCATCTGCGTACCGTGCGGTTCGACCCAGGTGGAACGCCGTGCGATCCGCGAGTCGGCGATCGGTGCCGGCGCCCGCCAGGTCTATCTGATCGAGGAACCGATGGCCGCGGCGATCGGCGCCGGCCTACCGGTGGCCGAGGCGACCGGCTCGATGGTGGTCGACATCGGCGGCGGCACCACCGAGGTCGGCGTCATTTCCTTGGGCGGCGTGGTCTACGCCAACTCGGTCCGCGTCGGCGGCGACCGCATGGATGAGGCCATCATCAACTATATCCGCCGCAACTACGGCATGCTGATCGGCGAAGCCACCGCCGAGCAGATCAAGAAAAAAATGGGCTCGGCCTTCCCTGGTGCCGAAGTGTTGGAGATGGAAGTCAAGGGCCGCAGCCTCGCCGAAGGCGTGCCGCGCAGCTTCAACGTGTCGTCCAATGAAATCCTCGAGGCGCTGACCGAGCCGCTCAATGCCATCGTCAGCGCGGTCAAGCAGGCGTTGGAGCAGACGCCGCCGGAACTGGGCGCCGACATCGCCGAAAAGGGCATGGTGCTGACCGGCGGCGGCGCGCTGCTGCGCGATCTCGACCGGCTGCTGATGGAAGAGACCGGCCTGCCGGTGATCGTTGCCGACGATCCGCTGACCTGCGTGGTGCGCGGGTCGGGCCGTGCGCTCGAAGAGATGGACAAATTGGCGTCGGTGTTCACCAACGAGTGAACGCTGTCGCAGCTGACCGGAACCGCTGATGGCCATGCCGGGCCAGCTCATGTTCGCCCGCCGGCTGGGGCCGACGGCACGCCTGATGATCTGGCTCCTGATCGGCTTGTCCTGCGTGGTGGTCGACGTCCGGTATCACGCGCTTGACGGCCTGCGCAGCGGGTTTTCGCTGCTGCTGCAACCGGTGCGTGAAGTCATGCGGGTTCCCACCAGCGTTGCCGCCGAACTGACAGGTTTTTTCACCCGCCACCGCCTCCTGCAAAAAGAACGCGACGCCCTGCTGGTTGAACGGGCGCAGATGCAGCTCGGGGTGAATCGCGCGGCCGAACTGGCCCGGGAAAACGCCGAATTGCGCGCCCTGCTGCAGTTACAGGCCCGTCCGGGCCAGAAAGTGGTGCATGCGGCGCTCCTGTACCAAGGGCATGACTGGTTTGCCCAGCGCCTCACGCTGGACCAGGGAAGTGGGGCCGGGCTACGCACCGGTTTGCCGGTGGTCGATGCGGACGGTCTGGTGGGGCAGCTGACGCGGGTATATCCCGGATCGAGCGAAGTCACGCTGGTCAGCAGCACCGAGCAGCTGACGCCGGTATTCGTCGAGCGCACCGGCCAGCGCGGGCTGGCTGCCGGGAGCGGGCACGGCCAGATGGAGTTGCGTTACATGCCGTCGCAGACCGACCTCCGACCGGGTGATCGTCTGCTGACTTCGGGCATCGACCGGGTATATCCGGCGGGTATCCCCGTGGCGACCATCAATCGGGTGTCCCGCTCGCAGTCCAGCCCCTACCTGCGGGTGGACTGTCTGCCGCTGGCAGGCCTGGATCGTTCCCGTGGCGTGCTGGTATTGATTGCCGAACCACAGGTGACGGCACGATGAACGTGTCGACCCAGTCCGGCGGCAGCTGGCGGCGCATTCTCGGTAGCCTGGTTCTGGCGGTCCTGCTGGAGCAGCTGCCGTGGTCCGGCTGGGCGCTGATCGTGCGGCCGGATTTCGTGCTGGTCGCCGTGCTCTTCTGGGCCTTGCACCAGCCTGAGCGCATCGGTTTCGGCGCGGCGTTCTTTTTCGGCCTGCTGGCTGATTTCCAGGATGGCGCGGTGTTCGGCCAGCATGCCATCGCCTATGCGATCGGAGTGTACGTGGTGCTGTACCTGCGCCTGCGCCTGTTGCAGTTCGACCCCTCCCGGCAGGCCGCGCAAATGTTTCCGATCCTGCTGGGCGTGCAGTTGATGGTGCTGCTGGTCGGCTGGCTCGCGGTCAACCCGCCGGCCGGATTGAGCATCCTCATCCCGGTGCTGAGCAGTACCGTTCTGTGGTATCTGATCGCCTTGTTCGTGCGCCTGTGGCATGGCAAGGGTGCCCAGGACCGGGCATGAGCCGGACATGCCGTTAGCCACGCCCCTCAAAAACCTGGATCGCGAACTGGCCCGTTTTCACGGGCGGCTGAAAGCGGGCGGAATCTTCGTCGTGCTGCTCGCGGCCGCGCTGCTGGGACGCGCCTTCTATCTGCAGATCACGCAGCACGACTACTATATCCAGCGTGCGGAAAACAACCGTATTTCGCTGGTACCCGTGGCGCCCAACCGCGGATTGATCCTGGATCGGAAAGGCCGCATCCTGGCGGAGAACTACTCGGCGTATACGCTCGAACTGGCGCGGGCGCAGCCCCACGATCTGGAAGCCACCCTGACCGAAGTGGCCAAGCTGATCGAGATCACGCCGGGCGAGTTGCGGCGTTTCCGGCGCCTTCTCGCTGAATCGCACGAGTTCGAAACGGTACCCCTGAAAAGCAAGCTGACCGACGAAGAGGTCGCGATCCTGGCGGCCAACCGCTACCGCCTGCCGGGGGCGGAGGTGAAGGCGCGGCTGTTCCGCAACTATCAGGCCGGACCCGGCATGGCGCACGTGGTCGGCTTCATCGGCCGGATCAACGATCGCGATCTCAAGAGCCTGCGGGAATCGGGGCGGGAGCAGAACTATCGGGGCACGGTTCATATCGGCAAGACCGGGCTGGAGCAGAGTTATGAAACCCTGCTGCATGGCCGCACCGGATTCGATCAGATGGAGACCGACGCCAGTGGCCGCGCCGTACGCGCCTTGTCGCGGATTCCGCCGGTGCCGGGCAAGGATTTGCGCCTGTACCTGGACGAAGGGCTACAGGCGGTGGCCGAACATGCGTTTGGCGATTACATGGGCGGGCTGGTGGCGCTCGATCCCAATACCGGCGGCGTGCTGGCGCTGGTGAGCAAGCCGGGATTCGACCCCAATCTCTTTATCGACGGCATCGACCCGGAAACCTGGAAGACGCTCAACGAATCGCCCGAGCGGCCGATGGTGAACCGCGTGCTGCGCGGCATCTATCCACCGGGCTCGACGATCAAGCCGTTCATGGGGCTGGCCGGGCTGGAACTGGGCGTACGCAAGCCCGAGGACACCATCGTCGATCCTGGTTATTTCAGTCTGCCCAACAGCAGCCACCAGTACCGCGACTGGAAACGCGGCGGCCATGGAATCGTCGACCTGCGCCGGGCCATCGCGCAATCGTGCGATACCTATTTCTACAAACTGGCGGTCGACATGGGGATCGACCGCATGCACGACTACCTGCAGAAATTCAGTTTCGGCGAGAAAACCGGCATCGATCTGGAAGGCGAATCCGCCGGCCTGCTGCCTTCGCGCGAATGGAAGCAGCGCCGCTGGAAGAAAGTCTGGTATCCCGGCGAGACGGTGATCGCGGGCATCGGCCAGGGCTACCATCTCACCACGCCGCTGCAGCTGGCGACCGCGACCGCCATGATCGCCAATGGCGGAAAGCGGATCGAACCGCGTCTGGTGCAGGCTGTGCGCGATCCGTTCACGCACGTCTGGCAGGCACAGCCGGTGGTGGTACACGAACAACTGTCGATCAAGCCGGAGGATCTGGCTGTGATACGGCAAGGCATGATGGACGCGATGCGGCCGGGCGGCACGGCCGCGGCCGCGGCTGCCGGCGCGCCCTACACCATCGCCGGCAAGACCGGCACCGCGCAGGTGGTCGGCATCAAGCAGGGCGCCCGCTATGACGCCGGCAGCCTGTCCCGGAAAAATCGGGACCATGCGTTGTTCATTGCCTATGCGCCGGCCGAGAATCCCACCATCGTGGTGGCGGTCATGGTCGAGAACGGCGGCCATGGCGGCTCCACGGCGGCACCGATTGCGCGTGCGGTCTTCGATTACTACCTGACCGGGAAACGCCCCGGTAACATGAAACTGGAGGGAGGAAGCGATGCCTCGGACTAGCCATTGGCTCCTGCGCGGCCTGCGCCATGTCGACGGCATCCTGCTGACGCTGGCGCTGCTGGTGCTGGGCATCAGCCTGGCGGTGGTGACGAGCGCCTCGGGGCAGAGTCCGGTACGCATCAGCGGCCACCTGGTCAACATCGGGCTGGCGCTGGCGGTGATGGTGTTGATGGCCAACGTGCCGCCGCATCTGCTGTCAAAAGTCGGGCCGCCCCTGTATGCGGCGGGCGTGGTGCTGCTGGTCGGAGTGGCGCTGTTCGGCGAGATCCGCAACGGTGCGCGCCGCTGGCTGGATCTGGGATTCATCGCGTTTCAGCCGTCCGAGCTGTTGAAGCTGGCCTTGCCGCTGATGCTGGCCTGGTATTTTCAGCGCAACGAAGCGGTACTGCGTGCCAAGCATTTCATGGTCGGCGGCATCCTGCTGCTGGTGCCCTTCCTGCTGATCCTGCGACAGCCCGATCTGGGTACTGCGCTGATGCTCGGCGCATCGGGATTTTATCTGCTGTTCTTTGCCGGCCTGCCGTGGAAGGTGATCCTCGGAGGCGCCACGCTGGGCGCGGCGAGTCTGCCCGTGGTGTGGGGGCTGATGCATGACTATCAGCAGCGTCGCGTGCTGATGCTGCTCGATCCGGCATCCGACCCGTTGGGCGCTGGCTACCACATCATCCAGTCGACCATTGCCATTGGGTCCGGCGGCTTGTTCGGCAAGGGGTGGATGCAGGGCACGCAGAACCAGCTCGATTTCATTCCCGAGCGCACCACCGATTTCATCTATGCCGTGTTCGGCGAGGAATTCGGTTACGCCGGCGCCATCCTGCTGGTCGGCCTGTACCTGGCCATCGTCGCGCGCGGCCTGGTCATCGCCGCGCGGGCGCCGACGCTGTTCGGCCGGTTGATGGCGGCGACCCTGAGCCTCAATCTGTTCACCTATGTGTTCGTCAACATGGGCATGGTGTCGGGCATCCTGCCGGTGGTCGGCGTGCCTTTGCCACTGATGAGTTACGGCGGAACGGCGCTCGTCACGCTGCTGCTGGGGATGGGTATCCTGATGAGCGTGGCGACGCATCGCCAACTCAATAAATCATGACGCGATAAAATAAGTGCCATGAAAACTAAATCGCTCCTGGGGCTGCTTGCCCTCGCCTTGACCCTCGGCGGATGTGCCAGCACGCCGCCGGCAAAACAGGCCTCCACTGCGCCCAAAGGCGGGGGCTATTACCTCGACGACGGTCCGGAGGCCAATCCGCCGGCAAATCTGGATGCCGTCCCCGACGCCGTGCCGCGCAAGGAACCCTTGCACCCCTTTGCCAACCGCACCTATGTCGCGCTGGGGACGACGTATACGCCGCAGACCACGCGTCAGCCCTACAGCGAGGAAGGGCTGGCCTCGTGGTATGGCCGCCGTTTCCAGGGCAAGAAGACCTCCTCGGGCGAGCCCTACGACATGTACGCCATGACGGCTGCGCATCCGACCCTGCCGATTCCGAGCTACGCGCGGGTCACGTCGCTCGATACCGGGAAATCGGTGGTGGTGCGCATCAACGATCGCGGGCCGTTTCACAGCAAGCGCATCATCGACCTGTCGTATACCGCGGCCTACAAGCTGGGTTACCTGGGACGTGGCAGCGCCCGGGTGCGGGTGGAAAGCATCGACCCCGACACTTACGACACGCAGGGCAAGGCGTTACAGGACGGTATCTACCTCCAGGTAGGCGCCTTCTCGCGCGCCGACAATGCGCAACAGTTGCTCGACCGCCTGAAACGCCAGCTTGACATCGACGCCAGCCAGACGCGCGTGGTGCTGGATGGCGGGTTGCATCGCGTGCAGCTCGGCCCGTATGCCAATGACGATGCAGCACAGTCGGATCGTGCGCGCGTGCGGGAACGCCTCGACCTGAATGCAGTCCTGGTCAAACGCGATTGATGAAAAGGCTGAACATGAAATTCTTCTGGCTGGGGCTGGCACTCTTGTTTACAGCAACGACATGGGCCGCTCCGCCCAATGTCTCGTCGCGTGCCTGGGTCGTGATCGACCAGGCAAGCGGGCGCGAGCTGGCGGCCAGCCAGGCCGACCTGCCGTTGGCCCCGGCCTCGCTGACCCAGCTGATGACAGCCTATGTTCTGCTGGGCGATATCCGCAAGAACAAGCTGAGCCTGGGCGAGATGGTGACCGTGCCGGCGGCGGCCACCCAGATGGATGGTTCGCGCGTCTTCCTCAAGGCGGGCGACCAGGTGAGCGTCGATACGCTGCTGCAGGCGATGCTGGTGGAATCGGCCAGCGACGCCACGATTGCGCTGGTGACGGCAGCGGATGGCAGCGAGGCCGCGTTCGTCGCGCGCATGAACCGCGAGGCCAAGCGACTGGGCATGAGCAAGACCCGCTTCATGAATGCGACCGGCCTGAATGAGCCGGGCCATGAATCGAGCGCACGCGACCTCGCCTTGCTCGGTCGCGCACTGGCGCGCGATTTCCCGGAACGGCTGCCCTTCTTCAGCCAGAAGGAGCTGCCTTACAAGGGCATCACGTATTACAACGGCAACCGACTGTTGTGGCGCGACAGCACCGTGACCGGCCTGAAGGTCGGGCGTACGCCGCAGGCCGGCTATTGCATGGCGGCTTCGGCGCAGCGCGGCGACCAGCGCCGCATCGCGGTGGTACTGGATGCACGCTCGGATGCGCAGCGTACGCAGGACGCGTTGAAGCTGCTGAATTACGGTTTCGAGAATTTCGACAGTGTGCCGCTTTATCGGGCTCGCCAGGCCGTCAAGGTCATCAATATCTACCGGGGTGAGCGCCCGTCGGTGAGTATGGGGTTCGAGCAGGATTTCCATCTGCTGGTCCCGCGAGGTAGCGCCGCACGCGTCAAGGCGGAAGTCATCACCCGGCAGCCCATCGTGGCGCCGATCAACAGGGGGCAGCGCCTGGGTACCCTGCGGCTGACGCTCGACGGCAAATCGCTCGGCGACTATCCGCTGGTCGCCCTGGAGGATGTCGGCGTGGCCGGCCTGTTCGGCCGCGGCTGGGATTCGATCCGGCTGCTGTTTGCAAAGTGAGCGTCTATCTGAACGGACAGTTCCTGCCGCTCGCCGAGGCGAAGGTGTCGGTGCTCGACCGTGGCTTTGTATTCGGCGACGGCGTCTACGAATTGGTCCCGGTGTATTCGGGGAAACCCTTCCGGCTCGACGCGCACCTGCGCCGCCTGCAGTTCAGCCTCGACGGAATCCGTCTGGCCAACCCGCACAGCGTGGCCGAGTGGCGTGAGTGCATCCTGCAGTTGATCGCGCGGCAGGATTTCGCCGACCAGTCGGTCTATATCCAGGTGACGCGCGGTACGCCCGCCGAAGGACAGCCTCTGCGCGACCATGCCTTTCCACCCGATGTGTCGCCGACCGTGTTCATGTTTGCGCAGCCTTTGGTGACGGCCACGCCGGCGCAGAAGGCTGCCGGCGTCTGTGCCGTCAGCGCGGTCGACAACCGCTGGCTGCGCTGCAATATCAAGGCCATTTCGCTACTGGCTAATCTCCTGCTGCGCCAGCAGGCGGTGGACGCGGGCTGTGCCGAAACCGTGATGCTGCGCGACGGTCTGCTGACCGAAGGGGCGGCAAGCAATATCTTTGTGGTCAAGGATGGCATGCTACGGGCACCGCCGCCGTCCAGCCTGATGCTGACCGGCATTACCTACGACGTGGTGCTGGAACTCGCCGCTGCCCACGACATACCGCACGAGGTGCGGGCGATTACCGAAGCCGAGGTGCGTGGCGCGGACGAACTCTGGATGACCTCGTCCACCAAGGAGATCATGGCGATCGTGGTGCTGGACGGCGTGCCGGTCGGCGCCGGCGTGCCGGGGCCGCTGGCCCGGCGGATGGATGCGCTGTACCAGATCTTCAAACAACAGGTGATGCGGTCATGAGCGAACAGGAAACCCTGCTGCAATTCCCCACCGACTTCCCCATCAAGATCATGGGTGAACGCCGCGACGATTTTGCGCAGACCATGGTCGAACTGGTGCTGAGGCATGCGCCAGATTTCAAGGCCGAGACCGTCGAGATGCGCGTATCCAGCAGCGGCAACTACCTGTCGGTGACCTGCGTGGTGCGCGCCACCTCGAAAGCCCAGCTCGATGCGCTGTATCGAGAAATCACCGCCCATCCGTGGGTGAAGATGGCCCTGTGATTGCCAGAGACCGGGATTCAAAGGGGGGCGCCCTGAAGGAGCGGTGCGGGACCGACGGTCAGGTGCTGATCCGGGACCTGGGGCAGGTCGACTATATTTCGACCTGGCGAGCGATGCAGATTTTCACCGCACGTCGTGCGCCCGATGCTGCGGACGAAATCTGGCTGCTTGAACATTCACCCGTCTACACGCAGGGTCAGGCCGGCAAGCCGGAGCACCTGATCGCCGCGACCGACATTCCCGTCGTGCCGATCGACCGCGGCGGGCAGATTACCTATCACGGGCCGGGACAAGTCGTGGTCTACGTGCTGATCGACCTGCGGCGGCGTGGCTACGGCATCCGCGAGCTGGTGACACGCCTGGAACAGGCCGTGATCAACCTCCTGGCGGAGCAGGGCGTGGCATCCGCCCGTCTGGGAGGCGCGCCAGGCGTGTATGTCGAGGGTGCGAAAATAGCCGCCCTCGGCCTGCGCGTCAGACATGGCTGCACGTATCATGGCCTGGCGTTCAACGTCGACATGGATATGCGTCCGTTCGCCGCTATCAACCCGTGTGGCTACGCGGGGATGCGGGTGACGCAATGTCGCGATCTCGGCGTGAAATTGTCTCCGGCCGAAGCCGGACAGGCGCTTGTCCGCTGCCTGCGGGACACGATCTATTCTTGACTGATTTACTTGGTTATAAGTATTCTTATAACTTCTAATGGAGTTATTCATGAGCACCGACACGCTGCCGTCCGACCCCAAGCTCCTGATGCGCTCGATCATCCAGCGCATCGCCACCGGTCCGGATCTGTCCAAGAACATCAGCCGCACCGAGGCGCATCTGGGCACCAAGGCCATCATCGACAACGTGATCGACCCGATTCAGGTCGGCATCTATTTCATCGCCCTGCGCATGAAACGCGAGACGCAGGAGGAAAATCGCGGCGTGCTCGATGCCGTACTCGAAACCACCCGCCGCGTCACGGCCGATGTCGACGAAGTGATCGACATCGGCGATCCTTATGACGGCTACAACCGTTGCCTGCCTGCCGCGCCTTTCCTGGGCCCCTTGCTGGCCGAATTCGGCGTGCACGTCGTCAGCCACGGCCTCGACAAGGTCGGGCCCAAATATGGCGTGACGGCGCGTCACGTGCTGGAAGCGGCGGGCGTACCGGTGAACCTGACGCCAACGGAGGCAGCCGCGCGGTTGGCCGATCCCACCCTCGGCTGGACCTACATCGACCAGGCGCAATCCAATCCCGGTCTGCACAACCTCACCACGCTGCGTGCACAGATGATCAAGCGCCAGGTACTGACTACGGTGGAAGTGCTATCCAAGCCCATACAGGGCCGCAAGCTGACCCATTTCGTCACAGGCTACGTACACAAGCCTTATCCGCCGGTGTATGCCGATCTCGCGCGCGAGGCCGGCTTCGACACTGCCTGCATCGTGCGTGGCGTCGAAGGCGGGGTGATCCCGTCGCTGCGTCAGGCAGGCAAATATTTCCACTATCACGATCGGGATGCCGAAATCGAAGCGACGGTCGATCCAGTGGCGCTCGGCATCGATCAGCCGGTACGCGCGGTGCCACTGCCCGGCGCGGTCGCCACTGAAGCGGGCGAGGACGAGATCGTCGCCGCGATCGACATCAAGGCCACCGCGCACGCCGCTGCCGAAGCGGGCATCCTGGCGCTCAAGGGCGACAAGGGCGCGACCTATGATTCGCTGGTGCTGGCCGGTTCGATTGTCCTGCATCACGTCGGCAAGGCCGCCAGCGTGGCCGACGCAGCCGCGCAGATTCGTGCCGTGCTGGATTCCGGCAAGGCCGTCACACGGGTCAAGTGATGGGCGAATACATTGCCATCGCCGCCGCCGACGAGCTCAAACCCGCCGAGATGAAGCGCGTCCTTGTCGACGGCAAGCGGCTGCTGCTATGCAATGCCGGCGGCACCCATTACGTTGTCGACGAGATGTGCAGCCACGAGGATTACTCGCTGTACCTGGGCTGTATCAAGGACGGCAAGATCAAGTGCTCGTTGCACGGCAGTTATTTCGACCTCACCACCGGTCAGCCCACCTGCGACCCCGCAGACGAGCCGATCCGGACCTATCCGGTGAAAATAGAAGCCGGCCAGGTCTGGGTGGAAGTCTAGACTGCCGATCGAGTCGGGTATGGTGCACACCATACAGCCGGCAGGGTCAGGGTTGTTGGACGCATAGGCTAGAATCGGGGAATTGCATTTCCCGATATGTTCAGACCATGGCAGACCCTCTCCAGCACAAAGGCGCAGCCAAGACCGCGCGCATCCCGATCAAGATCGTGCCGCAACCCAGGATGCGGCTGCCGTCCTGGATCCGCGCCAAGTCGCCCAACGTGCCCAACGTGGCCCGGCTGAAGGGCATCCTGCGCGAGGCGAAGCTGCACACGGTGTGCGAAGAGGCCTCGTGCCCCAACCTGGGCGAATGCTTCGGCCATGGCACCGCCACCTTCATGATCCTCGGCGACTTGTGCACGCGGCGCTGTCCTTTCTGTGACGTCGGCCATGGTACGCCACTGCCGCCAGACGTTGACGAACCGCGCCATCTGGCCGATACGATTGCGCTGATGGCATTGAAATACGTAGTGATCACCAGTGTCGACCGCGACGATTTGCGCGATGGCGGCGCCGAACATTTTGCGCAGTGCATCGCTGCCGTGCGTGAGTCTTCGCCGTCGACGCGGATCGAGATCCTGACCCCGGATTTCCGCGGGCGGCTCGACAAGGCGCTCGACATGCTCGCCACCGCCCCGCCCGACGTGATGAACCACAATCTGGAAACCGTGCCGCGCCTGTACAAGGCGGCGCGTCCCGGTGCGGATTATGCGCATTCGCTGAAATTGCTCCAGGATTTCAAGGCACGCCATCCAGACATCCCGACCAAATCCGGCCTCATGCTGGGGCTGGGCGAGGACGACGACGAGATCCTGCAGGTGATGCGCGATCTGCGTGCACACGATGTGGACATGCTGACGCTGGGTCAATATCTGCAGCCTTCACAGCATCATCTGCCAGTGCTGCGCTTCGTCACCCCAGAACGCTTCGCCCAGTTCGAGCAGGAAGCGCTGGCAATGGGCTTCAAGCACGCCGCCTGTGGGCCGATGGTGCGTTCAAGTTACCACGCCGACCAGCAGGCGGCAGGCGTCTAGAATCCGGCTGTCCCCTACGGCATCGTCCGACGGCGCCCCATCCAGAGCAGGGCGGCGATACCGAGCGCCATCAATCCCATCACCGACGGTTCCGGTACGGCATGAGGCTGGGTCGCCGCTTGCTGGCCTGACGGCGGGGCGAGGGGCGTGTCCGTTTGGGGCGGCGTCCACGAACCGGGATCGGCAACTGGGAACGGGTTCGGCGGCATGTTCCCGCCCGGTGCATCGTCGGGCGATGTCGGGGTCCCGGGTGCATCGGGTCCCCCGGTCGGGCCGTTATGCTCGGGTGAGTGCGGGCCGCCTGGAGGTGGGTTGGAGGGGCCGCTTGCCTGGGGCGGGACGGCAGGGCTGCCTTGCGGCTTCCCTGCAGGAAAGAAGGATCCGTCGCCGGGCGGGATGCCGGCGGGTTCGCCCGATGGTGGATGCGACGGCGCCAAAGGACGCGCTCTGTCAGGTTTGCCGTCCGGCGCGCGGTCTGGGCCCGGCATGCCGTGTTCCATACGGTCAGGCGCCGCCTCGTTGCCGGCAGGATTGCCGGGTGACGGCCCGGTGAGGATGAATGGGTCCAGGTTGCCGCCGTCTGCAAAATCGCTCTCGGCCATGACAAGCGAGAGAGTTTCCCCCTTGTGTTCGATGGCGAGCGGTTGCAGCCGTTGCTTTGCGACAAGGGGAGGCGCGATGGCAGCCGGCGGCGCGGGTCTGGCGCGATCCAGGTGGAGCGCCAGCCCCCCAACCAGGGCAGCGGCGGTGACCGTGCCTATCAGAATGCCGGCCGGCGTGAGTGCCGTGGCGAGCAGCAGACCAAGCAGACCGATACGACGGGTGCGGGCGCGTGAAGCGGAGGGTGTGCGGGACATGGCGAAGATCTGAGGGAGGAATTGCGAATGACTTCGCAATTCCCGTACCCGTGGTCAAATGGACCGTAACCCGCGTCAAGCCGGGCGGCATGCCGTTTTCCAGTTGCCTGTTGCGTCCATGGGCCGACGCGGTCGTCGGCGCTTCGACACCCGCTTATTTCAGGAGCCGTCTGCGGGTGAGTGCCAGCGCGACGATGTAGCCGAGGCTGCCGTAAACCAGCAGCGCGATCACGTGCAGCGCGATGTTGTCTGGCACGGTGCCGACGACCAGCGGTCGAGCGAGGTCGATGGCGTGGGTGAGCGGTAGCCAGGCGGACACGCCTTGCACGGCCGCAGGCAGTTGCGATACGGGGAAGAACACCCCGCACAAGAGCACCATCGGCGTGATCACCAGCGTGAAGTAATACAGAAAGAAGTCGTAGCTGGGCGACACCGCGTTCATCACCAATCCCATGCCGCCGAAGCAGAAGCCGACCAGGGCGACGACGGGGACGATCCACAGCGTCATCCAGAAGTTCCCGTAGAGCCCCAGTCCCCAGATCACCGCCAGGATCGCCACGCCGGAGAGCAGGCTTTTGGAGGCGGCCCAGGTCAGTTCGCCCAGCATCACGTCGTCGAGCGTCATCGGCGCGTTGAGGATCGCATCCCAGGTGCGCTGTACGTGCATGCGCGAGAAGCTCGAATACAGCACCTCGAAGGTGGCTGCGTTCATCGTGCTGTAGGCCACGGTGCCGGCAGCGAGGAAAGTCAGGTATGGCATGCCGCCGACGTCAGGCAGCAGGCTGCCGAGGCCGTAGCCCAATCCGAGCATGTACAGCATCGGGTCGGCCAGGTTGCCGAGGATGGACGGGATGGCGAGCTTCTTCCACACCAGATAGTTGCGCTGCCATACCGGAATGAAGCGTCCCGACAGATGGGGGAGGTGGAAAAAATGGCTCATGTGCTCAATCCCTCAAGTCGCGCCCGGTGAGCTTGAGGAACACGTCTTCCAGGTTTGACGGGCGGTGCAGGTAACGCAAGGCCGGAGCGTGCCTGAGTGCGTCGATCACGATGTCGGGCGTACTGGTGTAGCAGAACAGCGTTTCGCCGACGGTCTCGAAGCGCTGGCATAGATTAGCCGCGTGCTGGCCAGTCCAATCGGCCAGACCCTCGCCGAACACTTCGACCACTGCCGGTTCGATATGCGTTTCGATCAGCGCGCGGGGTGCGCCTTCGGCCACGACGCGGCCGTGGTCGAGGATGGCGAGACGGTCGGTGAGGCGTTCGGCCTCGTCCATGAAATGCGTGGTCAGCACGATGGTCTTGCCGGCGTTGATCAGCCGCCGCAGGCCCTGCCAGATAAGATGGCGCGCCTGCGGATCGAGTCCGGTGGTGGGCTCGTCGAGAAACAGGATGTCGGGGTCGTGCACCAGTGCGCGGGCGAGTGTGAGGCGTCGTTTCATGCCGCCCGACAGTTGGGCGATCTGCGCGTCGGCCTTGCTGGCGAGACCAGCGAAATCGAGCAACTCCGGCACGCGTGCCGCGACGGCGGCCTTGCTCATGCCGAAATAACGGCCGTAGGCGAGCAGGTTTTCGCGTACCGAAAAATCCGGGTCGAGGTTGTCCATCTGCGGCACCACACCGACTTTCATGCGGGCCTCGCGCGCGCGTTGTGGTACTGCAATGCCGGCCAGTTCGATGCTGCCGCCATCCGGCTCGATCAGGCCCAGCAGCAGGCGCAGCGTGGTGGTCTTGCCGGCGCCGTTGGGCCCGAGCAGGCCGAAACACTCGCCGCGCCGCACAGTCAGGTCGAGGCCGCGCACCACTTCGGTATCGCCATATTTTTTTGTCAGGCCGCGTACCTTCAGCATGGACAGGCCTCCAGAAACGCCTGCTTCAGTTCCTTCAGCTTGCCATGGAAGAAATGCCCGGCGTCGGGGATGGCTTTCACCGCAAGCTGCTGCTGCTCGGCCCACAGCCGGATCGCGGTGGGCGGGATGAGTTCGTCGGCATCGCCAAAAATCACAATTGTGTCGGGTGGAACCGGATCGAATTCGTACATGGTGACCGCCGGGGCGACCAGGATCAGGCGTTTTGCATGGAGTTCCTGGCGCAGCCGATGCTGCACGAAGGCGCCGAACGAGAAACCGGCCAATGCCCACGGCAGGCCGGGGTAGCTGGCTTCGACGAAGCGGGCGACCGCGAGCAGGTCCTCGGTTTCGCCGACGCCAGCGTCGAATTCGCCGTCGCTCATGCCGACGCCGCGGAAATTCGGGCGTACACTGATCCAGCCGGCCTCGTTGGCCGCCT
This sequence comes from Thiobacillus denitrificans, assembly GCA_002343685.1. Classification (GTDB taxonomy): domain Bacteria; phylum Pseudomonadota; class Gammaproteobacteria; order Burkholderiales; family Thiobacillaceae; genus Thiobacillus; species Thiobacillus denitrificans_A. The sequence continues at coordinate 94,873 of DDRS01000021.1, read as the reverse complement.
TGGCCAGGGTCGTCACCACCTTGTTGTCGAGACTGCCGCCATGCAAGGGGTGCGGATGGGCGACCAGCAGCAGGCCGCGGCGTTCGGTCTCGGGATCGTCGATCACGGTTTCCAGCTTACCTACGGATACCGGGATGCGTAGCTTATAACGCTTCATTTGGCCGTTCCGCTCGGCCGCGTCACTTCAATTGCAAGCGCTCGACAATACGCCCCTGCTTGAGGTGGGCCTCGAATATTTCGTCGATATCGGCTTCATCCACATAGGTATACCAGATGCCTTCCGGGTACACGACCAGCAGCGGGCCCTCGTCGCAGCGGTCGAGACAGCCGGCGCTGTTGATCCGACACTTGCCTTCGCCGTTGAGATGAGCGTGCTTGACCTTTTTCTTCAGGTAGTCGCGCATCTGCTGCCCGCCGGACGCGCCGCAGCATTTTGCGCCGTCGTCACGCTGGTTGGTGCAGAAAAAAACATGGTGCTTGTAGTACTGGTTGGTCATTCTGGGTTGTCTTGATCGGGTTGGAAGGCTGAGTATTTGAGCGCGTTGCCATGCGCCTTGTCGACCGGGTATTTGCGTGCATTGATCGCCAGCTTGTCGGCGGCGGCGTCGAGCAGGTCGATGTCCAGCAGGTCGGCCAGCCGGGTCAGGTAGATCAGCACGTCGGCGATTTCCTGGCGTACCGCTTCGTGCTGTTCCGGACTCAACTGTCCGCTCTGTTCTGCCGTTAGCCACTGGAAAGGTTCGAGCAGTTCCGCCGCTTCCACGGAAAGCGCCATGGCCAGATTCTTGGGGGTATGGTAACGCTCCCATGCGCGTGCCAGCGCGAAATCTCGAATATGCTGGCGCAGGGTGTCTAGACTGTCGATTTCACGCGTGCTCATGTTGGCATAATAGCGCGGCAGGCGACAGACTTACGACATCGCTGTCGAGCAACCGACGCTCCAGCCATGGCGGGTGGCGCGTAAATCGCGGCGTGGTGGGGATTTCGGGGAAATTCCGATTTGGCCTGCGGCTTGCTAGCAGTCTTTGCGTTGACACCAGTTTTCTAGTCCGCTCTGGCATAATGCCAGCGGATTAACGGCATATAAGGGAGGATGGACATGTTTACGATCAAGAAGCATCTTGCGCGTGCTGGCGTCATGCTGGCCGTCGCTGCCATGGCAGGCTGCTCCAGCACGCCGACCTATCCGCCCGCCCCTGCGCAGACGGGAAGTTACAACTGGAATTACCTGATCGGCCCGGGTGATTCGGTCCAGGTCTTCGTCTGGCGCAATCCCGAAGTCTCCGGAACGTTCCCGGTCCGTCCTGACGGCAAGATGACCATGAATCTGGTCGAGGATATCCAGGCATCCGGCAAGACCCCCACCCAGCTGGCGCGCGATATCGAGAAGGCGCTCGGCAAATACATCCAGGAACCCATCGTCACCGTCATCGTCTCGGGCGGCATCGGTCCGTTCGATCAGCAGATCCGTGTCGTGGGCGAAGCGGCCAAGCCGCAGGCGCTGAACTACCGCGAGCATATGAGCCTGATCGACCTGATGATCTCGGTGGGCGGACTGACCGATTTCGCAGCAGGCAACAAGGCCTACATCCTGCGTACTGTGGACGGCAAGCAGGAACGTCTGGGCGTGCGACTTGACGACCTGCTGCGCGGCGGCGATACGTCGGCCAACGTCGACATGCGGCCGGGTGACGTGCTGGTCGTGCCGGAAAGCCTGTTCTAAAACGTGTCTGCGCCGCCGTTGGGCGGCGCTTCTTGATGGCGGAACGTCCACATGGATCAATTGTTGCAGCAAATTTTTGGCTATGCCAAAGCCGCCTGGCACCGTCGCTGGTGGGGCGTGGCGACGGCCTGGCTGGTATGCGTCGTCGGCTGGACCTGGGTGATGATGATCCCGGACCGCTACCAGGCGTCGGCGCGCGTCTATGTGGATACGCAAACCCTGTTGAAGCCGCTGTTGTCGGGACTGGCGGCCGAGCCTAACGTCGAGCAGCAGATCAAGCTGATGACGCGTCAACTGGTAAGCCGACCGACGCTGGAAAAAGTTGCGCGCATGACCGACCTGGACGTCAAGGCGAAGACGTCCGAACAGACCGAGCGGATGTTGAACGACCTGGCGAGCAAGATTTCCATCGCCGATGCGGGGCGAGAGAATCTCTACACCATCAGTTATCAGGATGCCAACGGCGAACTGGCCAAGAAGGTCGTGCAGTCGTTGCTGACCATTTTCGTGGAATCCAGTCTCGGCAAGACGCGCCAGGATATTTCCAGTTCGCAGCGCTTCATCGAAGAGCAGTTGCAGCAGTATCAGCAGAAACTGACCGACGCCGAGAACGCGCTCAAGGAATTCAAGCAGAAACATATCGGCATGATGCCGGGGCAGGGAGGCGACTATTACGCCAAGCTGGCCGAGGTGAGCACCCAGTTGCGGCAGGCCCAGCTGGACCAGCAGGAAGCGATCAACCGCCGCGACCAGTTGAAGCGCCAGCTGTCGGACGAGGAACCCGAGCTGACTGCAGCGGCGGCAGCGGGTGCGACCAACAGCGAGATCGACGACCGTATCCAGGCTTTGCAAAAGCAGATGGATCAAATGCGCCTGCAATACACCGACCTGCATCCCGATGTCCAGGCGACCAAGCGCCTGATCGAAAAACTGGAAGCGGAGAAGAAGGCCGATCTGGCGAAGCACAAGGCCGACCCGTCGGGCTCGAAGATTCAGAATCCGGTTTATCAGCAGCTCACGCTCTCCATCGCCGAAGCGGACGCCAATGTGTCCTCTCTGCGTGCACGCGTGGCGGAATATCAACGCCGTTATGCCGAGTTGCGCAATGCGTCCAACATGATTCCGCAGGTGGAACAGGAATATACGCAGCTGATGCGCGACTACGACGTGTATCGGCAGAACTACGATGCCCTGCTCAAGCGCCGCGAGTCGGTCACCATGTCGGGCGAGGTCGAGAGCAAGACCGACACTGTCGATTTCCGCGTGATCGATCCGCCCTTCGTGCCGAGCCAGCCGGCATGGCCGAACCGTCCGCTGCTGCTTTCACTGGTGACGCTGGGCGGACTCGGTGCCGGCATTGCCGTGGCCTTCCTGTTGAGCCAGCTGCGCCGTACCGTGACCGATCGCCGTGTCCTGCGCGAACTGACCGGTTTGCCGCTGCTGGGCGCCGTGTCCAGGGTGGAAACCGACGAAACCCGTCGCCGCAAACGCAAAGGCCTGCTGACGTATCTGGCAGCACTGGGTAGCCTGATTGCCGCCTATGGCGCGGTGATGGTCCTGCAACTGCTCGTGTCGCGCGCCGGCTAGGAGAAACCATGAGCATTATTGAAAAAGCAGCAGGCAAGATTGGCACGGGCGCGCCGCATCCCGCTCCCCAGAGCGATCCCGGCCACGACGCCAGCCTGATCGAAAATGCGCTCAACAAGCAACGTAGCAGCCATGCGGCGCCTTTTGTGGCTACACCGGTCGAACCGATATTCAATGCACCGGATACCCTCGCGATGGAAGGCGGAAGTCAGGTGCAGTCGATCAACCTGGCGCGCTTGCATCGGATGGGCGTGGTCGCACCGGATGCGGAAAAGAGCCAGATCGCCGAAGAGTTTCGTATCATCAAGCGGCCGCTCATCGCCAATGCGTTTGGCCAGGGCACTGCGCGCGTCAAGAACGGCAACCTCATCATGGTCACCAGTTCGCTGCCGGGCGAGGGCAAGAGCTTCTGCGCCATCAACCTGGCGATCTCGATGGCGATGGAGATGGATCGCACCGTGCTGCTGATCGACGCCGACGTCGCCAAGCCGCGCGTACCCGAATACCTCGGCATCCATGCGGACAAAGGTCTGCTCGACGTGCTGCAGGACAAGGATCTCAAATTGTCCGACGTGCTGATCAAGACCGACATCGCCAAGCTGACCGTGTTGCCTGCTGGCCGCACCTACAAGCGCGCGACCGAACTGCTGGCGAGTGCCGCCATGACACGTCTCATCGAGGACATCGGCAACCGGTACCCCGACCGTATCATCCTGTTCGATTCGCCGCCGCTGCTGGCGACCAGCGAGTCGAGCGTACTTGCCACGCACATGGGCCAGATCGTCATGGTGGTGGAAGCCGAAAAAACCTCGCAGGAGGCGGTACGCGAAGCCTTGAGCCATATCCAATCGTGCGAGGTCGTCGGCATGCTGCTGAACAAGACCACGCCGACCCCGGGCGCAGACTACTACTATGGCTACTATGGCAGTTACGGCAAGTAAGCGCCGCCCCGGCGCGCCGGCGGCACGGAACAAGGCGATTCGCCGTGCCGGTGCGTGTGGTGTCCTCATGGCGCTGGTCGTCGCGCCGGCTGCCCACGCCATCGACTGGCGCTTCGGACCCTATGTGAATGCGTCGTCCACCTACACCGACAACGTCAAGCAGAGCTCGAGCAATACGCAGGACGCCTTGATCTTCACCGCGACACCCGGTTTCACATTGCGCTCGGAAGGCTCGCGCCGGGTGCAGGCCAGTCTGCAATACGGCCTGACGGGCGTGAAGCGTTTCGGCGGCGACCAGAGCGACAACTTCTATCACAATCTCAACGCGGTTGGGAAAGCCGAACTGGTCCAGGACTTCCTGTTCATCGACGGCAGCGCCAATATTTCGCAGCAGTTGATCTCGCTGCTGGGGTCGCCCGCCGACGCCACCACCAACAACAGCAACCGGACCACCGTTGGCACCTACTCGATCAGCCCCTACATCCAGCAGCGGCTGGGGACCTTTGCACGGGCGCAGGTTCGCTATACGCAGTCAGGTGCCTTGTTTCAGAATAACGTGGCAAATAATATCAATTCAAACTCAATCAACGCTTCCTTAAACAGCGGCACCCAGTTCAATGAGCTTTCATGGGGACTGAATTACCGGCTGCGAGATGCAACAGTACAGGGGGGGGAGGATACTCAGTTTGAGCACTATGGCGCGAGCTTGGGTTATAGGCTTAGCCACACTATCCGTGTATTCGGCACAGTAGGCCATGACAGCAACAAATATAGTGCCGCTCCGGGTGCGGGGGTTGGTGGAGGCTCCTGGACAGTGGGTATGGGCTGGGCACCTAATCGTCGCACAAGCATGAATGCATCATTTGGTGAAAGTTATTTCGGTCGAACATACGGTTTTGATTTTGATTACCGTACGCATTATTCCGTTTGGACAGCTAGTTATAACGAAGGCGTGAGTGACATTTCCCAATTGTTGCTAAATACGGAACCTATTTCCTATTGGATATGTGATCAGGGCCTGGCGTTAACAATGGGTACGCTTCCGCCCCCAAATGGGACAAGCTGTCTTTTGATTGGGTCGTTACCTCCAGGCAGTACGTCAGTTGGTTTCGCTAATGGAATTTTTATTAGCAAAACTCTGCGAGCAGGGGGGGCATGGTCAAAGGGAAAATCCAATTTTGGAGTTAACGTATTCGATACGCGTCGACAATATCAACAACTTGTGGGGATGCCCGAAGATGAAACCCGAGGCGTTATTGCAACTTACAGTTATCGCCTGCAACCGCATACTACCTTGAATGCTAATTTAGGATACACCAATACCTTGGTACCGCCTGGCCTTGGTCTTGGCTTTGCGACGACTATCGCTCGTAATGACAAACTCTACACTGCGAGCATAGGCGTGAGCCATCAATTCGACCCCAAGTTATCGAGTTCGTTGACGCTTCGACATCAGCAACGGGATTCAAACAATTCCACCAGTAGCTTTGACGAAAACAGCCTTACGGCGTCGGTCAACATGCGCTTCTGACCGATCCGCCTGCATGGCACAGCGGTTGCTTTATTCCGTGCGCCGTGCCTCCACTCAGACAACGGATTGTCCATGTACGAAGACTATTACCGCTTTAGCGCCAAACCGTTCCAGCTCAATCCCGATCCGCGATTTTTCTTCGGCTCCAAGGGCCACAAGCGGGCGATGGCCTACTTGGATTACGGCCTGTCGCTGGGCGAGGGATTCATCGTCATCACCGGCGAGGTCGGTGCCGGCAAGACCACGCTGGTACGTAACCTGTTCCGTCAGCTCGAGTCCCACAATCTGGTGGCGGCGCAGCTGGTGTCGACCCAGCTGGATGCGGAGGACACCTTGCGTAGCGTGGCCGCATCGTTCGGCCTGGAGCACGAAGGCCTGACCAAATCCGCACTGCTGAAAAATCTGGAGGATTTTCTGGCCGCGGCCGCGCGCCAGGGCAAGCGCGCGCTGCTGGTGGTGGACGAGGCGCAGAACCTGACACCGCGCGCCGTGGAAGAGCTGCGCATGCTGTCCAATTTCCAGACCAGCGAACGTTCGCTGATCCAGACCTTCCTGCTGGGACAGCCTGAATTCCGCGGCATTCTGCAAAGCCCGGACATGCAGCAGCTACGCCAGCGCGTGGTGGCCTCCTACCATCTGGGGCCGCTCGATGCCGACGAGACGCGCGGTTACATCGAGCACCGCCTGCGTACGGTCGGCTGGCATGGCACGCCGGGATTCGATGACGAGGCCTTCGCCGAATTGCACCGTTTTACCGGCGGCATTCCGCGGCGCCTCAACACCACCTGCGACCGCTTGCTGCTGTTCGGCTTTCTCGAGGAGAAGAACCACTTTGGCGAGGCCGAAGTGGCCGAGGTGATTGCCGATCTGAAGAACGAGGTCGCACACCAGGATTTCCACGGGACAACCGGTGTCAACAATCATGTCCAGGGTGGTGGCGGCCTGAATGGCGAAGATGGTGCCCGGCTGACGCAGCGCATCGACCAGCTGGAACGCTCGGTCAACCGCATTCTGCCCATCGTGCGCAAGATTCTCTACACCGTGAGCGAACGCCACGCGGCGGCAGAGGAAGACGCGCCGTCGGACAACCTTGATACCTCGCACTGACGACTCAGCCATGACCCAGGTTTTATGCGTCGCAGGCGCACGCCCCAATTTCATGAAGATCGCTCCGGTGATGGCCGCTCTGGCCGAGACCGGCATTGCCGCGCAATTGCTGCATACCGGCCAGCATTATGACGCGGCGATGAGTGACAGTTTTTTCGCCGACCTGGGCATCCCGCGGCCCGATCATCATCTGGAAGTGGGGTCGGGCAGCCATGCGGTGCAAACGGCTGAAGTGATGAAACGCTTCGAACCCGTGCTCGAAAGTGTGCAGCCGCAGGCCGTGTTGGTGGTGGGCGACGTCAATTCCACCATCGCGTGTGCGCTGGTGGCCGCCAAGCGCGGCGTGCGCGTGATCCATGTCGAAGCCGGCCTGCGCAGCTACGATCGCAGCATGCCGGAAGAAATCAACCGTGTATTGACCGACCAGATTTCCGATCTGTTGTTCACCACCGAGCGCAGCGCACTGGCCAACCTGCAGCGCGAAGGGATCAATCCCGCGCGCGTCGAGTTCGTCGGCAACGTGATGATCGATACCCTGTATCGCAATCTCGAACAGGCCGTGCCGAGCGTCCGGACCCTGGGCGCTACGCTGCCGCAGTATGCGGTGTTGACGCTGCACCGGCCGTCCAATGTGGACGATGCGGCGACGCTCGCCGCGCTGCTGGATGTGGTCGGCGAAATCAACCGTACTTTGCCGGTGGTGATGCCGCTGCATCCGCGCACGCGCGGCAACATCGAGAAATTCGGCTTCACCGCCAAGCTCCACGGCCTGCTCATCCTGCCGCCCGTGGGCTACCTGGAAATGCTCGGCCTGATGCGCGACGCCAAGCTGGTGCTGACCGACTCCGGCGGCATCCAGGAGGAAACCACGGCGCTGGGCGTGCCGTGCCTCACGCTGCGCGAGAACACCGAGCGACCGATCACGCTCGACGAAGGAACCAACACGCTTGTCGGCCCGCATCCCGAGGCCATCCGTCGCGCGTTCGCCGAGGTGATGGCGGGCGGCGGCAAGGCCGGCCGCATTCCCGAGTACTGGGACGGCCGCGCGGCGATGCGCATTGCGTACAAGCTGAAGGACTGGCTGCCCATGCCGAAAGGGGTTCATGCCCTGTCGGGGACGAGGATTGCGTAATGGCCGAACGCATCAAAAACGCGATGTCGATCGATGTCGAGGACTATTTCCAGGTGTCGGCATTCGCTCCGCATATCCGGCGCGAAGACTGGGACACGCTGCCATGCCGGGTCGAGCGTAATGTCGACCTGATCCTCGGCCTGCTCGACGAGACGAACGCCAAGGCGACTTTCTTCACGCTCGGCTGGATCGCCGAGCGCTACCCGCAGGTGGTGCGCCGTATCGTCGACAACGGCCACGAACTCGCCAGTCACGGCTACGGCCACCAGCGCGCGAGCGACCTGACCCCTGAGCAATTTCGCGCCGACATCACCCGGGCCAAGCATATTCTCGAAGACCTCGGTAGCGTCGCCATCCGCGGTTACCGTGCGCCGAGTTTCTCCATCAACCGGAAGAACTGGTGGGCGGTCGAGGAACTTGAAAACGCAGGATACGTATACAGCTCGAGCATCTATCCGGTACGCCACGACCATTACGGCATGCCCGATGCGCCACGTTTCCCGCATCGTCCTAATGGTGAAGCCGGCATCCTCGAACTGCCGCCTACCACGGTGCCGCTGATGGGGCGCAACTGGCCTGCAGCCGGTGGCGGCTGGTTCCGCCTGTTGCCGTATTCGATGTCGCGCTGGATGCTGAATCGCGTCAACACGGAGGATCGCGCGCCCTGCATGTTCTATTTCCACCCGTGGGAGATCGACGCCGGACAACCGCGCCAGTCCGGCCTGTCGGCCAGGACGCGCTTCCGCCATTACGTCAATCTGCAACGCATGCCGGGTAGACTGCGCCAGTTGCTCACCGATTTCGAATGGGACCGCGTCGACCGCGTGTTCCTGCCAAAACATTGAACATGCAATCCGAGCCCCTTCTGGTTGAAACGATGGCGACCGATGTCACGGTGCGCGCGCTGGAGGCACGCGATCTCGCGCAGTGGGATGCCTACGTGAATGCGCATCCGGATGCGACGTTCTTTCATCGTGCCGGCTGGAAACGCGTGATCGAAGCCGCTTTCGGGCACCGCACGCATTTCATGCTCGCCGAACGCGGCGGCGAGATCGTTGGCGTCCTGCCGTTGGCCGAAATCCGTAGCCACCTGTTCGGCCACAGCCTGGGCTCGCTGCCGTTCTGCGCCTATGGCGGCATCCTCGCCGACCATGACGCCGCCTGGCGCGCGCTCGACGAGGCGGCACAGGCCCTGGCCATACGCCTCAAGGTCGGCGCGCTCGAATACCGCAACCAGATGGCCCAGCATGCCCATTGGCCGACCAAGGATCTGTACGTCACCTTCAAGAAAGCCATCGAACCTGACGTCGAGGCCAATATGAATGCCATCCCACGCAAGCAGCGCGCGATGGTGCGTAAAGGCATCAAGGCCGGCCTGGTGGGCGAAATCGACAGCGACACCACGCGATTCTTCCAGGCGTATTCGGCGAGCGTGCACCGCCTGGGCACACCGGTGTTTTCGCGCAAATTCTTCCGCTTGTTGAAGGAGGAGTTCAGTGACGATTGCGAGGTACTCACCATCACGCTGGAAGGGCAGGTCATCGCCAGCGTGATGTCGTTCTATTTCCGCGACGAAGTGTTGCCGTATTACGGCGGGGGCGTGGACGCCGCGCGCGCGGTGGCCGGCAACGATTTCATGTACTGGGAATTGATGCGCCGTGCCTGCGAGCGCGGCCTCAAGGTGTTCGACTTCGGCCGCAGCAAGCGCGGCACCGGTTCGTTCGACTTCAAGAAGAACTGGGGCTTCGAGCCGACGCCGCTGTATTACGAGTACTTCCTGGTAACCGACAGCGACGTTCCCGAGATCAATCCGCTCAATCCCAAATACCGCCTCTTCATCCAGGCCTGGAAGAAAATGCCGCTGGCGCTCGCCAATGTCATCGGGCCGCACATCGTCAAGAATCTGGGGTGAGCGTGAAAGAAGGGCTGCTGTTTCTTGCACATCGCATCCCGTTCCCGCCCAACAAAGGCGACAAGATCCGCTCGTTCCATCTGTTGCGGCATCTGGGCGCGCGTTACGCTGTCCACCTCGGCGCCTTCGTCGACGATCCCGACGACTGGCAGTATGCCGATGCATTGAAGCCCTATTGCGCCTCGGTCAAGCTGTTGCCGCTGAAACCACGCCGCGCCAAATTGGCGAGCCTGGCCGGACTGTTGACCGGCCAGGCGCTGACGCTGCCTTACTATCGCAGCCGCGAGCTCAAACACTGGGCCGCCGATCTGGCCGACTCCGGAAAGGCGACGCGTGGCCTGGCGTTTTCCTCGGCGATGGCGCAGTTCATGCCGGCGAAGCTGTCCCGCCGCGTGCTCGACATGGTTGACGTCGACTCCGACAAGTGGAGCCAGTACGCCCCGACGCAGCGCTGGCCCATGTCCTGGCTCTATGCGCGCGAAGGCCGCAGGCTGGCGGCATGGGAGACGCAGGTGGCGCAGGATTTCGATGCCACGCTGCTGGTGTCGTGCGACGAGGCGGCACTGCTCCAGCGCCGGGTTCCGCAAGCGCGCCACAAGATCGGTGCGTTCGAGAACGGTGTCGATGCCGATTACTTCTCGCCGGCGCGTGACTATCCGAATCCCTATCCGTCCGACGTATTGGGTGTCGTCTTTACCGGTGCGATGGATTACTGGCCGAACGTCGACGCCGTGAGCTGGTTTGCGGAACGGGTGTTTCCCGCCATCCGCGAGGCGGTCCCGGCCGCTCAGTTCACCATCGTCGGCAGCCGGCCGACGGAAGCCGTCCTGGCGCTGGCGCGCCAGCCAGGCGTCGTCGTCACCGGCAGCGTACCCGATGTGCGGCCCTATCTGGCGCACGCGGCGTGCGCCGTGGCGCCCTTGCGGATTGCGCGCGGTATCCAGAACAAGGTGCTGGAGGCGATGGCGATGGCACGTCCGGTGGTGGTCACCGCGCAGGCGGCGGAAGGCATCCGTGCCGAGGCAGGACGCGACTTCCTGCTGGCACAGGACGAAGCCGGCCTGGCGGGTGCCGTCATTGCGCAATTGCAGGCGCGAACCACCAGCGCCCCGGCGCGCGCCTGCATCCTGTCCCATTACGACTGGACGCGCAATCTGTCGATGATCGATGCCCTGTTCGATGCGGCGCCTGCCGCATCCTCTGCCCTGGAGACATGCCCCGCATGAGTGCCCTGCCTGAGACCCTTCCCGTGACCACGCCGAGAGGCTGGTGGCTGCCCGCTGGTGTGACGATCGGCGTCCTGCTGCTCCTGACCGCCATCTTCTGGCCGACCTTCCTCTCGATGGAAGAAGTGTGGGCGCGCTCGGAGACCTTTGCCCACGGCTATCTGATCGTTCCCATCAGTATCTGGCTCATCTGGCGCAAGCGCGACGAACTGGCGCGAATCCGGCCGCGCGCCGACCTGCGCGGCCTGTATCTGCTGGCGGCCGCCGGCGTCGGCTGGCTGCTGGCCGACGCCGGAAGCGTCAATGTCGTCGCGCAACTCGCATTCATCGCCATGCTGATCGCCGCGGTATGGACCCTGCTCGGCGCGGCATTCGTGCGGGCGGCATTTTTCCCGCTGATGTTCCTTTTCTTCGCGGTCCCGATGGGCGAGTTCCTGATCCAGCCCTTGATGGGCGTGACCGCCGATTTCACCGTCTCGATGCTGCAGGCCACCGGCATTCCGGTGTACCGTGAGGGCACGTTCTTCAGTATCCCCAGCGGCGACTGGTCGGTAGTGGAAGGTTGCTCCGGTTTGCGTTACCTGATCGCCTCGGTGACGCTCGGTGTGCTGTACGCCTACCTCACCTACCGCTCATGGAAGCGACGCCTGCTATTCTCCATTGCGGCGATGATCGTTCCGGTCTTCGCCAACAGCGGGCGGGCCTTCATGATCGTGATGATCGCCCACCTGTCCGACATGAAGCTGGCGCTCGGCGTCGACCACTACATCTACGGTTGGGTGTTCTTCGGCATCGTCATGATGCTGCTGTTCTGGATCGGCGGTTTCTGGCGCGAAGACGACCAGATGGAGCCTGCTTCGCCGCAGCCTGTCGCGCCGGCGGAGACAGGAGGAACAGGCATGGCGTCGCGGTCGATCCTGCCGGCGGCCCTCCTCGCGCTGGGGGTGGCCGGCCTGTGGCCGATGTATGCACATTGGATCGAGTCACGTCCGTTGCCCGACATGCCGGCATTGCAGGTCGAAGCGGCCGGCGGCTGGCAACCCGGCGAGGCCTTCACGACCTGGATGCCGCACTGGATCGGGGCCGACCGCCAGCTGCGCCAGTCCTATACGCAGGCGGGACATGACGTGATGCTGGAACTGAATTACTACGTAACCCAGCGGCAGGGCGCCGAGCTCATCAACTCGCAGAATTACATGATCAAGCAGAAGGACCCGGCCTGGTCGAACGTCGGCGAAACGATCGTCACCGTACGGATCGACGGAATCGCGCGGCAGGTGCGACAGGCCAAGATGCGCGGGAGTAACGGCCAGCGCCTGCTGGTGTGGCAATGGAACCTGATTGATCAGCACTCCGTCGTCAACGACTATCTCGCCAAGCTGATCCTTGCGTTTGACCGGGCCAGGCTGGTACGCGACGACGGCCTGTCGGTGCTGATCGCCACGCCGTACCAGAATGCCGATTTCAAGGCGGCGACCGCCACCCTGGCACGCTTTGCGGCGGACATGGAGCCTGCCATCGCCCGCGGGCTCGACCAGGTCGACGGGCAGTGACCGCACACATCGTGCATATCGTCCACCGTTTCGATACCGGCGGCATGGAGAACGGCATGATCAACCTGTTCAATACCCTGCCGCCGCAGCGCTACCGGCATACCGTGGTTGCGCTCACCGACTACAGCGATTTTCGCCAACGCATCACGGCGCAGCCGGTCGAGTTCCATGCGCTGCACCGTGCGCCGGGGCATGGCCTCGGCTGGACCGTGCGGCTGTGGCGACTGCTGCACCAGCTCAAACCGGATCTGGTGCACACCCGCAATCTGGCCGCGCTGGAAGCGCAATTCGTCGCCGCTGCCGCCGGCGTGCACGCCACCGTCCATGGCGAGCATGGGCGCGACGTGTTCGACCTGCATGGCCGCAACTGGAAATACAATCTGCTGCGCCGTGCCGCCAGGGCGTTCGTGTCGAATTACATTGCGGTCAGCCGTGATCTTGAAAGCTGGCTACGCCAGACTGTCGGGGTGTCGCCGAGCAAGCTGAACCAGATCTACAATGGCGTCGACAGCGTGAAATTCCACCCGCGTGCCGGTGCGCGGCCGGCGGTTCTGCCGCCCGGATTCGCCGACGCCGACAGCACGGTCTTCGGGTCGGTCGGTCGAATGGTCGAGGTCAAGGACTATCCCATGCTCACGCGCGCCTTTATCCAGGCGCTCCGTCAGTCTCCCGAACTGGCCGTGGAGGCGCGGCTGGTCATCGTCGGCGAAGGGCCCGCACGTGCGGCTTGCATGGAATTGCTGGCGCAGGCAGGAATGGCGCATCTGGCCTGGTTGCCGGGTGAACGCCATGACATCGCGACACTGATGCAGGCATTCGACGTGTTCGTGTTGCCGTCGAAAAACGAGGGCATCTCCAATACCATACTCGAGGCCTTGGCGAGCGGGCTGCCGGTGGTCGCCACTGCAGTGGGCGGCAACGTCGAGCTGGTGGAAGACGGCGTCACCGGACGGTTGGTGCCGGCCGGTGACGCGGAGAATATGGCACAGGCCTTGCTGGGTTATCTTGGCGGTCCGGAGGCGCCGGCGCGCATCGCGCGGCAGGGCGGCAACGCCCGGCGGCAGGCCGAGCAGCGCTACAGCATTCCGGCGATGGCCGAGGCGTATGCCGCGGTATACGACCGGACGCTGAGCGGCCGTCGAACTACCCGATAAATCGACAGGGACAGATAACTAGCATGTGCGGCATTACCGGCATTTTCGATACCAGCGGCGTGAACGAGATTTCACGCGAGCTGCTGCATCGCATGAACGAAACCCAGTTCCATCGCGGCCCCGACGAAGGCGGCCTGCATCTGGAGCCCGGTGTGGGACTGGGGCATCGGCGTTTGTCCATCATCGACCTGTCCTCCGGCCAGCAGCCGCTGTTCAACGAGGACGGCTCGGTCGTCGTCGTGTTCAACGGTGAAATCTACAACTTCCAGGAACTGGTGCCCGAACTGGAGGCGCTCGGCCACACCTTCCGCACCCATTCCGATACCGAAGTCATCGTCCATGCCTGGGAAGCCTGGGGCGAAGCCTGCGTCGCACGCTTTCGCGGCATGTTTGCGTTTGCGCTGTGGGACCGCAAGCAGGAAACGCTGTTCGTCGTGCGCGACCGCTTCGGCGTCAAGCCGCTGTATTACGCCTTCCTCGAAACCGGCGAATTCATTTTCGGCTCGGAACTGAAGTCGCTGATGGTGCACCCCAGCCTGGCGCGGGACATCGATCCGTTGGCGGTCGAGGAATACTTCGCCTACGGCTACGTGCCGGAGCCGCGTACCATTTTCAAGCGGGCGTACAAACTGCCGCCCGGTTTCACGCTCACCCTCAAACGCGGTCAGGCACGCGCGCTGCCGAAGCAGTACTGGGACATGCCCTTCACGCCGGTGGCGGTGAAGGACGAAGCGGACGCGATGGATGAACTGGTGGCACGCATGAAGGAATCGATCCGCCTGCGCATGATTGCCGACGTGCCGTTGGGCGCCTTCCTGTCGGGCGGCGTCGATTCCAGCGCGGTGGTGGCGATGATGGCGACCCAGTCCGCCACGCCGGTGAACACCTGCTCGATCGGCTTCGACGACCCCGCGTTCAACGAAATCGAATTCGCCCAGCAGGTTGCCGATCGTTACCGCACGCACCACCATGTCGAAACCGTCGCCTCCAACGATTTCAGCCTGGTCGACAAGCTTGCCCAGGTGTATGACGAACCGTATGCCGACTCGTCCGCGCTGCCGACCTACCGGGTGTGCGAACTCGCGCGCAAGCACGTGAAGGTTGCCTTGTCGGGCGACGGCGGCGACGAACACTTCGCCGGCTACCGGCGCTATCGCTGGTTCCGTTATGAGGAACGCATGCGTGCGGCGATGCCGCTGATGCTGCGCCGCCCACTGTTCGGCGCGTTGGGCCGCCTGTATCCCAAGGCCGACTGGGCGCCCAAGGTCTTCCGCGCCAAGACGACCTTCGAGGCGCTGGCGCGCGATACCGTCGAAGGCTATTTCCACGGCGTCTCGCTACTGTCGGATGCACAACGAAAACAGCTGTTCTCGCCGTCCTTCAAGCGCGAGCTACAAGGCTACCAGGCGGTGGACGTGCTGCGTCGCCATGCGGCGGTCGCGCCCACCGACGATCCACTGTCGCTGGTACAGTATCTCGACATGAAGACCTATCTGGTCGGCGACATCCTCACCAAGGTCGACCGCGCCAGCATGGCGCATGCGCTCGAGGTACGCGAGCCACTGCTCGACCACGAACTGATGGGCTGGGTGTCGGGCCTGCCGGTCGACCTGAAACTGCACGGTACCGAAGGCAAATACCTGCTGAAGAAATCGATGGAGCCCTATCTGCCGCACGATGTGCTGTATCGCAAGAAGATGGGCTTCTCGGTGCCGCTGGCCGCCTGGTTCCGCGGCCCGCTGGCCGCTACCATCCGCAGTGTGGTGCTCGGCGAACGGCTGGC
Organism: Thiobacillus denitrificans; assembly: GCA_002343685.1. Taxonomy (GTDB): domain Bacteria; phylum Pseudomonadota; class Gammaproteobacteria; order Burkholderiales; family Thiobacillaceae; genus Thiobacillus; species Thiobacillus denitrificans_A. The sequence goes on along the minus strand of DDRS01000021.1, from coordinate 79,224 downwards.
GTCCACCGGCCTGTTCAATCAGGACTATCTGCGCGAAGTGGTCGAGGCGCACCAGTCCGGCCGGCGCGACTATTCGGTGATCCTGTGGACGGTACTGATGTTCGATGCCTTCCTGGGGCAGGTGCTGGACATGGGTGGCCAGAGCGTATTCGAGGGCGAGCGGCAAGCGGCATGAAGATCCTCCACGTGTTCGACCATACCCTGCCGCTGCATTCCGGCTATACCTTCCGCAGCGCGGCAATTCTGCGCAACCAGCGAAAAATGGGCTGGGAGACCTACCATCTGTCCGGCCCCAAGCAGATCGATTGCACGGTGATGGAAGAGGATGCTGACGGCCTGCATTTCTATCGCACGCCGAAGCCGACGGGGCTGCTGGCGCACCTGCCGGGGGGCGACCCGTTCGCCGTGATGGGAGCCATCGAAAAGCGCTTGCTGGCGCTGGCAAAGGAATTGCAACCCGACGTGATCCACGCGCATTCGCCGGTGCTGGATGCGGTGCCGGCGATCCGCGTCGGCCGCAAGCTGGGTATTCCAGTAGTCTATGAAATCCGCGCCTTCTGGGAAGACGCCGCCGTCGATCACGGCAGCACGAAAGAGGGCAGCCTGCGCTACCGGCTCACCCGGGCGCTGGAAACCTGGGCCGTCAAGCATGCCGACGCGGTGACGGTCATCTGCGAAGGCCTGCGCAGCGATCTTGCCGCGCGCGGCGTTCCGTCCGGCAAGATCACGGTGATTCCCAATGCGGTCGACATCGACAAGTTTGCTGTCGGCGGCAAGCCGGATGCCGAACTGAAAATGAAACTGGGGCTCGGCACCAGCCGCGTGCTCGGCTTCATCGGCTCGTTCTATGCCTACGAAGGCCTGGACCTGCTGATCGCCGCCTTGCCGACGATTCTCAAGCAGATGCCCGACGTCAAAGTGCTGCTGGTCGGCGGCGGGCCGCAGGATGCGGCGCTGAAGCAGCAGGTGATGGCGCTCGATCTGAAAGACCGCGTGATTTTCACCGGGCGCGTGCCGCACGGCGAGGTGAATCGTTATTACGATCTGATCGACGTGCTGGTGTATGCGCGTCACCCGATGCGCCTGACCGAACTGGTCACGCCGCTGAAGCCGCTGGAAGCGATGGCGCAGGGGCGGTTGATGGTGGCCTCCGACGTCGGCGGCCACAAGGAACTGATCCAGGACGGCAAGACCGGCGTGCTGTTCCGGGCTGGCCATGCCGGCGATCTTGCCAGCAAGGTGGTGGCGCTGCTGAAGTACGAGCAGGGTTGGGACGGCATGAAGCGCAACGGCCGCCAATTCGTGGAATCCGAACGCAACTGGCCCGCCAGCGTGGCACGCTATCGCAGCGTATACGGCAACCTCGTCAAACCGGGGATGGAGGCAGCGCTTGGCTGACGGATGTACCGCCGATGCGGGCCGCCTCGATCTGGTCGTGTTCAGTTCGCTGTTCCCCAGTGCGGCTCGCCCCGCTGCGGGGCTGTTCATCCGCGAGCGCATGTTTCGCGTGGCGCAGCAGCGGCCGCTTGCCGTCGTCTCGCCGCAGGCGTGGTTTCCCGGGCAGTCGCTGATCCGCCGGCTGCGTCCCGGCTATCGCCCGCAGGCGCCGGCGCTGGAAATCCAGCAGGGCATCCGCGTCTATCATCCGCGCTTCCTGTCGTTGCCCGGCCTGTTGCGTCGGCTCGACGGCGCATCGATGGCGCTGTGCTGCTTTTTTCTGATGCGGCGCCTGCGGCGCGAAGGCGCACGGCTCATCGATGCGCATTTCGGCTACCCGGACGGCGATGCCGCGACCCGGCTGGGGCGCTGGCTGGGTTTGCCGGTGACCCTGACCTTGCGCGGCACCGAAGTGCCGCATAGCCGCAATCCGGTCTTGCGCCGCCAGCTGGTACGCGCGCTTGGTGCGGCGGCGCGGGTGTTCTCGGTATCCGGCTCGCTGCGCCAACTGGCGCTGGATCTTGGTGTCGACGCAAGCAAAACCGAAGTGGTCGGCAACGGTGTGGATACCCATGTTTTTCATCCCGTCGATCGCGTTGCCGCGCGCGCGCGCTTCGATTTGCCGGACCGGGCGCAGGTGCTGATTTCGGTCGGCGGCCTGGTCGAGCGCAAGGGCATGCACCGCGTCATCGATTGCCTGCCGCCGCTCATGGCGCGCCATCCGGATCTGCATTACCTCATCGTCGGCGGCGGTGGCGGCGAAGGCGATCTGCGCGCCGAGCTCGAGGCGCAGGTCGCCCGGCTGGGATTGAGCGGACGCGTACATTTCCTTGGCACGCTGCCGCCCGACGCGCTCAAATGGCCGCTGTCGGCTGCCGATGTGTTCGTGCTGGCCACCCGCAACGAAGGCTGGGCGAACGTGTTTCTCGAGGCCATGGCCTGTGGCCTGCCCGTCGTGACCACCGATGTGGGCGGCAACGCGGAAGTGGTCTGCCGTGACGCGCTCGGCAGCATCGTGCCGTTCGGCGACGCCGCGGCCCTGCAGCAGGCCTTGGACGCCGCACTCGACAAGAATTGGGATCGCACCGCGATCATCGACTATGCGCAGGCCAACCAGTGGGACAAGCGTGTGGCACAACTGCTGCGCGCATTCGATGCCCTGCTGGCTGCGCCAGCTTCTTCCGTCCGGTCTGCGCCGGCGGCGGCCGGGCAATGAGCGCCGCCAAGCCTGCGACCGGCCATGATGCCCGCAGCATGTCGACACGAATTCGACATGCGCTGTGGCGCCACGCCAAGGTATGGCGCCAGCGCCTGCGTCCGCACCCGGTGGCCCAGCATGTTTTCGTGGCGGGCATGCAGCGCTCCGGGACCAATCTCCTGATGGACGTGCTGGATGCCAGCGCGGCCACCCAGGTGTTTCACGAGACCGATCCGCGCGCATTCGAACGTTACGAGATGCGCGATCCTGCCGTGATCCGCCAGTTGGCGTTGGCAAGCCCGGCGCCGGTGTTCGTGATCAAGGCGTTGTGCGAACTCGACCAGCTTCCGCATTTGATGGCGACGTTCCGTCCCGCCAAGACCCTGTGGGTGGTGCGCGACTGGCGCGACAGCGTCAATTCGGCGATCCGTTCTTTCGGAAACTTCGTGCCGCAGTGGCATCGGCTGGCCCACGGCGATACGAGCGACTGGCGCGGACGCGGCATGTCGCCGGCGACCCGTGAGCTGCTGATGGCCTTGTACCGCCCTGACGCCAGCGAGGCGGAAGGCGCCGCGATCATGTGGTTCTATCGCAATGCGCTGTTCTTCGAACATCAGTTGGCAGCGGACCCCCGTGTGCGTGTGGTGTTCTACGAAGCACTGGTGCAGAACCCGATGCGCGAGGTCGCGGCGGTATACGATTTCCTCGAATTGCCAGGATTCAATGCCGCCATCGCAGGGCGCATCCATGCGCGCTCGGTCAGGCATCGCAGTCCACCGGACATTTCGCCGGCCGTCACGGCCTTGTGCGACGAACTGTTGGCGCGTTTCAAGGCATTGTCTTTGCGGAGTCGGACATGAGCGTGCCGGCCTGGTTCGCCCGCAATGTATTTCGCTTGCAGGAAGCGGCGATGCATCGGCCTACGTTTCCCATGCTGGAGGAACTTGAGCGCACCCAGTGGCTGTCGCGCGACGACATGCTGGACTATCAGACCGGGCATCTCAATGTACTGTTGCAAACCGCGCTGGCGCACAGCCCCTGGCATGCGTCCCGGCTGCATGCCGCCGGGCTGGTCGAGACCGTTCGGGCGGGGGCGGTGTTGCCGAGCGATTTGTCGCGCTTGCCGACGATGGACAAGCGCGATGCGCGCGAGAACGTCGAACAGCTGGTGTGGCGTGACGTGCCGGGCGGCGTGTTTCCCTATACGACGGGCGGCTCCAGCGGCGAGCCGCTGATTTTCCATTTCGGCCGTGCACGCCAGGCCGCGGATGCGGCCGGGCGATTGCGCGCGCGACGCTGGTGGGGCGTGGAACCCGGCGAGCGCGAAGTCTATCTGTGGGGCGCACCGGTGGAGCTGAGCAAGACCGATCGCATCAAGACCTTGCGCGACCGGCTGGTCAACCAGCTGCTGCTGAATGCGTTCGACATGTCGCCTGCGTGCATGGACGAGTATTTGGAAGCCATGCGAGCCTGGAACCCGAAAGCGATCTATGGCTATGCCAGCAGCCTGGCGTTGCTCGCAGCGCATGCCGAGGCGCGCGGCACGCGGCTCCGGCCGCCCGCACTGCGCGTGGTCAGCACCACGGGCGAGCCCTTGTTTCCGCATCAACGCGAACTGATCGAACGGGTGTTCGGGGTGCCGGTCTCGGTCGAATACGGCGCGCGCGATGCCGGCCTGATGGCCTTGCAGTCGCCAGATGGGGTGTTGCTGCAGATGTGCGAAACGCATCTGATCGAGGTGCTCGACGCGGCGGGCAATCCAGTGGAGGAAGGCGAGGCCGTGATCACCAGCCTGGTGTCGGCCGCCCAACCGTTCATCCGCTACCGTACCGGCGACGTGGTGCGCCATTCGGGCCGGCACGACCCGAGCGGACGCGGCCTCACGGTACTGGATACCGTGGTGGGGCGACAGACCGATTTCATCGTTGCCGCCGACGGCCGCATCATGCATGCCTTGGCGGTGATCTATGTGCTGCGCGCGGTGCCGGGCGTGGGGCAGTTCAAGCTGATCCAGCATGCGCTAGACCGGCTCGAAGTACAGGTCGTCCCGGACACGCGCTGGAACGACGAAGCGCGCGCAGCCGTGATCCGGGGGCTGCAGGCGCGTCTGGGCACCAAGCTGGCCGTCGATATCTGTTTGCTGGACGCGATCGCGCCGGAAGCGTCCGGCAAGCATCGCTATGTGGTGAGTCATGTCCCCGTGCATGGCGCACTGGCGCAGGTCGGCCGATGAGTGCCCTGGCCATAAAGCCACAAGCCTGGCCCAGCGCTGCCGCGTTCTGTTGCAACACCTCGAGGGCGCAATATTTTCCGGGTGGCTTGATGACGGATCGGTCAGGCGCCATCATTCCGCCCGCCGCGCAGAAAGCCGAACCCGCATGAGAGATCTGTTCATCACCGGCCTGATTTTCGGCCTATTGCCTTTCGTCTTCAGACGTCCCTGGCTGGGCATCCTGCTGTGGTCGTGGCTCGGCTACATGAATCCGCACCGGCTGGCGTGGGGTTTTGCCTACAACATGCCGTTCTCGATGATCGTCGGTAGCGTCACCATCCTCGCCTTCATGGCGTCGAAGGAAAAGAAGGAGATGCTGTGGACGCGCGAAGTCATCGTCCTGCTGATCCTTACCGGCTGGATGTTGTTTACCACTTTCTTTGCGTTCTACCCTGACCTGGCATGGTTCCAGTGGAACAAGGTCTGGAAGATCATGCTGATGGTCCTGCTCACGGTGCTGATCATCAACGAGCGCTACAAGCTGCACTGGCTGGTCTGGGTGATTGCATTGTCGTTCGGGTTCTACGGCGTCAAGGGCGGGATCTTCACCATCATCAACGGCGGGGTATACCGCGTGCAGGGGCCGACCGGCACCTTTGTCGGCGGCAACAACGAAATGGCACTCGCCCTGGTGATGACGATTCCGCTCATCCGCTACCTCCACCTGCAGGAAACGCGCAAGTGGGTCAAGATCGGACTGGCCAGCGCCATGGTGCTGACCGGCGTAGCAGCCATCGGCAGCCAGTCGCGTGGCGGCATGCTGGCGATGGTGGCGATGGGGCTGTTCCTGTGGATGAAAAGCCGCAACAAGATCGTCACCGGCTTTTACATGCTGATCGCCGTGGCCATCATGGCCTCGATCATGCCGCAGGCCTGGTATGACCGGATGAATACGATCAAGACCTATCAGACCGACCAGTCGGCGGAGGGCCGCATCAATGCCTGGCACACCGCATACAATGTGGCGAAGGTTCGCATCACGGGCGGCGGCTTTGATATGTTCAGGCCGCCCACATTCCGCCAATATGCCCCGGACCCCTGGAATGTCCACGATGTGCACAGCATCTATTTCGAGATGATGGGGGAGCAGGGGTTCATCGGATTCGCCTTGTTCATGCTGCTAGGATTGCTGGCCTGGATCCGTGCCCGGCAGATCATCAAGCGATGCAAGCATGACCCCGAGCAAAAATGGGCAGCCGATCTTGCGGCCATGATCCAGGTGAGCCTCATCGGTTATGCGGTGGCCGGCGCATTCCTGGGCATGAGTCATTTCGACCTGCCCTACCATTTGATGATCATCCTGGTGCTGGCCGCCAAGTTTTCCGGCGTACTGGCAAAGGTGGTCCCTGTCGAAGGCCGCGTTCAGGGTAGTGAACTGCCTCATCCGTCGAGCCGGTTCAGCCCGGAAAGTACCGGGCCCAGAGGCTGACCGTGCCGGGGATTCGCTTGCGCCTGCCGCCCGGGCTGGGCTGGGCCTTCTGGCTGGCGTTTCTGCTGACGGGCCTGGTTGAACTGGCCCTGCACAGTGAAGCCGTGATGTTCCGCTACCGTGCGGTTTTTGCCCAGGGGCGAGCCTACGACAAGCTGTTCGAGGTCGAGCGCCACCCACCGCATATCCTCTTCATCGGCAACAGCCGAACGGACAACGGTATCGATCCGCGTACAGTGGAGCGGGCCTGGCTGGGTCATGTCCCGAGCGGCTTCAACCTGGGTTTGCCGGGCGCCAATGCCATCGTGTATCACGGCGAAATCCGGCGCCTGGACGATCGCGGCCTGCTGGGAAAAGCGGCGATTCAGACCGTGGTGCTCGGCCTGGATGAAAGCGCCCTGCAGGAAGACAATTCGCTCGGTTACGTCAGCTTTCTTGCCGACCGGCGCGCCCTGTGGGATGCGGGCCGCTATCGCGACTGGCTGGGAAGCCATCTGCGGCTGTGGTCGTACAGCGGCAACCTTCGCCAGTTGCGCGAACCGGACAAGGCGCTGCGATTCGTCGAGGCCAGTGTGCGCTCGCTCGATCCGGTCGGGGGGGCGGCAGCAGCCTATTCGGGCTATCGAGCGGGTTTCGGCGCAGCCCAGAATGCGGGTCAGGTGGCACAGCAGGAAGGTGCGGCCTTGCATCCTCCGGCACCGGCCGTCGAACGTTTTTTATGGCAGGCGATCGATCTCCTGCAGTCGCGCGGCGTACGGGTGTTCGTCACCCTGCCGCCCTTGCGCGACCGCTTGTCCGCCTTTGTCGATCCCCGCCCCGAGGCCGCCTCCTATCGGGCACTGCTGGCACGCTTGCGGCAACGTGGCGTGATCGTGTTGCCCACGCCGACCGGCTTCGGCCCTGACGACTTCGTCAACGCAGGCCATTTGAACGACCGGGGCGCGCAGCGTTACAGCGCCGAACTGGGGCATCAGCTGGCCGCCTGGAAGGATCGATAGGCATGTTGTTCAGCTCACCGACTTTCCTGCTGTTCTTTGCCGTGCTGCTGATGTTCTACGCCGGCGCACGCAATTATCGCGAGCGTGCTGCCGTCATCCTGGTCGGCAGCCTGATTTTCTATGCGTCCTGGAAACCGGTCTATCTCATCCTACTGGCGATGTCGGTCAGCCTCAATTACTTGATCTACTCGGGTCTGTCGGCTACCCGCAGCAAGCGGCTGCTGGTGACGGGCCTGGTGCTGAACCTGGGCTTTCTGGGGGTCGTCAAATATCTCGGGATGGCATTGGACAGCCTGTGGACGCTGGGCACTTGGTTCGATCTGCCTGTGGGCGGCGCGCCGCCCGGTTGGGCGGACTGGGCGCTGCCGCTGGGCATCAGCTTCTATACCTTCCACATGCTGTCGGTGATGATCGACGTCTACCGGGGCGAATGGACGCACCGCATTTCCTTTCGCGCCTGGTGGCTGTATGTGACCTTCTTCCCGCATATGATCGCCGGCCCCATCCTGCGTGCCTCCGAGCTGGTCGAACAGCTGGAATCCCTGCAGCCGCTGAAGGCGGAGTTCGTCAAACTGGGCGCACTGGTGTTCATGGTGGGCCTGGTCAAGAAAGTGTTGTTTGCCGACAATCTCTCGCTCCTGACCGACGACTTGTTCAGCCGCCCCGACATGCTGGACTTCTACCTGGCCTGGCTCGCCACGACTTCATTTGCGCTGCAAATCTATTTCGACTTTTCCGGCTACAGCGAAATGGCCATCGGCCTGGCGCTGATGTTCGGCGTGACCCTGCCGCGCAACTTCCTCCACCCCTATACCAGCCGCAGCGTCCGCGAATTCTGGCAGCGCTGGCACATCACCCTGTCGCGCTGGCTGCGCGACTACCTGTATTTCTCGCTCGGCGGCAACCGGCGCGGCAAGTCCCGCAACCTGGCCAATCTGATGATCACGATGCTGCTGGGCGGACTCTGGCACGGCGCCGCCTGGACCTTCGTGTTCTGGGGGTTCCTGCATGGCGGTTATCTGGTGCTGCATCGCCTGCTGCTCGACCTTTATTCGCGGTTGGGCGTGCTGTCGCATTCCTTCAGCGCACGGCTACTGTCCTGGCTGGGCTGGCCGGTGACGCTTGCACTGGTGTGGATCAGCTGGGTGTTCTTCCGGGCGCACTCGTTTCACGATGCGTGGATCATCACCGCGGCAATGCTGGGGCTGGGAGAGACGACCGAGGTCGCGTCGGTACGCAGCTATGTGCAGCTGCTGGTGTGGGGCTGTCTGCTGCTCACCTTGTTGGAACCGTCCATCGAACGGTTCTTGAGACAAGGTCTGCAGCGCTGGGGGCAACTGCATTTCACGCTGCGCGGCACGGCCTACGCAGGCCTGGCGCTGACGCTCATCGTCTTCGGCGGCAGCAGCCAGAAGTTCATCTATTTCGACTTCTGAGTCTGCTGGCCGGCGTTCGCTTCAGTGTTCGTTCGCCTGCAGCCATTGCTCCAGCATCATGGTCACCCAGATCATCACGCCGTAGTAGCTGGCGTACGGTCCGCGTTGCATGGCCAGCATATGGTCCAGATAGGCCGGCTGGATCCAGCCGCGCTGCTTGAAGTCCGCGAGGCTGTCGCCGACGAGGTCGCCGAGCGGTGCATATTGGGTGCTCCACACGCCGAACGGCAGGCCGAAGCCGTGCTTGCTCTTGTTGATGATCTTCTCGGGCAGCAGATCGCGCAGGGCCTCCTTGAAGAACCAGCGCAGCATCTGGCCGCGCACCTTGTAGTCGACCGGCAGATGGTTGGCGAAGGCGACCATGCGGTCGTCGAGCAGCGGATAGTGCACTTCGATGCCGGCCGCTTCGGTCATCGTGCCCACCTTGCGCAGGTCGTTGTCGGCCAGGGTGAACTTCAGATCCAGATGCATCATGCGATTGATGTAATGGTCGGAGGCAGTACGTTCATAGACTTCGGTGAGCGCGGCGTCTGCTGTCGAAGGGTCGACGGCATGGATGAAATCCGGCGCAAGGATCTGGTCGAGCGGGGTACGGTGCAGGAAGTTGTAGCTTTCCAGGCGCAGTGGCAGGCCCATGTTGGCTTGCCGTACGTAGCTTTTCAGCTTGGCCAGGGGAAAGCGGTCGGACAGCCCGGGCAGGTGTGCGATCGGCTCTACCACGCCGCGCCGGATTGCCGCGGGCAGACGAAAATAATTCTCGAACAGTTTCTGCTTGGCATAGCGCGCATTGCCGCCGAAGATCTCGTCGCCGCCGTCGCCTGCCAGCATGTGTTCGAAACCCGCCTCACGTGCGGCCTTGGCGCAGAAATAGGTCGGTACCGCCGAATCGTTGCCGAAAGGTTCGTCGTACTCGCGTGCGATGACGGGAATCGCCGTCACGATGTCGGCGGGCTTCAGGTAATACTCGTGACTGCGGCTGCCGTAGCGCTCGGCCGCGCAGCGTGCGTATTCCATTTCGTCGAACCCGTCGGCATCGAAGCCGATGGAAAAAGTGTCGACCGGTGCGCCGCGTACGGCGGTGAGCGCGCCGACAACTGTCGAGCTGTCGGTCCCGCCGGACAGAAACGCCGCCGTGGAAGGGGCATCGACATCACGTACGGCCTCATCCAGTACGGTTCGAAAATCGCTGCGATGGGCGTCGAATCCGGCATCGACCGGCGTGTAATCGGCCTGCCAGTAAAATGCGGTGCTGAGCTGACCGTTTTTCAAGGTGACCATTTGCCCCGGCAACAGTTTGTGCACGCCTTGATAGAGGCTGCGAGGTGCCGGAATGGTATGGAAATACAGATAGTCGTAGATCGCCTGGGGGTCGATGACCCGCCCGATCGCGGGATGGGCGCTGGCGTTCTGTGCGCTGGTGCCGAACACCAGATGGCCGCCCCGATATGCATAGCAGAGGCGCTCTGCCCCCACACGATCGAGAACCAGGCAGGCTTTCTTCTTGAGCGGTTCCAGCACGGCAAAGGCGAAATTGCCGTGCATCAGCGTGGGCAGCGTCTCACCATGGCGTATCCAGCCGTGCGCTACGGCGGTGGCCGGATTGCGGTCGCGGGCGATGAAGGCCAGCTCCTCGTCGAGGAAGACCGGGCGCCCCGTCAGTGTGGCGGCGAGACCGTTTTCGACGTGGATGTCGGCCTTGCCGAAGCGCGAAGACGCGGCCACCCCCAGCATCTGGCTGCTGTGTTCGTGCAGCAGGCCTTCCGGTGCCGGGTTGGCTGCTCCCCTCATATGTCGGATCAGGTCCTGATGCGCGCCGTGGTCGCCCAGCCAGCCAAAAATGCCATCCATGGTGTGTTGTGTCAGCGTGATACGGGATAATGTCCGCCAATATAAACGAGCTGGCCGATTGGCACGAATCCTGTATGCCCGGTTGCGGTGTAATCGGACTCCGTTTGATAACGACAGAAAGTCTATGAGTTTGAGTGAATTTGCTGAAAAGGTGGTCAAGACGCTGGCATTCCATGCGCGGCGAACGCGTCGCGCCTTGCGCCGGATGCGCTGGCAGCTTTCGCCGCGGCCGGCGGAACGACCCATCATCGTGATCGGTTGCTCCCGGGCCGGGACCACGCTGGTCTACAAAACGCTGTCCGAGTCGCGCGAGATCGGCAGTCTGCAACGCGAGACCCATGATTACTGGACAGACCTGCATCCTCTGGCCGACAAGGACTGGAACACGCACGCGCTCGATGCGATGGATGCCAGCGCAGCCGAACGCGACGACGTCAGCCGCTACTTCTACAGCTGGACCGGCCATCATCGCTGGGTCGACAAGAACAATCAGAACGGGCTGTGCGTCGCGTATCTGCGGGCACTGTTTCCCGACGCCGTGTTCGTTTTCGTCAAGCGCAGCCCGGGCGACAACCTCAATTCGCTGATCGAAGGCTGGCGCAAGCCCGACGAATTCGCCACCTGGTCGAACGACCTGCCGGCGCGCGTGGGTGTGGAGGGCGGGCAATTGACGCAATGGTGTTTCTTTCTTTCCGAGGGCTGGCGCCATTACGTGAACGCACCGGTCGAAGAGGTCGCCGCCTTTCAGTATGCCGCGGTCAACCGGGCCATCCTCGATGCCAAGGCCGGCATTCCTGCCGGACAGTGGGTCGAGGTGTTCTACGAGGATTTCCTGCGCGACCCGGTCGCCACCTTCCGCCAGGTATTCGAAGGCTGTGGCCTGGCCTTCGATTCGCATCTGCAGGCGCACTGCGCCGAGGTGCTCGACATTCCCTACAACGCGTTTTCCGAAATCCGCCTGGACAAATGGAAGGATGGCCGCAACCGGGACAAGATCGAACGGGTGTTGCCGCAGGTGGCTGACGTGGCGGCGGAGATGGGGTATCGATGACTGTACTGGCACTGCTCCTGGCGATGGTGATGCTGCTATGGGCAGGGGTGCTGCTGGCATTCTCCGGTCCGCTCGTCGCACGCTGGCGCGAACCGGTGCTGCGTCATCCCGTGCTCATCGTCGAAAGCGACGACTGGGGTGCAGGACCATTGTCCCAGGCGGATGCATTGACCCGCCTGTCGGGCCTGTTGCAGCGCATACGCGACCGCAACGGCCGTCCGGCCGTTATGACATTGGGTGTCGTGCTGGAGGTACCGGATGGGGCCCGCATCGCAGCGAGCCGTTTTACGGAATATCACGCCTTGACGCTCGCTGACGAGCGCTTCGAGGCGGTGCGTGTGGCGATGCAGACAGGCATCGAGGCCGGGGTGTTTGCCCCGCAGTTGCATGGCCAGTGCCACTACTGGCCGCCGGCCCTGCTGGCCGCGGCCCAGAACGAAGCGGCGGTACGGGACTGGCTCGCCGCGCCGGAACCTGCCGCGACCGAGGCGCTGCCGTCCCCCTTGCAGAGCCGCTGGGTCGATGCCTCGGATCTGCCCTCGCGTGCACTGCCGACCGTGGCGATCGAGCAAGCCGTTGCCGCGGAGACGGCAGCGTATCAGGCTGTTTTGGGCCGGTTGCCGCAAGTGGCGGTCGCCACGACATTCATCTGGGGCGAAGCCGTCGAGGCGGCGTGGGCGCAGTCGGGAATTGATGTCGTCATCACACCCGGCCAGCGCGCCACGTGTCGGGATGCCGTGGGCCGGCCGGGATGCGTGGATGCGTCGATGTTGTCCGGCGAGCGCTCACGGACCGGGCAAACCTATCTGGTACGCGATGTGTATTTCGAACCCTCCCTGGGGCATTTGCCGCAACGGCTGGCGGATGGGCTCAAGGCACGTACCCGGCAGGGGCGGGCATGTCTGGTGGAAACCCATCGCTTCAATTTCCTACAGGCAGCGGATGCCGGTCTTGCGGCACTCGAAGCGGGATTGCATGCAGCCTTGGCCGCCTGCCCGAACGTGCGCTTTCTCACTCCGCTTGAACTGGCACATGCGATCGAAAAACGGGATCCGGCCTGGATCGAAGGCCGGTTGCGTCGTCGCCTTGCCGTCTGGCGCATTCGGCTGGACGAGGTGCCGCGCTTTCGCCGGATGGCCCGGCTAAGCGGCCTGGCGCTGCCGCTGGCCTGGCTGGGACGTTCGGCATGAGCCCGCGTTTCTCGGTCATCATTCCCGCATTCAACGCAGCCGATACCCTGGCGCGCGCCATCGAGTCGGTGCGTGCGCAAAGCTGGCCGATACATGAAATCATCGTGGTGGATGACGGCTCGACCGATGCCACGGCCGATGTCGCGCGCCGGTTCGGCGAGGGGGTGCGTTTGATCCAGCAGCCCAACAGCGGCGTATCGGTAGCGCGCAATGCCGGCGCCGCTGCCGCCACAGGCGATTGGCTGGCGTTTCTCGACGCCGACGACTGGTATGCGCCCGGTCGCGTCGAGCTCCATGCGGCATGGATTGCCGAGGACGCGACGCTGGATTGCCTGACGGGCGACTATGAGTATCGCGATACGGACGGGAAGCTGCTCGGTACGTCGATGGCGCAGCACGAATCGGGGCGGCTGATACAAGCCAAGGCAGCCGGAGCGGTGCGTGTGGTGATGGACACGCCCGCAGAAATCACGGCTTTCGTGGCCGATCATTTCGGCGATACGCACACGCTGTCGGTTCCACGCGCCCGGTTCATCGAACTGGGCGGTTACCCGACCGGATTCAAGGTCTGCGAGGATGTCCATTTTCTGACCCGGCTGGTGGCCAATAGTCATCGTATCGGCGTAATCTGCGAAAGCCTCGGCGTGTACGTGATACATGGCGGCAGCGCCACGCGCCGCAATCCGGTGGCAGCGCAGCGTGAAAATGTGCGCACGTTGTCCGACCTGATGCGGCTGGCCGAACGTTTTCCGACACCGGTCAGGCAGGGGGTGGCGGGCCGGATGTACGGCGCGCGCTACAACCTCGGCTGTGCATTGAGCAAGAGCGGGCAGCGTATCGCGGCCGTCCGGGCCGTGTTGCCGCTGCTGGCCGCGCGCCCCGGCTGGCAGAGCCTGCGTGCTGTGCTGTCGATGCTGACCGGTTGAGTATGCTGGTTTTGCAGGCAGGTGCATGGCCGGCATTGAGAATAGTCGGATGGAAGGTTTGTCTGGTCTGAACGAGGCCCCTGGATAACATGGGTAGGGTATGCAGATCACCGTTGTAATCACGACTCACGATCGTCCAGAATTGCTCCGTGAGGCTATTGCCAGTGTCGAGGCTCAGCGCTTCGACGAATGGGATGTCATCGTGGTGGACGATGGGTCCTGTCCCGCCGTGACGTTCGATTCCCGACAGAAAGAATGGGCAGGACGCATCAGGCTGCTGCGGAACGAGGCGGCGCAAGGACCCTCGGCAGCCCGCAATGCGGGAATGCGGACGGCGACTGGCGATGTGATTTTCTTTCTCGACGACGACGATTTGCTCGGTGCCGATGCGTTGGCGCGGATCGATGCGGCTTTCCGGGACGATGCGAACCTGGATTGTTTGTTTGTGAATGTGGAACCTTTCGGCAGCGATGCCGAGGGGACCCGACACAATCAGGCGCAGGCAGTGACGCGTGTACTCGCTGCAATGGGCGAGCGCCTGGAGAGGGCCGAAGGCGTGTTGCGCCTGCATTCCGACCTGTTGTTCGGCGCATTGCTCGAGCGTATCCCGATGGCGTTTCAGCGGGTGGCGATCAAGCGGACCCAATTGCAGAAAGTCGGGTTCTACAGCGGAAAAGGGTTCGAGGACCTGGAATGGTATTACCGGGTGGCACTTCGCTGTACGTGTGGCCTGCTCGTGACGCCCAGCTATCGCGTGCGATGCGAAGGACAGAGTTATTTCAGCCGGCCGGAGGAAAAACAACGTCTCATCGACACCATCATCCATATTCGCAAAGGACTTTTGAACCTGGACGAGGTTGCCGCCACGCCCCTGCTCAAGCGATTGACGACGGCTTCCCTGGCAAGCGCACATTTCAACAAGGCCTATTACGCATATCAGAATCACTTGGCTTTTCCATGGCGCAATCTTTTCGACTCAACGGTCAATGGACTGTACTGGCACCACTTCAGCCTGGCAGGGAAAGTACTGAAGAACCGCATTCGCCAAGCGATAACGCGACAACATTAATGCGGGTTGTGAAGATGGTTCTCGACAGCGTGCAAGATGGAAGGGGGCCAAGTCGCGGCATAAATCGCCTGATTCCGGGCAGGGCCGTTATCATTCAGGCATGCTGCATTGACAAATCCAATTCCGCAGAAATTTCAAAACCGACAAATAACCGCCGCAGGTTCCGATGACGCCATACGGCCTGCCCCGCTTCCCCATCATGACTCGTCTGCTCGTCCTCACCGAACTCTTTCTCCCGACCAAGGGCGGTACAGCCGTGTGGGCCGCTGAGGTGTACCGGCGTCTCGGCGGCAAGGAAATCCATATCGTCACTGCCGATGTGGCCGGCGCGGCGGCTGTGGACGCGACGCATCCCAATACCATTCATCGTCTGAGCCTCAGGCGTGTGGCCTGGCTGCGTCCCGAGTCGCTCGCGATGTATGCCCGTTTTTTCCTCCGGTCGCTGCGGTTGGGGTTTACGCACCGTTTCGAGGCTGTGCATGCCTTCCGCGCGCTGCCGGAGGGGTTGGTGGCATGGGGGGTGGCGCGCTTGACGTTCAGGCCGGTGGCCATCTATGCCCATGGCGAAGAACTCACCAGCTGGGGGAACGGCCGGAAATTCAGGGCGATGCGGTTCGCCCTGCGTCATGCCGACCGGGTCATTGCCAACAGCGACCATACGCGTGATACCTTGCGGGGCATGGGCGTCGATCCGGCGCGCATCACGCTCATCTATCCCGGTGTCGACGTCTCGGTATTCCGGCCGGGGCTGGACACCACGGGGTTGCGCGAGAGCCTGGGGATCGGCACGGACGAGAAACTGCTGTTCTCGGTCGGCAGGCTGTCGCGTCGCAAGGGTTTTGATCAGATGATCCGGGCCGTGGGGCGACTGCATGCCGAAGGGATGCCGCTGCGCTATGTCATTGGCGGGATAGGCGAGGATGCCGACTATCTCGACGAGCTGATCCATGATCTCGGCCTGACGGGCGTGGTCCATCGCATTGGCCCGGTCAAGGAAGCGGATCTGCCACGCTGGCAGAATGCCTGCGATATATTTGCCATGCCCAACCGCGAGATCAACGGCGACAACGAGGGCTTCGGCATGGTCTTCATCGAGGCGGCTGCCTGCGGCAAACCGAGCCTGGCCGGCCTGGCCGGCGGCACGGGATCGGCGGTCCTGCATGGCGAGACGGGGCTGCGGGTGGATGGCACGTCGGTCGATGCCGTGGCAGACGGTTTGCGCAGCCTGCTGGCGCAGCCGGACTTGACTCGTGCTTGGGGCCAGCGCGCATTGCAGCGGGTGGAACGCGAATTCTCCTGGGAGCGGGTGGCAGAGAAAACCCGCCAACTGAACATGACAACAACCCGGTCCTGAGCCGCATCCATGACAGATACCGTATCTCCTTGGCCCGTCGCCGTTTTTGCCCATAATGAAGCGCGCAACATCGTCGCCTGCCTCGACAGCCTGCAGGCCGCCGCGACCCATCCGCTCGCCTGCCACGTGCTGGCCAATGCCTGCACCGATCGGACCGAAGCGCTGGTACGCGAATATGCGGCCGATCACCCCAATGTCCACCTCGTGTCGATCGCGCTGGGAGACAAGGCCAACGCCTGGAACGTCTTCGTCCATGAGATCGTTGTGTGCACGGCGACGCCCTGTTTTTTCATCGATGGCGATGTGCGGGCGGTGGCTGGCTCGCTCGATGTCATGGCACAGGCATTGGCGCAGCATCCCCAGGCAAACGGCGTGTCGGCCTTGCCGCAAAGCGGTCGCGGTGTTGCAGCGTTCCAGCACGACATGCTCAGGGATAATGGCGTGGCGGGCAATCTATATGGCTTGCGGGGAAGCTTCGTGGAACGCATCCGTGCCCAGGCCATCAAAATGCCTGTCGGCACCATCGGCGAGGATGCGCTGATGGGCGCGATGCTGAAATGGGATTTGCAGGGGGACACCCGCTGGGACAACAGCCGGGTGGTCGTGGCCCGCGAGGCGGGGTTTGAATTCGACTCGGTATCGCCCTGGTTGCCGCGCGAATGGAAAAAATACTTTCGGCGGCGCGTTCGCTACAGCGTGCGAGGATATCAGAACAAAATGCTGGGACGGGCCATTCAGCCTGCTGGGTTCACTGCACTGCCATTTCATGTGCGCGACCTGTATCCCCGCTACCCGGAGGTGCTCAGGCTGGATTGGCGCGGATTGAACACCCTGTTTGACTGGCTGGCCATTCGGGAGATACGGTCGGCATGACGGAATCGAGATGATAGAGAAAGGACGCGCGATGAAGACGCTCACCAAATTGATGCTGGGACTGGCAGGGCTTGTCATGGCCCTGCCCGCTACGGCGGAGTGGAAGCCAAGCCCGGCGGAGATGGCCACACTCCCGCCTTATTGTGCGGCGCGATTCGATGAAAAATCGGAAGCGTTCAGGAGCTGGCGGGATTCCATGGGATCCGACTTCATGCACGTCCATCATTACTGTGCCGGACTCAATTTCGTGAATCGGGCGCGCGGCATGGGGTCGTCCAACAAGGATCGACAGGGCACGCTGGAAGCGGCGCTGCGCAACTTCGATTACATGCTTGCCCATACCCACCCGGATTTTTCCCTGCGCCCCGAGATCCTCATGAATCGCGGCATTGCCCTGTCGATGATGAAGCGGACGGGCGAGGCGGTCGGGGATCTGATGAAGGCGATCGAGGCGGATCCGAAACAGCCCCGTGCCTACATGACGTTGGCAGACATGTACAGCCAGCAGAAGAATCGCGCCAAGGCCCTGGAGACCGTCACGGAGGGCTTGCGGCACAATCCCGACACCAAGAGCCTGCAACGGCGCTACACCGAACTGGGCGGCAAGCTGCCGTACCCGACCCCCGTCGAGCCTGTGCCGGTTGCCGTTCAGGCGGACACGGACGCCGCCGCGCCGACTGCCGAACCCGGTTCCATGCCGCCCGTCGAGTCGTCTGCGAGCGCACCGCCGCCTCCTGCCGAGACGCCTGCAGCGCCGCCCAAAATCGGCTCGCCGACCAATCCCTACTGCCGCTTCTGCCCGGATTGATCAGGGGCGCGCGCGCTGCCGCGACGCCTGGACAAAGGCCTGCAACCGGGCCCATAAATCCGCCTTCAGCTGCGGATGGTGCGCCGACACGTCGTGCTGGCAGGCGGGGTCGGTTTCCAGGTCGAACAGACTGAGCGCATGGCCTGTCTCGAGCGGCTGGTAGACCAGTTTCCAGCGGCCGCTTCGGATCATGCGGTCCTTGGCGTCGAGGATGGCGTTGCAGTATTCGGACTTGATTGCCAGGGCGCCGCTGGCGCGATCCGGCACCTCCATCAGTTCCAGCAGGTTGGGATAGCGCAGGTGCGCATCCGGCAGACCGGGAATATGCGCGATCCAGATGCCGGTTTCATTGAAGGCGTCGAGTTCGGGGCAGTCGCCGCCCAGCCCCATGCAGCCTGCGAGCGATACCCCGTCCACGCTGGCGACGGGCGGTGCGCCGACGAGTTCAAGTAACGTGGGGGCCAGGTCGATCGAGCGCACCACCTGGTCCACCGTGCCGCGTGCCGGACGGCCGGGGGCGCGGATGACGAGCGGAATGCGCGGGCTGAAATCGCCGACGGCGGAATTGCCCTGTCCCCAGGTGTCGTGCTCGAAGAATTCCATGCCGTGGTCGGAGTAGACGACGATGATCGTATTGTCGGCCAGGCCGCAGACCTCCAGATGCGCCAGCATCTTGCCGACTTCGTCGTCGAACTCCGCCACGCAGCCGTCGTACAAGTCGATGATCTGGTCGAGATCGAATTCCTCCCTGGGTGCGCCCTGGCGCCGGATGATCTCGAACGGGTCCGTGAGCCGGGCCATCGCGAATTTTGACTCGCCGGCATAGCCCGGATCGGCGAAGCGCGTATACCACGGCCACTCCGAGGCAAAGGGTGGGTGTGTGGTGGAGTAGAACACATTGAGAAAGAACGGCTGTGCGTTTTCCGCCAGGCGCGACACCAGGCGCCGAGCGCGCTTGCCGAGCGGTTGCGTGAGCGGTACGCCGCCGAGATAGTACACCTCGGGCAGGAGCAACCGCCCCAGCCGGTTATGGACGAACAGGGAAACAAACAGCCGCAGGTCCTTGGGACCCTGGCGGATGAGGTATTTCAGGTTCCACTGGTCTTCCGGCAGGTCGGTGTAGTCGAAGCCGAAGGAAAATTTCCCCATGTCGGCACCGCACCAGTCCGAGATCGCCGCGGTACGATAGCCGGCCTGTTTCAGCCACACGGGCAGGGCATCCACGCTCAGTCGCGTGGTCTCGTGGTCCGCATAGTTATCGCGGATGCCGTGGGTGTGGGGCCAGGTGCCGGTCAGCATGGAGATCAGACTCGGTGCTGTGCGCGCACACGGCACATAGCAGTTGGCGAAGAGTGTGCCGCGCTCGCCCAATCGGTCGATATGGGGCGTCAGCATGCGGCGATATCCCAGCGCGCCCAAGCGGTCGGCGCGCAGCGTATCGGATCCGATCATGAGGATGTTGGGCTGCGAATCCGACGTGCGCGCAGAACGCTTGCGAGGCGCGCGCGCCTCGGGTTGCCAGCCGGCCCACACGATCGTCCCGGCAAAGAACAGCGTGGCCGCCCACAGGGCCATCAAGGTGGCCACGCGGTTTTCCTTCGCCAACTGCCAGGAGGCCGCCATGAACAATAGCCCGATCAGGATGATCCCCAGAGTCTGCAACCTGGCGATGCGTGCCGGCGTCATGGCATGCCAGAGCCGATAGAGCCGGCTCATGCGGTAATGCATCGACGCCGCCAGCAGTCCGGGATTGAAACGCAGCTTGCGGATGAATTGCAGCCCGAAACCGCCGAGGATGCCGAGCAGCGCGGCGATGGCGGCCAGCCATGCCGACCAGCCTGTGCTCGTCGCCGTGGCAAGCATGAAATAGAGCAGGACGCCGGCTCCCCCGGTGAAGAGCATGAGCGCAAAGGCCCAGGCCGTCAGGCGTGCCAGCGAAAACAGCGTATAGCGGCGGTAATGCTTGAGTACCTCGTCGCGAATACGGGGGCCGGTATGCGAAAAATCGAGCAGCGATTTGGCGAGCAGGGCGGCTGTGCCGATTCCGGCCACGCCCAGGGCGGGAAGCAGGCCGGTCCAGCGCGCCTGGCCGCTGGCGAACCAGGCGATCAGGCCGCAGACGGCGGTGACCAAGGCCAGCGATTCGGTGAGCACGATGCCGCGGTCGGGCGGGAGTTCCAGGTTCTTGCCGCGATGCCCCGACTCGCGGCAGCCCTGGATCTCGCCCAGTGCCGCCGCGGTGCGCACCCAGTAAAAACGTCGCTTGGCCCACGACAGACTGAATGCGCTGTGGACCCCATACTCGGCCAGCTTGCGCCACATGTACAAGGGAACCGAGCCGCTGCCACGGAGGCGGGCGGTCGAGCGGGTTCGCTGATAGCTTTTTTTCAGGAGATAGCCGAGCCGGAGCCGTTCCGTATCGACATAGTGGTACTGCACGATGGCCGGCGCATATTGACAGTGCTCGCCACGCGCCAGGGCGCGCAATACGTATTCGCTGTCCTCGCCACCACCGAGATCGTGGCCGTGCGGCCCCAGCTCGGTGGAAAACTGGCCGGCCAATTCAAACACGCGACGGCGCACGACCAGATTGCCGCCGCCCGGTATCGGGCCAGCCTCGGCCGTGACGGCTCGGGGCGTATCGCCCTGGTCGTAGCGCGGAACCGGCAGGGGATAGATGCGGTAGGGACCGTCGTCGTGTACCCAGGCTGGCTCGTTGCCATCCCAATCCGGCAAGATTCTTCCGCAGTACAGGCCAGCATCGGGCCAGGCCGCAGCGGCCTGTTCGATGGCCGTCAAATAATTCTCGTCCACGCGGTGATCGTCATCCACCAGGGCAATGAGTTCGGTTTCGATGGTCGGGATGGCGGCATTCAGCGCATGGGACTTCCCGGGTGTGGGCACGTCGAGCACCTGCAACGGCAAGTCGTTTCTGGTCGTCTGGCAGGCTTGGTATGCCTGCATCTGCACCACGGTGTCGTCACTGCAGGCATTGGCCGCCACCAGGATGTGCACGGGCATGGCGGGGCGGCGCGCCCGGTTGAGCGACGCCAGGGTCTTTTGCAGCAGATCCGCCCGGTTGTGGGTGCAGATGAGGATGGTGAGCGCGGTCACGCGAGTGCCCGTCGGGTACGTTTCCAGAAACGGGTCAGTACCTTGTTATGCAGGCGGTAGGCGGCTTTCACGGCGAGCGCCGGCGGCGTGCCCGGCGTGACCAGATCGTAGCCGAACTGGCGCAAGGTCTTGCCGGCCACGCTTTCGAAGGCCCTGATCTGGGCTGGCGTCATCTTGCTGCGCCATTTTCCCGCGTTGTCGGCTTTCAGGGGTTCATGTACCAGCGGGGTCTTGCCCGGGTCGTCCACCGACGTGACGGCAAACAGCTCGGCCGAGTAGGGTTCGCCCAGGAACGTGCAAATCCGTTGCATGCTGTCTTCGGGGTGCGCAAGCAAATCCTCATAGCGCAGCTCCATGTATTGCTGGGGCGGTAATTGGCTGCCCAGTGCGCGGCCTTTCTCCACGTAGCTTTCTCAGTATTCCGCCGCGAAATACGTGTTGTACACGGAGAAATCGTGTTGTCTGCCGAACAGCGACAGGGCGACATCGCGTCCGTCGCGGATCAGGTGCACGATCTGGGCATCGGGAAACCACTCGAGCAGTTTGGGGAGATGCATCACGTAATAGGGGGTCTTGTCGCCCCATCTGGATTTTCCTTCGCCTCGGGCATTTTTCTCGAACAGCCCCGAGATGATCGCCGGCATCGTGTGCCGGCCTTCGGCATGAAGTTCTCGGGCCAATCGGTCGACATCGAATTTCACGCCGTGTAGGTCGGTCTCCAGGAAGTCGCGGCTTTGCTCATGCATGGCTTGCAGCACGCGCCGGATATTGTCCACCTGGCGGAGATCGCCAAAACTTTCCAGGTTGCGGTACAGCGGAATGAAGAAATGCGACTCCCCGGTGGGGAGCGAGATGTGCGGGTGATTGCGCAGCCGGTACTGCAGCATGGTGGTGCCGGAGCGCGGCGCCCCGACGATGAAGATCGGGCCTTGCTGGCGTGATGGGGGCGAGAAAGACGAGGTCACGTGGAGGTTCCAGTCAAACGAACGTATCTGAATAGGGTGTGGGGCATGAGGCCGTATCGCGGGAAAACGGAGCGGATGCGCCAGTGCTGCCGCTGCACCCAGCGGTTTCGCTGCACCGCCTTGCGCCAGGTATTCGCGTCATGCCTGGAAGCCAGCCGGCTCAATGTGTGCAATCGCACATCGGGCTGCAGGCGGAGCCATCGAAACAGATCCGAGAGTTGCTCGAGCGTCAACGGCGCATCGGTACGCCCCGACTCCTGGAAATCGTAATGGTGCATGACGGCCACAATAGCCAGATCGCCGTGGGGATGGCGTCGCGCTTCGGCGAGCGCCGGACGGAGTTCGGTGAGCTGACAGGTGCGCGGAAGCTCGGTGAGACGGCCGGGCTCAGCCGATCCGTGTTCGCTGCCAGCCGAGAGGTAGAGGAAACCCTGCTCGGAAAGCACGGCAGCGGTGATGTGGTCGAAGGTATTGAACGGCGGAACGAATCCCGGGATCGCACAACCAAATACCTGTCCAAGCGTCGCTCGGCCGGCCGCGATTTTCTTCGTTTGTTCCGCCGGATCAAGACCGGCGAATTCGGAAGGAAGGCTGGCCTCGGCTTGACAGGGTTCATGGTTGAACCCGTGCTGGGCGATTTCCATCCTGCCGGATTGTCGTGCCTCGACGAGGTGGGGCACATCGTCGGCCGACAAGGCGTGCTGTCCGGCATGCGGAATGACCGCAAAGGTGGCGCAGACATCGTGCATGGCCATGGCATGCAATATTCCGCGCTCGAGCGCATGGTCGCTGACCGCGGATGGATCATCGAAGCGAATGGCGACGTCGATCATGGTCAAGCCCCGGACCGGTTTCGGTAGCCTTGCAGGCTGCCCAGCGCATGGGCCGCATTCATCGCCTGGCGGACCAGCCCGGGCTGTCCGCTGATGGCCAGCTTCAATGTCCGGCCGCAGTGATTCAGAAACTGGGTGACCATGAACAGAGGAACGCCGAACAGGGTGCTGGGGTAGCGTGGCAGGGAAAACCGGCCATGGCGCAAGCCGGCCCGGTAATGCAGTTTCAAGAAATAGCCGCGTCTGAGCCGCCAGGATTCGACGGCATGCAGCACGGCCATTTCAGGGCAGTAACGGATCCGGACTTTACGCTCGAGCAGGGCACGCAGCATCATGGCATCCTCGCCGCCGCCGACATCCTTGCCTTCGCGGTTGTAGCGGATGTCGAAGCGCAAGGCCGGGTCGTCGCGGAACAGGCGCATGTCGTACGCGACATTGGCGGTCCAGATGGGGGTGCTGGCATTCTCGATCCAGAATCGTTCCGGTCCATGGTCGACGGCGGCCAGAAAGCCGAGCAGATCGTCTTCGAGCCAGCGCGGCCGTACGGTGGTTGTGAAATCCATCTCCACGCGGCCGCCCGCACACGCTGCACCTTCGTTCAGTATGGCGTCGACCGCAGCTTCGAGCAGGCCCGGCAGGGGGATTTCATCGTCGTCGATGAAAACCAGGATGTCGCTGTCCAGTGCCTCGGCTATGCCGCGGTTGCGTGCGGCCACGATCCCCTGCACGGGCTCGGTCACCCAGCGCAACGTCGGACCCGGCAGCTGTTCAAGGCGCGCGAGGATGTCGGCCGTGGCATCGCTGCTGTTGTTGTTGATCGCGAGGATCTCGAAGGGGATCGGGCAGGTTTGTTCACGCATCGCCGCAACGAGTTTTTCCAGACGGTCCGCACGGTTATAGGTGCAAAAAGCGAAGGTAAGCACAGGCATGACGACGGTTCAGATGGAATTGCGCGTGCTGCGCCGGGTATCGATCATCCGGATCAGCGATTCGAATACCGATGCAGGCAAGAAACTGGCCAGGATGTATTTGGCATCGCGTGCCTTCCATTCTGTCTTACGGGATGCGCGACGGAACAGGCGCCGCGCGGAATCGGTATCGCGCCGCCAATGGCAGCGATACGCCTCGGGTAGCAGCGAACCGTACACCCGGTCATCACGTTCAGCCCGGCTGAGATGGGCGACCTGGGCGGGATGCCGGCGGACGAAGTCCTCGCGCACGGCGATGGCATCGAAGACCTGGCGCCAGCGTGGGATATGCGCATCGCCGCGCGGATAGCGGCGATAGAATGCCAGTACCTCGGGAACGCGCACCACCGTGGGCTGGAGGGCGAGCATGCGCAGCCACATGTCGTAGTCCATGGCGGTGGGTAGACGTTCCGAAAATCCGCGCAAGGTGTCGATAAGTTGACGCCGCACCAGGACGCCGTTGATCGGCCACGGGCAGGATTGCAGGAACAGGGCGGCGGCATCCGATTGGACATAGTCGGGCGGGATGTAGGGATGGGTGCTGGCAGCGGCCTCCCCCACATTTTGCCAGCCGCAATACGCCACATCGGCAAGGGTTTCCGTCATTGCGGCGTGCAGCCGGTTGAGTGCGTCGGGGTGCCAGTAATCGTCCGCGTCCAGAAAAGCGACGAAATTGCCATGTGCATGGGACAGGCCGTGATTGCGTGCCGCATAGGGGCCGCTGTTGGTCTGGTGCAGCACGGTGATGCGGTCGGGATTGCCGGCCGCTAGACGTTCGACGATCCGCATGGATGCATCGTTCGACCCGTCGTCCACGACGATGAGTTCGACATTCCGGTAGCTTTGCTGCAGCACGCACTCGATCGCTTCTTCCACGTAGGGTGCGGCGTTGTAGCAGGGCATGACAACGGAGATCAGCGTGGGGTCGAAGTTGTCCATACGGTTGTATTTAGGTATTCCGGTCTCGCAACCCGATCAGCCTCCGATGCCAGGATTCGGGTAGCCAGGCGGGCAACATGTACTTCCAGTCGGTGAGTGTGCCATAGCCTTGTTTCATGACCGTACGAAAAATTTGCCGGGCGGCGGGCAGGTCGCGCTGCCAGTAACAGGTGTAGCCGCGTTGCAGCAACTCACCCACGGTCAGCGTGCGCCTGTCGGTGTGGCTGAGTGCGGCGCGGAAAGCGGGGTGGGAGGCCAGGTAGTTGCGCTGTGCCTGCCAGTGCTGGAGTGCGGCACTGGCATGGTCAGCCGAGGCTTGGCCGTTGCCGTGGAAATGATAGAAGGCCAGTACTTCAGGTACGCGGACGATGGGCGCACACGTCGCCACTTGCAACCAAAGTGCGTAGTCCTCGGCATTTCTCAGGGTGGGATCGAAACCATCTGCAGCCAGTACGGCCTCGCGCCGGACCAGCGCGGCATGGATCGGCCAGCGACAGCCGGCAAACAGGGTTTTTGCCTTGTCGGGGGTTTCATAATCGGGTGGCACGAACGGCTCACCGCGTCCGCCGGGCAGTCCGAGGTTCTGCCAGCCGCAATACGCCAATACCGCATCAGGGCGATGTTGCAGTGCGGCCTGCATCTTTTCCAGGAAGCGCTCGGCCCAGGTGTCGTCCGCGTCCAGAAACGCCACATACAAGCCGCGCGCCGCCGCCAGGCCGGTGTTACGTGCTGCGCTGACGCCCTGGTTGGGCTGGGTGAGGGGACGGATCCGGGGGTCTGTCTGTGCCTGCAGCCACGCCAGGGTGGCGTCACCGGATCCGTCGTCGACCGCGATCAGTTCCCAGTCGGGGACCGTCTGGGCCAGCACGCTGCCGACGCTGGTCGGCAAATGGGCCGCGGCGTTGTAGCAGGGCATGATAATGGAGACGACAGGGAGCATCGGTCGCACTCAGATGCCACGAAGCCGTCGCAGTGCATAGCGGGTGAGATCTCGCCAGCGCACGTCGTGGCTGCCGAAACTGAGCTTGCGCGTGAAGCGGCCCGGCGTGTCGGTATTGAATATGGTCAGCCGCCGCAATTGGTAGGGGGTTTGGTCGCGCAACGCCCATCCTGCCTCGGTGGTACAGGCCGCGGCATAGCCGGCCTGTTGTGCCGCCTGGACGCAACGCGCATCCCAGTCGCCGTACGGGTAGGCAAAACTGCCGACGGGATTGTCGAGCATATCTTCCAGCATGGCCTTGGAGTGGGCCAGTTCCTGCATCAGACTCACGTCGTCGAGTTCGGTCAGCCGCACGTGGTTGACCGTATGAGAGCCGATTTCCATGCCATTTTCCTGCATCTCGCGCAATTCATCCGCGTTCAGCAGACGGCCGGCGGGGCGTCCGTCATCGGGCCAGCGGGGCGGCTGGCCGACCGAGCCGGCCACGATGAACCAAGTGGCTCGCATGCCGCGCCGCTGCAGTTCCTCGCATGCGGCGAGGTTGTCGGCGTAGCCGTCATCAAACGTGATCACGGCTGTGCGCCCTTGCCATGTCTTCGTGGGTGCGGCGGCCAGTTCGGCCATCGTCGGCGTTTGGTAGCCTTCGGTGGCGAGAAAGTCGAGTTGGTCACGGAACTGCTGCATGGATACGGCCCATGGCCATGCGGGAACAGTCTGGCCGGGTATCACGGCGTGATACATGAGGATGACCGGTCCGTGCTGGCCGGCCTGACGATGGAGTGCGCGCGAGATGGGGTCGATCCTGGTCATGCGGGCGCTTTGGCGAGTTTGAGTCTGATTTTCCAGCGGGCGGTTTCCGACGCAAGGGCCGAGATGGGCAGATACAGGAAACAGATCGCATAAACCAGTCCGCCCGCGGCCGTCATGAACAACACGTACAGCGCATCGACCGATTGGATGGATGGGGGGATGGCATGATTGGCAAGCCACAAAGTGCCAATCAGGATGGCATTGAGGAGCATTGCCGGCATGAAAGATCGAGCCAGGTCAATCCAACTGGCATCGAGTGACTGCTTGGCGAGCCAGAACATGTGTAGGGTGAGATAGAACAGGGCGAAGACCATGCCGGTCGCCACGCCAGTCAATCCGTAAGGCAGGCCGACCAGGATGGCGGCCGCGGCAACGCCGATCATGACGACCTGTGCGACCAGTTCCTTACCCAACCAGCTACGCGCGGCCAGCACGGCGCCGGATAGATTCTCGATCATCATCAAGGGGGCGGCCAGGCTGAGGATCATAAGGGGGCCGGCCGAGTCGGCCCAGTGATGGCCGAACAGCGTCACCACCAGCGGTTTTGCCAGCCACAGAAAACCGATATAGAACGGTAGGGCATAGACGGCGACCAGTGTAAGGCTGCGAAAGAACAGATAGCGGGATGTGTCGAGGTTGTCTTGCTCCTTGGCCAGCGCGCGGAACAGGACTTCGTATACTGACCCTGTGATGAAGCCATGCGGACGCGCCGCCAGACTTTCAGCCTTGTTGTATAGCCCCACGCTGGCCGGTCCCAGGCTACGGGACAGGATGAAGGTGGGCAACTGCACACGTATGTAACAAACGATGTTGTTGGTAGAAGCCAGGAGTCCGTAGCGCATCAGTTCACCCGCGCGCGCAAAATCGAAACAGATGCCGGGGCGCCAACGCGCATACCAGGCAAACTGAAAGGCGCCCGCCATCGAGCTGAACAGGCCGGCAAGGATCAGGCTCCAGGGACCGTGGCCGAGGTAGGCCAGGCTCAGGGCAATGCTGTTGTAGACCGCGAGGTTGGCCAGTTGTACCGCCGTCTTGGCCTTGAAGCGCATTTCCCGGTGCAGCATGTTGCTGGGTACATTGAAAAACGGGCGTACCAGGAAAGACAATGCGGCCACGCGCAGCAGATCGGCATACAGGGGATTGGCGTACCAGCGCCCGAACCAGGGGGCGATGACGAAGAAGAAGCTGACGATGGCCAGTCCGATGAGGAATTGCAGCGTGAACAGCAGATCGTAGTCACGTTTGCTGGCTTCCTTGGCACGCACAATGGCTTGTCCCATCCCGCCTCCGGCAACGAACCCGGCCAGGCTGGTAAAGATCTGGATGGTCGCCACCATGCCGAATTCGGCCGGAACCAGGAGGCGCGCGAGTATCAGCCCCAGCGCGAAGTTGACAACCTGGCTGCCGGTGTTGCCGATGAAGACCCACTTGGCACCATGGCGGATGGAATGACCAAGGCTCATTTTTTTTTGAATACTAGGGTGTTAGATGGGAGCATGGGTTATTGAATAGCAAGCTCTATGCCTGTGGCCGGTTCGTTCGGTTGCGTATTATTGCCTGATCCCGGGCGCGTCTGGAGCCTAGTCGTGATGCCGCAATTAATGCGAGGAGGATGGCTAGCCATTTGTGGCTGGCCAGTTTGAGTTTCCAGCGCGGCAGATTTTTCTTCGAGAAGACATGCAGACGCCCCAGCGGGTAGTAAGTCATGCCCAGTCGTTCGGCCAGGCGCGTCAGCCCCTGGCGGGAAAAGAAAGCGATGTGCTGGCCGGTGTCGAATGCGTAATAACCCCAGTGACCAGGCAGGGGCGGATCATTGTCGGCGAAGACTTCGGTCGTGAAGATGAAGGTGTCGGACTGGTGGTCGGCCAGGGTGCGTTGTATGAAATCGAGCGGATTGGTCGTGTGCTCCAGGACTTCGATGGCGCTGACAGCCAGACAGCCGCCTAGCGAGGGATCGTACTCGAAGCCTCTCGCATAGAGGTTGTTTGCATAGGGATCAGACCAGTAGTAGTCGAATCCCAGGTCGCGCATCAGGCGAGTCAGCAGGCCGTATCCACCCGCCACGTCGACGTACTTTCCCCGTCCGCGATCGCCCAGGACCAGGAAATCGATTGCAGCGAGTTTCAACGCATTAAAGATGTTCCGTGCAGCAATATCTGTGTCTTCCTGCACGATGGCATCCGAATAGGCTTCTTCCATCCAGGTGGGGTTGCTGACGAACAGGTGGTCGCACGCTGCACAGTAGTGATAGGGAACCATGTATTTGTGGAGAATCTCCGCCGTGAACATGATCCTGGTTTCTGCGCTGCAAAGATGGCATTTCATCTGGGATGGCTGGGCTGCTGGCCTGGATAGGCTGTCATTGTGACCGTGACTCATATATCCACGTGTGGAATCGCGTCAGTTTCTACCTAGAAGTTTCTTGGCAAACGGGCGTAAACGATAGAGCTTCAGTGCCTGCTCGGTATGTTTTGCCTGGATATCCCGGATAAACATCACCTCTCCTGATTTTGTAATGATGGTCTGGTTGGTTTGTAGTAATTGATGCGTTGGCTTATTGGCTTCTAATCGGCGGGGTCGCAAGTTGAGATTGCAAGGTTTCGCGAAGCCAGTGCTTTTACTCTTGGCAGGCGGCTGAGTATCCGTGCGCGATTGTCATGCCTATGCATGAATGCGTCGTTGATTTTCCTCAAGAACTCGTCGCTGAGACATTGTATCGGGGTAATGGTGTGTTCGAGCGACAGGTCGAAGTGCTGGTAAAGGCCTTCGAATTTGTCCTGGTAGGTAATCGACAGCGTAGGCGTTCCGCTACCCAATGAGGCGATGACCAAATGCATACGGCCAGTGATGGCGAGGTCAAGCTGGCCTGTGAGTCGCTTGATTTTGTCGGGGTGATCGATCGATGTATAGCGCACGTGTGCGAAGCCCTTCTGTTGCAGGATACTCTCGAGTGCCTTCAGCATGATGACGTCGCCTGATTGCAACTTGAGATCATGTGGCAGCAGCAGGAAGGCAAGTCTGTTCTGTACGCCCGCATGCCTGAGCTGTTCGGCGATGTGATCGATCAGTTTGTCCATACCCACTTGGGCAATGGCGGGCGCCAAGGCGTGGGCATTCAGGTTGACGCCCACGGGTGTGCGACCTTCACGGCGCATAGCGGCGATCCAGGCTTCAGTTTCGGGCTCGGAGTCTGTGGCGGGAGGCATCAGAAAGGCGCTGTCGGCGCATAGCTTGGCAGGTATGCCGACAATCCGGACAAAGCGGTCAAGAGACGGTTGGTCGCGGATATTGACGGTTACCTTGGGGTGCAATCTCGACAGGGCGTGAACCGCCGGGGCTCTGGGGTTGCAATTGAAACTGAAACCCAGCATCGTGGCTGGAATGCCGAGCGCTACGCTGTGGTTGCAGTAGGCGACGATGCGTTGTACCAGGGCTGCACCGTATTTGCCGTCCAGGATATCGGCGCCCATGACAAACAAGGCATGGTGCAGGCGTATCAATTCGTCGAAAGCGCGCGTTCCGGTTTTCCCGGACCATGCGGGTACGACCGGCGTCTCGCCAATTCCGGGTATGACAATGGTGTGGCGGCGTTCACCGATAATGGTGAATATCGAGTCCGGATTTTGCGCCCGAAGCGATTGCATCAAGGCACTGAACATGGCCAGGTCGCCCAAGGAACTGGCGGGGTCAGTGACATCGCCCGCGATGATGGCGAAACGTGTGGGCGTTTCCGGCAGGATGGGCCTGGTTGCCGAGGTCCGTAAGCGATGCAGCGGGAGCACGACCTGCAGAATATTACGGGCAATGATGGCCTGGTCGATGAGGGATTGCCTGCGCATCATCTATCCAGAGTCATCTTAGAAGTGGCGCGCAAAGTTGCGTGACTTGTTCGATAAAGTGGGGGCGTGTGTAGCGTGCGGCGACCTTGTTCCAGCCTGCTTCTGCGTTGCGTCTCCGGTCGTCGCTATCATCCAGCCAGGCGATGCATTGTTCGGCAAAATGTCTGTCGTCCCGGGCAACACCCAAGCCTGCGCTTCCCAGGTCCTCCTTGAAGGCCTCGGCACTGTGGGGCGTTGTGATGCATGCCCGGCCATAAGCGAGCGATTCCAGAATCTTGATGTTGGTGCCGCCGCCCGAGTAGATCGGAGCGATGGTGAATGCAGCATTGCGATACGCCTCGCCCAGATCGTCAACGAAACCGGGGGCGGAAACGTCGGGATGCTGTTCCCATGCCTGCCGCACGGCGGGCGGTGCGGCACCCACCAGCAGCAGTTCGGCCTCCGGATGGGCGGACTTGATGGCCGGCCAGCTGCGGGCCAGGAAACGGTCGATGCCCTCGCGATTGGGTGCATACCAAAGCGAGCCGACGAACAGCAGAACAGGGCTGTTCGTCTGTGGAAATGGCTGGGTGGGTGGCGCGTATGGGATGTTGGGTAGCAGTACCGATTTGAGTTCGCGATGCTGTGCCTGATCGCGTCGATTGACAAAGAAATATGCGTCAAAGCGTTTGAGCTGTCGTTTTGCCAGCCACGCGGCATACTGCGATTTGAACTGTGCGGCCAGCGCCAGCGCGCCGGGTCCGTAATGGTAGCCCCAGTCGTCCAGGTCAACCACGCTGTGTACGCTGGGCGGGACGACCAGCTTGGCGAGCGGATTGAGATAGCGGCTGACGATCAGTCTATAGCGCTTGAGGTCAACACCCTCTGCCTTGAGTGCCAGATTCAAGGCGCTGTCCGGTTTGAATTTTCCGATGCCGAACGGACGCTGGTGCCAGCGTCCATGTGCCAGGATCCCTGGTTTGGGCGGCATATCCAGTCGGCTGGGGTCGGCGGTAGGCTCCAGCAACACCACATCCACCCCCCCCAGCGTCTGCAGGGCCTCGTACAGCAACGCGGTGCGCTGTTGGGCGCCCGACTGGGGATTGAACGGGGACGCCGGTGAAACCAGCAGAATACGGTCAGGCATGGACATTAGATCGAACGATGGATGGCCATGAACGGGATTTCATCTGCCTTGGCGATATGGCAACACAAAAACAAAGCGTGGCTTGGCATGGGCATGCGCTCCGACTATGAAAAGACGGCGATGAGCGGCGGCAGATGAGTGAGTGGGTATGCATGGATCATCATCAATTAATGGATTATTGGCTGAGCAAGCAATGTGCCATACGCGTTAGTTCAGGGAATATGCCGGCTTTGGTTACAATCGAACAACTCTTTTGTCTTTTTTCAGTTTCATGCAAACCCTCCAAGTCGATCTCGGCGACCGCTCCTACCCTATCCACATTGGCTCGGGTCTGTTGGGCCGACCTGAGCTGATTCTGCCGCACTTGCCGCAAAAACGTGTGATGGTGGTCACCAACACCGTTGTGGCACCGTTGTATCTGGCGCAGTTGAGGGCAACCCTGGAGGCCGGTGGTGTGACGGTGGCGCAGGTGGTGCTGCCGGACGGCGAGGCCTACAAGAACTGGGAAACACTGAATTTGATTTTCGATGCGCTGCTGACCCAGCGTGCCGAGCGCAAGACCACGCTGATCGCACTGGGCGGCGGCGTGATCGGCGACATGACCGGATTCGCGGCGGCGAGCTATCAGCGTGGCGTGCCCTTCATCCAGATTCCCACCACGCTACTGTCGCAGGTCGATTCGTCGGTGGGCGGCAAGACCGGGATCAACCATCCGCTCGGCAAGAACATGATCGGCGCGTTCTACCAGCCGAAAGTGGTGCTCGCCGACACCGATACCCTGAAGACCTTGCCTGCACGCGAATTGTCGGCAGGACTCGCCGAGGTGATCAAGTACGGCCTGATCTGGGATGCCGACTTTCTTGCCTGGCTGGAAACCAACATGGACAGACTGCGCGCGCTCGACCCGACGACGATCACCCATGCGATCTATCGTTCGTGCGAGATCAAGGCGCAGGTAGTAGGGCAGGACGAGCGCGAAGGGGGTATCCGTGCGATCCTCAATCTGGGCCATACCTTCGGCCATGCGATCGAAACCGGCATGGGCTACGGTAACTGGCTGCACGGCGAGGCGGTGGCGGCCGGCATGGCGATGGCAGCGGAAACGTCGCGACGGATGGGCTGGCTGTCCGAAGCCGACGTTGCGCGGACGCGTGCGCTGATCCGTGTCGCGGGGCTGCCTGACGTGGCGCCGGATCTGGGCGTCGACACGTATCTCGAATACATGGGCCACGACAAGAAGGTGGAGGGCGGAAAGATGCGTTTCGTCCTGCTGAAGAAACTGGGCGCGGCGGTGATTACCGCGGACGTGCCGACCGATGTGCTGGCTGGCGTACTGACCGCACCGCATTGAAAAGGATTGTTGATGGAACCGTCGTTCGCCTCCTACGCAGCGCATTCCAGTCAAACCCGTGGCCGTCTGCATGTCGAACCTTCCGCTGCGCCGCGTTCCGAGTTCCAGCGCGACCGCGACCGTATCATCCATTCCACGGCGTTCCGGCGGCTGGAATACAAGACCCAGGTGTTCGTGAACCACGAAGGCGACCTGTTCCGCACCCGCCTCACCCACAGCATCGAGGTCGCGCAGATCGGCCGCACCATCGCACGCTTGCTGAGCCTGAACGAAGACCTGGTGGAAGCGGTGGCGCTGGCGCACGATCTGGGCCACACGCCGTTCGGTCATGCCGGCCAGGATGCGCTGAATGCCTGCATGCGCGAACACGGCGGCTTCGAACACAACCTGCAGTCGCTGCGGGTGGTGGATATCCTGGAAGAACGCTACGCCGAATTCGAGGGCTTGAACCTCACCTTCGAGGCACGCGAGGGCATTCTCAAACATTGCTCGCTCGCCAATGCCGAGAAGCTCGGCGCAGTGGGCGAGCGCTTCCTGAACAAGCAGCAGCCTTCGCTCGAGGCACAGATTGCCAACCTGGCGGACGAGATCGCCTACAACAACCACGACGTCGACGACGGCCTGCGTTCCGGCCTGATTACGCTGGAGCAGTTGAGCGAAGTCCAGATCTTCGCCCGCCACCTGGCGGAGGTGCGTGCGAAATATCCGACCTTGCAGGGGCGTCGCGTGGTGACCGAAACCGTTCGCCGCATCATCAATACGCTGATTCTCGATCTGGTGGACACCACGCGCAGGAACGTCGAGAACAGCGGCGTGCAGACCCTGGGCGAGGTACGTGCCGCGCCGCCGCTGGCAGCATTCAGCCCCGCGCTACTCGACGAGCACCGAGAACTCAAACGTTTCCTGCTGCGCCACCTGTACCGCCATTACAAGGTGGCCCGCATGAGCGCCAAGGCGGGACGCATCATCAGCGATCTCTACACGGCTTTCACCGGCGATGCCCGCCTGCTGCCGCCGGAGCACCAGATGCGCGAATCGCTCGAGGGCGCGCGCGCCGTGGCCGATTACATCGCGGGGATGACCGACCGCTATGCCATGCGCGAACACCGGCGGATTTTTGCGGTGGAGGAAATCTACGGTTGACCCGTGCGTTCGCCCCGCTCAACTCAAGGACCAAACCGGCAATCTGTCAGCACTTTGTAAACGATCCGTTACGGTTCATCCCGAAACAGAATGCGGGTGGCTCACATTACGAATTGATTTCATTCTGTTTTTTATGGTTGGCATGCTTGCTGCACAGGCAAAAGCATCTGCATACCGACCCGGGAGACATGGATGAGCGTACTGATCGAACCCGCCGACCTGCAAGCTGCAATGGCGAGCGAACCCATGGTCGTAATCGATACCCGCGACCCTGACGTGTATGCCAAAGGGCATTTGCCTGGCGCGGTCAATCTGCGCGAGATATTCACCTATCTGGCGACCAGCGACCCGGACGGGCTCGCGGCCATGAAGGAAAAGTTTGACGAGGCATTCGGAGCGGCCGGCCTTTCGGGCAGGGAAACGGCCGTGCTGTACGAGGACGCGATGAATACGGGCTTTGGCCAATCCTGTCGCGGCTATTTCATCTTGAGTTATCTCGGCTACCCAAAAATCAAGGTGCTGCATGGCGGCTATCGAGCCTGGCTGGCGGAAGGTCTTCCGGTCAGCACGGAGGCGGTGACATCGGTCCCCGCGACCTTCCCGGCCGGCGCACCGGCCGATGTGATGGTGGACAAGGACGAAATGCTTGCCGCGGTGAAAACCGGCAGTGCGGTGCTGCTCGATGTGCGCGACGTCGACGAATGGATCGGCGTGAGCTCGTCACCCTATGGGCCGGATTTCTGTCCGCGCAAGGGCCGCATTCCCGGCGCGCGCTGGATCGAGTGGTATCGCCTGATGAAGCCGGGTGCCGAGGGCCCTGTGTTCAAAGCAGGGCCGGAGGTATTGGCCGAATGTCTGACTGCCGGCATCACGCCGGAATCGCCGGTGATCGTGTACTGCTTCAAGGGGGCGCGCGCATCGAATACCTTCCTTATTCTCAAGGAGGCGGGCATCAAACATGTGAAGATTTATTTCGGCTCGTGGAACGAGTGGTCGCGTGATCCGGCTTTGCCGATCGAGGAGGGATTCCCGCGGATGACCGTGCCGGCTTACGCTCAGGCTGCCTGACCAGAACCGCGGCAGGCTTGTTGCGCGCCTCGGGCAGGACAGTAACAAACCGTGTTGCGTTTCTCACGCGGTTGACCCGCGGAGCGGCGCTGGGCACGGGCCGTTGTTTCCCGATTCGGGAATTCAGGCCCCAGGTCGCAGCGTGCGCGCCGCCACCCAACACGTCACCTCGCGTGCGCCCGCGCGTTTCAGCGTCGCGGCCAATTCATCGAGGCTGGTGCCAGTCGTCATCACGTCGTCGACCAGTGCGATATGCTGCCCCCGTACATCCCCTGAACATGCAAATGCGCCGTGCAGGTTACGGCGCCGGGCATCGTGCTTCAGCCCCATTTGCGGTGGCGTGTCGCGGATACGCCGGCAACTGCTGAGGTCGAGCGGGAGTCCCTGCCGGGCCGCCACGTCCCGGGCGATTTCGGTGGCGTGGTTGAAGCCGCGCTCCCGGATGCGTCTCGCATGCAGGGGCATGGCAATCATGCGATCCGGCACCGGCGCAGCTTCCGTGGCCCGGGTCAGCCACTCGCCCAGCGCCGGTGCGATGGCGAGCTGGCCATGGTATTTCAGGCGTGGAATCAACCGGTCAAGCGGAAAGACATAGCTCAGCGCCGCAATGGTACGGTCGAACGCAGGCGGGCGTTTGAGGCAGGCACCGCAGGTCTGTCCCTGGGGCGTGGGCGTGGCGCACTGTGGACATTGTGGCTGCGTGTGCCAGGGCAGGTCGGCCAGGCAGGCCGGGCATACATGCCCAGTGCGGGTCGCATCGCCGCACAGCAGGCAGGTTCGTGGAATGAGCTGATTAAAAATTGATCGGATGTTCAATTTTGTTGTCGGTAAAATTTGACAGAGGCTGCGTGCGCCCTGAAAATTGCGGCCATGAAAGCCAAACGCGTCATTCCTGCTTCATCTTCCCGCTTCGCCGCGCAGCTGTTCAATCTCATCACTGTCGTGGTGTTGCTGATTTCGCTGACGGCATTGCTGCTGGGCAAGCTGCTTGCCGGTCAGAAAATCGGTTTTCTGCCGTTCGTGCTGTCCCTGCCGCCGGTGATGATCTGGCTAGGCGCGTCGATTTTCGTCTATGCCAGTATCGCGCACCACCCGAACCCGCGCACGGCGCATTACAACAAATGGGCAGGTTACCGCTATTACGGCGTGATGGGCAGTCTGGTGGTGTTCGGCCAACCGCTCTACGACTTGCTGGGCGGCTGGCAGGGGCTGATGCTGGTGCTGGGATTCGCGGTGGTGGTGATCGTGCCGTGGGCGTTGTTTGATATTTACCGGGCCGCGCGCGAATCGTGGCAGGACATGACCATCGAGGTAGCCATCAATGAATGATTTGACCCAACCACCTGCGCGCCTTTCCATGGCCGACATCGAG
Source organism: Thiobacillus denitrificans (assembly GCA_002343685.1). Classification (GTDB taxonomy): domain Bacteria; phylum Pseudomonadota; class Gammaproteobacteria; order Burkholderiales; family Thiobacillaceae; genus Thiobacillus; species Thiobacillus denitrificans_A. The sequence goes on along the minus strand of DDRS01000021.1, from coordinate 42,867 downwards.
GCGCTGTTTGCGTTGCCGTTTGCCGACCTGATGTATCGGGCGCAAACGACGCATCGTGAAAACTTCGACCCCAATCGCGTGCAGTTGTCGACGCTGCTGTCGATCAAGACCGGCGGCTGTTCCGAAGACTGCGGCTATTGTCCGCAATCGGCACGTTACGACGCCGGCGTGGAAAACCAGGGCCTGCTGGATCTCGACGACGTGCTGGCCGCCGCCAAGGCTGCCAAGGCCGCTGGCGCCTCGCGCTTTTGCATGGGTGCAGCCTGGCGTGGGCCCAAGCAGCGCGACCTCGAGCCGGTGCTGGATATGGTGCGCGAGGTGAAGGCGCTGGGCCTGGAAACCTGCGCCACGCTGGGTATGCTGAAGGACGGCCAGGCCGAGCAGCTGAAAGACGCCGGCCTCGACTACTACAACCACAACCTCGACACCGCGCCCGAGTTTTACGGCGAGATCATCACCACGCGCGAATACCAGGATCGCCTCGACACGCTGGAGCGCGTGCGTCATGCCGACCTGCACGTGTGCTGCGGCGGCATCGTTGGCATGGGCGAGTCGCGCACCCAGCGCGCCGGTCTGATCGCACAGCTGGCCTCGCTCGATCCGCAGCCGGAGTCGGTACCGATCAATCTGCTGGTCCAGGTCGAGGGCACGCCGCTGGCCGGCACCGAGGCGCTCGATCCGCTGGAGTTTGTCCGCACCATTGCGGTGGCGCGCATCTGCATGCCGAAGAGCTTCGTGCGCCTGTCGGCCGGACGCCAGCAGATGAGCGACGCGGTGCAGGCACTGTGCTTCCTCGCCGGCGCCAATTCGATCTTCTACGGCGAGAAACTGCTCACCACCGGCAACCCCGAATGGGAACGCGACCAGCGCCTGTTCGATTCGCTGGGCCTGCAGCCGTTGTGAGTTTTGCTGCGCTGACCCGCCTGCAGCAGGGGCTGGCGGCGCTGAGGACCGATCATCTCGAACGGCGGCGCCTGCTGCTCGACGGCGCACAAGGCGCCCACGTCACGATCAATGGCCAGCGCGTCATTTCCTTCTGCAGTAACGATTACCTCGGCCTTGCCGCTGATCCGGCTTTGATTCGGGCCGCGCATGCCGCGCTCGACCAATGCGGCGTCGGCGCGGGTGCCGCCCATCTCATCACCGGTCACCACCGCTTTCATCACGACTTCGAGTCGGCTTTTTCCGGTTACATCGGCAAACCGGCGGCCCTGCTGTTTTCCACCGGTTATATGGCGAACCTCGCGGTGATCACCGCGCTGGTCAGCCGCCACGGCGAGATCTTCGCCGACAAGCTCAACCACGCTTCGCTGGTCGACGCAGCGCAGCTGTCAGGTGCGCGCTTCAGCCGCTATCGCCACAACGATCTCGCCCAACTTGAATCGCAACTCGCAGACAGTACGGCCCAGGACAAGCTCATTGTCTCCGACCTGGTCTTCAGCATGGACGGCGATTTGGCGCCGGTCGACGCCCTGCTCGAGCTGACCGAACGCTACGACGCCTGGCTGTATCTCGACGATGCGCACGGTTTTGGCGTGCTGAACGAAGGTCGGGGCGGACTGACCGAAGGCGCACGTGCAAGTGACCGTGTCATCTACCTGGCCACGTTGGGCAAGGCGGCGGGCGTGTCGGGTGCCGCCGTGGCGGCGCAGCCGGACGTGATCGACTGGCTGATCCAGAAGGCGCGTCCCTACATCTACACGACGGCTTCGCCACCGCTCCTGGCGGCGTGCCTATTGGAGAGCCTGCGCCAGATCGAATCAGGCGCAGCGCGGCGCGAACGGCTGGGTACGCATGTCGCGCAACTGCGCCAAGGCCTGGCAGGTTTGAAACGGGGCGTTCTGATGCCCTCGGATACACCGATTCAGCCGCTGGTGATCGGCGCGAATGCCGATGCGGTACAACTGTCGAAAGACTTGCTGCAACGTGGGCTGATGGTGCCCGCCATCCGTACGCCGACGGTTCCCGCCGACACGGCGCGCCTGCGCATTACCCTGTCAGCGGCACATAGCGCAGACGATATCGCTCAACTGGTCGAGGCCCTGCATGCGCTCGACTAAGCCCATACTGGTGCTGGTGCACGGCTGGGGCATGAATGCGCGCGTGTTCGACGTGCTTGCGCAATTGCTGGCTGATGATTTCGACGTGCATGCACTCGATTTGCCGGGACATGGTGGGCGCAACAGTCAGCCGAACAACTCGTTGCAGGGCTGGGCAGACGATCTGGCAGAACAGGTTCCGGAAGGCAGCACCGTGCTGGGCTGGTCATTGGGCGGGCAGGTGGTGATGCGCGCTGCGCTCGATCATCCGGGCAAGTTGAGACGCCTGATCCTGCTGGCCTCGACACCGCGTTTCGTCGCAGATGAAAGCTGGTCACATGGGGTGCCCGCAACCGACCTGGAGGATTTCGGCGCAGCGCTGCTGGCCGACCCGCAGGCCACGCTACTGCGCTTTCTCAGCTTGCAGACACGTGGCGTGCCCGATCAAAAATCATTGTTGCAGCAGCTGCGCCAGCACTTTCTGGCCCTGCCGCAGGCGCGCGCCGAGGCCTTGTCGGGTGGATTGACGATTCTGCGTGAAACAGACTTGCGTCAGCAGTTGACGCGTCTGACGCAGCCGACGTTGGTGCTGCATGGCGCACTCGATGCATTGACGCCGGCGGCGGCAGGGCGCTGGCTGGCAGAAACCCTCCCGAACGCACGGTATGTCGAACTGGCCAGGGCTGCGCATGCGCCGCATCTGTCGCACAGTGCAGACGTGGCTGCCGCAATCGGACGCTTTGCCCATGACTGAGGCTGAGCTCGATTTCGCCGAAGTACGGCGTGCGTTCGATCATGCCGCCACCAGCTACGACGCGCACGCGGTATTGCAGCGCGAAATATGCGATCGCTTGCTGGAACGTCTCGACTTCATGTCGCTGCAGCCAGGCCGCGTGCTCGATGTCGGCACGGGTACCGGTTATGGGCTAGCGCATTTGCGTTCGCGCTATGCGGCCTCCGAATTCTGTGCGCTCGACATCGCACCGGCCATGCTGATGGCGGCACGTACTCGCCTGCCGCAGCCGACGTGGGCGCGGCGCGTGTTGCATCGTCTGGCGCCTTCGCCTGCGGAGACGAATCATCTGGTGTGCGCCGACATGGAGCGGCTTCCGCTTTCACCCAACAGCATGGATCTCGTCTGGTCCAGCCTGGCCATACAGTGGGCGCGCGATCTTGAAGCCACGTTCAAGGGGTTTCATCAGGTGCTGGCTCCAGGCGGCCTGCTGATCTTCGCCACATTCGGTCCCGACACACTGAAGGAACTGCGCGCGGCCTTCACGGCCATCGACGATGCGCCGCACGTCAACCGCTTCATCGATCTGCACGACATCGGCGACATGCTCATCCACGCCGGTTTCTCGAGCCCCGTGATGGAAATGGAGATGCTGACGCTGACCTACGCCGATCTCAAGACATTGATGCGAGATCTCAAGGGAATCGGCGCGCACAATGCGGCCTCGGCCCGTCGCCGCGGCCTGTTGGGCAAGACGGCGTGGTCGCGGCTTGAGCAGGCCTATGAAATGCAACGCCGCGACGGACGGCTGCCGGCAACCTTCGAAGTGATCTATGGCCATGCCTGGGCAGGTGACAAGACGCGTCGCGAAGACGGGCGGCAGGTGATCCAGTTCAACATCGGCGAGCGCCGCCGCAAACTGGGGCAGGCATGAGTGCGCATGGTTTGTTCGTCACCGGCACCGATACCGGCATCGGCAAGACGCGCGTGGCGGTGGCACTGATTCATGCGCTGCGCGCGCGCGGGCTACGGGTGGCCGCAATGAAGCCGGTGTCGGCCGGTTCTGCGCCGGATGAATTGAATGAGGACGTGGTCGCGCTCATGCAGGCGGCCAACGTCGACGCGGATGCACGCGATGTGAATCCCTACGCCTTTGCCGAAGCCATCGCGCCGCATATTGCAGCGGAGTCGCTCGGTGCGCGGATTGAACTGGACGTCATTGCCGCGGCGTATGCACGCCTTGCCGCCATCGCCGATGTCGTGGTGGTCGAGGGCGCAGGAGGATGGCGGGTTCCGCTTAATGAGCACGAGGATATGGCGGACCTTGCTCTGCGTCTGGGCCTGCCCGTCGTGCTGGTGGTGGGGCTGCGACTGGGTTGTCTGAATCATGCATTGCTGACGGCCGAGTCGATCGCCCTGCGACGTGTCCAGTGGGCAGGGTGGGTGGGCAATCACATCGAGCCGGCGATGCCGCAGGCAGCGGAAAACCTGGCGGCCTTGCGTACGCGCCTGCCCGGCCCGTGTCTGGGCGTTCAGGGATTTTTTGAGGGGGAAGGTTTGCCGTTGAACATGCCGCAATGGCTGACGCTGCCTGATTGGTTAGTATCTTAGAATAGTCTGTAATAACGATATTTTATAAACAAATCAATAAGTTAATTCGAGCGCACCGCTTGTTCTGGCGAGCGGCGTCGTGTTACTGTCTGCGACATGATGCCGCACGCGGTTTCCTCGCTTCTCCATATGGAACAGGTGAATACGGAAGACTGTGAAGGTGTGTCAGCAGGCGCGTTTGTATTCCAGTCCCGCCCTAACCATTCATTGACACACCGCCAGCAGCAGCTGGTGCTCTGGAGTCTGGCGACAGTATGTTTTGCAACGGCAAGTGGCTTCGCGCTCCTGGGATACTGGCTGATCCTGCCATTTGCCGGATTGGAAATTGGATTGCTGGCATGGGCACTGGAGACGCTGCGCAGCCGGGAAGGGGATTACGAAACACTTACGATTGAAGGGGATGTGATAGTGCTGGAGTGGCATGCCGGCACGCATGGAGAGCGTCGTGAAATGAATCGCCAATGGGCGCGTGTGATATGCGACTGCGGGACGTCAGGCAGAAACTGCCGTCTCAGCCTGAGTTCTCATGGTCGCGAAACAAAAGTCGGACAGTACCTGAGTGACGAGGCGCGGCTGCAACTGGCTGCGACCTTACGCAGAAAGTTGCAGGCATAGGGCAATACGCGCCGCAACGACTACCCATAACAAAGTCAGAGGACGGGGAACGCGATGAAAAGCATGTGGCAAAGGGCAGGGGTGATGGGGGCGGTATGGGCAGCCAGCCAGTCAGCGCTGGCAGACTATGCATACAACCTGCAACCACCGGCGAGTCAGGTGGCGAGGGAGGTGTTCCATCTGCATAACCTCATCATGCTGGTGTGCGTCGGAATTTTCATCATCGTCTTCGGCATGATGTTCTACTCGCTGGTCAAGCACCGCAAATCGGTCGGCCACAAAGCGGCGCATTTCCACGAAAACACCACAGTCGAAATCATCTGGACCATCATCCCGTTCATCATCCTGGTGGGGATGGCCTACCCGGCCGCCAAGGTCGTGATCGAGATGAAAGACACCTCCAATCCCGATATGACCGTCAAGATCACGGGCTATCAGTGGAAATGGGGCTACGACTACCTTAACGAAGGCGTTCACTTCTACAGCACGCTCGCCACGCCGCGCGAACAGATCGACGGCACGGCGGCCAAAGACGAACACTACCTGCTCGAAGTGGATGATCCGATGGTGGTGCCGGTTGGCAAGCGGGTGCGCTTGCTGATTACCGCCAATGACGTGATCCATTCCTGGTGGGTTCCCGCCTTCGGCGTCAAGCAGGACGGCATCCCTGGCTTCATCCGGGACAGCTGGTTCAAGGCGGACAAGATTGGCACCTATCGCGGCCAATGCGCCGAGCTGTGCGGCAAGGACCATGGTTTCATGCCGATCGTAGTCAAAGTGGTCTCCGAGGAGGATTACAAAGCCTGGGTGGCCAAGAAGAAAGGTACGGCCCAGGCTGCAGCGGCCGACAACACCAAAACCTTTGACGTCAAGGAATTGGTGAAACGGGGTGAGAAAGTCTATCAAGCCAACTGCGCCGCCTGTCACCAGGCCAATGGCATGGGCCTGCCAGGCGTGTTCCCTGCGATGAACGGTTCCAAGGTCGCCACCGGGCCGATTGCCGCGCATATCAATATCGTGGTGCACGGCGGTCGTCCGGGCACTGCCATGGTCGGATTCGCCGACCGCCTGTCCGATGCGGAAATTGCCGCGGTCGTGACGTATGAGCGCAATGCCTGGGACAACAAGATGGGTGACGCGGCGCAGCCCGCGGACATCGCAGCCGCCCGCGGGGGAGCCGTCGCCGCCGCCCCCGCCGCGCAGTGAACAACCGATAGGAGAGCACAGTCATGTCTGACGCAGCACACGCCCACGACGACCACGGACACCACGCGCATCCCACCGGAATCATGCGCTGGCTGACCACGACCAACCACAAGGATATCGGTTCGCTCTACTTGTGGTTCTCGCTCATCATGCTGTTTACTGCCGGCTCGATGGCACTGCTGATTCGCTCCGAACTTTTCGAGCCGGGCATGCAGTTGATGCACCCCGATTTCTTCAATCAGCTCACCACGATGCACGGCCTGATCATGATTTTCGGCGTCATCATGCCGGCCTTCACCGGCTTTGCGAACTGGCAGGTGCCGCTGATGATCGGTGCGCCCGACATGGCATTCCCGCGCATGAACAACTGGAGTTTCTGGCTCTTGCCGGTGGCCGGCATCATGCTGCTGGGGTCGTTCTGGCTGCCGGGCGGCGCCGTGGCCGGCGGCTGGACGATGTACCCGCCGCTTTTCATCCAAGGCGGCGTGTCCTATGACCTGACGATTCTGGCCATACACATCATGGGCCTGTCGTCGATCATGGGATCGATCAACATCATCACCACCATCCTCAACATGCGCGCGCCTGGGCTCACGCTGATGAAGATGCCGATGTTCGTCTGGACCTGGCTGATTACCGCCTATCTGCTGATCGCCACCATGCCGGTCCTGGCGGGGGCGGTCACCATGCTGCTTACCGACCGTAATTTCGGTACCCATTTCTTCAACGCGGCAGGCGGTGGCGACCCGGTGATGTTCCAGCATATCTTCTGGTTCTTCGGGCACCCAGAGGTATACATCCTGATCCTGCCGGCTTTCGGCATCATCTCGCAGATCATTCCGACCTTCTCCCGCAAGCCCTTGTTCGGCTACGCCTCGATGGTATATGCCACTGCCTCGATCGCGATCCTGTCGTTCACCGTGTGGGCGCATCACATGTTCGCCGTGGGCATGCCGGTGGCGGCGCAGCTGTTCTTCATGTTCTCTACCATGTTGATCGCGGTCCCGACCGGGGTGAAGGTGTTCAACTGGGTGGCCACGATGTGGAAAGGCTCTCTGACGTTTGAGACGCCGATGCTGTTCGCCATCGCGTTCGTGTGCCTGTTCACGATAGGCGGCTTCTCGGGACTGGTGCTTGCGATGGCGCCGGTCGACATCCAGCTGCAGGACACCTATTACGTCGTGGCGCATTTCCACTACGTGCTGGTCTCCGGCGCCTTGTTCTCCATTTTTGCCGGGATCTATTACTGGCTGCCGAAATGGACGGGTCATATGTACAACGAGACGCTCGGAAAAACGCACTTCTGGTTGTCCGTCATCGGCATGAACATCGTGTTTTTCCCGATGCACTTCCTCGGCCTGGCCGGCATGCCGCGACGCATTCCCGACTATGCGCTGCAGTTCACTGAGTTCAACCAGATTGCGACCGTGGGCGCCTTCATCTTCGGATTCAGCCAGTTGATCTTCCTGGTTCTGGTGCTGAAAACGATCAAGGGCGGAGCCAAGGCGAGCGATCAGGTTTGGGAAGGGGCTCAAGGCCTGGAGTGGACGGTGCCTTCGCCCGCGCCCTACCATACCTTTGAAACCGCACCGGTGGTGAAATGAGCGGCGATTCAATCGGCATGGCTGACAACAAGCAAAACGGCAAATATCTGACGGCCGGTATTCTGGCCGCCATTGCGATTGGCTTGTTCCTGTTCACGCTATACAACGGATTGAAATAGACCATGCCCACCGGCAAATCCAACACGCTGACCAAGCTCATTGTTGTGGCGCTGGGCATGTTCGGGTTTGGGTTTGCGCTGGTACCGTTTTATTACAAGATTTGCGAAGTGACCGGAATCAACTCTGGCGACGAGCAGAGTCTGGTGAAAAACACCCAGGTCGATACCAGCCGCTGGGTGACGATTGAATTCGACGCCAATACCAACGAGGGGCTGCCGTGGCAATTCAAAACCATGCAGCGCAGTATCAAGGTGCATCCGGGCCAGTTGGTGCAGGTGGAATACGAAGCGGCCAACAACAGCGATCATGCAATCGTGGGCCAGGCAGTGCCAAGTTACGGGCCGGCCCGCGCGGGCGCATTTTTCAGGAAAATCGAGTGCTTCTGCTTCACCCCGCAGAAGCTGGCTGCGGGCGAACGGCGCCAGATGCCGGTGTTGTTCGTGCTGGATCCGTCGATGGACAAGGACTTGCATACTGTGACCTTGTCCTACACCTTCTTCAACACGGATCCCAAGGCGCAGACGGCGACGTTGCCGGAAAAAGTGCCGCATGGCTGAAAAGGGGAACCTGCGTGCTGCACTTGCCGTGTTTTGGAGTTTTTTCGGCGTGCGCAAACGGCGCGATTACGATGATGACGCGCAAAGCCTGACGCAGGCACAGATCATCATTGCCGGCCTGGTCGGCGGTATGGTGTTTGTTCTGACATTATTGCTGGTGGTGTACCTGGTGCTGCAGTTCGTGAAGTAAACGATCAATAGACGAGGAAGAGGGAAAGACATGAGCCTGGCACAAACCGATAAATATTACCTGCCGCAACCTTCGCTCTGGCCGATCATCGGGTCGGTGGCCCTGCTGACGATGGCAGTGGGAGGCGTCATGACCATGCACGAAATCAACCATGGCGGCTGGGTGCTGCTGGCCGGCGTGGCCGTGCTGTTTTTCATGATGTTCGGATGGTTCGGCGAAGTGATCCGAGACAGCGAAGCCGGCCGCTACAACAAGCAGGTGGATTCCTCGTATCGCTGGTCCATGAGCTGGTTCATCTTTTCGGAAGTAATGTTCTTCGCCGCATTCTTCGGCGCGCTGTTTTATACCCGGGTGCTGTCGGTGCCTTGGCTGGGCGAGTCCGACACGATGCAGCAACTCTGGCCTACGTTCAAGGCGGCGTGGCCGACTGCGGGCCCCGGCCTGACCGCCGATGGCTTGAAATTCACGCCGATGGAAGCATGGGGCATTCCGGCCATCAACACGCTGCTGCTGCTGAGTTCGGGTGTGACGGTCACCTGGGCGCACTGGGGTCTGAAAAAAAACAACCGCATGCAGCTGATTCTAGGGCTGGGGATGACGGTTACGCTCGGTGTGGTCTTTCTATGTCTGCAAGCCTACGAATACCATCACGCCTATACCGAGATGGGGCTGACGCTGGGTGCGGGCGTGTATGGTGCGACCTTCTTCATGTTGACCGGCTTCCACGGTTTTCACGTGCTGGTGGGAACGACGATGCTGATCGTCATGCTGCTGCGTTCGATGGCCGGGCATTTCACTGCCGAACATCATTTCGCATTCGAGGCCGTATCGTGGTACTGGCACTTCGTCGATGTGGTGTGGGTGCTGTTGTTCATCCTGGTTTACTGGTTGATCTAGGTCGGGAGCTGGATACACAGCAGGAGGGCCACGCTTGACGTGGCACCGGTTCAACAAAAAGCCGCGTTCAGCGCGGCTTTTTGTTGCGGGGGACAGGCTAGCGCAGCCCGGTTTGCGGGATGATGCCGAAGTAGTAGCCACCCATCAGCAGCAGAAAAAGGGTGAGGGAAAGCACGACGCGCACCGTCAGCATCTTGACTGTGCGATCCGAGTGACCCTTGTCCTTGATGAGGTAGTAGAGCGCGCTGGCGAGGCTGGCCAGGATGAACACGATGAAGAGCAGGGCAACGATGCGCATGGAACGGTATGCTCGTAAAAATTCCAGTCTAACCGGATTGGCGGGCCTATGCACTTGTTGAGGCTGCGTGTTGGCCCATGGCAGTTTTCTCCGAGGATCTGGCCGACCCTGGCTGCATTGTTCTTTTTTGTGCTGACCCTGTGGCTCGGCAATTGGCAGAGTGGGCGCGCCGAAACCAAGCGCGCCTTGCAGGCACGTTACGATGTGGCGATGCGGGAAGCGCCCATCCATGTTGGCAGCACGCTGCTGGACCGCGACAGCGTGCTGTATCGGAAGCTGGAAGTGCGCGGGGTGTTCGACGCAGCGCATACCATCTTCCTCGACAACCGAGTTTATAAAGGGGTGGCGGGATATCACGTACTGACGCCCCTCATCATAGATGGTGGATCGCTCGCCATTCTGGTCAATCGCGGCTGGGTGGCGGTGGGACCCACTCGCGAACAGATTCCCTTACCGCCGACGCCGGGGGGCCAGATACGACTCGAAGGCATGGCCGTCGATCCGCACAGCCGCTATATCGAGTTGATGCATGCGCCGTCCCAGGGACGGGTGTGGCAGAACCTGGATTTCGCACGCTATGCCGCAACGACCCGGCTGACGCTGCAACCGCTGCTGTTATTGCAGACCACTCCGCTGGCGGATGGCCTGGTTCGTGACTGGCCGCGCCCTGATACCGGCGTCAGCATGCATGTCAGCTATGCAATCCAGTGGTACAGTCTGGCGACGACGCTGGCAGTGTTGTGGCTGGTCCTGAATGTAAAGCGTCATCGGGATGACGATGACTGATGTACCCAACGCCCGAAATGGTTTCGAGTATGCAATTAACTCCGCGCGGTAAATTCCTGTTGTTGGTCGGCGTGTTTCTGATGCCTGTGGTGGCTGCCTATCTGGCCTACGCGGGATGGCGTCCGGCGGGCCATTCCAATTACGGCGACCTGCTCAAGGTCACCCCTTTGCAGCAAACCGCGGGAAGCACTCCCAATGGACGCTCATACGATCTGGAGGCACTGCGCGGGAAATGGGTGATGGTGCATGTGGGTCCAACTCACTGCGATGCAGCGTGCGCATGGCAACTCTATCTGATGCGCCAGACGCGGATCGCGCAAGGTAAGGAGCAGGACCGCATCGAGCGGCTGTGGGTGGTGACTGACAGCGGTACGCCGGACGCGAAGCTGTTACAGGCGCATCCCGATTTGCATGTATGGCGGCCGGCGAACGCGGCTTTCGTGGCGCAGTTTCCTGCGGCGCAGAATCGAGCCGACCACATCTATCTGGTCGATCCGCTGGGTAATCTGATGCTGCGTTTCCCGGCCCAGGCCGATTTCGACCGCATGATGAAAGACCTCAAGCTGCTGCTCAAGGCATCCCAGATAGGTTGATCCGCTGACCATGACGACATATCGAAAAATCATTCTGGCTGCCCTGATCCTTGCGTTCGGAGTGGTGGCCTTGGGCGCGTACGTTCGTCTGTCCGACGCCGGGCTGGGCTGTCCTGACTGGCCCGGGTGTTACGGCAAGCTGACCCCGCACAACGCCGCCGATGCCATCAACGCAGAACTTGCCGTGCGTCCGGATGGGCCGGTGTCTCATGCAAAAGCCTGGAAGGAGATGGTGCATCGTTATTTTGCAGGCACGCTGGGGTTGCTGGTGCTGACCATTGCCATGCTGGCATGGCGCGGTCGGCATGAAACGCGCGGTGGCCTTGGCTTGCCTTTGCTGCTGCTCGGCCTGATCGTGTTCCAGGCCATGCTGGGTATGTGGACAGTCACCCAGTTGCTCAAGCCGCTGATCGTCAGTTCGCATTTGCTGGGCGGAATGACGACCCTCGCGTTGCTGCTTTGGCTTTGGCTGCGTGAACGCGGCCAATTGGGCCACACCTACTATGCGAATAGCGATCATCTGCGCAACGGGGCCTTGCTAGGGCTGATTCTGGTGGCGATGCAAATCGGGCTGGGCGGCTGGGTGAGCACCAACTATGCGGCCTTGGCCTGCCCCGATTTTCCGCTGTGTCACGGCGCCTGGATGCCGCCGATGGATTTCGAGCAGGGCTTCACCCTGCACCGGAATCTTGGCGAGACTGCGACCGGTGAGTTGTTGCCATTGTCGGCATTGACCGCCATCCATTGGACGCATCGGGTCATGGCCTTGGTGGTGACGCTGTATTTGGGCTGGCTGGTTCTGCGCCTGGTGCGTAGTCCCGGCTACGCCGGCATGGGGCTGGTCATAGGCGGGCTGTTGGTGTTGCAGGTCTCGCTGGGTATCAGCAATGTCCTGTTTGGCCTGCCGTTGGCCGTGGCGGTCGCGCACAATGCCGGCGCCGCATTGTTGCTGTCCAGCCTGGTTGTGCTGAATTATCGGGTGCGCAGGAGATGAACATGGAATCGTTGATGGTCCAGGGCGCGGCCTGCCGCTGCCAGCAGTTTTTGGCCTTGTGCAAGCTGCGTGTCGTCAGCCTGATCGTATTCACGGCGGTGATCGGCATGTTCCTCGCCGTACCCGGCTGGCCGAACTGGAACGCACTGTGGGCCGGTACGCTCGGGATTGCGTTGGTGGCCGGTGCGGCGGCGGCGTTCAATTGCCTGGTCGAGCAGAAAATCGACGCGGTGATGGCACGCACACGCGCCCGTCCGCTGCCGCGAGGCGAGTTGACTAGCACCCAGACGCTGGTATTTTCCGGCGTGGTAGGGGGGGCTGGCCTGTATCTGTTGAACGTGTTCGTCAATCCGCTCACGATGTGGCTGACACTTGCCACGTTCGTCGGCTATGCGGTGATCTATACGGCCGTGCTGAAACCGGCCACGCCGCAGAACATCGTCATTGGCGGCGCGTCTGGCGCGATGCCGCCGGTGCTTGGTTGGGTCGCGGCGACGGGTGAGATCCATCACGATGCGCTCTTGCTGTTTTTGATCATTTTTGCCTGGACGCCACCCCATTTCTGGGCCTTGGCGCTATATCGGCGCGAGGAATATGCCCGGGCCGGCCTGCCGATGCTGCCAGTGACACATGGTGAGGCCTACACCCGCTTGCACGTACTGCTTTACACCGTGCTGCTGTTTGCCGTGACTATGTTGCCGGTCGGGACGGGCATGGGCGGGTGGATCTATCTGGCAGGTGCCGTTTTGCTGGGCGGTCGCTTCATTCACTATGGCTGGCGTTTATATCGCGAATATAGCGACGCGCTCGCCAAGCAAACCTTCCGCTACTCCATCTGGTATTTGAGCCTGCTGTTCGCAACCATGTTGGTTGACCATTACATCAACTTACCCATATGATTTGTATGGGAATTCAGGCTTCTATCTAGATATTCAGACAGGATTGTTTTATATTGTCCCCAATTCATTTCATTGGGGTACAGAATGATCCTCTCGCGCACCAGTCAGTATGCCGTTCAGGCGCTGATCTACATGGCTACCCAGCCGGATGCCACACCGGTGCTGAACAAGGATATCGCCGCCAAACTGGGCGTGCCCGCACCCTATCTGGCCAAAATCCTGCAGAGCCTGGCCAAAGGCAATTTGCTGTTTTCCTTTCGCGGTCGTCTGGGCGGCTTCTGCCTGCGCGAGGGGGGGGACAAGATCACCCTGATGCAAATCCTGCTGTTGACCGAAGGGCCTGCGTTTACGCAGAGCTGTCTGTTGGGGCTGAAAAAATGCAGCGATGAGACGGCGTGTCCGCTGCATTTTCGCTGGGTGCCCGTGAAGAAGAAAATCATCGATCTGTTGCAGGACACTACGCTGGACAAGTTGGCGAAGGCGGTGGAGTCCGGCAAATACCGGCTGGCGGATATCCCCGGACAGCTGTTCGAGCAGATCAAGGCATGACACGCTGGCTCGCCGCTCTCTGGGCGATGGCGCTGTTTGCGCTTTCGGGGTGTCACCCTGCCCCGCAGCCGCCTTCATTCCAGGCGACCGATATTACAGGCGCAGGCTTTGCGCGGGATTTCCGCTTGACCGATCACAACGGCCGTGTACGTACGCTGGCGGACTTCAAGGGCAAGGTCGTAGCCATCTTTTTCGGCTATACGCATTGTCCGGACGTATGTCCCACGACACTGTCGGACTTTGCCGCAGCACTCAAACTCCTCGGAGACCAGGCCGGACGCGTACAGGTCATTTTTGTGACGCTGGACCCGCAGCGTGATACCCCTGACATCCTGAAACAGTTCGTCCCCGCCTTCAATCCGGCATTCCTGGGAATGTATACCGATGCCGAAACGCTGAAGCAGTTGGCAAAAGAATACAAAGTCGTCTATCAAAAGACATCGGTTAAAGCCGCAGGCGATTATCTGATCGATCACAGTGCCGGGACGTATATCTATGATCCTAAGGGGAATTTGAGATTGCTCATGCCCTATGGCAGCAGCCCGGAAGCGATCGCGCACGATCTGAAGTTGCTGTTGCTGCCTTCCTGAGCCCGGTTTTGGGCTTGCGGGACCCGGGGTGGCCGGAATATAATCCCGCAGTTTTTTAATATAAGCATATGCTGTTAAGGCGCGGCGCAGGCGCTATTACGGGTACAACAGGAGCGGGCCATGGCGGTAACCACATATTCCGGTGCGGAGCAGTACAACTTCGAAGTCGTTAAGAAATTTGCCGTCATGTCGATCGTCTGGGCTGTGATCGGCATGTTCGTGGGCGTATATATCGCCTCCGAACTGGCCTGGCCGTTTCTGAACTTCGATAGTCCCTACATTTCGTTCGGGCGATTCCGTCCCGTTCATACCACCTCGGTGATTTTCGGCTTCGGTGGCTCGGCGTTGTTTGCCACCTCCTACTATGTGGTTCAGCGTACCTGCCAGACCCGTCTGATTTCGGACGGCCTGGCCAGTTTCACGTTCTGGGGCTGGATGGCCGCCATCGCGCTGGCAGACTTCAGCTATATGCTGGGCTATACCCAGTCGCGCGAATACGCGGAAATGGAATGGCCGATCGATATCCTGATCGAAGTCGTGTGGGTCGCGTATCTCACGGTGTTCGTCGGGACCATCATGCGCCGCAAGCAGCCGCATATTTACGTGGCCAACTGGTTTTATCTGGCCTTTATCCTGGCGACCGCGCTGCTGCATACCTTCAACAACCTGGCGATGCCCATCGACCTGTTCTCGATGAAGTCCTACAGCCTGTTCTCGGGCGTGCAGGATGCGATGACGCAATGGTGGTATGGCCACAATGCGGTGGGCTTCTTCCTGACCGCGGCCTTCCTCGGCATGATGTATTACTTCGTGCCCAAGCAGGCCGGCCGGCCGATCTATTCCTATCGGCTGTCCATCGTCCACTTCTGGGCGCTGGGCTTCATGTACATGTGGGTGGGCGCTCACCACTTGCACTGGACCGCCTTGCCGGACTGGACCTCCTCCCTGGCCGCCGCGTTCTCCATCCTGCTGCTGATGCCCTCGTGGGGCGGCATGATCAACGGCATCATGACCCTGTCGGGCGCCTGGGATAAATTGCGTACCGACCCGATCATGCGCTTCATGATCGTGGCCCTGTCGTTCTACGGCATGTCGACCTTCGAAGGCCCGATGATGTCGCTGAAGGAAGTCAACGCGCTGTCGCACTACACCGACTGGACCGTGGGCCACGTGCACTCCGGCGCGCTGGGCTGGGTGGCGATGATTACCTTCGGTTCGCTGTATCACATGATGCCCAAGCTGTGGGATACCAAGATGTACAGCCGCAAGCTGGTCGAGTGGCACTTCTGGCTGGCCACCATCGGCATCGTGCTCTATATCGTCGCGATGTGGATTTCCGGGATCACCCAGGGCCTGATGTGGCGTGCGTTCGACCAGTTCGGCAACCTCCAGTACTCGTTTGTCGAATCCGTGGCAGCCATGCATCCCTTCTATGCGATGCGCGCGATCGGCGGCATGTTCTTCCTGACGGGCATGGTGATGATGGCCTTCAACATGTTCATGACCATCCGTCAGGGCAAACGCGAAAGCGCCGCGCTGGAAGCCAAGCTGGCCGCCAAGCTGGCTCACGCATGATTCGGGAAAAGATAGATCATGAACTTCAACTTCAAACACGAATGGATTGAAACCAACATCGGCCTGCTGGCGGTGTTGACCATGCTGGCGATCAGCGTCGGCGGCCTGGTGGAAATCACGCCCCTGTTCTTCATCGACAAAACCATCGAGAAGGTCGACGGCGTACGTCCCTATACGCCGCTGGAACAGCGCGGACGGGACATCTATCAGCGCGAGGGGTGCTATCTCTGCCATTCCCAGATGATCCGCCCGTTCCGTGACGAGAAGTTGCGCTACGGTCACTACTCGCTGGCAGCGGAGTCGCAGTACGACCACCCCTTCCAATGGGGCTCCAAGCGTACCGGCCCAGACCTGGCGCGCGTGGGCGGCAAATATTCGAACGAGTGGCATGTCCAGCACTTGACCGCGCCGCGCTCGATGGTGCCCGAGTCGGTGATGCCGAACTACCCCTGGCTGAAGGCGACGCCACTGGATACGTCCGATATCGCGGAACGTATGAAGGCGTTGCGCAAGGTCGGGGTGCCGTACTCGCTGACGGATGCCGAATACAAGGCGAACGTGGCCAAGTTCGGTGAAACCGTTGCCAAGCAGCTGCACATTCCCAATGCGCAGCAGAGCCTGATCGAACAGGCCAACTTCGGCAACTATGACGGCGATCGTTCGGGTATTTCCGAGATGGATGCATTGGTAGCCTATCTGCAGGTGTTGGGCACCATGGTCGATTTCGGCAAGTACAAGGACGATGCATTCGTCAACGACCGCTGATCGAAACAGGCCGGAGGGTTTGAAATGGATTTTTTGATGTGGTTTTCGAAACCCGAAAACACCAAACCCCTTGGCCTGGTCATCTTTTTCGTCACCTTTATCGGCATCGTGATCTACGCCTACGGTAGCAAGAAGCGGAGCGACCAACTCGAGTCCTACCGCAACATACCGTTCCTGGACGATCAGGAAGACACGAAGGACAAGCAATGAGCGAGCAAAAACTACAATCTCAAACTGTGCAAACCACGGGCCATGCCTGGGATGGAGACCTGCAGGAATACAACAATCCGCTGCCGGTCTGGTGGGTCTACACGTTCTACGTCACGGTGGTGTTCGCCCTCGTGTACTGGACGATCTACCCGTCCTGGCCGTTCGGCAAGGGCTGGATAGGCGGTCTGTCGAACATCACCTATGTCAACAGCGATGGCGAGACCAAGACGCACAGCTGGAATACCCGTGCGCTTCTGCTCGAGGACATGAATCGGGCTGCGATCGCGCAAAAGCCCTATTTCGACAAGGTTGCGGCCATGTCCTACGCCCAGATCGCCAAGGATCCGGACATGAACGGCTTCATTCTGTCGGCGGGCAAGGCGCTCTTCTCCGACAACTGCGCGCCCTGTCACCAGGCAGGCGGCCAGGGCGTGGTGGGCTTCTTTCCCAACCTGACCGACGACGACTGGCTGTATGGCGGTTCGTTCGACAAGATTCATGAAACGATCACAGGCGGCCGTCATGGCTACATGCCGACCTTCAGCGAGGTGCTCTCGCCCGAGCAGATCGACCAGCTGGCCAATTACGTGGCCAGTCTTTCGGGAATTGGCCATGACGCAACCAAGGCGGCGGCTGGCAATGTCCTGTTCCATAGTGAAACCGCGGCCTGCTACTACTGTCATGGTGCCGATGCCAAAGGGCGCAAGGAGATCGGTTCGGCAAACCTGACCGACAATATCTGGCTGTGGGCCAACGTGCCCGCGGCAAGCAGCGCGGAAGGAAAAGTCGCAGCCATTCGCAGTGTCATCGCCAGCGGCCTCAACAAGGGTGTGATGCCAGCGTGGGCTGGACGTCTTTCGCCTGAACAGATCAAGGTTTTGACGGTCTATGTCCATGAACTGGGCGGTGGGCAATAAAACTGCAGACTGATATGAGCAAAGCCCCCGTTCACGGGGGCTTTTGCTTCCCGCGGATCCAACGGCCACACCATGCAAACAGGCTTAGAAGAGCAGCTAGGGCTTTACCAGAAGCGTATTCCGATTTTTACCCGCTCGGTGAAGGGGCGGTTTCGTCGTTTCAAGACGACGGTGCTGGTGCTGGCCTACGCGATCTATTTCCTGCTGCCGTGGTTGCCGTGGTCGCGGCTCGATGCCCCGTCCCAGGCTGTCCTGTTTGATCTGCCGGGACGGCGCTTCCTGATCTTCGGTCTCACGGTCTATCCGCAGGACGTTGTCTGGCTGGCGCTGCTGTTGTTCATCGCCGCCATCCTGCTGTTCTTCGTCACTGGCCTGGTAGGGCGCGCGTTTTGTGGATACTTCTGTTTCCAGACGCTGTGGACCGATTTCTTCATCTGGATCGAGCATAAGATTCAGGGCGAGCGGCCCGCGCGCGTGCGCCTCTATCGCCAGCCATGGAATCGTGAAAAGCTGCTCAAGGTCGGCGGCACGCATGTCCTGTGGGTGCTGGCATCGTTCTGGACGGGCATGACGTTCGTGGCTTACTACGCGTATGCGCCGCAATTGGTGCTGGATTTTTTCACCGGCCAGGCGGCGGCTGCTGCTTATATCACCGTCAGCATCCTCACGATTTCCACCTACGCTGCCGCTGGGTTGATGCGCGAGCAGATCTGTACCTATGTTTGCCCGTATGGACGTTTCCAGAGCGTGATGTACGAACCTGAAACCCTGGCTGTGCATTACGACGCGAGACGGGGCGAAGGGGCGCATGGGCGAGCCACGGTGCGTGCGGGGCGGGGTATCGTCGTCGAACGGCGTCGCGCGGAAAGTGCCGAGCCGGTAGCTGTCGATCGTCGCCAGGCCAGTCTGAGTGCCGGGGAGCGAGCACTGGCTGAGCGGCATGAAAAAGGATTGGGCGACTGTGTCGATTGCGGACTATGCGTGCAGGTATGCCCGACCGGAATCGATATCCGCGACGGGCTCCAATACAAATGCATTTCGTGCGGGCTTTGCATCGATGCCTGCAACACCATCATGGATTCATTCGGCTTCCCCAAGGGCCTGATCCGCTACGACTCGGAACAGAATCTGGCCGCACCCGAACCGACTGCGCCACGAGTGGAATGGAAGCGTCTGAAAACCATCGGCTATGGTGCGGCCCTGATTCTGATGAGCGCGTATCTCGCCTACAGCATCGGCACCCGCGGCAGCTACGACCGCGCGGTCAACCAGATTCGACAGCCCTTGTACGTCGTGTTGTCGAACGGGGATATCCGCAATCGATATCAGGTCCGCATCACCAACAAGGCGGCGCAGGACCAGACCTATGAGATCAGCGCAAGCGGCATACCGGCTGGCGCGCTTGACCTGGGGAATTTCCGCGAAATCACGATCAAGCCCGGGCACAGCGGACTCGTTCAGGCCAGCGTGCGCCTGACGCCTGAACTGGCAGAACACACCCATCATTTCGAACTGGTCATCACGCCGAAGGGCAAGCCGGGTGAGGCGCGTTCCGAAACCGTTCGATTTGACAGTCCGAAAGAAGAACATGATTAATACAGTGATCACCCTGTTTGGCGGGCTGGCCGCTGTGCTCGTCCTGTACGTCCTTGGGGGGCTAGTCCGCACCCTGCCACCTATCCTGCGCGCTGTGCTGGCGGGTGGTATTCCGTTGGTCGCTTATTTTGTCCTCATCGTTGGCCACTGGCCCGGGCTGGACGTGGTCGCCATCCATATCTCGGTTTTCTTCGCGACGGCACTGGTGCTGTTTGCCCTGACCCTGTTCCGGCGGCGTGGCGGGCCCATGCATTGGGCACCCAAGCTGCTCATGTTTTTTTTCGCGGGGCTGACGGTGCTCATGGGGGGGTTCCTCTACATCGCGAACAAGGGGCTGCCCGAGCCGATCGGGCGCTGGTGGCTGGGCAGCACTGGCGGACCGGTGTATAGCGGATTCTCAGGCGTGGTTCCCCACAATCAGGAGGCGGCCACTGCAATCTCGTCGGAGCTGTCCAAGGCGCACCGCGAGGCCGAGCTGGGCTGGGATATTGACGTCAGTGGCCTGGACGGCAACGAATCCGTCCGGACAGTCCGTATTCGTGTCCGGAACCACACCGGCTTGCCGGTCGACCGCGTGGTGGCCGAGTTGCGTTTGCATCGCCCGGGCGCCGTCCAGGCGACGCTCACCGTCCCGCTGCCCGAGCTGGATGCAGGCGTGTATGGCGGCGTGCTGCAGGTGCCGGCGAGTGGGCGCTGGCTGGTTGAACTCCGCCTCTCGCGGGAAAACACCCTGCATTATCAGCATACGCAGGAGCTGGTGATGCCATGAACAGCACCCTGGGGTTCTTGTTCTTGCTATCCGGCATATTCGTGTTGCTGATCGCCCTCGGTGTGTTCTGGTCGATCAAGAGCGGCCAGTTCGACGATCTGGAAGGGCCTGCCGAACGTATTCTGATGGACGACGATGATCCCCTTCTCCCTACGCGCCGTTCGGCCGGCAGGGACGAGGATTCTTAGGGCAATAAGGCGAACACGTACCCAAAACGGCACAAGTCAATTAAAATTCACCAACTTTAATGGAGCACGCACAATGAAACAGCTTTTGACTTTCCAAGGTTTTCCCATGGTCGTGGTAACGGGATTGATCGTCTGGGCCTGGATCAGCATTTTTTCGGTACTGATCGGCTCGTTTTTCTGATCGACCGTCCCCCAATGACAAAGCCCCGCAATTGCGGGGCTTTGTCATTGGGGGAAGCAAACCTTATGCAGGCATGGCCGCGCGCATTTTTTGCAGGGCGCGCGCCTCGATCTGGCGGATGCGTTCAGCAGAGACGCCATATTCAGCAGCCAGTTCGTGCAGCGTGGCGGCTTCACCCTCGGTCAGCCAGCGCGCCTGGATAATGTGGCGGCTGCGTTCGTCGAGGTCTTCCAGTGCGTTGACCAGCCCCGTGTGCCGCAATTGTTCGGTCTGCTCGCGTTCCAGCAGCTGGGCCGGGTTTTCGTCCGGGCTCGCCAGATAGGCGAGGGGGCTGTAGCTTTCCTCACCATCGTCCATGGTCGGGTCGATCGACACATCGTGCCCCGACAGGCGTGTTTCCATCTCCAGCACGTCCTTGCGGCTGACATTGAGTTCGCGGGCCATGGCGTCAGCTTCCTTGATCGTCAAGGCATTGAGCGACTGCTTCAGGCTGCGCAGGTTGAAGAACAGCTTGCGTTGCGCCTTGGTGGTCGCCACTTTGACCAGACGCCAGTTCTTCAGAACATATTCATGGATCTCGGCGCGGATCCAATGCAGTGCAAATGACACCAAGCGTACGCCGCGGTCCGGGTCGAAGCGTTTCACGGCCTTCATCAAGCCGACATTGCCTTCCTGGATGAGGTCGGCGTGCGGCAAGCCATAGCCGAGATAATGCCGTGCCACGCTCACCACCACGCGGAGGTGCGAGACAACCAACTGACGGGCAGCCTCGACATCCTGATTGTCGTGCCAAGCACGCGCAAACTTCTGCTCATCTTCCAGACTGAGCATGGGATAGCGGTTAACGGTCTGGATATAGCTATCCAGGCTGTAAGCCGCAGGAATGGGTAAAGACATCGATTGATTCATGCGTGTAAAACCCCCTCGCAAACATTTTAGCACTCTCATCTTAAGAGTGCTAAGGTCGGGCTGGGTTCCCCAGCGTGGGAAATCAAGGGGAAATCAGCGTGCCGCTTCGACCTGATGCAGGCTCCGCGTTACCGAGAGCCAGGCGCCGAGCCAGCCGAACAGCGTGGTCAGTCCAAGCACCACGGCGATTTCGGCCCCGTCCGGCGGCAGCAGATGAAACGTCGATCCATAAAGGACAGCCAGATGCTCGACAGGTTCACGCAGGATAACGCCCGCCACCGCCAGCACTCCGCCAGCCGCAAGTCCGCCGAACAACCCCTGTAGCGCGCCCAGATAGAGGAACGGACGGCGGATATGGCGGTCGGTGGCACCGATCAGGCGGCTGACCAGGATTTCGTCGCGCCGGGCCAGCACCTGGGCACGGATGGCGTTGCCCGAAATGGCGATCAGCGCGATGGCAAAGAGCCCGGCCAGCAGCCAGACCCCCGTACGGCCGATGGCGAGCGCGGCCTGCAGGCGCTCCGCCCATTGGCTGTCGAGATGGGTTTCCGCTATTCCTGGCAATTTGCGCAGGCTGTCGGAAATATGCACCAGCGCATCGCGCGATGTGGTCTGGGGCCGCACGATCCAGGCATCCGGCAACGGGTTCTCCGTCAGGCCGGCCGTGATGTCGGACAAGTCCTGCGAGGCGCTCAGGGTAGCCAGCGCCTCATCCTTGGGTACGAAGCGGGCTTGGGCGATATCGGGCTGCTTGAGCCGAGCGGCGATAGCCTGTTTTTGTTCGGCGGACGCCCCGGCGTCGAGAAACAGGCTGATTTCCGGTTGCGCCGGCAATTCGCCTGCCACCCGGCTGAGATTCGACAACCCCAGATACAACCCGCTGGGCAGGCTGATCGCCACGCCCATGGCCAGAGCGGTCAGCAGCGTTGCGAATGCCTGGATGCGTAGGCGTTGCAAGGCAGCGCCGAGCGCGTGTTTGTGGTGACGCATCCAGCCGCCCATCATGCCGCCCCCTCGCCGATCCTGCCGTGATCCAGGTGCAGCGTCCGTCCGCCCAGGGCCGTGATGGCGCGTTCGTCGTGAGTGGCGATCACCAGCGTGGTGCCGACCTGATGGAAATCGTGGAACATGGCCATGATGTCGGCTGCGTAGCCGGCGTCAAGGTTGCCGGTCGGTTCGTCGGCCAGTAACAGGGCGGGGCGGCTCACCAGCGCGCGGGCGATGCAGAGACGCTGCTGCTCGCCGCCCGAGAGACTGACGGGATTGGCCTTCTCGCGGTTGAGCAGGCCGACCTTGTCGATCACCGCACGGGCGCGCTTGAGCGACTCGCGGCGGTCGAAGCCGGCGATATCGAGCGGCAGCACTACGTTGTCGATCACGCTGCGATCGAACAGCAGCTTGTGGTCCTGGAACACGAGACCGATGTTGCGGCGCAGATAGGGCACGGCGCGGCGCGACAGGCGGCTGACATTCTGGCCGCTGACCGACACTACCCCGCTGGTGGGGCGTTCGATGGCGGCAATGAGCTTCAGCAAGGTGCTCTTGCCGGCGCCGGAATGGCCGGTCAGGAAGACCAGTTCGCCCTGCTCGATGGCGAGGCTGACGCCGGAGAGGGCTTCGTGCCCGCCGGGATAGCGCTTGGTGACCTGGTTGAAGCTGATCATTCGGTGGCGGTCCTAAACAGGAAATATGGCCTCGACGAATTCGCGTGCATCGAAGGGTCGCAGGTCGTCCACGGTCTCACCGACCCCGATGTAACGTACCGGAATCGGTCTGGCCTGGGCGATGGCGGCGATGGCGCCGCCCTTGGCGGTACCGTCGAGCTTGGTCAGCGCCAGGCCCGTCACGCCGAGTGCATCGTCGAAGGCCTTGACCTGGGTGACGGCGTTCTGGCCGGTATTGGCATCGAGCACCAGCAGCACTTCGTGCGGCGCACCGGGGATGGCCTTCTCGATCACGCGCTTGACCTTCCGGATCTCTTCCATCAGATGGAGCTGCGTCGGCAGGCGGCCGGCGGTGTCGGCCAGCACGACATCGATGTTGCGCGCGCGGGCAGCCTGGATGGCGTCGAAGATCACTGCGGCGGAATCGCCTTTTTCCTGGCTTACCACGGTCACATTGTTGCGCTCCCCCCAGACCTGCAACTGTTCGCGTGCCGCCGCGCGGAAGGTGTCGCCGGCGGCCAGCAGTACCGACAGGCCCTGCGACTGGTACAGCTTGGCGAGCTTGCCGATGGTGGTGGTCTTGCCGGCGCCGTTGACGCCCGCGAGCATGAGGATGAAGGGCTTGTGCGGGGTGACGTCGAGCGGCGCCTGCAGCGGGGTCAACAGGTCGACCAGCGCCTGCTTGAGGGCGGCCTGCAGGTCGGAGGCCTCGGTCAGGTTTTCGCGCCTGACCTTTTTTTGCAGGGTATCGAGCAGGGCCTGGGTCGCGTCCACGCCGACATCGGCTGTGATCAGGATGGTCTCGAGTTCCTCGAACAGCTCGGCATCGATTTTGCGTCCGACGCCGAACAGTCCGGCCAGCTGGCCACCCAGCCGGTCGCGGGTCTTGGCGAGCCCCTGTTTCAGCCGCTGTGCCCAGCCGGGACGCGACTCGACTGGCGAGGGCGCGGGCTCGACCGGGGTGGCGGGCGTGGTCGGTTCGGGGGCGGGCGGTTTGGGCTTGAAGAAACTAAACACGGATAAAGGCAGTCAGCATAGCTGTTTGACGGACGCCTAATCTTATCATTCGGGTACGGCTTATCATTCGGACTCATTCAACAAGAGGTGGAAACATGCTCGGCATGCGGGGAATGCTGCTGGCACTGCTGATGGTGGGCAGCGCGCAGGCGGCGGTGACGGACGTCACACTGGACAATGGTCTGCGGGTGATCGTACAGGAAGATCATCGCGCACCGGTGATGGTGTCGCAGGTCTGGTATCGCGCCGGATCGATGGACGAATTCAACGGTACGACGGGGGTGGCGCATGTGCTGGAGCACATGATGTTCCGTGGCACGAAGACGGTGCCGCCGGGCGAATTCTCCAAGCGCATTGCCGCCGCGGGCGGGCGCGAGAATGCGTTCACCAACCGCGACCATACGGCGTATTTCCAGCAGATGCAGAAAGACCGGCTGGAACTGGCGATGCAGCTGGAATCCGACCGCATGGCCAACCTCGTCATCCGCGATGACCTGTTCGCCAAGGAAATGCAGGTGGTGATGGAGGAGCGCCGATTGCGCACGGACGACCAGCCGCAGTCGGTGGTGTACGAGCGTCTGATGGCGACGGCTTACCAGGAGAGTCCCTATCGCCGTCCCGTCATCGGCTGGATGGACGATCTCCAGCACATGACCGCGCAGGACGCGCGCGATTGGTACGCCCGCTGGTATGTGCCGAACAATGCGACCCTCGTCGTGGCTGGCGATGTGAAATCGGACGACGTGATCGCCATGGCGAAGCGGTATTTCGGCGTTATTCCCGCTCGTGCGTTGCCGGTGCGCAAGCCGCAGGACGAGCCCGTACAGATCGGCGAGAAGCGCGTCGTGGTCAAGGTGCCTGCGAAAGTCCCCTATCTGCTGATGGCCTGGCATGCGCCCATCCTCAAGGACTGGGAAAAGGATACCGCGCCTTATGCGCTGCAGATTCTCGCGGGCGTACTCTCGGGGAATGACTCGGCGCGCCTGCAGAAATCGCTGGTCAAGATACAGCAGATCGCAGTGAGCACGAGTGCCGGCTACGACGCCGTTTCTCGCGGCCCGGGCATGTTCATGATCGACGCGACGCCTGCGCCGGGCAAGACGACGGACAAACTCGAGAAAGCCATACGCGGCCAGATCGAGCAGATCCAGCGCGATGGCATCAGCGAGGCGGAACTTGCCCGGGTGAAGGCGCAGGTCATTGCGGCCGACGTGTTCCAGCGCGATTCGCTGTTTTTCCAGGCGATGCAGTTGGGCGAATATGTGACCGCGGGGCTGCCGCCCGAGGCGCTCGCGCACCGGGTCGAAAAATTGCGTGCGGTGAGCGCCGGGGAGGTGCAGGCCGCAGCGAAGCAATGGTTGCAGGATGACCAGTTGAGCGTGGGCATACTCGACCCGCAAGCGTTGCAACCCCAGACGCGCCGCCCTGCGGTGCCGGGAGTCCGCCATGATTAAGACTTTCTGTGTCGCATTGCTGTTGTGCCTGCCCCTGTCGGCACAGGCTGCACTGACCATCCAGCACTGGCACACGCCGCACGGCGCGCAAGTGATCTTTGTGGAAAGCCACGAACTGCCCATCCTCGATGTCTCGGTGGACTTTCCCGCAGGAAGCGCGCGCGATCCAGACGGTCAGGCGGGCCTTGCCCAGCTGACTCACATTCTCCTTGATCAAGGAGCCGGCGGCCTCAGCGATACGGCGATCGCCCATCGCCTGGCCGATGTGGGAGCTGTGCTGGGCGGCACGTTCGACCGCGATCGTGGAGGCGTCACGCTGCGCACCTTGTCGTCCCAGGCCGAGAAGGGCGCTGCGCTTGATATCCTGGCGCACGTGCTGCAACAGCCCGATTTTCCGCAGGCCGTGGTCAAGCGCGAGAAACAGCGACTCATTGCCGGTATTCGCGAGGCGGAGGCCGACCCCGGCACCGTGGCCGACAAGGCATTCTATCGTGCGCTCTATGGCACCCATCCCTATGCCCATGACGAATCGGGCGATCCGGTAGCGATCGCAAAACTGACGCGCGGAGACGTGCAGACGTTCTACCGTACGCACTACAGTGCACCCAATGCCGTGATTTCGCTGATGGGCGATATCTCCCGTGCCGAGGCTGAGGCCATCGCCGCCCGTCTGGCGGGTGGCCTGTCCAGTGCGGCGGCCGCCCCGGCGTTGCCGAAGCCTGAACCGGCGAGGGCAAATGAACAGCGGATCGCGTTTCCCTCCACGCAAAGCCATGTGCTGGTGGGCGCGGTGGGCGTAGCGCGTAACGATCCCGATTTCTTTCCATTGTTCGTGGGTAACTATGTACTGGGCGGCGGCGGCTTCGATTCGCGGCTGATGCGCGAAGTGCGCGACAAGCGCGGCTATGCCTACAGCGCCTACAGCTATTTCATGCCGATGATGGAGGCCGGGCCATTTCAGCTTGGCCTGCAGACCAAGCTGGCGCAAACCGACGACGCGCTCAAGGTGGCGCGAACCACCCTGCGGCAATTCATCGCCGACGGCCCCAGCGAGGCGGAGCTGAAACAGGCCAAGGACAACCTCACCGGCGGATTTCCTTTGCGTATCGACAGCAACAAGAAGATTCTCGAATACCTGTCGCTGATCGGCTTCTACAAGCTGCCCCTGGACTATCTGGATACCTGGGTCGACAAGGTCAATGCGGTCGATGTGGCGACCGTGAAACAGGCGTTTGCCCGCCACATCGACCCCGACAAGCTGGTGACGGTCATCGTGGGAGGAGAGCGTGCTCGCTAAGCGTGCCGCCCCCCAGCGAGCACATGGCGCGGCCAACCGGGTGCGCATCATCGGTGGACAATACCGCCGTCGCCTGCTCGATTTTCCCGATGGCGCGGGTTTGCGCCCGACGCCCGACCGCGTGCGCGAGACGCTGTTCAACTGGCTCGGCCAGGATCTGCCGGAATGGATTTGTCTGGATCTGTTCGCCGGCAGCGGCGCACTCGGTTTCGAGGCTGCTTCACGCGGCGCAGGCCGGGTCGTCATGATCGAACGCGATCTCAAAACGACCACTGCACTGGAAAAGAACCGGACCGTGCTCGGGGCAAGCCAGGTCGACATCCTGCGTGCCGACGCGCTGGCGTGGCTGGCGAACAGCCATGAGGCGTTCGATCTGATTTTCGTCGACCCGCCCTTCGGCAGCGGGCTGGCCGAAAGCGTGCTGGCCGATCTGGGGCGTCATCTCAAGCCCGGCGGCCATGCCTATATCGAACAGGAGACGGCAGTCGTGGCGCCTCCGGGGTTTATCATCCACCGCAGCGGGCGCGCGGGGCGCTCGCATTTCGCGCTACTGATCAAGGAATGATGAATCCATGCTGACTGCCGTCTATCCCGGTACCTTCGACCCCATCACACGCGGCCACGAGGATCTGGTGCGGCGTGCGGTGCGGCTGTTTGACTGCGTCATCGTCGCGGTGGCCGAATCGCGCAACAAGCGGCCTTTCTTCACCATGGAGGAGCGGGTGGCGATGACGCGTGACGTGCTGGCCGACGTGCCACAGGTGCGGGTCGAGGGATTTTCCGGCCTACTGATCGATTTTGTCGCCGAACAGGGCGCGATCGCGGTGCTGCGGGGGCTGCGCGCGGCGTCCGACTTTGAATACGAATTCCAGCTGGCGGGCATGAATCGCAACCTCAAGCCCGACATCGAAACCCTGTTCCTCACGCCGTCGGATCAATACATGTTCATCTCAGCCAGCATGATCCGCGAGATCGCGCAACTGGGCGGGGACGTGACACCCTTCGTCCACCCATTGGTGGCACGGCGATTAAGTGAGAAAATAAGTAAAAACTGATATGACCCGGAGAATGACATGTCAATGATGATCACGGACGAATGCATCAATTGCGACGTCTGTTTGCCCGAATGTCCCAACGACGCCATTTCGCAGGGCGACGAGATTTACATCATCGATCCCAACAAGTGCACCGAATGCGTCGGCCATTTCGATACGCCGCAGTGCGTCGAGGTGTGCCCGGTCGATTGCATTCCGCTCAATCCGGATTACCCGGAAACCAAAGAGCAGTTGCAGGAGAAATTCCTGCGCCTGACCGCCAGCAAGTAATCGCTCAGGCCGTTCTGGCCAGAGCGGGTTTGTTTGGTTCATCCGCCAGGGCGTCGGCGATGCGCAGATTGATACGTGCCAGGCTGTCCAGTTGGTCGCTCACGGTTCCGATCGAGGCTTCCAGTTCGGCAATGCGTTCGTCCAGCGTCTCGGTGGCGGCATGGATGCGGCTGACGCTTTCCAGGCGACGCTTCAGTTGGAGCTTGTGTTCGCGCACCTGGGTTTCCATGGGCGCAATCAGAGCCTTCAGCCAGGATTCGGTTTCGCTGTTGGCCAGTTCGAACACCTGGACCACCTTGCTCGCCAACGTCTCGAAGAAGCGCGCGGTCAGCTGGCTTTGCCCCACCGTCATCATCTTGAATACGGTATTGAAGCGTTCATCGAAAATGCGCTCCAGCCGTGCCATTTCCTTGCGATATTTGTGCAGGCTGTGATCCGGGGGATTGACGGCTGCCAAACCGTGTTCGTCGCTGAATTTCTGGTACATCGCCGTCATCATGGCGCGGATTTCCTTGATGGTCCCGGCCGACGCATCCAGGTTGCCATCCACCTGGCGGAAAAAGCGACCCATCGCCTCGCGCAGTCCCACGCTGAAATGGCTTTTTTCCATCGCCAGCCGGGTGAGGTGCACTTCCTGACGTAGCGCTTGCATACCTAGCCGCTGCCTCAGTGCCTCGACCTGCGTCGCGAACACATTGCGCAAGGCATTGAACTGCTCCAGGCCGCGCTCGAACTGCTGCTTGTCCTCGTTGGCCTTGACCATCATATGCTGGATGACGTCGCGGTTCTTGCCGCGCAGACCCTGCAGTTCGTCGACCTGATCCTGGATCGTGGCGAGCCGGGTTTCCAGTAGCTCGGTCGTCTTGATCACAACGTCTTCCACCGCAGCCTGCGACGATTCGCTGACCAGCGCCTGCTTGCAAGGAATGAGCTCCTGCGTCAGGGCCGCTTCCAACCCGGGCAGGCGGCTTCTTTCCAGCAGGGCGTCGTCGTTGCGTATCTTGGCGACCAACGCTTTCTGTGCCGATACGGGATAGACCTGACTCGATGGCAGGCCGAGCAAAACCGCGCTGCTGGCGACTTGTTTGGCGATTTCAGCGTCGATCTGCGCTTCTGTCTTCAGTTCGTCCCACAGGCCGTCGATCTTGTTCAGCACCACCAGCCGCGCCCGGCTGGCACCCTGCACCGGCGCAATGTACTGACGCCAGATTTCGATGTCCGACTTGGTGACGCCGGTATCGGCTGCCAGTAGGAACAGCACGGCATGGGCGTTGGGCAGCATGTTGAGTGTCAGTTCGGGCTCGGTGCCAATGGCATTCAGTCCCGGCGTGTCGAGGATGACCAGCCCTTGTTTCAGCAACGGGTGGGGAAAATTGATCAGCGCATGGCGCCAGCGGGGAATGGCAATGCTGCCGTCGCGCTCCAGGCTGCGCGCGGTTTCCTCGTCGTTGGGATTGATCAGGCCGAACGCTTCGGCCGTGGTGGCATCGACATCGAGCGTGTCGGCCAGCCGCATCAGCGTTGCACTCATCTCCTCGGCAGAATCGAGGTTGAGCGGGAATTCGGTCCAGGCATCCGCGTTGCGTTTGAAGTCGGCAATGCTGCCCTCATGGGTCTTGGTGTCGATCGGTAGTAGACGTAGCGAAGGGCGATGCAGCGGATCGAAAAACAACTCGGTGGGGCACATGGTCGTGCGCCCTGCGGACGACGGCAGCACACGCTGCCGATAATCCGAGAAGAAAATCGCGTTGATGAGTTCGGACTTGCCGCGCGAGAATTCGGCGACGAAGGCCACGTTCAGCTTGTCCTCCTGTAGGCGGCCGAGCAGCTGGTTCAGCCGCATCTCGGATTCGGCATCGCTCAGTTCCTGGGCGTCGAGCCAGTCGCGCAACGCTTCGACGCGCACGTACACGGCCTCGCGCCAGTTACTGTAGTGCTCGAATTCGTCAACCAGGGTGGTGGATTGCATGGGGCCAGTCAGAGATAAGGCATTGTCATTTAACGACATATTAATGACAAAACTTGATTCTGTGCCGGCCGGATCAACGCTGGCAGCTGGGGCAGTAGAAGCTTGCGCGTTGGCCTTGCACGATGCGCCGGATCGGGGTGGCGCATGTCCTGCACGGCAGGCCTTCGCGATCGTATACCCGTGTCTGCAGTTGGAAATAACCCAGTTCGCCGTCACTCGCGACATAGTCGCGCAGCGAACTGCCTCCCGCAGCGATGGCGGCCGTCAGCACCTGTTTGATCGCGGCGACCAGCCGGGCGCAGGCCGGGCGGCTGAGACGGCGCGCAGCGGTCGCCGGGCGGATGCCAGCATGGAACAGCGACTCGGAGGCGTAGATGTTGCCGACGCCGACCACCACGTGTGCATCCATGATGACTTGCTTGATCGCTGCGTTGCGGCGCCGGCACTGCGCGTGCAGATAGGCGGCGTCGAACGCGGGCGTCAGCGGTTCCGGCCCCAGGTGGGCCAGCAACGGATGCCGTGTCACGTCATCGGTCCACAGCACGGCGCCGAAGCGGCGAGGGTCACGCAATCGCAGTGTGCTGCCGTCGTCGAACAGCCAGTCGACGTGATCGTGCAGGGCGGCGGGCTCGTCCGGCCCGGCCAGGCGCAGGCTGCCCGACATGCCCAGATGGACGATCTGGGTGACGGCCCCAAAATCGAACAGCAGGTATTTCCCACGCCGGTCGAGCCCTTTGAGCGTCAGCCCGCCCAACCGTGTCTCCAGATCGGCCGGCACCGGCCAGCGCAGGTGCGGATTGCGCACCACAATGCGTGTCAGCATGCGATGCTGCAGGCGGGGCAACAATCCCAGGCGGGTGGTTTCGACTTCGGGTAATTCGGGCATGGCGTGGGCGGAAGGGGGCGATGGTAAAGGGATGGAGACGGTCGGGGAAGCACGGCACCCTGCGATGTTTTGTCTCCGCAAACGGGAACTGAACCGATACACTGGCATTCTATATAACGCGCTTCCACCCCAGAAACCCCCTAATTTTGAATGCACGATTTTCTCTGCTGCTGGTGATGTTGGTCAGCAGTGCGGCTTCGGCTGCGGATCCCTTCGGGGTGTTCGACCGGGTGCCACCGTCTCCGGTGGCTGAACTGCGCCCGGCGGCGGTATGCGACGCGGCCGTGCCGACCGGCCCGATTACGCTGGCGCGCGCGGTCGAGCGCGCCCTGTGCGCCAATCCGGCCACCCGCAGCGCCTGGCTCACGGCGCGGCTGCGCGCCGCCGAACTGGGGCAGGCATACAGTGCCTATCTGCCCAGCCTGTCGATCAGCGGCAGCGCGTCCCGTGCCGGTGACCGCGCGTTGCCGAATGATCGCAACGCCTGGCAACTCGGGCTGGACGCACAATACCTGCTGTACGACTTCGGTGGCCGTGCGGCCCAGCGCGATGCCGCCGAGGCGTTGCTGGCGGCAGCGCGTGCCAGCCAGGACGACAGTGTGCGCCAGCTCTATCTGCAGACGGTCACCGCCTATTTCAATCTGTTGACCGCACAGGGCGCGGTCAACGTCGCGCGCGAGGCCGAGGCCTCGGCGCTCGCCGCGTTCAAGGCCGCCACCGCACGGGTAGCGGCAGGGACGGCCATTCCATTCGACCGGCTGCAGGCGAAAACGGTGTATACCCAGCGCCAGATCGAGCGGATCCGTGCTGAAGGCGAGGCCGCGCGGATGCAAGGCGAGCTGGCTGCACTGATGGGTGATACCCGGCAAACCGGCTTCAGCGTCATCGACAGCGAGGCGGCGTTCAGCCAGATGCCGGACCTGAGCGCGGCAGTGGATAGTTTGATCGAAGCCGCGCGCAACCGCCGGCCGGATCTGCGTGCGGCGGAGGCGACGGTGCTGGCGCAGCAGGCCGGCGTGCGTAGCGCCGAGGCCGCCGGCAAGCCCAGTCTCTCGGCTTTCTATGGGGCACAACGGCAGGACAACGGGTCCTTGGCGGCGACCAGTTCCAGTGTGGGAATCAATCTGACCATTCCGCTCTTCACCGGTTACCGCAATACCTATCAGATCGCCGCGGCGCAAACCCAGGCCGGTCTGGCGGCGGAGGAACGCGACCGTGTCGCCAACCAGGTGGCGCTGGATGTTTGGCGCGCCTATTACAGCGTGAAGAGCGAGACCGAGGCGGACAGTCGTAGCGCCGATCTGGTGGAAAGCGCGGCCGCGGCCGAGAAACTCGCGCTGGGGCGTTATCAAGCAGGGCTTGGCATCCTGCTTGATGTATTGAGCGCGCAGGCCAATCTGGCCCAGGCGCGCCAGACCCAGTTGCAGACACGGCTGGGCTTGCGGGTGGCGCGGGCGCAGCTGGCGCAGGCCATTGGGGATTTGAGCTGGGACTGGCTGGAACCGGCGCAGCAGGAAGGAAAGCGATGAGAAAAACAGGGATGCTTGTACTGCTGGTCATGGTGCTTGCGGCGGCGGCATGGTGGTGGAACGGCAAAGGCAAGCCTGCCGAGCCGCAATATCGCACCGCGACGGTGGACCGCGGCGACATTGCGGCCGAAGTCTCGGCCAACGGTACCCTCAACCCGGTCACCCTGGTCAACGTGGGCACCCAGGTGTCGGGGACGGTGAAGCGCATCGATGCCGACTTCAACCAGCAGGTGAAGGCGGGACAGGTGCTGGCCGAACTCGACCCGGCGCTGTTCCAGGCGGCGCTGGCGCAAAGCACCGCCAGTCTCGCCAATGCCCAGGCGCAACTGCATCTGGCCGAAGCCAACGCGGTACGCATGCAGACGCTATTCAAACAGGAATACGTCTCGCGGCAGGAGCTCGACCAGACGCTGGCCGCCCGCGCACAGGCTGCGGCACAAGTGCGGCTGGCGCGCGCCCAGGTGACGCGCGACCAGACCAATCTCGGTTTCTCGATCATCCGCTCGCCGGTCGACGGCACCGTGATCAACCGCCAGGTCGACGTCGGCCAGACCGTGGCGGCGAGCTTCCAGACGCCGACGCTGTTCCAGATCGGCAAGGACCTGACGCAGATGCAGATCGATTCCACCGTGTCGGAAGCCGATATCGGGCAGATCAAGGTGGGGCAGCCGGTCAAGTTCCGCGTCGATGCATTTCCCGACGCCGAATACAGCGGCGCGGTGCGGCAGGTGCGGCTGAACGCCACGACCCAGCAGAACGTCGTGACCTACAACGTAGTGGTGAATGTCGCCAACCCGGACCTGGCGCTGATGCCAGGGATGACGGCAAACCTCCGCGTGCTGGTCGAAACCCGGCCGGACGTGCTGCGGGTACCGACGACGGCGCTGCGCTTCCGCCCGCAGGCAGGCAGCGTCGTCGAGGGCGCCGGCAAGCAGCGTGGTTCGGCGGTGTATCGGCTGGTCGACGGCAAGCCCGTACGGGTAGCGGTGAAGACCGGCATCAGCGACAAGGCCTACACGCAAATCGTCAGCGGGAAGCTGAAAGCGGGCGATACGGTGATCGTGGCCGATCTGGCGGCCAAAAAAGAGAATGGCGGCATGTCGCGCGGACGCCTGTTCTGATGGCCGTTCCCGGCGCACCGCTGATCGAGGTGGCGAACCTCGAAAAGGACTACTCGACCGGTGCCGGCGTGTTCCAGGCGCTGCGCGGCGTGAGCCTCGGCATTGCCGAGGGCGAGTTTGTCGCCATCATGGGCGCGTCGGGCTCGGGTAAAAGCACCTTCATGAATCTGCTCGGCTGCCTCGACCGGCCTACCCGCGGCAGCTACCACCTCGACGGACAGGATGTCGGCCGTCTGTCGTCGGATCAACTGGCGGCGCTGCGCAATCGTGAAATCGGTTTCGTGTTTCAGGGGTTCAACCTGTTGCCCAAATTGACCGCGCTCGACAACGTCGCACTGCCGCTGATGTATGCCGGCATGGGGCGTGAGGCGCGCCGCCGGCAGGCGCAGGCCATGCTCGAGCGGGTGGGGCTGGGCGAGCGCTCGCATCACACGCCGTTGCAACTGTCGGGTGGCCAGCAGCAGAGGGTGGCGATCGCCCGCGCGCTGGCTACGCGCCCGCGCATCATTTTTGCCGACGAGCCGACCGGCAACCTCGACAGCGAAACCAGCCGTCAGGTGATGGACCTGTTCAGCCGGCTCAACCGTGAAGAAGGCATCACGCTGGTGCTGGTGACGCACGAAGCCGACATCGCCGCCTATGCACGTCGATGCATCCGTTTCCAGGATGGCCGGGTGATCGAGGATACGGCTGTGACCGAGGCCGCCGCATGATTTTCACCAGTCTCCTCGAGACCGCCTGGCATGCGCTCACCACGCACCGCATGCGCAGCTTCCTCACCATGCTCGGCATGGTCATCGGCGTGGCGGCCGTCATTCTCATGCTGGCGATCGGCCAGGGTGCGCAAGCGATGGTACGAAGCGCGATCGAGTCGATGGGCAGCAATCTCTTCATCATCATGTCGGGTGCCGTCTCGTCGGGGGGCGCGCGGGTGGCGACCGGCGATGCGCCCTCGCTCACCTTCGACGATGCCGACGCCATCCGCGACCTGCCCGACATCCTGGCGTCGGCGCCGGTGTCGCCCGGCGGCGCCCAGCTGATCTACGGGGGCGTCAACTGGAACACCTCGGTCTACGGCACGACGCCGGACTATGCCGTGGTGCGGAACTGGTCGATGGCGTCGGGCAGTTTCTTCAGCGACGCCGACGTGCGCCGGGGGGCGCGGGTGGCGGTCATCGGTGGAGTGGTGGCGCGCGAACTGTTCGGCGACGAGGATCCCGTCGGCAAGATCATCCGTATCAAGCAGGCGCCGTTCGAGGTGATCGGCGTGCTGGCATCCAAGGGGCAGAGCCTCGATGGGCGCGACCAGGACGATACCGTGCTGGTGCCGATCAGCAGCGCGCAGCAAAAGATATTCAGCAACACCCTGCGCAACCGCGCCCGCTTCATCATGGTGCAGGCCGTGTCGGAAAAACGCATGGATGCCGCCGAAGCGTCCATCAACGATCTGCTGCGCAGCCGGCATCGGATCGGATTGGGCCAGGATGACGACTTTACCGTGCGCAACCTGACGGCCCTCGCCGAGACCGCCGCCTCGACCACCCGGATCATGAGCCTGCTACTTGGTGCGATCGCCGCCATCTCGCTGGTGGTGGGCGGTATCGGGATCATGAACATCATGCTGGTGTCGGTGACCGAACGTACCCGCGAGATCGGCATCCGCATGGCGATCGGCGCACGCCGCCGCGATGTGTTGTGGCAGTTTCTGATCGAGGCGCTGACCCTGTCACTGTTCGGCTGCGGAATCGGCCTGCTGTTCGGCATTGGCGGCGCCTGGCTGGTCGAACGGCTGGCCGGTTTGCCGGTAGCGGTCACGCCGGCCTCGGTGCTGATGGCGGTCGGCGTATCTTTCCTGATCGGCGTGTTTTTCGGCTTCTACCCGGCCAGGCGCGCCGCAGGGCTCGATCCCATCGACGCGCTGCGGTCGCAATAGAGGGCAAGGTTGAACCTTGCATACAGGCGGGCCTCGAACGCTTAGAATCGTGACAAGCAACCGATCAACAAGGCATAACATGGCATTCCTCAAGACTTTTCCTCTCTACGCACTGCTGGCGCTCGTGACCGCGTGCAGCCAGCTTGGCGTCAAGTCGCCGCCGCCTGCCGTGGTGGAATCCCAGCCCCAGCCGTCTGCCGAGGCGGTGGCTGGGCCTGCAGTCGACCCGGCGACAGAGGCTGCGGCCAAGGCACAAGCCGCATTGCCCAAGCAGCCGCTTACGCCGGACATCCTGTTCAAGTTCCTGGTGGCGGAAGTGGCCGGACAGCGTGGCCAGATCGGCATCGCCCAGTCGACCTATCTCGATCTCGCGCGAGAGACGCACGATCCCCGTATCGCCCGCCGGGCCGCCGAGGTTTCGATGTTCGCCCGCAACCCGGCCGGCGCGCTGGAGGCCACGCGGCTGTGGATGGCGGCCGAACCGGATTCGGAGCCTGCCCAGCAGACGATGGCGGTGCTGCTGCTGAATGAGGGCAAATTCGACGAGGCCGAGCCCATTCTACGGATCCTATTGAAGAAGGATTCTGCGAATGGCTTTCTGCATCTGACCTCCGTGATGGGGAAAACGCGTGGCTCGCCGGCCGGGCTGGAACTGGTCGAACGGCTGGCCGAAGACTATCCGACCTTGCCGGAAGCGCGTTTTGCCGTGGCCCAGGCCGCGGCCAGCGTCGGACGCAACGAGGCGGCGGTCGCCGCCTTGCAGAAGGCCGATGACCTGCGTCCAGGCTGGGAGCCGGCTGCTTTGCTGCGGGCCCAGATACTCGACCAGACATCGCATGCCGATGCGCTTGCGTTCATGCGGACGTTCCTGACGGCGCATCCCGATGCCCGCGAGGTTCGGCTGGCCTACGCGCGCGTCCTCGTCAATGCCAACCATTTCGACGAGGCGCGCGCCGAATTCACCCGGCTGACCCGGGATTTTCCGCGCAATGCCGAAGTGAGTTTTGCTGCGGGCCTGTTGTCACTGCAAATGGGCGATGCCAAGACAGCCCACGATTTCCTGGCGAAAACCCTGGAATACAACCCGCGCGATCCGAACGCCGTGTACTACTACCTGGGACAGGCGGCCGAACAGATGAAACAGCCGGAAGCGGCTGGTGCCTACTACGCCGGGGTCAAGGCCGGCAATTATCTGGTTCCGGCGCGTGCGCGTCAGGCCGTGCTGCTGGTAGGGGCCGGCCGGCCGGATGAGGCGATCGCTCTGTTGAAAGCCACCCAGGGCGAGAATGATGCGCAGAATGTGCGGCTGATTCAGGCCCAGGCCGAAGTATTGCGCGGCAGCAAGCAGTACGCGGCGATCTATGAGGTGCTGTCGGAGGGGCTCAAGCGTTACCCCGACTCGGCGGATCTGCTGTACGACCATGCCATGGCGGCCGAGAAACTCGACAAGCTCGATGTGCTGGAGGCGGATTTGCGCCGCGTGATCGTGCTGCGTCCCATGGATGCACAAGCCTACAACGCGCTGGGTTACACGCTGGCTGACCGCACCAAGCGTCTTTCCGAAGCCATCACCCTTCTCGACAAGGCATTGACCCTGTCGCCGGACGATCCCTTCATCCTCGATAGCGTGGGCTGGGCACAATACCGCTCAGGCAATCTGGCGCGCGCGCAGGAATATCTCGAACGTGCCTTCAAGGCGCGCCCCGACCCCGAAATCGCCGCTCACCTGGGCGAAGTCCTGTGGGCGCGCGGCCAGCGCGACGAAGCGGGCAAGCTCTGGCAAACCAGCCTGCAAAGCCACCCGCAAAACGAAGTGTTGCTGGAAACGCTGCACCGTCTTAAGCCTTGATGCGCGCCGCCTCTACAACAGCGCTCCTGGCGCTGCTACTGGGCGGTTGCGCATCGGCTCCCCCTGTGCCTCCGGTCGTCGAGGTGCCAGCCCAGTCAGCCAACTGGACCCTGCAGGGCCGCATCGGCGTGCAGAGTGACGAGCAGAATCTGTCAGGCCAGATCCATTGGCAGCATCGGGCAGACCGGGACGAGTTGCTGATGACGTCGCCCCTGGGGCAGGGGGTGGCGCGCATCGTGCGCGACGGCGACGGCGTGACGCTCGAAATCCCTAATCAGCCTACGCGACACGCCCGCGATGCCGACACCTTGACGCGCGAGGCGCTCGGTTATGTGTTGCCGGTCACGGGGCTGACCTGGTGGGTGCAGGCGCGTCCGGCCCCGGGTAGTGCCTTCGAGGCCACGCGCGATGCCTCGGGCCGTCTTGCGCAACTCAAGCAGGATGGCTGGACGATCGATTACCTGCAGTATGCTGCCGATGTGTCTGCGCGCCCGCGCAAGCTGGTGGTGGCGCGCGAAGGATTGGAAATCCGGCTGGTGGCCGATAGTTGGCAAAGCGAATGAGCAGCCACGCCTATCCCGCCCCGGCCAAACTGAATCTGTTCCTGCATGTCGTCGGCCGGCGTGCCGACGGCTACCACCTGCTGCAGAGCGTGTTCCGGCTGATCAACCGTGGCGACACCGTACATCTCGAATTGCGCGACGATGGGCGGATCGTACGTGAAGGCGATCTTCCCGGCGTGTCCGAGGACGATGACCTGACCGTTCGTGCGGCGCGCCTATTGCAGGCCTACGCACCTGCCGGAGCGGGCGTGAGCATCCGACTGGATAAAAATCTGCCGCTTGGCGGCGGCCTGGGCGGCGGCAGTTCGGACGCCGCCACGGTCCTGCTGGCGCTCAATCGCCTGTGGCAGGTCGAACTGCCGCGCAAGACGCTTCAGGAACTGGCGCTGCGACTGGGAGCGGACGTGCCCGTGTTCGTGTTTGGACAGACTGCATTTGCCGAAGGCGTCGGCGAAATCCTGCATGCGGTGAACATCCCTCCGGCCTGGTATGTGGTGTTGATGCCGCCGGTGCAGGTGCCGACCGCGGCAATTTTTGCTGCGCCGGAATTGACACGCAACACGCCACCCCTCAAAATAGCGCCCTTTTCCGCAGGCATGGGTCGTAACGACCTGCAGTCCGTGGTGGTCAGTCGATACCCCGAAGTCGCGCGTCATCTCGAATGGCTGGCGAATTTCGGCGAGGCGCGGATGACCGGTTCGGGGGCCTGCGTGTTTGCATCGTTCGGGACGGAAGAGGCGGCGCGCGGCGTGTTGCGCCAGCTGCCCGAAACGATGCAGGGTTTTGTGGCGCAGGGGCTCGACCGGCATCCGCTGTACGAGTACTGCGACTGAGCAGCACCCGATTTTTATTGGGGAGTCGCCAAGTGGTAAGGCATCGGATTTTGATTCCGACATTCGTAGGTTCGATCCCTACCTCCCCAGCCAGTTAAGCGAACAGCCGCCGGTGGCGGCTGTTTTTGTTGTTGTGTCGGACCAGCCAAATCGCCGGAGACTCGTGTGTCCATAGACAACCTGATGGTGTTCAGCGGAAATGCCAACCCACGTCTTGCCAGCGACGTGGTGCGCCACTTGAACATTCATCTCGGCCGTGCCACGGTGTCGCGGTTTTCCGATGGCGAGGTGATGGTCGAGATCCTGGAGAACGTGCGCGGCAAGGACGTGTTCGTGCTGCAGTCGACCTGCCAGCCGACCAACGATACCCTGATGGAAGTCATGGTGATGGTCGATGCGCTGAAACGCGCCTCGGCCGCTCGCATCACCGCGGCGATCCCGTATTACGGCTATGCGCGCCAGGACCGGCGCACCCGTTCGGCCCGGGTGGCGATCACCGCCAAGGTGGTGGCCAACATGCTGCAGGGCGTGGGAATCGACCGCTTGCTGACGATGGATCTGCATTCGGACCAGATCCAGGGGTTTTTCGACATTCCGGTCGACAACATCTATTCCAGTCCGATCCTGCTGGGCGATATCTGGAAGCGCAACCACCCGAACCTGATGGTGGTATCGCCGGATGTAGGCGGGGTGGTGCGGGCACGGGCGATTGCGAAGCGGCTGGAATGCGACCTGGCGATCATCGACAAGCGTCGTCCCAAGCCAAACGTGGCGAAGGTGATGCACATCATCGGCGACGTCAAGGATCGGACCTGCATCATCATGGATGACATGGTCGACACGGCCAATACGCTGTGCGAAGCGGCCAATGCGCTGAAGGAACATGGCGCCAAGAAGGTGATGGCGTATTGCACGCATGCCGTACTCTCGGGTAGCGCCGCCGAACGCGTGACGAATTCCGCGATCGACGAGCTGGTGGTGACCGATACCATCCCGTTGCGCGACGATGCGCGCGCATGCAAGAAAATCCGGCAGTTGTCGGTGGCTGAACTGCTGGCGGAAACCATCCGCCGCATCAGCAACGAAGATTCTGTCAGTTCGCTCTTCATCGAATAGCGGGCTGGGAATGCCCCTGGTCGCGGGGGCTTTTATGGGTAAATTGGAGAAATACTATGGAAATCGAAGTCATCGCCGCCAAGCGTGAGTTGCAAGGTACGGGTGCGAGCCGCCGTCTGCGTCACACTGGCAAGGTTCCCGGCATCGTCTACGGCGGCACGGCCGCCCCGGTGCAGATCGAACTGGATCACAACGCGCTATACCACGCGCTGCGCAAGGAGGCTTTCCATGCCTCCGTGCTGTCGCTGAATATCGACGGTGCCAAGGAATCCGTGCTGCTGCGCGATACGCAATGGCATCCCTACAAGCAGCAGGTGTTGCACGTCGACTTCCAGCGTGTCGACAAGACGCACAAAATACACGTCAAGGTTCCGCTGCACTTCCTGAATGCGGATACCGCCCCCGGCGTAAAAACCGGTGGTGGCAAGGTCAGCCATGTGGTGACCGAAATCGACGTGACCTGTCTGCCGGGTAATCTGCCCGAATTCATTGCTGTGGATATGGGGGCGCTGGAGATCGGCCATTCCGTTCATGCGAATGACCTCGTATTGCCCGAGGGCGTGGAACTTGTTGCGCATGTGCAGCACGAGAATCCCGCAGTGGCGACGATCACGCTGCCGAAGGGTATGAAGTCCGACGAAGCCGCATCTGAGACGCCTGCTGCACCCGCAGCTTGAGTCTTGACGCAACCCGGCTGTGGTTGCGTTGTGAGTCGTCATGATGGCCCCCCGCCTGATTGTCGGCCTCGGTAACCCGGGGCGTGACTACGAAGAAACCCGGCACAATGCCGGGTTTTGGTTTTGCGCGCGTCTCGCGCGGGCATGGAACATTCCATTGGCGCATGAATCGCGTTTTCACGGCATTGTCGGGCGCAGTGCGGGAAACATCTGGATGCTGTTACCGCAGACCTTCATGAACCGTTCCGGCCAGGCGGTCGGCGCGCTGGCGCGTTTTCATCGTATTGCGCCGGGCGAGATCCTGGTGGTGCATGACGAGCTCGACATTCCGCCTGGCCAGTTGCGCCTCAAGTTCGGCGGCGGCATGGGCGGGCACAATGGTCTCAAGGACATCACCTCGCATATGGGAACGCAGGACTACTGGCGGCTGCGCATCGGGATCGGCCATCCGGGCGACCGCAACGAAGTCGTGAACTATGTCCTCAAGCCGCCACGGCGCGAGGAGCAGGCGGAGATCGACGCGGCCATCGATCGCGCACTCGATCTTATGCCGCTGATCGAGAAAGGCGAGTGGAATATGGCCACCCAGCGCGCTAACACCAATCCGCCCGCAAAAACCGCCCCTGTTAAACCTAGACTGGAAACCCCATGAGTCTCAAATGCGGCATCGTTGGCTTGCCCAACGTCGGAAAATCCACCCTGTTCAATGCGCTGACCCAGGCGGGTATTGCGGCGGAGAATTACCCCTTCTGCACCATCGAGCCGAATACCGGCATCGTTGAAGTACCGGATCCGCGTCTGGCGCAGCTGGCCGACATCATCCAACCGCAAAAGGTGGTGCCGGCAATCGTCGAATTCGTCGATATCGCTGGCTTGGTGGCAGGCGCCTCGAAAGGCGAGGGTCTGGGCAACCAGTTTCTCGCCAACATCCGCGAAACGGATGCGATCTGCCACGTTGTGCGCTGTTTTCACAACGAAAACGTGATTCACGTCGCAGGCAAGGTCGATCCACTGTCAGATGTCGAGACTATTGCGACCGAATTGGCGCTCGCTGATCTGGCGAGCGCCGAGAAAGCGTTGATACGGTATGAAAAGGCGGCGCGCGGGGGCGACAAGGAGGCGAAAGTCATCACGGAGGCCTTGAAGCCGGTGCTTGCCGCACTGAACGAAGGGCATCCCGCACGTGCCGCCGGCCTCGACGCGGAAGGACTGGAAGCGATCAAGCCGTTATGTCTGATGACGGTCAAGCCAGCGCTGTATGTTGCCAACGTCAGCGAGGACGGCTTCCATGACAACCCCATGCTCGACGCGCTGAAGGCCTTTGCCGAAAAGGAGGGCGCCCCGGTCGTTCCGGTGTGTGCGTCGCTGGAGGCTGAGCTTCAGGAGTTGTCGCCGGAAGATCGACTGGAGTATCTGAAGGAACTCGGCTGGGACGAACCCGGGCTCAATCGCCTGATCCGTGCCGCCTACGATCTGCTCGGACTGCAGACCTATTTCACCGCGGGGGTGAAGGAGGTGCGGGCCTGGACCATCCACAAGGGCGATACCGCGCCGCAGGCGGCGGGCGTCATCCATACTGATTTCGAGCGCGGCTTCATCCGTGCGCAAACCATCGCGTTCGAGGATTTCATTGCCTGCAAGGGCGAGCAGGGGGCGAAGGAGGCCGGCAAGATGCGTGCAGAAGGCAAGGAATATGTCGTCAAGGATGGCGATGTCATGAATTTCCTGTTCAATGTGTGAGCTGGGCGGGTTTTTGCGGTGAAGGTGTTTGACAGCGTCTCGGGAACCCCCCTATAATCTCGCGCTTCGTTTGGGTGGGGTTCCCGAGCGGTCAAAGGGATCAGACTGTAAATCTGACGGCTCTGCCTTCGAAGGTTCGAATCCTTCCCCCACCACCAGTTTTTGCAGGTCGAGCAGGGCGAAGCGGGTGTAGCTCAATGGTAGAGCTGAAGCCTTCCAAGCTTATGACGAGGGTTCGATTCCCTTCACCCGCTCCAGTTTTTGTGTGGGCTTATTTGGTAGTAAGTCCGAAGCCCATGTAGCTCAGTGGCAGAGCACTCCCTTGGTAAGGGAGAGGTCGGCAGTTCAATCCTGCCCATGGGCACCAGGTTTTGGGTGGTCGCCGTTTGAGGCGGCGCGCCTGTATTTGATAAAGCGGTAGTCGGGATGTTGGTTGTGATGGGCCGCATCGTTCTTGTGCAAATTTGAGGGGTACTTGGAAATGGCTAAGGAAAAATTCGAGC
>DDRS01000035.1:577-44949 GCA_002343685.1 Thiobacillus denitrificans | reverse complement strand
TCGTGGCCAAGATCGAAGAGTAAGGCTCAATAATGCAAAACCAGAAAATCCGCATCCGCCTGAAGGCGTTTGACTACAAACTGATCGACCAGTCCGCGCTTGAAATCGTGGAAACCGCCAAGCGTACCGGCGCCGTGGTCAAGGGCCCGGTCCCGCTGCCGACCTCGATCGAGCGTTTTGATGTGTTGCGTTCCCCGCACGTCAACAAGGCGTCGCGGGATCAGTTCGAGATCCGTACTCATCGCCGTCTGATGGACATCATGGACCCGACCGACAAGACGGTCGATGCACTGATGAAGCTGGACCTGCCGGCTGGCGTCGACGTCGAAATCAAGTTGTAAAAAGTGGGCGGCTTGGGTATACTGCCGCCCCTTCAGTTGTACCAATAGTCGCCGGTCAATTGTAATCGGCACCTAAAACCCTTGTCCGTGGCTTCGGCTGCCGGCTTGAGATAGGAAATACAAAGATGAGTATCGGGCTCGTTGGCCGCAAGGTCGGCATGACCCGCATTTTCACCGAGAACGGTGCGTCCGTTCCGGTGACGGTGCTGGAAATGTCAAACAATCGTGTGACGCAAGTGCGCACGCCAGAAAATGACGGTTATTCCGCTGTTCAGGTTGCTTACGGCAGCCGTCGCAATAGCCGTGTCAATAAATCGGAAGCCGGACATTACGCCAAGGCGGGTGTGGATGCGGGCGAGCTGCTGCGCGAATTCCGCGTGCCTACCGACGTCGCCGCCCAATACCAGGCGGGCGCCACGGTTTCTGTCGAGGTGCTTCAGGCGGGGCAGAAGGTGGATGTTACCGGTGTGACGCAGGGCAAGGGCTTTGCGGGCACGATCAAGCGCCATAATTTCAAATCCCAGCGTGCCACCCATGGCAACTCGCGTTCGCACAATGTGCCGGGCTCCATCGGCATGGCGCAGGATCCGGGGCGCGTGTTTCCGGGCAAGCGTATGTCTGGCCATATGGGTGCGGTGACCTGCACCAAGCAGAACCTCGAGGTTGTGCGTGTCGATGCGGAGCGTGGACTGGTGCTTTTGAAGGGTGCCGTTCCGGGTTCCAAAGGTGGTCATGTCGTGGTGCGCCCGGCAGTGAAAGGGGGTGCCTGATGGATTTGTCTGTCATTAATGAGCAAGGCCAGCATGTGACCAGCGTTGCCGCGTCCGACGAGACTTTCGGTCGTGACTACAACGAGGCGTTGGTGCATCAGGTGGTGACTGCATTCCAGGCGAATGCGCGCAGCGGCAACCGTGCGCAGCAGACGCGTGCCGAAGTGACGGCCTCCACGCACAAGCCGTGGCGCCAAAAAGGTACTGGCCGTGCACGTTCCGGCCGTACTTCAAGCCCGATCTGGCGCGGGGGTGGTGTGACCTTCCCCAACAAGCCAAACGAGAACTTCACCCACAAAGTGAACCGCAAGATGTATCGA
Organism: Thiobacillus denitrificans; assembly: GCA_002343685.1. Lineage (GTDB taxonomy): Bacteria > Pseudomonadota > Gammaproteobacteria > Burkholderiales > Thiobacillaceae > Thiobacillus > Thiobacillus denitrificans_A. The sequence goes on along the minus strand of DDRS01000035.1, from coordinate 43,518 downwards.
GCCGGCCTGGCGACCATCCTGTCGCAGCTGGCACGCGAGGGCAAGCTCAAGGTGGTCGAGAGTTTGGGTATTGATTCCCCCAAGACCAAGCTGCTGGCTGGCAAGCTCAAGTCGATGGGGTATGGCAAGGTCATGATCATTGCGGATAGCGTGGACGACAATCTGTGGCTGTCGTCGCGCAACCTGCCGAACGTCTACGTGGTCGAGCCGCATCAGGCCGATCCGTGGAGCTTGGTCAAATTCGGTAACGTGTTGATCACCAAGGCGGCGGTCAAGCAGTTTGAGGAGATGGTGTGATGGGTGCGATCAGTCAGGAGCGTCTGCTCAAAGTCATTCTCGCGCCGGTGATCTCCGAAAAGAGCACACGCGTGGCTGACAAGCTGAACCAGGTTGTTTTTCGTGTGTTGCCCGATGCAACCAAACAGGAAATTGGCGAGGCGGTTGCCAGTCTGTTCAAGGTTGAAGTGACGGGTGTGCAAGTGCTGAACGTCAAGGGCAAGGTCAAGCGCTCCGGTCGTGTCATGGGTCGCCGTGACAACTGGAAGAAAGCGTATGTCACCCTGAAGCCGGGTCAGGACATCGACTTCGCGTCCGGTCAGTAAGGGAGAAAATCATGGCATTGATCAAAGTCAAACCCACCTCTGCCGGCCGTCGTGCGGTCGTCAAGGTCGTTACGCCCGGTCTGCACAAAGGCAAGCCGGTCGCTTCCCTGCTCGAGCCGAAAAAGCGCGGGTCGGGCCGCAACAACAACGGCCACATCACGGTTCGCCACAAAGGCGGCGGCCACAAACAACATTATCGCGTGGTCGATTTTCGTCGCAACAAGGACGGCATTCCTGCGAAAGTGGAGCGTCTGGAATACGACCCCAATCGTTCAGCGCATCTGGCCTTGCTGTGCTACGCCGATGGCGAGCGTCGCTACATCATTGCGCCCCGCGGCGTTACGGTGGGCACCCAGTTGGTGAGCGGTGCGGAAGCGCCGATCAAGGCCGGCAATTGCCTGCCGCTGCGCAGCATTCCGGTTGGTAGCACGGTGCACTGCGTCGAGATGATGCCGGGTAAAGGTGCGCAGATTGCGCGCTCTGCCGGGACCTCGGTTCAGTTGCTTGCGCGGGAAGGTGCGTATGCCCAGTTGCGCCTGCGCTCGGGCGAGATCCGCAAGGTGCACGTTGATTGTCGTGCCACGCTGGGTGAGGCGGGCAATGAAGAGCACAGCCTGCGTTCGATCGGCAAGGCCGGCGCCAATCGCTGGCGCGGCATCCGCCCGACGGTTCGCGGCGTGGTGATGAACCCGGTGGATCACCCGCATGGTGGTGGCGAAGGCCGTACTGCGGCCGGTCGCCATCCGGTCAGCCCGTGGGGTACGCCGACCAAGGGTTATCGCACCCGCAGCAACAAGCGCACCTCCAACATGATCGTCCGCCGCCGTCACGCGCGCTGATTGAGGTAGAAAGATATGGCACGTTCAATTAAAAAAGGCCCCTTTGTCGATGGGCACCTGCTGAAGAAGATCGAAGCCGTTCGCGGCTCCAATGACAAGCGTCCGATCAAGACCTGGTCGCGTCGTTCCACCGTGTTGCCCGATTTCATCGGTCTGACGATTGCGGTGCACAACGGCCGTCAGCATGTGCCGGTGTTTGTGACCGAAAACATGGTCGGTCACAAGCTGGGCGAGTTTTCCCTGACGCGTACCTTCAAGGGTCACGTTGCGGATAAGAAGGCGAAGAAATAAGGAGCGCATGATGGAAGTTTCTGCAATTTTGCGTGGTACCCGCCTGTCCGCACAGAAAGGCCGCCTGGTTGCTGACCAGATCCGTGGCCTGCGCGTGGAGAAGGCGCTGAACATTCTGGCCTTCAGCCCGAAAAAAGGCGCAGGCATCATCAAGAAAGTGCTCGAGTCGGCAATCGCCAATGCCGAGCATAACGAAGGTGCCGACATCGACACCCTGAAGGTCAAGACGATTTATGTCGATCAGGGCTCTGTGCTGAAGCGCTTCACCGCCCGCGCCAAAGGCCGTGGCAACCGTATTAGCAAACCGACCTGTCACATCACCGTGACAGTCGGCGATTAAGGAAGCGGCATGGGACAAAAAATACATCCGATTGGGTTCCGCCTTGGTGTTCAGCGCATCTGGACGGCCAAGTGGTACGGTTCGAACCGCAACTTCTCGAGCACCCTGCTTGAGGACATCAAGGTTCGCGATTATCTGAAGAAGAAGCTTGCCCATGCTTCGGTCTCGAAGGTGCTGATCGAGCGCCCGGCGAAGAATGCGCGCATCACGATCTTCAGCGGACGCCCTGGTGTGGTGATCGGCAAGAAAGGCGAAGACATCGAAGTGCTGCGTGGCGAACTGGCGCGCCTGATGTCGGTGCCCGTGCATGTCAACATCGAAGAAGTGCGCAAGCCGGAAACCGACGCGCAGATCATCGCCGACGGTATTGCCCAGCAGCTTGAAAAGCGTGTGATGTTCCGCCGCGCCATGAAGCGCGCCATGCAGAACGCCATGCGCCTAGGTGCCCAAGGCATCAAGATCATGAGCTCGGGCCGTCTGAACGGTGCCGAGATCGCGCGTACCGAGTGGTATCGCGAAGGCCGTGTGCCGCTACATACCCTGCGCGCTGAGATCGATTACGGCTTTGCCGAAGCGAAGACGACCTACGGCATCATCGGGATCAAGGTGTGGGTCTACAAGGGCGATGCGCTGAATCGCGGCGAGCAGCCTGTAGCCGCAGAACAGGAAAAGCGCGGCAAGAAATCGGGAGTGAAACATGCTGCAGCCAGCTAGAAGAAAATACCGCAAGGAACAGAAGGGCCGTAACACCGGTCTGGCAACCCGCGGTGCCGATGTGAGTTTTGGTGATTTCGGCCTCAAGGCCGTCGGCCGTGGCCGTCTGACCGCGCGCCAGATCGAAGCTGCGCGCCGTGCGATGACCCGTCACATCAAGCGTGGCGGCCGTATCTGGATCCGTATCTTCCCGGATAAGCCGATTTCGCGTAAGCCGGCCGAAGTGCGGATGGGTAATGGTAAGGGTGCGCCGGAATACTACGTCGCCGAAATCCAGCCGGGCAAAGTGTTGTACGAGATGGATGGCGTGAACGAGACGCTGGCGCGCGAGGCGTTCCGCTTGGCAGCGGCCAAGCTGCCGATCGCGACCACCTTCGTGACCCGCATGATCGGGAGCTGAGTGATGAATACGAAAGAAATGCGCGGCAAGAATGCCGCAGAGTTGAAGCAGGAACTGGAATCGCTGTTGCGTGCCCACTTTGCATTGCGTATGCAGGTGGCGACTCAGCAGTCGAGTAAAACTGCTGATCTGGGCAAGTTGCGCCGCGACATTGCCCGGGTCAAGACCATTATGCGCGAAAAGGCGGGTCAAGCATGACTGAAGTCAAGAAGATGGTGCGCACGCTGACTGGGCGTGTGGTGAGCGACAAGATGAACAAAACGGTCACGGTTCTCGTTGAGCGCCGCGTCAAGCATCCGGTCATCGGCAAGGTTATCCGTTTGTCGAAAAAGTATCACGCGCACGACGAAAACAATGAGTTTCACGAGGGCGACATGGTGCAGATCGAGGAATCGCGTAAATTGTCGCGTACCAAAGCCTGGACCGTCAGCAAGCTAATCGAGCGCGCCCGCGTTTAAGGCTTGCATGGGGCAATCAAACTCGGTATAGTGCCGGGTTTTCCGGTTGGTGCGCCGGTTTTGAATCCGGTTCGCTGACTCAAGCAGTCCCGCCATTGGCGGGAATTCTCCCGAACGGGTTCCAAAACTGGCCGCCGCTGTGGTGGATAAAGTTGGAGGCAATTAAATGATTCAGATGCAGTCCGTATTGGACGTGGCAGACAACACCGGTGCACGCTCGGTCATGTGCATCAAGGTGCTGGGCGGCAGTCATCGTCGCTATGCAAGTGTGGGCGACATCATCAAGGTCAGCATCAAGGATGCTGCGCCGCGTGGCCGCGTGAAAAAAGGCGACATCTACAATGCCGTGGTGGTTCGTACCGCCAAGGGCGTGCGTCGCCCGGATGGTTCGCTGGTGCGCTTTGACGGCAATGCCGCGGTGTTGCTGAACAATAAATTAGAGCCGATCGGCACCCGTATCTTCGGGCCGGTTACCCGTGAGTTGCGTACCGAGAAGTTCATGAAGATCGTCTCGCTTGCGCCCGAGGTTCTGTGAGAGGGAATCATGGCACGAATTCGTAAAAGCGATCAGGTGATCGTCCTGGCCGGAAAAGACAAGGGCAAGCGCGGTACTGTGCTGCGTGTGCTGGATGACGGCCATGTGGTTGTTGAGGGTGTGAATCGGGTCAAGAAGCATCAAAAGCCGAATCCCATGCGCAACATCCAGGGCGGGATCGTCGAGAAAGAGATGCCGATCCAGGCTTCGAATGTCGCATTGTTCAATGTCGGCACGCAGAAGGCGGATCGCGTGGGTTACAAGATGCTGGAGGACGGCCGCAAGGTGCGGGTGTACAAGTCCAATGGCGAAATGGTTGACGCTCAGGGGTGATCATGGCGCGTTTTCAAGAATTGTATCGTGAGACGGTGGTGCCCAAGCTGGTCGAGCAGTTTGGCTATAAATCCATCATGGAAGTGCCGCGTATCCAGAAGATCACCCTGAACATGGGGGTTGGCGAGGCGGTGGCTGACAAGAAGGTGATGGACCATGCGGTGGCGGACATGCAGAAGATCGCGGGCCAGAAGCCGGTCGTCACCAAGTCCAAGAAGTCGATTGCCGGTTTCAAGATCCGTGAGAACTATCCCGTCGGCTGCATGGTGACCCTGCGCCGCGCGCAGATGTACGAATTCCTGGATCGTCTGGTTACGGTGGCCATGCCGCGTATCCGCGACTTCCGGGGTATTTCGGGCAAGTCCTTCGATGGCCGTGGCAACTACAACATGGGTGTCAAGGAACAGATCATTTTCCCCGAGATCGAGTACGACAAGATCGATGCGTTGCGTGGCATGAACATCACGATCACCACCACCGCCAAGACTGATGATGAAGCGCGAGCCTTGCTTGCCGCCTTCAGTTTCCCGTTCAAGAATTGAGGTAGGCATGGCCAAGTTATCCTTGATCAATCGTGAAGAAAAACGCGCGCGCATGGTGAAGAAATATGCCGCCAAGCGCGCCGAGCTCAAAGCCATCATCGCCAGCGTGGCGACTAGCGACGAAGATCGCATGGCGGCATACAAGGCGTTGCAGGAATTGCCGCGCAATTCCAGCCCGGTGAGGCAGCGTAACCGTTGCCAGTTGACGGGCCGTCCGCGTGGCGTGTTCAGCAAGTTTGGCCTAGCGCGCGGGAAGTTGCGTGAATATGCGATGCGGGGCGAGATCCCGGGCATCGTCAAGGCTAGCTGGTAAGGGGTAGACGATATGAGTATGAGTGATCCCATCGCGGACATGCTGACCCGCATTCGCAATGCGCAGGCGGTTGAAAAGGCGGCTGTCACGATGCCCTCCTCCAAGGTCAAAGTGGCGATTGCCAAGGTGCTGAAAGACGAAGGCTACATCGAGGATTTCGCCGTTCGTGGCGAGGCCGGCAAGCCTGAACTCGAGTTGCAGTTGAAATATTACGCGGGCCGTCCGGTCATCGAGCGCATCGAGCGCGTCAGCAAGCCCGGTTTGCGCATCTATAAGGGTGCCGAGGACCTGCCGCGTGTCATGAACGGCCTGGGTGTGGCAATCGTTTCCACCTCGAGCGGCGTGATGACTGATCGCCATGCGCGCGCCAAGGGCGTGGGTGGCGAAGTTCTGTGCGTGGTTGCGTAAGAGGGAGCGGATATGTCACGTGTAGCCAATAATCCTATTACGTTGCCGAAAGGTGTCGAAGTCACCTTGGGTGGCGCCATCTCCGTCAAGGGCCCGCTGGGCACCATGAGCCGGGCGATGTCGTCCGATGTGTCGGTCGCGCTCAATGAAGGTGTGCTGACCTTTGCGCCTGTCGGCGCAAGCATTCAGGCGAACGCCATGGCGGGGACCTTGCGTGCGCTGGTCAACAACATGGTGCAAGGTGTCTCCAAGGGATTCGAGAAGAAGCTGACGCTGGTTGGGGTCGGTTATCGCGCTCAAGCCCAGGGCGACGCACTCAATTTGACGCTTGGTTTCTCGCATCCGGTCGTGCACAAGATGCCGGCTGGCATCAAGGTTGAGACCCCGACGCAGACTGAAATTGTGATCAAGGGTATTGATCGCCAGGCTGTTGGGCAGGTGGCCGCCGACGTGCGCGCATACCGTCCGCCGGAACCCTACAAGGGCAAGGGCGTTCGCTATAGCGACGAAGTGGTCATCAAGAAAGAGACCAAGAAGAAGTAAGGCTTAAGGACAGATAATGAACACCAAGCAATCACGGATTCGCAGAGCGCGCAAAACCCGCGCCAAAATCGCGGCCGTCAAGGCGATTCGCCTGGCAATTCACCGCACCAACAGCCACATCTACGCCCAGATCATTTCGGCGGATGGCGGAACGGTCATGACCAGCGCGTCCTCGAACGACAAGGAGCTGCGCGGCCAGTTGGCCAATGGTGGGAATGTGGCCGCCGCGGCGGCTGTGGGCAAGCGTCTGGCCGAAAAAGCCAAGGGCTTGGGCATTGAAAAAGTGGCTTTCGACCGAGCCGGCTTCAAGTTTCACGGGCGTGTGAAAGCCCTGGCTGAAGCGGCCCGCGAAGGCGGTTTGGCATTTTAACGAGGCAGAATCAAGATGGCCCGTACAGCACCTACGAGTAACGAAGAGCGCGGCGACGGCTTGCGCGAGAAGATGATTTCGGTCAACCGCGTCACCAAAGTGGTGAAGGGTGGCCGGATCATGGGTTTTGCCGCGCTGACCGTGGTTGGCGACGGCGATGGCGGTATCGGCATGGGCAAGGGCAAGTCCCGCGAAGTGCCGGTTGCCGTGCAGAAGGCCATGGAGGAAGCACGTCGCAAGCTGGTCAAGATCAGCCTGAAGAATGGCACCTTCCACCATACGGTGGTGGGTCAGCACGGCGCCTCGCGCGTGCTGATTCAACCGGCATCCGAAGGTACGGGCATCATCGCCGGCGGGGCGATGCGTGCGGTGTTCGAGGTCATGGGCGTGCAGAACGTGCTCGCCAAGTGTCTGGGTTCGACCAATCCCTATAACGTCGTGCGTGCCACGATCGACGGCCTGATGAAGATGTCCACGCCGTCCGAGATCGCGGCCAAGCGTGGCAAGTCTGTCGAAGACATTGCGGGGTAAGCCATGAGCGAGCAGAAAAAAATCAAGGTGACGCTGATCAAGAGCCTGATTGGCACCAAGGCGCCGCACCGTGCCTGTGTGCGCGGTCTGGGCCTGCGTCGGATGAACCATACCGTTGAAGTGCTGGATACGCCGGAAAACCGCGGAATGATTACCAAGGTTGCCTATCTGGTGAAGTGCGAGGCTTAAATGGAACTGAACAATATTAAACCGGCAGACGGTGCCAAGAAGGACAAGCGCCGCGTGGGTCGTGGCATCGGGTCGGGCCTCGGCAAGACCGCGGGTCGCGGCCACAAAGGCCAGAAGTCCCGTGCGGGCGGTTTCCACAAAGTGGGATTCGAAGGCGGCCAGATGCCTATGCATCGCCGTTTGCCGAAACGTGGCTTCGTCTCGTTGACCAAGGCGGATACGGCGCGCGTGCGCTTGTATGAACTGGCGGCTGTGGGCGTGGATGAGATTGATTTGCTGGTGCTGAAGCAGGCGGGTATCGTCAGCGCCAGTGCCAAGTCTGCCCGGATTTATCTGGCCGGCGAAATCGGCAAGGCGATCAAGCTGAGTGGGATCGCAGTGACCAAAGGTGCGCGCGCTGCGATCGAAGCAGCTGGCGGCAGCGTCGCCGAATAAGTCAGCGAGGACTCCGCTTTGGCCACGCCTAAAACCGGCTTGAACAAATACGGCGATCTCAAGCGTCGCCTGCTGTTTCTGCTTGGCGCCCTGATCGTCTACCGGATCGGCACGTTTATTCCGGTGCCGGGCATCGACCCGCTCGTGCTCGACCAGGTGTTCAAGTCGCAGCAGGGCGGCATCCTGGGCATGTTCAACATGTTTTCGGGTGGCGCATTGTCGCGTTTCAGCGTATTCGCACTGGGGATCATGCCGTATATCTCGGCGTCGATCATCGTGCAAATGATGACCAGCGTGTCGCCGCAGTTGGAGGCCCTGAAAAAAGAGGGTGAGGCCGGCCGGCGCAAGATTACGCAGTACACCCGCTACGGAACCTTGTTCCTGGCCGTATTCCAGGCCTTGGGCATCGCCATTGCACTGGAATCGCAAGCAGGCCTCGTCCTGGATCCCGGTCTGGCATTTCGTGCGATTACCGTGGTCACACTGACGGCAGGTACGATGTTCCTGATGTGGCTGGGCGAACAGGTGACCGAACGCGGCCTGGGCAACGGCATCTCGATCATCATTTTTGCAGGGATCGCTGCAGGCTTGCCGCATGCGATTGGCGGCACGCTGGAACTGACGCGTACGGGTGCGTATTCGATCCCGCTCGTGTTGATGCTATTTGTCGCCGTATTGCTGGTGACTGCGCTGGTTGTTTTTGTCGAGCGCGGCCAACGCAAGATTCTGGTCAACTATGCCAAACGCCAAGTTGGGAAAATGGTTGTGGGTGGCCAGAGTTCGCACTTGCCGCTGAAGCTGAATATGGCCGGAGTGATCCCGCCGATTTTCGCTTCCAGCATCATTTTGTTCCCGGCCACGCTGGCGGGATGGTTTGGGAGCGGCGAGAGCATGAGTTGGCTGAAGGACATCGGGGCAACACTGTCTCCCGGTCAGCCGGTATACGTGCTGTTGTACGCAATCGCGATCATATTCTTCTGTTTTTTCTATACGGCCCTTGTGTTCAATTCCAAGGAGACGGCAGATAACCTGAAGAAAAGCGGCGCGTTTGTGCCGGGTATCCGCCCGGGTGAGCAGACGGCGCGTTATATCGACAAGATCCTGACCCGGCTGACGCTGGTGGGCGCGATTTACATCACGTTGGTGTGTTTGCTGCCCGAGTTTCTGATTTTGAAATGGAATGTTCCGTTCCACTTTGGCGGAACCTCCCTGCTGATTATTGTGGTGGTGACCATGGATTTCATGGCTCAAGTTCAGGCATATGTGATGTCGCACCAGTATGAAGGCTTACTTAAGAAGGCCAATTTCAAGAACAGCTTGGTGGGGCGCTGATGTCTAAGGAAGATGTCATTCAGATGCAGGGTGAAGTGATCGAGAACCTGCCGAACGCCACCTTTCGAGTCAAGCTGGAAAACGGTCATGTGTTGTTAGGTCATATCTCCGGAAAAATGCGCATGCATTACATCCGCATCCTTCCGGGCGACAAGGTGACGGTGGAATTGACGCCGTACGATTTGACCAAAGGCCGGATTGTTTTCCGGGCCAAATGATTTTTAACCGGCAGTCTCTGCCGGTGGATGAATGGAGAGAACCATGAGAGTGCAGGCTTCAGTCAAGAAAATGTGCCGTAAATGCAAGGTTGTGCGCCGCAAGGGCGTGGTGCGCGTGATCTGTGACGATCCGCGCCACAAGCAGCGCCAGGGCTAAACTGGCAAGTTTGTATCCGAGTCGACCCAAAGATGGGTTGACGTGTTATAATTTTTTGTTTTGCGTTCGGAGCTTTGCGAATGGCTCGTATTGCTGGGGTTAATATCCCGAATCATCAACACGCGGTTATTGCGTTGACCGCCATTTATGGCATCGGCCGGACCACGTCCGGCAAGATTTGCGACGCGACGGGTGTTGCCCGTACGTCCAAAATCAAGGACCTGTCCGAAGCCGAAATGGAGCGCTTGCGCGAGGGCGTGGCCAAGTTCACGGTCGAGGGCGACCTGCGCCGTGAAATTACCATGAACATCAAGCGTTTGATGGATCTTGGCTGCTACCGCGGCTTCCGTCATCGCAAGGGTTTGCCGGTCCGCGGTCAGCGTACCCGTACCAATGCGCGTACCCGCAAGGGCCCGCGCAAGGCCATCAAAAAGTAAAGGTTAATCATGGCTACTAAAACAGCAGCGCGTGTACGCAAAAAGGTCAAGAAGAATGTCGCGGAAGGGATTGCGCATATTCACGCCTCGTTCAACAACACCATCGTGACCATCACCGACCGTCAGGGCAATGCCCTGTCGTGGGCGACGGCTGGCGGCGCGGGCTTCAAGGGGTCGCGCAAATCGACACCGTTTGCGGCGCAGGTTGCGGCCGAAAACGCCGGCAAGATGGCGCAGGAATATGGCGTCAAGAACCTGGAAGTGCGGATCAAGGGCCCTGGCCCCGGCCGCGAATCCACCGTGCGTGCGCTGAATGCGCTGGGTTTCAAGATCGTTGCGATCTCGGATGTGACCCCGATTCCGCATAACGGTTGCCGTCCCTCCAAAAAGCGTCGTATCTAATTTCCAGGGAAAATCATGGCTCGTAATCTTGATCCCAAATGCCGTCAGTGCCGTCGTGAGGGCGAAAAGCTCTTTCTGAAAGGCGAGAAGTGCTTTACCGACAAATGCGCGATTGAACGTCGTGCCTATGCGCCTGGTCAGCATGGCCAGAAGAGCGGTGCGCGTCTCTCCGGTTACGGCGTGCAACTGCGTGAAAAGCAAAAAATCCGCCGTATCTACGGCGTTCTGGAAGGTCAGTTTCGTCTGACCTACAAACGCGCCGAAAGCCGCAAGGGTGTGACCGGCGAAAACCTGTTGTCCATGCTCGAGTCGCGTCTGGATTCGGTGTGTTACCGCATGGGCTTTGGTGCGTCGCGTACTGAGGCGCGCCAGGTGGTCCGCCACAATGGCATCACTGTGAACGGTCGCCGGGTCAATATCCCGTCGTACCAGGTTCGTGCAGGCGATGTGGTCGAGGTGGTGGATAAGGCGAAAGCCCATCTGCGTATCAAGGCGGCTGCCGAAGCGACCGCGGCGCGCGGCTATCCTGAATGGGTCGAGGTCGATGCGAAGGCGCTCAAGGGCACCTACAAGGCGGCCCCGCAACGCTCGGAACTGCCGTCGACGATCAACGAGTCGCTGGTCGTCGAGTTGTACTCCAAATAAGCTGAGACGGTCTTAAGGAAACGCACTTTATGCAAAGCGCTACGGAATTTCTCAAGCCGCGTATTGTGGAGGTGGATCGCGCCTCCCCGCTGCATGCCAAGGTCATCATGGAGCCCTTCGAGCGTGGCTATGGCCATACGCTCGGCAACGCGCTGCGTCGTATTCTGTTGTCTTCCATGGTTGGCTATGCGCCGACCGAAGTTGCCATCAGCGGCGTGGTTCACGAATACTCGACCATTGAAGGCGTGCAGGAAGATGTCGTCGACATCCTGCTGAACCTCAAGGGTATCGCATTCAAGATGCACGGCAAGTCCGAGGCATTGCTGAAAGTCTCCAAGGCCGGCGAAGGCGTCGTGACCGCGGGCGACATCGAAGTCGGCCACGACATCGAAGTGCTGAATCCCGATCACGTCATTGCCCACCTGACCAAGGGTGGCAAGCTCGACATGGAAATCAAGATCGAAGCGGGTCGCGGTTATCAGCCGGCCACCACGCGGAAGGTTTCGGATGAAACCCGCGCCGTCGGTTCGATCCTGGTCGATGCCTCGTTCAGCCCGGTGCGCCGTGTCGCCTACTCGGTCGAGAGCGCCCGCGTCGAGCAGCGTACCGACCTTGACCGCCTGGTGATCGATATCGAAACCAATGGTGTGGTCGAGCCGGAAGAAGCCGTGCGCACCGCCGCCCGTATCCTGGTGAACCAGCTGTCGGTGTTTGCCGATCTGGAAGGCACCCCGGCCGAGTCCGAGTCGCCACGTTCGCCGCAAGTCGATCCGCTGCTGCTGCGTCCGGTCGACGATCTTGAGCTGACCGTGCGTTCGGCCAACTGCCTGAAGGCCGAGAACATCTATTTCATCGGCGATCTGATCCAGCGTTCCGAGACCGAGCTGCTGCGCACCCCCAACCTGGGTCGCAAGTCGCTCAACGAAATCAAGGATGTGTTGGCCTCCAAGGGGCTGTCCCTGGGCATGAAACTTGAGAACTGGCCGCCCGCAGGACTTGAGCGCCCCTGATTTACTGAACCGAAATCAACAATAAAGTGCGGGTCGCCGTGGCTGGCGGCCTAGCCCAAGAATACTGTCTGAAAGGAATAAGCCATGCGTCATCGTCAATCCAATCGCAAACTGAACCGTACCACCAGCCATCGGCTGGCCATGTTTCGCAACATGAGCGTGTCGCTGCTGAAGCACGAAGTCATCAAGACCACGCTGCCGAAGGCCAAGGAGCTGCGCCGCTTCGTCGAGCCGCTGATCACCCTGGGCAAGGAGCCTAGCCTGTCGAATCACCGCTTGGCGTTCGACCGCCTGCGCGACCGCGACACGGTCGTCAAACTGTTCGGTGAACTGGGCCCCCGTTACAAGACGCGTCCTGGCGGTTATCTGCGCATTCTGAAATATGGCTTCCGGAATGGCGATAACGCACCGATGGCGCTGGTCGAACTGGTCGATCGTCCCGATACCGAGACGGCTGCGGTTGACGTCGAGTAAGGCGTCACCGATATCTCGCTATAAAAAAGCCGGGCCATCCCGGCTTTTTTCATGTCTGCCGCCGGTTGCAATAGGCCGGAGACGCGGCCTTCCGAGAAGGCTTGCCGCCAGTTCGGTTCGTCAGGCATAGTCTTCCCTCCCTGTCCCTGTCGAATTGGAAAGCACGTGATCGTTCTCTTCACCGATTTTGGAACTCGAGATCCCTACGTGGGGCAGGTCAAGGCGCGCCTGGCGGAACATGCGGCCACCCAGCAGGTGGTGGATCTACTGCATGAGGCGCCCGATTTCAATCCCCATGCGGGCGCGCATCTGCTTGCCGCGTTCGCGACCGTTTTTCCGCCGGGCTGCACGTTCCTGGCGGTGGTAGACCCCGGGGTGGGCACGCCGCGCCGCGCCGCGGTGGTACTGGCAGGCGGGCGCTGGTTTGTCGGACCTGACAATGGCCTGTTATCCGTCATTGCTGCGCGTCATGCCGATGCCCGGCTGTGGCGCATTATCTGGGAACCCGAGGGGGTGTCTCCCACCTTTCATGGGCGCGACCTGTTTGCGCCGATCGCGGCTGAGATTGCGCGCGGTGACTTCCCGGTCGATAAACTGACATCGATCGATGCGCTCGACGTTGAATTCGACGCAGGGGATCTGGCACGTGTCATCTACATCGATCACTACGGCAACGCCTGGACGGGTGTGCGCGGGGTGCCGCAGAACGCGCATGTCAGCGCAGCAGGTGAACGGTTCCAGCACGGAGAGACTTTCGGACTGGTCGGCAAAGGCGACGGATTCTGGTTCATCAATAGCGTGGGGCTGCTCGAACTGGCAGTCAATCGCGGAAGCGCCGCCACAACGTATGGCCTGGCGGTCGGCGACCCGGTCCAGGTTCAACGCCTGAACTGAATCGTGTTTTGCAAAGCCGTCACTCCAGACCAATCACGAGCGCACGGTAATCGTTGACATTGGTACGGGTGGGGCCGGTCACGACGAGATCGCCCAGGGCGGAAAAGAAACCGTGACTGTCGTGCGCGGTGAGCCGACCCTCAGCATCGAGTTCCTGCGCGCGTGCGCGTACCAGGGTGTCCGGTGTGAGCAGGGCGCCCGCATTGTCTTCGCTGCCATCGATTCCGTCCGTATCGCAGGCGATTGCCCAGGCGGGCGTCTCGCGCAGCGCGAGCGCCAGGGCCAGCAGAAATTCGCTATTGCGGCCGCCCCGACCATGCCTGGGCTGCAGGGCGACGGTGGTTTCTCCGCCGGAGATGAGGGCGAGTGTCTGTCGACGTGCCAGGGCATGTACCAGTGCGGCATGCTGGCGCGCCACGCTTTGGGCATCGCCTCCAACCTTGTCCGAAAGCAGCAAAGCGGGGATCCCGTGCTGCTCGAAATATCGGACTGCCGCCATCAGGCTGCCGTGCGCGCATGCGATCACACGGTTCTCCATCCTGGCGAAGCAGGCGTTCCCCGGCTTGGGCGTGTCTGGCAGGCGCCCTGCGGCACAGGCTTCAAGATGGTGCCTGACGCCTGCCGGCGGCGTGATCCGCAACCGCTGCAATTGGTCGAGGGCATCGACGCAGGAACTGGCGTCGGGCGCGCAGGGACCTGATGCGATAGAGCCCGGATCGTCGCCGACCACATCGGAAATGATCAGCGCCAGTCCGTGGGCCGCTTGGGCCGTCTGAGCCAACTGGCCGCCCGATAGGCGGGTGAGATGCTTGCGCACGGTATTGATGTCGTGAATGCTTGCGCCAGCATGCAGAAGTGCCTTGGTCACCTGACGTAATTCCTTCAGGGTCACGCCTTCGACTGGCGCAGCGAGCAGGCTGGAGCCGCCTCCCGAAATCAACACCAGCAAGAGATCGTCAGGACCCAGTTGACGACTCATGTCCAGCATACGCAGGGCGGCCGCTTCGCCGCGTCCGTCGGGCAGCGGGTGACTGGCTTCGACGACCTCGATGCGGCGAGTAGGTAGACCGTGCAGATAGCGTGTGACGACCAGCCCGGACAGCGGTGCGTCCGCTGGCCAGTGGGCCTCGACGGCAACCGCCATGCTGGCAGCGGCCTTGCCGCCACCGACCACCAGCGTGCGGCCGCGCGGTGGCGACGGCAGATGCGATGGCAGGATATGCCCGGGGTCGGCTGCGGCTACCGCAGCCTGGAATGAGCCCAGCAGCAGCGAGCGTGGATCCATGTAGCGAAATCGAAAAGGCGAGACCAAATTGTAGGGGCTACGTTTTGAGATGGCGCTCGCCGGATTTCAAAATGAAAACGGCCAGGAAATCCTGACCGTTGAGTATTTGAGCGCCTGGATTACTCCTTGGCGGCGTCCTTGGCCTTATCGGCCATTTCCTGTGCCTTGTCTGCGCCTGCAGATGCAGCGTCGGCTGCATGCTGGGCGGCCGTGGCGGCTGCGTCTTGGGTGGATTCGGCCGCTGACGAGGTAGCCGCGCTTGCGGCATCGGCTGCTGACTTGGCCGCTTCCGCAGTCGAATCTGCTGCGGCGCCTGCGGCTTCCTTGGCCTGATCCATGGCGGGGGCGGCAGCCTCTTGCGCTTTTTGGCATGCAGTGAGGGCAAGTGCGGCGAGAAGCGCGACGAGAAGTTTGGATTGCATGGAAAGTCTCCCTGGTGTGCGTGGAAAAATGCAGAGTTAATTTTCTGCAAATCTATTTCTAGTGCAAAAGCCCGATGAAACAACCTTGGAACGGCGCGGCCTGCTTTACGATTTTCCCGTCAGAACGATTCGTCGTCGCGCAGATAGCGCCACTGTCCGGGAGGGAGCTCGCTCAGCCGCACCCGGCCGATGCGCACGCGCTTGAGTCCCACCACTTTCAGTCCGACCAGTTCGCACATGCGGCGGATCTGGCGCTTGCGGCCTTCCTTCAGCACAAAGCGCAACTGGTCGGTGTTCTGCCAGCTCACTTTGGCCGGGCGCAGTCTGCGGCCATCGAGCGAGAGGCCATGATTGAGCAGCGCGAGCCCCTTTTCATCCAGTCGGCCCTCGACCCGCACCAGATATTCCTTCTCGATCCCGGAATCCTCGCCGATCAGCTGCTTGGCAACGCGTCCGTCCTGGGTCAGCACCAGCAGGCCGGTGGAGTCGATGTCGAGCCGGCCTGCGGGCGCCAGTCCTTTGAGGTGGGAGGGGTGGAATGCCTGCCCGGCGCGCCCACTCTGCCACAGCGTGTCGGGGCGGATCAGGACGACGGCCGGCTGGTAACCCGGCTCAGGCTGGCCGGAGACATAGCCGACCGGCTTGTGCAACAGGATTGTGACGCGCTGCTGCTGCTGCGCACTGGCGGCGTTGTCCAGGCGGATCGCGCAATCGGGATCGACCTTGGTGCCGAGTTCGCTCACCCGCCTGCCGTCGACGAAGACGAGTCCTTTTTCGATGTAGCCATCGGCCTCGCGGCGCGAGCACAGCCCGCGCTCGGACATCAGCTTGGAGAGGCGAACCGGCTCGGCCATTTCAGTGGCGCGACAGGACGGGTTGCAGATACTTTCCGGTGTGGCTGGCCGGATTGTCGGCCACGGCCTCAGGTGTGCCCTCGGCGATGATCAGGCCGCCCCCGGCGCCGCCTTCCGGGCCGAGGTCGATCAGCCAGTCGGCAGTCTTGATGACGTCGAGGTTGTGCTCGATGACGACTACGCTGTTGCCGGCGTCGGACAGGCGCTGCAGTACCTTCAGCAACAGGTCGATGTCGGCAAAGTGCAGGCCGGTGGTCGGCTCGTCGAGGATGTAGAGGGTGCGCCCGGTGTCGCGCTTGGACAGTTCCAGCGCGAGCTTGACCCGCTGCGCCTCGCCGCCCGACAGCGTGGTGGCGGACTGGCCGAGGCGGATGTAGCCGAGGCCGACGTCGAGCAGGGTCTGCAGCTTGCGTTTGACCACCGGTACCGCGGCGAAGAATTCGTGCGCCTGCTCGATGGTCATTTCCAGCACGTCGCGGATGGTCTTGCCCTTGTACTGCACCTCCAGCGTCTCGCGGTTGTAGCGCGCGCCGTGGCAGACGTCGCACGGCACGTAGATGTCGGGCAGGAAGTGCATCTCGACCTTGATCACGCCGTCGCCCTGGCAGGCCTCGCAGCGCCCGCCCTTGACGTTGAAGCTGAAACGGCCCGGCCCGTAGCCGCGTGCGCGCGCTTCCGGCACGCCGGCGAACAGTTCGCGGATCGGCGTGAACAGCCCCGTGTAGGTCGCCGGGTTGGAACGCGGGGTGCGGCCGATCGGACTCTGGTCGACGTTGATCACCTTGTCGAAGAATTCCAGGCCGTGGATCTCGCCGTGCGGCGCAGGTTCGGCACTGGAACCGTACAAGTGGCGCGCGACCGCGGTGTAGAGCGTGTCGTTGATCAGCGTCGACTTGCCCGATCCCGACACGCCGGTGACGCAGACGAACAGGCCGACCGGCAGGTTGAGCGTGACATGCTTCAGGTTGTTGCCGCTGGCGTTCGTCACCACCAACTGCCGTTCGGGGTCGGGTTGGCGGCGTTTTTTTGGGATGGCGATGCGGCGTCGGCCCGACAGGAACTGTCCGGTGAGCGAGGCTTCGCTCAGGCGGATTTCCTCGGGCGAACCCTCGGCGACGACCTCGCCGCCGTGCACCCCTGCGCCGGGACCCATGTCGACCACGTAGTCGGCGGCACGAATCGCGTCCTCGTCGTGCTCGACCACCAGCACCGAGTTGCCGATGTCGCGCAAGTGCTTGAGGGTTGCCAGCAGACGGTCGTTGTCGCGCTGGTGCAGGCCGATCGAGGGTTCGTCCAGTACGTACATCACGCCGGTCAGCCCGGAGCCGATCTGCGACGCCAGGCGGATGCGCTGCGATTCGCCGCCCGACAAGGTGTCGGCGGAGCGGTCGAGAGACAGGTAATCGAGACCGACGTTGTTGAGGAAGCCGACGCGGGCGACGATTTCCTTGACGATCTTGTCAGCAATTTGGGCACGATGGCCTTCGAGTGCCAGGTTCTCGAAAAACGCCAGTACCTGTTTGAGCGGCATTGCGCTGACCTGATAGATCGGCACGCCGCCGACCATCACGTGGCGCGCTTCCTCGCGCAGTCGCGTGCCCTGGCAGGATGGGCAGGGTTTGTTGTTCTGGTACTTGGCGAGTTCCTCGCGCACCGCCATCGAGTCGGACTCGTGGTAGCGCCGCTCCATGTTGGCGAGCACGCCCTCGAACGGATAGCTTCTCGTCGTGTAACCGCCGCGCGGCGCCAGCGTCTGGAAGGCAATCGCTTCCTTGCCGCTGCCGTTCAGGATGACGTCCTGGATGCGCGCCGGCAGCGATTCCCACGGCGTGTCGAGATCGAAGCCGTAATGCATCGCCAGGCTCTGCAGCATCATGTAGAAGAACTGATTGCGCTTGTCCCAGCCCTTGATTGCCCCGCTTGCCAGCGACAGGTGCGGGAAGGCGACCACACGCGCCGGGTCGAAGAAGGTGATCTGGCCGAGGCCGTCGCAGGTGCTGCACGCGCCCATCGGGTTGTTGAACGAGAACAGGCGCGGCTCCAGTTCGGGCAGCGCGTAGCTGCACACCGGGCAGGCGAACTTGGCGGAGAACAGATGCTCCTTGCCGGAGTCCATTTCCACCGCCAGCGCGCGGCCGTCGGCGTGTCTGAGTGCGGTTTCGAAGCTTTCGGCGAGGCGCTGCTTGGCGTCGGCCCGCACCTTCAAGCGGTCGACCACCACCTCGATGGTGTGCTTTTTGTTCTTGTCGAGCTTGGGCACAGCGTCGATCTCGTGCACCTTGCCGTCGACGCGCACCCGCACGAAGCCCTGCGCGCGCAGTTCGGCGAAGAGTTCCAGGTTCTCGCCCTTCCTGCCCACCACCAGCGGCGCCAGGATCATCAGCTTGGTGTCCTCGGGCAGTGCCAGTACCGCGTCGACCATCTGCGACACCGTCTGCGCCGCCAGCGTGATGCCGTGCTCGGGGCACTGCGGATCGCCGACGCGGGCATACAGCAGGCGCAGATAGTCGTGAATTTCGGTGACGGTGCCGACGGTCGAGCGCGGGTTGTGGCTGGTGGCCTTCTGCTCGATCGAGATTGCAGGCGAGAGGCCCTCGATCAGGTCGACGTCGGGCTTCTCCATCAGCTGCAGGAACTGACGCGCATAGGCCGACAGCGATTCGACGTAGCGCCGCTGGCCCTCGGCGTAGAGCGTGTCGAACGCGAGCGAGGACTTGCCCGAGCCCGACAGCCCCGTGATCACCACCAGCTTGTTGCGCGGCAGATCGAGGTTGACGTTCTTCAGGTTGTGGGTGCGGGCGCCACGGATGCGGATGAATTCCATTGGTCAGGGTGCGTGAGGCGTAATTCGCAACCTGCTAATATAACGGACTTCACGAATTCGCCGAATTCCGCCGTGGCTCAAATCGACCTTTCAGAAAGCATGACCCGCGCTGAAAAGCGCGCCACCTCAGGCCTGGCAGCGATTTTCGGTCTGCGCATGCTGGGCATGTTCCTGATCCTGCCAGTGTTCGCGCTGTATGCCGAACATCTGCCGGGCGGCGACAACCACACCCTGGTCGGGCTGACGCTTGGCATGTACGGCCTGACCCAGGCATTGCTGATGATCCCTTTCGGGATGGCGTCCGACCGCATCGGCCGCAAGAAAGTGATCATTTTCGGCTTGATCCTCTTCGCGATCGGCAGCTTTGTGGCCGCCACAGCGCCCGACATCTACTGGACGATTTTCGGCCGCGCCATTCAGGGTGCCGGTGCGATTTCCGCCGCCATCACCGCCATGCTGGCCGATCTTACCCGTGAGGAACACCGCACCAAGGCGATGGCGATGATCGGCTCCACCATCGGCCTCGTATTTGCCGCGTCGATGGTGGCGGGGCCGGCGCTCAATCACCTCATCGGCGTGCCGGGGATTTTTGCGCTGACCGGCGTGCTGGCGCTGGCCGCCATCTGGGTGGTGAAGGTCTGGGTGCCCGATCCCCTGATCAGCCATTTTCATGCCGATGCGCAGGCCAACCCGGCGAAACTGGTCGACGTGCTGAAGGACAGCCAGTTGTTGCGGCTCGATTTCGGTATCTTCTCCCTGCACGCCGCGCAGATGGCGATGTTCGTGGTGGTGCCGGTGGCGCTCAAAAACAGCGGCCTGGCGGCCGACCACCACTGGGCGGTCTATCTGCCGGTACTGCTCGGATCCTTCGTGCTGATGGTGCCCGCCATCATCGCTGGCGAGAAGCGCGGCAAGATGAAGCCGGTGTTCGTCGGCGCAGTGGCGCTGATGTTGCTGGCGCAGCTGGGGCTGGCCTTCGGCATCGACCATTTCTGGGGCATCGTGTGGGCGCTGTTCTTCTACTTCGTCGCTTTCAACCTGCTCGAGGCCAGCCTGCCCTCGCTGATCTCCAAGCTGGCCCCGGTGTCGGCCAAGGGCACCGCGATGGGCGTCTACAATACCGCGCAGGCGCTGGGCCTATTCTTCGGCGGCGTGTTCGGGGGCTGGCTGGCACAGCATCACGGTTTTGCGGCCGTGTTCATATTCTGTGTGGTGCTGATGGCGGCATGGCTGCTGGCCAGCCTGTCGATGACGCCACCGCCCGCGATCAAGACCCGCATGTTCCGGGTGGGAGCGATGCCCGCGGGTCAGGCCGCCCTGCTGAAAGCGCAACTGGCCAGTGTGGCCGGTGTGGTGGAAGCCGTGGTGCTGGCCGAAGAAGGCGTGGCCATGCTCAAGGTCAGCCTCAAGGGCTGGGACGAGGCCGGTGTGCGCAGCCTGCTCGAGACGGCTGCTGTCTGACGGGCTGGCCTGATAGAATCCGCAACACTTCAAGCACAATCCAGGGGAAAACATGGCATCCGTCAACAAAGTGATTCTGGTCGGCAACCTCGGGCGCGACCCTGAAATGCGCTATCTGCCGAGCGGGGAGGCCGTCGCCAATCTCGCCATCGCCACCACCGATAAATACAAGGACAAATCCGGCCAACTGGTCGAGGCTACTGAATGGCATCGCGTCAGCTTTTTCGGCCGCACCGCCGAAGTCTGCGGCCAGTATCTGAAGAAGGGCAGCCAGGTCTACGTCGAGGGTTCGATCCGCACGCGCAAATACACCGACAAGGAAGGCATCGAGAAATACGCGACGGAAATCCGCGGCGACCGCATGCAGATGCTGGGCAGCAAGGGCGGCGGCATGGCCGACATGGACGATGGCGGTTTCAACCAGGCGCCGCCGCGCAGCCAGCCGCGCAGTCATACCCAGACAGCGGGCACAGGTGCGCCGGCCGCCGCGCAGCGTCCGGCGAGCAGCGGATTCGACGACATGGACGACGATATTCCGTTCTGAGTCTCAAGCGTACAGGACGGTCGGCTGATATCCCCTGCATTCATAATAAACGGGGCGGAGAGGGGGCGACGCGCACGGCGCGCCGACACGGGGTGAACGACAAACAACACACGGCATCCGGCGCATTGGGCGTAGCGCTTCTGCTCGGCGGGGGCTTGTTGTCTGCCGCTGCCCCGGCACGGGCGGAGATCACCGAATCTGATTTCCTCAGCGACTTGCCGGTGGTGTTGTCGGCATCGCGCCTGTCGCAGCCGGTGGGCGAAGCGCCTGCCGCCGTCACCGTCATCGACCAGGCCATGATCCGCGCCTCGGGCTTTCGCGACATTCCTGACCTGTTTCGCCTGGTGCCGGGTTTCAGCGTGGCTTATACCCGCGACAATACCTGGGGCGTCGGCTATCACGGACTGGCCGATGCCTTTTCCCGGCGGATGCAAGTGCTGATCGACGGGCGTTCGGTCTATACCGCTGCATTCGGCGAGGTGCCCTGGTCGTCGCTTCCGCTGTCGATCGAGGATATCGAACGCATCGAGGTGGTGCGCGGCCCCAATTCGGCAACCTATGGGTCGAATGCCTTTTTCGGCATCATCAGCATCATCACCAAGGATGCCGCCCAGGTGCCGGGTAGCCATCTCTCGGTGCAGGCCGGCGGGCAGGGCATGCGCGGCGCCATGTTCCGCCATGGGGGCGGCAAGGATGACCTGCGCTACCGGCTTACCGTGTCGGACCAGCGGCGCGACCGCTTCGATAGCCAGC
Organism: Thiobacillus denitrificans; assembly: GCA_002343685.1. Classification (GTDB taxonomy): domain Bacteria; phylum Pseudomonadota; class Gammaproteobacteria; order Burkholderiales; family Thiobacillaceae; genus Thiobacillus; species Thiobacillus denitrificans_A. The sequence continues at coordinate 21,963 of DDRS01000035.1, read as the reverse complement.
CGGAAAAAACGGCCACCCGCCACATGGATTTAAGGGCGGATTATCGTCTCTCGCCGACGGATGAAATAAGCACCACGTTCGCCTTGAGCCGCGGCGACTGGCGCCAGGGAGTGGTGGAAAACGAGGATTTTGTCGACCCGGTGCGGCGTCTGGACACCGGAACAGAACATTTTCAGCTGAAGTTCCGGCGTGTACTCGACCCGGAAAATGAGTGGTCGCTGCAGTTCTATCACGCGCGCGTCCGCAAGGAGGACGATTTTACCGTGCCGACCCCTTTTGGCCTGGTACCCGTGGATTACGGCTACACCCAGTGGCGGGAAGACATCGAGTTCCAGATGATATCGCGGGCAAGCGAACGGTTGCGTCTGGTATGGGGGGCTGAAGCGCGCTGGGAGGGCGTGAAGTCGCCAGCGTATTTTTACAGCAAAGAGGCGCGCGCCGGCGCGCTGTATCGCCTGTTCGGCAACGCCGAGTGGCGCCCCGTGCCGGACTGGATCGTCCATGCGGGCGCTCTGGCTGAGCATCATTACCTGAGCGGTTTTGATGTGTCGCCCCGCCTGGCGGTGAACTTTCTCCAGTCGGCCGACCACGCCTTCCGTGCATCCATCACCCAGGCCTATCGATCCCCCACTTTTTTCGAGGCAGAGGGAGACCTGCGCTTCTTTACCGTAAGCGGAAATCCGGTCGACCGTGTGTTTGCGCCTGCGGATGATCTGCAGCCCGAACGGATTCTGTCCCGGGAAATTGGCTACATCGGACATGTCCGCCCTTTGCGGTTGCAACTCGATGTCCGCCTGTTCGACGACAAGGTCCATCGAATGGTGGGTTCACTGGATATCGGCGATGATCCGGGGGCGGTCTTTCCCAAGCTGTTTCAGGCCGCCAATGAGCACAGCGTCGACATCAGGGGCGCGGATGTCCAGTTGCGCTGGACGCCGCAAAACTGGCTCGATCTGGTCATGTCCTATGCGCGCGTGAAGATCGAAGCGGAGGAAAAGGATATCGCGCACTCCGCGCCGACCCATAACTTTTCCGCGCTGGGAATATTCAAGCTTGCCGACGGCTGGGAAACCAGTGTCGGGGCTTACCGGGTGGGCGCCATGTACTGGCTGGGCGACGGCGACATCACGAAGGCGTTTACCCGGATCGACGCACGTCTGGCCAGGCGCTGGAAAGCAGCGGGGCATCAGCTGGAACTGGCCCTGGTCGGCCAGAACCTGGGAGGCACGCGCTACGAGGAGTTTCGCAATGACAACCTGTTTGGCCGGCGCGCCTATCTGAGTCTCATGTCCGACTGGTAAGAAAACCCCGGGGCCGGGCACGAATTCCGTTCAAGGATGCGGCATTGAACTGGCGAAGACCTGCCTCATATTCGGTATAATTCCGCAACTTCTTGATTTATCGGAGCGAATCATGCCGATTTATGCTTACAAATGCGCCTCCTGCGGGTTTTCGCAGGACGAAATGCAAAAAATATCCGATGCGCCGCTGACGGATTGCCCGTCGTGCGGCAAGACCGCTTACGCCAAGCAGCTCACGGCGGCAGGCTTCGCCCTGAAGGGAACCGGCTGGTATGCCACCGATTTCAAGGGTGGCGGCAGCAAGCCGGCCGAAACGAAGCCCGAAACGAAGCCCGAAGCGCCCGCCCCAGCCTGCGGCACGGGCGCCTGTCCGGCGTGTAACTGACGGAGCCGGTACCGGGAAGCGGGCGGTGCGAGCCGTCCGCTTCTTCGTTTTTGGCTGATTGGAACGAATGAAACGCTATTTCATTACCGGCCTGTTGATCTGGGTGCCCCTGGGGATCACCCTGTGGGTGCTCGATCTGCTGATCGGCACCATGGACCAGAGCCTGATGGTGCTGCCCGCCGACTGGCTGCCCGAAGCCTGGCTGGGGATGCGGATTCCCGGTCTCGGCGTGATCCTGACGCTGCTGGTTATCGTGCTGACCGGCATGTTCGGCGCCAACTTCGTCGGCCAGAAGATCGTCGATTTCTGGGAGCGGCAATTGATCCGCATCCCGGTGGTGAAAACCATCTACGGCGGTGTCAAGCAGGTGTCCGACACCATCCTGTCAGGCAGCGGCCACGCCTTTCGCAAGGTATTGCTAGTGCGCTACCCGCATCCGCAGGCATGGTCGCTGGCGTTTCAGACCAATCTTCCGGACGAGGTGGCGCGCCTGCTGCCGGACGAGCACGTGGCGGTGTTCATTCCCACTACGCCGAGCCCGGTGAACGGTTTTTATTTTTACGTGAAAAAGAGCGAGGTCGTCGAACTGGATATGGCGGTCGACCGCGCATTGAAATACATCGTCTCGATGGGCGTCGCTTCGAGCGAAGCGCGCCCCGGCACTAAATAGGCCAGCTTTCAATTAGGAAAAAGCACATGCGTACTCATTACTGCGGCGCCGTCAGGGCCGCCGACATTGGAAACAGCGTCACCCTGTGCGGCTGGGCGCACCGCCGGCGCGACCACGGCGGGGTGATCTTCATCGACCTGCGCGACCGCGAGGGCATGATGCAGGTGGTGATCGATCCCGATACGCCGGAAGCCTTCCAGCTGGCCGAAGGCGTGCGCTCCGAATTCGTGCTGAAGATCGAGGGACTGGTGCGCCCGCGTCCCGCCGGCACCGAAAACCCCAACATGCCGACCGGCATGGTCGAGTTGCTGACCAAAAAACTTGAGGTGCTGAACCCCTCGCTGACGCCGCCGTTCCAGATCGACGACGACACCATCAACGAAAATATCCGCCTGCAGTATCGCTACCTCGACCTGCGCCGCGAGCCGATGCAGAAAAACCTCAAGCTGCGCTACCGCGTGTCCAAGATCATGCGCGACTACCTCGACGCGCACGGCTTCATGGAAGTCGAAACCCCCATGCTGACGCGCTCCACCCCGGAAGGCGCGCGTGACTACCTGGTGCCGAGCCGCGTGCACGACGGCATGTTCTACGCGCTGCCGCAGTCGCCGCAGCTGTTCAAGCAGTTGCTGATGGTGGCCGGCGTCGACCGCTATTTCCAGATCACCAAGTGCTTCCGCGACGAGGACCTGCGCGCCGACCGCCAGCCCGAGTTCACGCAAGTGGATTTGGAAACCTCGTTCATGGGCGAGGAGCAGATCATCAATCTGGTCGAGGGCATGATCCGCGACATGATGAAGCGCGCGCAGGACGTCGACCTGCCGGCCACCTTCCCGCGCATCAGCTATGCCGAAGCGATGAACCGCTACGGTTCCGACAAGCCCGACATGCGGGTGACGCTGGAGATTGTCGACGTCGGCGACGTCATGAAGGATGTCGCGTTCAAGGTCTTCGCCGGCCCCGCCAACGATCCGAAAGGCCGCGTCGCCGCGCTGCGCATTCCCGGCGGTGCTGCCCTCTCGCGTAGCGAGATCGACGGCTACACCGAGTTCGTCAAGATCTACGGCGCCAAGGGCCTGGCTTACATCAAGGTCAACGACGTCAGCCAGATCAACGAAAGCGGCCTGCAGTCGCCCATTGTCAAGAATCTGTCCGAAGCCTCGTTACGCGCGGTGATGGAACGTACCGGCGCTGCGAACGGCGACCTGATCTTCTTCGGCGCCGACAAGGCCAAGATCGTCAACGATGCGCTCGGCGCGCTGCGCCTGAAGATCGGCCACGAGAAGGGCCACCTCGACGGCCGCGCCTGGGCGCCGCTGTGGGTGGTCGATTTTCCGATGTTCGAATACAACGAGGACGAGAACCGCTGGGACGCGCTGCACCATCCCTTCACCGCGCCCAAGGATGGCCACGAGGACTGGCTTGCCACTGATCCCGGCCGCTGCCTGTCGAAGGCCTACGACATGGTGTTGAACGGCTGGGAGGTCGGCGGTGGCTCGGTGCGCATCCACCAGCAGGACGTGCAGGAAAAGGTGTTCGCCGCGCTGAACATCGACGAGGCAGAGCGCCGCGAGAAATTCGGCTTCCTGCTCGATGCCCTGCAGTACGGCGCGCCGCCGCACGGCGGCCTGGCGTTCGGGCTGGACAGGCTGGTGACGCTGATGACCGGCGCCGAATCGATCCGCGACGTCATCGCCTTCCCCAAGACCCAGCGCGCCTCCTGCCTGATGACCAACGCGCCCAACGTGGTCGACGAAAAGCAGCTGCGCGAGTTGCACATCCGTCTGCGCAATGCCGCCGGCAGCGACAAGGCTGCTTGAACCGGAGTGTTCATTGGAATGCCCGTGCATGCAGGCACGGGCCAACTGTAGGCGGCCCGCCCCGGGCCGATTGCCGGCGGTCGCACGCCGTGGACAATCGCGCCGGGGCGGCGCGCCCACATATGGACGCCTTTCCGCAGTGACAAGGGATTTTTGAAATGAAATTCACCGATACCCTGAAAACCCTGCCCGAGTTCGCGGGCGACAAGCTGGTGCTGACCGATGCGGCCGGCGTCGAAATCGCGACCATCGCCAATGCGCCCGGCAGCGCCGGATCGTTCCGTGTCTATGCCTATCTCGCGCAGCAATATGGCGCAATCGATGCCGGGGCCGCTGCCGAGGGGCTGGCGATTTTCGCCGAGCATACCGAGGATGCCAGCATGCATCCCGGCAGGCACCCCAACATCGACCGCCTGATCGGCCTCGTGGTCAGCGGCGGGACGCTTCACGCCCGCATCGAGTGATCGCACACAAGATTCCCATTTCGGTACTGGTCGTCATCCATACGGCCGACGGCCAGGTGCTGCTGCTGGAGCGCGCCGACGCCCCGGGCTACTGGCAGTCGGTCACCGGTTCGCAGGACGCCGGCGAGACGCTCGCGGAGACCGCGCTGCGCGAGGTGCGCGAGGAGACCGGGCTCGACGCCGCGGCTTTCGGGCTGGCGCCGTGGGGCATCGAGACCCGCTACGAAATTTACCCCCGCTGGCGCCACCGCTACGCGCCCGGCGTCACCCACAACACTGAGCACGTGTTCGGCATGAAACTCCCGGCGCCGCGGCCGGTCACACTCTCGCCGCACGAACATCTGAATTATGTCTGGCTGCCGTGGGAAGCAGCAGCGGCGCGCTGCTTTTCGTCGAGCAACGCGGCGGCGATTCGCCAGCTTCCCGCGCGCTTATAATGGAATTTATGGACGCATCGATCAACGTCGCCAGCTACAACATCCACAAGGGCCTGTCGCAGTTCAACCGGCGCCTGACCGTGCACGAGATGCGCGATCGCCTCGGCGCGCTGGGCACCGACATCGTCTTCCTGCAGGAGGTGCAGCACAGCCACAGCCTGCGCGCCAGCCGCTTCCAGCACTGGCCGAGCCAGCCGCAACACGAATTCCTCGCCGGCCACATCTACACCGAGTTCGCCTACGGCAAGAACTGCGTCTATGACAGCGGCCACCACGGCAACGCCATCCTGTCGCGCCACAAGATCCTGTCGTGGGAGAACGAGGACATCTCGGCCCACGCGTACGAGAGCCGCGGCATGCTGCACTGCGAGATCGAGGTTCCGGGCATCGCCCGTCCGGTGCACTGCATCAACGTGCACCTGGCGCTCAACGAGGGCGGGCGCCGCCGCCAGCTGGCGCAGATCGCCGCGCGCGTGCGCAAGATGGTGCCCGACGGCGCGCCGCTGATCCTCGCCGGCGACTTCAACGACTGGCGGATGCGCGCGTGCACCTTCTTCAAGGAGGAGCTCGGGCTGGCCGAAGTGTTCGAGACCCACCACGGCAAGCCGGCACGCAGCTACCCGTCCATCCTCCCCATGTTCCAGCTCGACCGCATCTACGTGCGGGGCTTCAGCATCGACACGGCGCACGTCCACACCGGCAACGCCTGGCACCGCATTTCCGATCACGCCGCGCTGAGCGCCAAACTGCACCTGGCTGGATGACCGCACGCAAGCGGTTGCGTGCGCTGTTTTTTCGCGGCGTCGGGCTGGCTCCCGGTAACCAGCTGCGGCTGCTGCAAAGCGGCGCCGAGTTCTTTCCGGCGCTGATCGCGGCGATCGATACAGCGTGCGCTGAAGTTCATCTCGAAACCTATATTTTCAGCTCCGACCTGACTGCCGGGACGGTGCGCGATGCCCTGATGCGCGCCGCGCAGCGTGGTGTGCGGGTGCGCCTGCTGATCGACGGCGTGGGCTCGCGCGAGTTGCCGGCCGCCTGGCTGGCTGCGCTCGAAACGGCAGGCGTCAGCGTGCGGGTCTATCGTCCGCTGGTGAACGGCTGGCGTGCCAATCCCAAGAGCCTGCGGCGGCTGCACCGCAAACTGGCGGTGATCGATGCACGCATCGCCTTCATCGGCGGCATGAACCTGATCGACGATTACGAGCCGGTGCGTTTCGCTGCGCCACGGCTCGATTACAGTGTCGAAGTGCAAGGGCCGCTGATCGTGCAAATCCACCGCAGTGCGCGCCATCTGTGGCGGCTGGTGGCCCTGACGCAGCTGCAGCCCGATGATGAGCGCAAGCCGCCGCCGCTCGAGCCGTCGTGGCCCACCGATGGCCGCATGCGCGCCGCCTTCGTGGTGCGCGACAACTTCGTCCACCGCCGTGACATCGAGCGCAGCTACCTCGCCGCGCTGGCGCTGGCGCATGAAAGCATCCTCATCGCCAACGCCTATTTCCTGCCGGGAAACCGTTTTCGCAAGCTGCTGAAAAAAGCCGCCGCGCGCGGCGTGCGGGTGCAGCTGCTGATGCAGGGCCATACCGACCACCGCTTTTATCAGGCCGCTTCGCGCGCGCTATACAACAACCTGCTGATGGCCGGTGTGGCGATCTACGAATACCAGGCCAGCGAATTGCACGCCAAGGCGGCGGTGGTCGACGGCCACTGGGCCACCGTGGGTTCCAGCAACATCGACCCCTTCAGCCTGTTGCTGGCGCGCGAGGCGAACATCGTTGTCGACGACGCGGATTTTGCCCGTGACCTGCGGCAGCGGCTGCAGCAGGCCATCGCCCGGTCCGCCCCGCTCGATCCCGCCGACTGGCGGCGCCGTTCCTTGCCGCAGCGCATGCTGTCGCGGCTGGCCTATGGCATCGTGCGCATGTTGCTGGGAGTGACCGGGCTGGGGCGCCGGGTGTGAGAAAGCAGGCGGCCTCCCGCGAACCGGCGACGGGATGGCTGCAGCAGGGCCGCTCCGGCCCGCAAGTAATCCTTCCTACAGCTGCGCTGACTTGAAGGTGTCACATTGCGCGGGATCGCCGCGCTGCATGCCGCGCTTGAACCAGCGCATGCGCTGTTCCGACGAGCCGTGGGTGAAGGATTCCGGCACCACGAATCCGCGCGCCTGTTTCTGCAGGCGGTCGTCGCCGACCCCGGCCGCGGCCGCCAGCGCTTCCTCGGTGTCGCCCGGCTCCAGGATCTGCCGCTGCTTGTTGGCGTGGTGCGCCCACACCCCGGCAAAGCAGTCGGCCTGCAGCTCCATCCGCACCTGCAGCGCGTTGCCCTCGGTCTCGTCCGCGCGGCTTCGCGCCGCGTGCACCTGTTCCGACACGCCCAAGAGCGTCTGCACGTGGTGCCCCACCTCGTGCGCCACCACGTAGGCCTGCGCGAAGTCGCCCGGCGCATCGTGGCGCTGCGCCAGATCGTTGAAGAAGCTCATGTCCAGATACAGCTTCTGGTCGCCCGGGCAGTAGAACGGCCCCATCGCCGCCTCGGCGAAGCCGCACGCCGACTGCACCGCGCCGGAAAACAGCACCAGCTTCGGCTGCTGGTAGCGCTGGCCCGAGCCCTGGAACAGCGTGCCCCACACGTCTTCCGTGTCTGCCAGCACCACCGACATGAATTCCTTGAGTTTTTCCTCTTCCGGGCTGAACGCCGCCGGCTGCTGTTCGGCCTGCGTCGGCGCCTGCGTGCCCGCCTGGTTCAGCACCACCGCCGGGTCCATCCCGAAATACATCGCCACCAGCGCCAGCACGATCGCCCCGATGCCGCCGCCGGCGATCCCCTTGCCGCTCACGCGCATGCCGCGCCGGTCCTCGATGTTGTCGCTGCGTCGTCCACGTTCCCAGCGCATGGGCACTCCTTGGTTTATTGGGTGGGTGATGAGCTATTGTAGTCCGTGCGTTCGGCGTCATCACGATAGGCCGGGTGGCGAAAACCGTATTCGCTTCGCCTGCCGATCTGGCGAAATTGCTCAAGAAACATGCAGGCTGAATAAGGAATGGCCCTGGTTGAGGCAAACGTCCACCTGGCTTGGCAAACCTCATTCATGTACGTATATTGGTTATTGTTCTATACGTATTCCGAGGTTCGTCATGTCCACCAATAAACTCACCCTCAGCATCGATGCCGACACCGTCAAAAAAGCCAAGCGCTACGTTGCGGCGCATGGAACCAGCCTGTCGCGCCTGTTGACGCAATACCTGGCCAGCCTGCCCGACGAAACCGAAAAACCTTTGCCGCCCAGGGTGGGTCGTCTGGCCGGCGTGTTGCCGCCGCAGACGGACACTGAGGAATACAAAGCCCATTTGCACAGCAAGCACGGCCTGTGAAGCTCTTCATCGATACCAACGTCGTGCTCGACGTGCTCGCGCAACGTGAGCCCTGGTTTCGTGATTCGGCGCGTGTGCTGGCGCATATCGAACTGGGCGGCGCAACCGGGCATATCGCAGCGCATACCCTCACCACCTTGCACTACCTGCTGGCCAAACATCTGGGGCAACAGAAAACTGCTTCTGTTCTGATCGATCTCACCGCCATGCTCCGAGTCGAACCGGTCGATCACGCGGTCCTGCAGCAGGCGTTGGCTCTCGGCTGGCGCGATTTTGAGGATGCCGTTCAGGCCGTCAGCGCCGCCCAGTGTCAGACCGACTATCTCGTCACGCGCAACCCGCGCGATTTCAAGCAAAGCCTGGTTCCCGTCATCACGCCATCCGAATTTCTGATCTTGATTGCTTGAATCTGTTGTCTCTGTGCAACAAAACAACACTTTCCCTCGGTCGCTGCAGAAAAAACAACAGGTTTCCTTGCTGCCCAGCCCCGGGTCTGGATAATCGACCTCGTCCAACAAGCACATATCCGTGTGGGACAGCTCTGCAGAGCTTGAAACCATAACTGGTTTTTATTTTTACTTTCTTAGGAGAAAGCAATGAAAAAATCCCTGATCGCCCTGGCCGTTGCCGGCGCCGTCTCCGTTCCCGCTTTCGCGGCCACCAGCAACGTCGACGTGTACGGCAAGCTGCACGTATCCGCGTCGCTTTTCGATGACCAGACTGATGATACCGAAGATCTGCAAATTTCCTCCAACGCCAGCCGCATCGGCTTCAAGGGTTCCGAAGACCTGGGCGGCGGCCTGGCCGCCATCTGGCAGATCGAGACCGACATCAACGTCGACGAGGCGAACGGCAGCTGGGCTAGCCGCAACGTCTTCGTCGGCCTGAAGAGCGACGCCATGGGCACCGTGATGATCGGCAACTACGGCACCCCGCTGCTACTGATCGGCCGCAACATCGACCTGTTCGGCGAGACCATGGCCGACTCGCGCAACGTGACCGGTGTCGATTCCGACACCCGCGGCAAGAACTCGGTGACCTACATGTCGCCCAGCTTCAGCGGCCTGGCCTTCGCTGCCCAGTACAGCAACTCGATGGAAGCCCCCATTGTTGATGGCGGCATGGGCCCCTCTGGTAATAATGGCGATTTTGCCGACGACTCCTTCTGGAGCCTGAACGGCACCTACACCAACGGCCCCCTGTTCGTGGGCCTGGGCTATAGCGCCGGCGACGCGCTCGAAGCCGTCGGTGTCGATAAAGAGTGGCGTGTGGCTGCCGGCTACAGCTTCGGCAACTTCAAGGTGGTCGGCCAGTACGACAAGTCGGACGGCGAAACCAGCGTCGATGCGGACTTCGATTCCTGGCTGCTGGGCGCGGCCTACACCATGGGCAACGTGGTCCTGAAGGCCAACTACATGGACGGCGACGTCGACGGCAGCTCCAATGATCCCAAGCAGTGGACCATTGGCGCCGACTACAACCTGTCCAAGCGCACCACGGTCTACGCACTGTACGCTGACGGCGAATACATCGCTTTCGGCAGCGGCGTCGGCAGCACCGACCAGGTTGGCAGCTGCGCGACGTGCGGCGGCGACGTTTCCGTCTTCTCGCTGGGTATGATTCACACCTTCTAATTCAACGCCGGGGCAACCCGGTTTGAATGACGAAGCTGAAACGGGCTCCTGCGGGAGCCCGTTTTTTATGCCTGTCGCGCGGTGAGGGCAGGTAAACTCGCGGCTTCGTGGTTTCCTCGCCGCCGTTCATCCTCGGTTCTCTTTATGCAAGCTCCCTATGCGCCCCTCCTTCCGCCGGATCTGCAGCAGGCCTTGCGCATGGCGCTCGAATACCGCAAGGGCGGCCGCCCGGCGGAGGCGGCCGCGCTCTACCGCCAGCAGCTGGCGGTGTATCCGCGCCAGCCCGAGTTGCTGGGGCATTTCGCGGATCTGCTGCTGAGCCAGGGCGATTTTCCGGCAGCGCTGCCGCTCGTCGAACAGGCGCGCGCGGTTGCGCCGGGGCAGGCGCGGTTCTGGCTGATGCAGGCGCAGTGCCTGCTCCAGCTCGGCCGCGCGAAGGACGCGCGCAAGCTCATCACCGAGGCCATCGGCAAGGGGCTGCGCCATCCGCTCGCCGACGAGTTGCTGCGCCAGGCACGCGCCGGCGACAGGGCGAAGCCGGGCAAGCCGGGCAAGCCGGTGCCGCTGAACGGGGCGCTGCGCCAGCTCGATGCGCTGATGCAGACAGGGCGCCACGCAGAAGCCGAGCGGCTCGGCCGCGAACTGCAGCCGCATCACGCGAAGTCGCCGCATCTCGCCTACCTGCTGGGCATGGCGGCCTTGCTGCAGGGGCGGCCGCGGGACGCGGTGCCGCTGTTCGAGCGGGCCGTGACGCTCGACGCGGGCATGGTGCCGGCGCTCTATAACCTGGGCTTCGCGCTGGACGGGCTGGGACGCCTCGACGAGGCAGCCGCTGCCTACCGGCGCGCATCCGTGCGGGCGCCGCAACTGGTCGACGCGCACAACAACCTCGGCCACGTGCTGCAAAAGCTCGGCCGCCACGACGAGGCGCTCGCCGCCTTCGAGCGTGCGCTCGCCCTGCGCCCGGACGCGGAAATCCACATGAATCGCGGCAACGCGCTGCGTGATCTGGAGCGTACCGAGGACGCGGTGGCGGCCTACTCAACCGCGCTCGAGTTGAAGCCGGACTTTGCCGAGGCCCTGATTAACCTGGTCGCGGTCCAGTATCTTCTCGGCCGCTTCGAGGACGCTTTGCACACCGCCGAGCGCGTAATCGAGTGTCGCCCCGACGCGTTTGCGGGCTACCAGGGCAAGGGCAAAGCTTTGCACGAGCTGAAGCGCTACGACGAAGCGGTGGCCGCTTTTGAGATGGCCTTGACGTTGCAGCCAGACGACGCCGAGACCTACAAGAATATGGGGGTAACCCTCAAGAAAATTGACCGCTACGAAGCGGCAATCGCCGCATTGCAGCGAGCCGTCGCGCTACGCCTGGATTCGGACCACACGATCAATCTTCTTGCCGGGGCGCTGCTCGACGCGGGGCGCCATGATGACGCGCTGGCCATGTATCGGCGAGCACTGGCGCTCGACCCGGATGGCCTGTTCAGCCTGCACAGCAACATGTTGTTAGGCCTCAACTACCAAGCAGGGACATCTCCGGCATCGCTGTTTGCGGAAGCGCGCGCCTATGGCGATAAGGCGGCGCGCAAGGCGAAGCCGTTCGGGCGCCATGACAACCTGGCGGATCCGGAGCGGCGTCTGCGCGTGGGCTTTGTTTCGGGCGACCTCGGCCAGCATCCGGTGGGCTTCTTTCTGCAGAACGTGCTCGAAAGCCTCGATCCCGAAAAGCTGGAGCTGTTCGCTTATGCGACGGCCATCCGAAGCGACGAGCTCAACGCTAGGCTGCGCCGCTCGTTCGGGCGCTGGTGCGATGCGACGAATTCGAAATTCGACGATCAAGCCCTGGCTGCCCGTATCCATGCAGACGGGGTCGACATCCTGATCGACCTGGCTGGCCACACGGCCAATAACCGCCTGCCGGTGTTCGCATGGAAGCCTGCCCCGGTCCAGGTGACCTGGCTGGGCTATCTTGGCACGACCGGCCTGGACGCGATGGATTACGTGCTGGCCGACCCCTGGGCCCTGCCGGCCGGCGAAGAGGGACAGTTCACTGAGACGCCCTGGCGCATGCCGGAATCCTATATCTGCTTCTCGCCGCCTGACCTGCCGATCACGGTGGACCCTTTGCCGGCGCAGGGCAAGGGCTGCGTCACCTTCGGCTGCTTCAATAATCTCAACAAGGTGACCGACGAGGTGATCGCGGTCTGGGCGCGCCTGCTGCAGGCCGTCCCCGACGCGCGGTTCTATCTGAAGACCAAGAGCCTCGGGGCACCCGAAGTGCGCGAGGACGTGCTGGCGAAGTTCGCGTCCCTGGGTGTCGACGTCGCTCGCCTGACGCTCGAAGGGCAGTTCGCGAGCCACGAGGATCACTTCCGCGCATACCACGCGGTCGACATCGCGCTCGACCCCTTCCCCTATCCGGGCATCACCACCACCGTCGAGGCACTATGGATGGGCGTGCCGGTGCTTTCGATGCGCGGGGACCGCTTCATCGGCCACCAGGGCGAAACGATCCTGCATAACCTCGGCTTGCCGCAGTGGATCGCCGGGAACGCCGACGACTACGTGGCGAAGGCGGCAGCGTTCGCCGCCGACGTGCCGATGCTCGCCGAGTTGCGCGCCGGCCTGCGCGCGCGGCTGCTGGCGTCGCCGCTGTGCGATGCGCCACGCTTTGCCCGCAGCCTTGAGGCCGCGCTCAGGGGGATGTGGCTCAAATGGTGCGAACAACAGGCCTTGACCATGTTGGTTGACCAATCAAACCTCAGGGCCAGACACGATATTCGGCCGATGAACAATGGGTGACCCCATTTTTGTTCTTGAGTTTTGCGCGCGGCGACCTTACGATATGGCTAACTTGTTAGCTAACAGGAGGGGTCATGAAGACGGTCAATATCCACGAAGCAAAAACGACCCTGTCGGCGCTGATCGCCGCAGCCGAGGCGGGGGAAGAGGTCGTCATCTCGCGTGCCAACAAGCCTGTGGTGAAGCTGGTGCCGGTGGGGCTGCCCAAACAAGAAAAACGCACGTTCGGGTTGCACAAGGACACGCCCTTTTATGTGGCCCCTGATTTTGACGCCCCGCTCCCGGATGAATTCTGGCTGGGGCGGGAACAGACATGAGGCTGTTGCTGGATACGCACGTTTTTTTGTGGCTCGATTCGGCGGATGCACGCATTCCAGCGGGGGTGCGCGAGGCATGCGAGGATGGCCGGAACGAGGTGTTTCTCAGCCTGGTGAGCGTGTGGGAAATGCAGATCAAGACGGCGCTGGACAAGATGCGCCCGCCGATATCACCTGTCGCGCTGGCTGAAGTCTATCTCGACAATGGGACGCTGAAAGCCTTGCCTGTCGCGTTGGCGCATATTCGGGAATTGGGCGTGTTGCCGGCCAGCCACGGCGACCCGTTCGATCGCATGCTCGTCGCGCAGGCCCGTTACGAAGGCCTCACGCTTGTGTCAGCCGACCGTGTGACGGGGGAGTACCCCGTTGACGTGTTGTGGGAATGAAACAGAAGCAAGGGTAGGAAGCAACGGGCGCCTTGTGGCGCCCGTTTTGTTTCAGCCTTCCACGATTTCGAAATCGTGGCTGATCGCGGCCGCCTTGCCGAGCATGATGCTGGCCGAGCAGTATTTTTCGGCGGAGAGCTTCACCGCCTGTTCGACGCGCTTGGGGTCGAGCGATTTACCGCTGACGGTGAAGTGGACGTGGATTTTGGTGAAGACCTTGGGGTCGGTTTCGGCGCGGCTGGCGTCGATGTCGGCGACGCAGTCGGTGACCTGCTGGCGGCCCTTTCTCAGGATGTGGACGACGTCGTAGGCGGAGCAGCCGCCGAGGCCCAGCAGCAGCATTTCCATCGGCCGCACGCCGAGGTTCCTGCCGCCGCCTTCGGGCGGGCCGTCCATCACGACGCTGTGGCCGGATTCGCTCTGGCCGACGAAACTGACGCCTTCGATGAGTTTGACGCGGACTTTCATGGGGTTTCCTCAGGTTCGCAAAGTGCGGAGTTTGTACCATAGAATGCCCAGCCATTCGTGCAGGGCAAAGCTGCTGTCGCGCAAGCCGGCAGGGGTGGGCAGCACGTCGAACACGTCGTCGAGGTCGGTGCTGGCGAACTGGATGCCGGCGGGGATGACTTCCAGGCCCTGCGCTTCGAACAGCGGCACGGCGCGGCGCAGGTGCCAGGCGTGGCTGACCAGCGCGATGCGACGCACGCCGCTTGCCTTGAGCAGCGGCGCGGACAGCCGGGCGTTGTCCCAGGTGGTGAGCGACGCTTCTTCGATCCAGCGGGCGGCAACGCCGAATTCGTCGTGGAGGACCCGCTGCATGATGCGGCCTTCGGCGAGCGCGCCGCCGCCGGGCTTGCCGCCGGTGGCGAGAATCGGCAGGCCGCTGGCACGATGCAGAAAGGCTGCGTAGCGCAGACGCTCCAGGCTGATGCCGTTTACGGTGTCGCTGTCGTATTCGGCTGCCGCCAGGCGCCGCCCGCCGCCGAGGACGACGATGGCGCCGGCATCCGTCAGGGCTTCAAGGTCGACCGGGCGGCTGATTTCCAGGGTTTTCTGCAGCAGGCCGCCGATCCAGGGAGTGGAGAGGGCATACAACGAGGCGGCGGAAAGCAGGATCAGCGACATGGCGAGACGGGGGCGGCGACGGTTGAGGATAAGCCCGGCGGCCAGCAGAATCACGAGCGACAACGGCGGCAACAGGGCGGCGGCGATCAGGTTGGTCATGAGCCAGGGGGTCATGGCGCGATTGTATGCGGGAGCAGGCCGCTGGCCGATTGTTGCGCAATGTTTGACTTTGCTCCGGGCAGGCGGTTAAAATGCCCGGCTTTCCGAGAATGTCCTCTGTGCAGAGGTTGGGTCATGAAAACCTTTTCCGCTAAAACGCATGAAGTCAAACGCGACTGGTTCGTGGTTGACGCCGATAACAAAGTGCTGGGTCGCCTGGCTTCCGAGATTGCACGCCGTCTGCGCGGCAAGCACAAGCCCGAGTTCACCCCCCACGTCGACACCGGCGATTACATCGTGGTGGTCAACGCCGGCAAGATGGTCGTGACCGGCAACAAGGGCCTCGACAAGAAATACTATCGCCACTCCGGTTATCCCGGCGGCATCTACGAAACCAGCTTCGACAAGATGCAGGAGCGTTTCCCCGGTCGCGCGCTGGAAAAGGCGGTCAAGGGCATGCTGCCCAAGGGGCCGCTCGGCTACGCCATGATCAAGAAAATGAAAATCTACGCGGGCGCGGACCATCCGCACGAGGCTCAACAGCCCAAGCCCCTCGACATCAACGCTTAAGGTCGCATCATGATCGGTAACTACAATTACGGTACGGGACGTCGCAAATCGTCGGTTGCCCGGGTGTTCATCAAGGCCGGCAGCGGCAAGATCGTCGTCAACGACAAGCCTGTGGACGAGTATTTCTCCCGCGAAACCGGCCGCATGATCGTGCGTCAACCGCTGGCGCTGACGGACAACCTGAGCCGCTTCGACATCATGGTCAACGTGTCGGGCGGTGGCGAATCGGGCCAGGCTGGCGCGGTGCGCCACGGCATTACCCGTGCGCTGATCGACCTTGACGCCGAAATGAAGCCCACGCTGAAAGCCGCTGGCCTCGTGACCCGCGATGCCCGCGAAGTCGAGCGCAAGAAGGTCGGTTTCCACAAGGCGCGCCGCCGCAAGCAGTTTTCCAAGCGCTGATCTTCAGGGTCAGCCGCTTGCCGCAGAAAAGCCGTCCGTTTTCGGGCGGCTTTTTTACGCCCAGCCAGCGGGCGTGCCTTACAATTAGGCCATTGTTTGCAAGGACATCACACCATGATCAAAGTCGGTATCGTCGGCGGAACGGGCTACACCGGGGTCGAACTGCTGCGCCTGCTGGCGCGCCATCCACAGGTGGAACTGAAGGCCATCACTTCGCGCAAGGAAGCCGGGATGCCGGTGGCGGACATGTTTCCCAACCTGCGCGGATGGGTAAAGCTGGCATTTTCCACCCCGGAAGAGGCGGGGCTGGAAAATTGCGACGTGGTCTTCTTTGCCACCCCCAACGGCGTGGCGATGCAGCAGACGCGCGCGCTGCTCGACGCCGGCGTCAGGGTGATCGACCTGGCGGCCGACTTCCGCATCAAGGACATCGCGGTGTGGGAGCAATGGTACAAGATGAAGCACGCCTGCCCCGATCTGGTGGCCGAGGCAGTGTACGGACTGCCGGAACTCAACCGCGACCAGATCCGCGGCGCACGGCTGATCGCCAACCCGGGCTGCTATCCGACCGCGGTACAACTGGGTTTTCTGCCGTTGCTGGAATCCGGCGCGGTGGATACCGGCTTTCTGGTGGCGGACGCCAAATCGGGCGTGTCCGGCGCCGGGCGCAAGCCGGAAACCCATATCCTGTTTGCCGAAGCGGCGGACAATTTCAAGGCCTACGCCGTCGGCGGCCATCGCCACTGGCCAGAAATCAAGCAGGGGCTGGACCGTTTCGCCGGCAAACCGGTGGACTTCACTTTCGTGCCGCACCTGTTGCCGCTGATCCGCGGCATCCACACGACGCTGTATGCGAAGCTGCGCACCGACATCGATCTGCAAGGTCTGTTCGAGCAGCGTTACGCGGGCGAAGCTTTCGTCGATGTGCTGCCCGCTGGCGCGCACCCGGAAACCCGCTCGGTACGCGGCGCCAACGTGTGCCGCATCGCGGTGCACCGGCCGCAGGGCGGCAACACCGTGGTGGTGCTGTCGGTGATCGACAACCTGGTCAAGGGCGCGGCGGGACAGGCGGTGCAGAACATGAACATTGTGTTCGGCCTGCCTGAAGACACCGCGCTGGCCGATGTGGGGATGCTACCTTGACGGCTTTCCCGGGAACTCCGCGGCCCTGACAGGGTCTTTGCTTGACGACGGCCGGGTGATGCGGATAATCACCCCACACCTTTTCAAGGAGCATCACCATGAATGCAGTAACCGAAATGGAATCCCCTCTGGTTTTCACCGATAGTGCGGCCAGCAAAGTCAAAAGCCTGATCGACGAAGAAGGCAACCCCGACCTGAAACTGCGCGTGTTCGTTTCCGGTGGCGGCTGTTCTGGCTTCCAGTACGGCTTTACCTTCGACGAAGCGCAGAATGCCGACGACACCGTGATGGTGAAAAACGGCGTCACCCTGCTGGTCGATTCGATGAGCTTCCAGTATCTGGTGGGCGCCGAGATCGACTATTCGGAAGGTCTGGAGGGTGCGCAGTTCGTGATCAAGAACCCGAACGCCACCACCACCTGCGGCTGCGGCTCGTCGTTCTCGGCGTAAGCTTACCCCACAACCAAAAAAGCGGCTTCGGCCGCTTTTTCATTGGGACATCGCGGCCTCGGCCGCTTTTTTTGTTTTCGGGTAGTAGTACGGGTTTCAGGCCGGGTAGATCGCTCCCAGGACACGCTCCCCATGTGCGCCAGTGACTGCGGGCAGATTGCCCGGTGCATGATGCAGCGTCTGCCTTGCCAGCCAGGCAAAAGCGAGCGCCTCAACCCAGTCTGGGTCGATGCCCAGCGTGGCAGTGGTCACTACCCGGATGCCTGGCAGGTGGGCGCTGATGCGTTGCATCAGCGCCCTGTTATGCGCCCCGCCACCGCAGACATAGAGTTCATGCGTGCCCACGCATTCGCGGTTGACTGCGTCAGCGAGGCTCATGGCGGTGAATTCGACCAGGGTGGCCTGCACGTCGGGTGGCGCGAGCGCTTCATCCAGACTGCCTAGTAGGAGGGTGTCCAGCCAGTCCAGATTGAACTGTTCGCGTCCTGCGCTCTTGGGTGGGGGGAGCTGCAGGTAGGCGTGCCGCATCAATGCCGTCAGCAGGTCGGGGTGGACGCTTCCGCTGGCGGCCCAGGCGCCGTCACGGTCGTAATGGGCGCCATGGTGGCGCTTGATCCAAGCATCCAGCAGCATGTTGCCGGGGCCGGTGTCCCAGCCACGCACGGGACCGTTCACCGGTAAATCGGTGATGTTGGCGATACCGCCGATATTCGCGATGACGCGGTGCGTGTCCGGGTGTCTCAGGACTTGGGCGTGAAAGGCAGGAACCAGCGGCGCCCCCTGGCCTCCCGCCGCAATGTCGCGGCTGCGGAAGTCGGCAACTACCGCGATCCCGGTGAGTTCGGCCAGCAGGGCCGCGTTGCCGATCTGCAGCGTGTAGCCCTCCTCTGGGCGGTGGCGCAGAGTCTGGCCGTGGCAGCCGATTGCTCGCACCCTATCGGCAGTGAAGCCGTCAAGCAGCGACTTGACCGTGTCCGCGTACAGGCGTGCCAGTTCATTGGCGGCGAGGGCGGCGAGGTGGATCTCGTCGGATTGCGGCGTATGCAGCGCCAAGAGCCGCGTGCGCAGCGTATCCGGATAAGGCAGGTAATGGGAGTGAAGGAGCCGGACTTGGCCGGCGGGCCCTATTTCGGCGAGAACTGCATCGACGCCGTCCAGGCTGGTGCCGGACATGAGGCCGACGTAGTGTTCAGCCTCATGCGTCTGCCCTGCACTCAATCGAGTGCGGCAAGATTGGTGCCGCGCAGCAGGCCCAGTTTCTCTGACCAGCTTGCAGTCTGCTGCAGGAAGCGGGCACGCTGTGCGGCAGCCAACGGAGGAGACCCCGGCAGTTTGACGGACAGCGGGTTGTAAGGCTTGCCCGCAATCCGGACTTCGTAATGCAGGTGCGGACCGGTGGCGACGCCAGTGGCGCCGACGTAGGCAATGATGTCCCCCTGGCTGACGGCGCGGCCACGGCGAATACCGGGGGCAAAGGCGCTCAGGTGGCCGTAGTAGGTTTCGTAGCCGTTCTGGTGGCGCAGGATGACGAGATTGCCGTAGCCGCCACGGCGTCCGGCAAACTCCACGGTGGCGTCGCCGGTGGCCTTGACGCGGGTGCCGGTTGGCGCACCGAAGTCGACGCCAGTATGCGCGCGTGCGTAACCCAGCACGGGATGCATGCGGGAACTGCTGAAGTTGGAGGTGACGCGGGAAAACTCGAGAGGCGAACGCAGGAAGCCCTTTTTCAGTGACAGACCTTCGGGCGTGTAATAGCTTTCATGCCCCGATGCGTCGCGATACAGCACAACGCGGTAGGCCTTGCCGGCGTTGACGAACTCCGCCGCCAGCAGGTTTCCGGTGGAAATGGGCTCGCCGTTGCGATAGTTGACCGTGTAGATGACCGAGAACGTGTCACCGCGGCGCAGGTCCTCGCGGAAATCGATGTTGGTTGAGAAGGTTTCAGCCATTTTGTCGGCGATCTTGTCGGGAATGCCCGCGCTGTCGGTTGCGCCGTAGAGCGACGACACGATATGGCCGGAGCGCATGACCACACGTGATTCGACCTGATCGCTGCTGTCCTGTGCGATGTAGCTGTCGCCCTGATGGAGGACGGTCAAGGTGGGGCCGTCACGACGTTCAAACCGGATGCTCAGCAACTGGCCGTCCGGCGTGGTGGTTGCCTGAATATGTTTACCGGCCCGTATGTTGGTCGCCAGTTGGCGGACTGCATCGGTGGCCAGCAGGCGCTGGATTTCAAGTTCGTCGATTTTTAACCGGCCCAGCGCGCTGGCGATCGTATCGCCCGACTGGATCACGGTTTCCCGTTCAAACGTACCGCTGTTGGCCGCGCCGGCCAAAGTGGGAAGGGCGATCGCTTCGGTGATCGTTTCGGGAGTGATATCAGTGGTGGTGGTGTCGGGTGCCAGGCCAAAGGCGGCAACAACGCCAAAAAGCGGCAAGCTGGAGAGAGCAACCAAGGTGCGCAGGCTGAAACGGCGTTCCGCTCCCGTCATGCGATAGGTTAAGATTCTCAGTTTGGTGAGCGGCATGGACCGTTTCCCTTCCGTAATCGATCCGGGAGTCTACCACAAATGACCCCGATGGATTTTGTTCAATCTAAACAGTGGCTTGCGTGCGAAGCGCACTGCGTTGAACGCAATGGTATTCATGTTTTACGGTCAGGGCCAGGCAAACTTGACCTGTATTGGAAAGGTATTTGATGCAGGATGCGTTGCAGGAAATCAAGCGTGGGGCCGACGAACTGCTGGTCGAGGCCGAACTGGCTGAAAAGCTGAAAACGGACCGGCCGCTGCGGATCAAGGCGGGGTTCGACCCAACGGCACCGGATTTGCATTTGGGGCACACGGTGTTGCTGAACAAGCTGCGCCAGTTTCAGATGCTGGGGCACAAAATCATTTTCCTGATAGGGGATTTCACCGGCATGATCGGCGACCCTACGGGTAAAAACACGACACGCCCGCCCCTGACTCGCGAAGCGGTCGCCGAAAACGCCAAGACCTACCAGGAGCAGGTGTTCAAGATCCTCGACCCGGCCTTGACCGAGGTGCGTTTCAATTCGGAGTGGATGGAAAAGCTGGGCTCGGTCGGCATGATCCGATTGGCAGCGACCCATACGGTGGCACGTATGTTGGAGCGGGATGATTTCCACAAGCGCTACACCAGCCAGCAGCCGATCGCCATCCACGAATTTCTGTACCCGCTGATCCAGGGATACGACTCGGTCGAACTGAAGGCGGACGTCGAACTGGGGGGGACCGACCAGAAATTCAACCTGCTGATGGGACGCGAGTTGCAGAAGCATCACGGGCAGGCCCCGCAATGCATCCTGACCATGCCACTGCTCGAGGGGACGGATGGCATCAACAAGATGTCGAAGTCGCTCGGCAACTACATTGGCATCAACGAGCCCCCGCAGGAGATCTTCGGCAAACTGATGTCAATTTCCGACGATTTGATGTGGCGCTATATCCAGTTGCTGTCATTCGAGCCGCTCGCGACGATCGACGCTTGGAAGCGGCAGGTGGCCGATGGTGCCAATCCGCGCGACATCAAAGTGCGGTTTGCACAGGAAATCGTGGCCCGCTTTCATAACCCGGCGGCAGCGGCCCGGGCGTTGGCCGAATTCGAGGCGCGCTTCCAAAAGGGAGCGCTGCCTGACGAGATGCCGGAAATCAGTCTGCCTGGTGTCGATGGGGTTTTGCCAGTGCCGCAACTGTTGAAGCAGGCCGGGTTGGTGCCGAGCACCTCGGACGCCATTCGTCAGATTGCAGGCGGCGGGGTGCGGCTGGACGGCGAACGCGTGGCAGATAAAGGCGCGGCGGTGCCGGTGGGGGCAACGGTTGTGGCGCAGGTTGGCAAGCGAAAATTCGCTCGCGTCACAATTATTTAAAATTAATTTTGCTGAAACTGTTGACGGATGGTTTTAGCTCTGTAGAATGCGCACCTTCTCGAAACGCAGCGCGACACGCAAACCGCGAAGAGCAAAGCTAATCGATTGATCTTTAACAATTT
>DDRS01000035.1:0-230 GCA_002343685.1 Thiobacillus denitrificans | reverse complement strand
ATGCAAGTCGAACGGCAGCACGGGTGCTTGCACCTGGTGGCGAGTGGCGAACGGGTGAGTAATGCGTCGGAACGTACCGAGTAATGGGGGATAACGCGGCGAAAGTCGCGCTAATACCGCATACGCCCTGAGGGGGCAAGTGGGGGATCGCAAGACCTCACGTTATTCGAGCGGCCGACGTCTGATCAGCTAGTTGGTGCGGCAATCGCCTAGCAAGGCGACGATCATTA
>DDRS01000031.1 GCA_002343685.1 Thiobacillus denitrificans | reverse complement strand
TGAGGGGGGTTTCCACACAGCCTCGCCGATGAAGAGACGGTCAGCTCCTATCGCCCTGAACTTCCGCTCCTGGCCGGAAATGGCCCTACATTGACGTGGCCTACGATGGCCGCTTTGGCCGAAGAAGGGATGTCCGCCCCAAGTGCCGAGAACGTCGGTTCCTGGCCGATAGCACGCGAAGAACATTATTCCTAGTGGAGAGGCATTTATCCCTGCAGACCACATCACGGTAATGTGGTCGCTGTAGGCAGGATCGGGCAATTTCGGATCGGTGTGCCGGAGTCTTTGCGGCTCAAGTGTTCGGCTCCGAAGCCGCAAATGAATTACGGGGTCTTGGAACCCGTTTCGACTTCAGGAGAACTTGCATGGCTATTTCATCCGTAACCTCGAGCGAGACAGCGCAGTTAGCCGCAACTTATGCCAAGTCTCAGGCCGAGCGAATTGAACGGGTCGAGAATGACGGCGACAGCGACGACAAAAAAGCCGAAGCGGCGCAGCCTGCAAAGGAGCCGACATCAACGGTCAATGCCAGTGGCCAGACCATCGGTTCGGTTGTAAATACAAAAGCCTAGCCGCCATCCAAATAACCGGTCTCCGGGATCCCTGACTGGCGGCTCCTGGCCGATTGATGCCGGCTATAGATTCAAACCGGATTTAATCCTTACATCGTGACGGACAAGCCTGTCGGCATCCATTTTCAGCACTAGATTCCGGATACCCGGATTAAGCCCGTCTCTGCGCGCTCAACCCGCCACCTGATGCTCCGCCTGCGCGAAGCCCCGCGCATGCCGGCCCAGCAGGGTGGTGGCTTCATGGCTGGACATGGCGGCGCTGTAGTAATACCCCTGCACTTCGTGGCATTGCATCTGCTGCAGGCTGGCACGCTGGGCCTCGGTTTCGACACCCTCGGCGACGACGTTGAGATTCATGCCGCGTCCCATGGCGATCATGGCGTTGACGATGGACATGTTCTCTTCGCGCTCGAGGTCCTGCACGAATGACTGGTCGATCTTCAGGGTGTGGATGGGGAAACGCGAAAGATATTTGAACGAGCTGTAGCCGGTGCCGAAGTCGTCGATGGCCAGCCGGATGCCCGAGGCGGAAAGCCGGCCGAGCTTGATCGCGTTGGCCTCGAAGTCGCGCATCAGCAGGCTCTCGGTAATTTCCAGTTCCATCTGGTGGCCGTCCAGCGAATACACCTGGATCGCACGCATGACGCTGTCGACGAAATCGGGATTCTCGAGCTGGCGCGCGGAGATGTTCACCGACAGGCGCACCGGCGGCAGCCCGGCCTTGCGCCAGTCGGCCATCTGCGCGCTGGCCTGGCGCAGCACCCAGTCGCCGATCGGCACGATGACACCGGATTCCTCGGCCACCGGGATGAAGTCGGCGGGGGTCAGCAAGCCGCGCTGCGGATGCCACCAGCGCAGCAGGGCCTCGAACCCGCGCACCTCGCCGGTCGTGGTGTCGACCTGCGGCTGGTAGAACAGCACGAATTCGTTGCGCGCCAGCGCACGGCGCAGGTCGGCCTCGATCTGCATGCGCTCGGAGTAGGGCGCCTGCATGCCGGATTCCCAGAACTGCAGGCGGCTGCGGCCCTGCGATTTGGCCTGGTACATGGCGATCTCCGCCTGGCGGATCAGGCTGTCGATCATGTCGCCGTCTTCCGGTGCGACGCAGGCGCCGATGCTGACCGAGATGTAGATCTCGTGGCCCTTGACGTACACCGGCTTGGACAGCACCTGGATGATCTTGCGGCAGATATGCTCGACGTCGCTGCGCGACACCAGGGTGGGCAGCAGCACGGCGAACTCGTCGCCGCCCAGGCGCGCCAGCGTGTCACCCTCGCGCAGGCACTGGCGCAGGCGCGCACCGACCGCAAGCAGCAGTTCGTCGCCGATGGTATGGCCGAGCGAATCGTTGATCACCTTGAAATGGTCGAGGTCGAGGCTCAGCACCTCGTTGATCACCTTGAAATGGTCGAGGTCGAGGCTCAGCACCGCCAGCGGTTTCTGGTTGCGCTTGGCCTGCGCCAGCATGAGGCCGAGGTGGTCGCGGAATAACGCGCGGTTGGGCAGGCCGGTCAAGAGGTCGTGGTAAGCCTGGTAGTGCACGGTTTCCTCGGCCTGCTTGCGCTCGGTGACGTCCTTGGCGACGCCATAGCTTCCGATGAAGCGTTTCTCGAACGGACTCGCCTCCTCGTCGTACATGCCGGTCGCGGTGAGCTCGACCGACTTGCAGCGGCCGTTCATCAGGCGCGGGCGGCGCATCCCGGGATTGCACTTGAGGCGGATCTCGGTGTTGCGCGCGCTGCGGTCGCCGGCGCGGCGCTCGTTGAACACGTGCTCGGCCCGCGCGATGTCGTCCTCGTGGATGACCAGGCTGTAATGCTGGCCCAGCAGCTCCTCGCTGCGGTAGCCGAGCAGGCTCTCGACACGGTCGTTGACGAAGGTGAAGCGGCCGTCGCAATCCAGCGTGTAGATGAAGTCGGGCGAGCTGTTGACCAGGAAACGGTGCCACTTCTCCGACTGCTGCAGGCGCTGCAGGATGTGGTTGTTTTCCTTTTCCAGCCGCCGCCGCGTCAGCGTGTTGTCGATGCGCCTCAGCAGCTCCTCGGGCTCGTAGGGCTTGCGCACGAAGTCGGCTGCGCCGCCGCGCAGCGCGCGGATCGCCGCGTCGATGGTGCTGTCGCCCGACACCACGATGACCGGCGTATCGGCGCTGCGGTCGGCGACGAAGCGCAACACCTCGTTGCCGTTGAGATCCGGCATGCCGAGGTCGAGCAGGATGGCGTCGAACTGCTGCTTGCCGATGGCGATCAGCGCGTCGCAGCCGCCGTTGGCGGTCACCACATCGTAATCACGGGTGGCCAGCAAGCGCGTCAACCCCTCCAGGATCAGCGGCTCGTCGTCCACCACCAGGAGGCGCGGGCGCACCGGAAACGTGCTGACCGTACTGCGGGGCGGGGCGGATTCGATGGGATCGTCTGACACGTGTGTTCTCCTTGGCGCGGGTTACATAGACCCGTAGCGTGTTGTTGTGAGCGGAGCCTGGCCGTTTTGCAAAGTCGGCAGGCGGATCAGGAAACGGGTTCCCTGCGGTGTGCTGGTGCAGCTGAGCTGGCCGTTCAGACGCTCGACCAGGCTGCGGCTGATGGTCAGTCCGAGGCCGGCATGGTCGCCGCCCTTTTCGCTGATCACCGGTTCGAACAAATGTGACGCGACGGCGGCAGGCAGGCCAGGGCCGGTATCGGCCACTTCGATTTCGATCTGACGCTGGCCGTCGGCCGCGACCAGCCGCGTGATGAATTTGAGATGGCCGCCCGCATGCATGGCCTCGACTGCGTTCTTGGCGAGGTTGAACAGCACCTGCTTCAGCAGATCCTTTTGCAGCGGCATCGGCGGCACGTCCGGGTTGAGATCGATCTGCACGTTGACCTTGTTCGGTGTGAACAGGGTACCGAGTGCCATGCGCACCAGTTCGGAAACCACGCTGTTGACCGATACCAGTTCGAGCGCCGCGGCGGGCACCGCGGTTTCCTCGGCCAGCGTAATGCCGCGCACGATGCGCGCCACCCGTTCGATTTCGTCGCTGATGATGCCGAGGTCGCGCTGCACCGCCGAATCCGCGCCCAGCTTGTCGGACAGCAGATTGACGTAATTGCGCATGATGGTGAGCGGGTTGGCCACTTCATGAATGGCCCGTCGCACGCGGTCGCGCGGAATATCGTCGCCCTGTGCCGCGGCGGGCGCAACGGGCTGCAGGGCGGCGGGCGGCGCTGCAGCCGGCACGGCGGCCGGCCGCAACATTTCGCTGTATTCGGCCAGGGTAAACCGCCACAGCGGGGATAACCCCAGGCCGGGCAGCGCATCGCCCAACACCAGTACGCCCATCTGGCCATCGTGCAGTGCCAGCGGCTGGCACAGAAAGCGCGCCACGCCCAGCAGGCGGGCGATCTGTTCGTCGACCAGCGCGGCATCTGCCTCGCCGCGCTCGAACTGCTGGGGCGCGTTGCGTGCCAGCGCGCGAGGCAGTGCGGAGTGGCCGTCATCCGGGGGGATCGCCAGTGCCCGCAAACCGGCTTCTGCCGGAATCAGCGTGGTCAATCGCAGGGTGCCGTCGACCGCGGGGGCGAAGAGGCAGGTATGTTCGATTCCGAACAAGGCACGCAGGCTGTCCTGCAACAGTCCGAAAATCTGGCTGGACGATCCGTCCGACTGGCGGAAGTGTCCATGCAACGCCGATTGGGCCGCCTGGGCAGCATACAGGCGGGCGAGGCGGTCGAATCCGCCGCCGGCCGACTGCGCCACGGCATCGACCAGCCCGAAGCGCTGCGCCAGCTGGCGTACCTGGACCTGGCTTTCGGCCAGCAGCTGGGCGGCTTCGCCCGCACCCATCTGCAAGGCGGCGAGCGCGGCCCGCACGTCCACGCTGTCCACCGCATCGGCTCGCGTCGCCAGTTGATAGGCCAGCTGGACGATGCGCACCAGCGGATGGGCGGCGCGCCCGCGCGCCAGCGGTTCGGCGTGATAGCGCACCGCATCGGCCAGCCAGCCGTCGGTGTCGAGCGCCTCCAGCCAGTCGGCCGCATGGGCCGGCGGCATGATGTCCGTGTCGAGATAGTCCGCCAGATTGTGGGCGAGGCCGGCCGTCCAGGCGGCCTCGGCATCCACCGCACCCGATCGCACGCCCAGGGCTTGCGCCAGATGCGCCACCCCGATCGATTGCCGCCAGCGGCCCGCGTAGTTCACCTGCGCCGTGCCCGCCGCAACCGGCGCAGCCAATAGCAATGCGCGCAGCAGATCCGGCTGCGCGCCGAAATCAACGGGCAGCAATTGCAATCGCAGCGCCAATACGGGATCGCAGCGTACGCAGGCGGCAAACTCCGCCTGCGCAGCCTCGCCTCGCATCAGGAGCTCCAGCGCCTCAGCCACCACGCCGGGGGCGCACTGACATGCTGTTAGCCCCGATTTCTTTAGTAAATTATTCGGAAGTTCTCCCATGTCATTGCTATATATAATAAATTTTGTTACACCGTCAATCTAGGGCTTAAAATAATTGGGCAGGCGCCACGAACTGTTGTTTTCAAGTTTTGGTCTGCGTGTCCGTATTGGCCATAGCTGATATATTTTCGTCACCCTCTTTAGAAGCAGAATGCACATGAAAGCTGTTCTGACCGGATTGATTTTGCTGTGCGTACATACCGGCGCCGCTGCGCTCGACGGCAACACCGCGCTCGAAGTGGACAAGCCGGTCGCCGCCCCGCAATCGCAGCCTGAACCTGCGTCCATGCCCGAGCTGAATGCGCAGTCCGTGCTGGTGTACGACCAGGCCAGCGGGCGACCCTTGCTGGAAAAGAATGCCACCATGCAGACGCCGATCGCGTCGATCACCAAGCTGATGACGGCGATGCTGGTGATCAATGCCGGCCAGCCTCTGGACGAGCGCATCACCATCACGTCCGACGACCGTGACACCATCAAGGGCACCGGCTCGCGCCTGGCGATCGGCGCCCATTACACCCGCGAACAATTGCTGCATCTTGCCCTGATCGCCTCCGACAACCGCGCGGCGCACGCGCTGGCCCGCTCCTATCCGGGTGGCCTCGACCGCTTCATCGCCACCATGAACCGCACGGCGCGCGTGCTGGGCATGCGCGACACCGTGTACGTCGAACCCACCGGCCTGTCGAGCAGCAACCGTTCGACCGCGCTCGATCTTGCCAAGCTTGCAGATTACGCCTATCAGAACTATCCCGAAATCCGCCAGATCACCGCGACCGGCCAGTACACGCTGGGCACCCAGCGCGTGGTGCTGAAGAAGAAGCGCCACCAGCAGGCCAAGGTGTACTACCGCACCGTTGCCTTCAACAACACCAACCGCCTGACACGCATGGACGACTGGCATATCGGCCTGTCGAAAACCGGTTTCATCAATGAAGCCGGGCACTGCCTGGTGATGCAGGCCGAGGTGGCGCAGCGCGACGTCATCATCGTGCTGCTCGATTCCAGCGGCAACAACAGCCGCGCCAAGGACGCCGCGCGCATCAAGGCCTGGCTGGAAGAGACCAATCTTCCGCGCAACACCGGAACCCACTACACCGCCGCGTCCCGCACCTGACGCTTCCGGGCACCGGGCCCAACGGGCTTTCACGGGTTCAACGCCCCGTGAAAGCCCGTTTCATTTGACGGGCGCACCGCAGCGCAGGATCCCGCCGGAACCGGGGCGACACGCGTTATGATGGCCGCCCCGTCCGCCCGACATCTCGTTTCATGTCCGCCGATCTCGCCCAGCAACTGCTGCTGAAAACGCTGCTGCCCCTGTCCCTGCTGATCGCCGCGGGCGGCATCTGGCCGCGCTGGCAAAGCGGCATTTCCATCGTCGGCCTGCGCGGCGAGATCAACCGGCTGGTATTGAACTTCTTCGCGCCCGTGCTGTTCTTTTCGGCCGGCGCGGCAGCCACGGTCGACCTGAACCTGTTGCAGGTACCCTTGATTCTCGGCGTCGCCACGCTGGCCGGCCTGGGGCTCGCCGCACTGGCGCTATTCGCCACCCCGCTCGGGCACGGCCTGTCGCGACCGCAGCGCGGCGCGGTCATGCTGGCCGCCGGCTTCGGCAATGTGCTGTTCTTCGGCTATCCCTTCCTCACCACGGTCTTCGGCGAACGCGGCGCGCGCTATCCCTTCTTCGCCGACATGCTGGCCACCACGCCGCTGGTGTGGTCGCTCGGCGTGTGGATCGCCTTCCGTTGCGGCAAGCACACCGAACACGCCTCGTTTCTGCGGATGTGGCTGAGACTGCCGCCGGTATGGGGATTCGCCGCCGGCATCGCGGTCAACCTGTCCGGCGCGCACCTCGACCCGCTGGTGGAAGCCGCGCGCTGGGCCGGCAGCCCGACCATTCCACTGATGCTGTTCGTGCTCGGCCTGACCATTCCCTGGCACGATCTGCGCCCGCAAAAAGCTGTCGCCGTAGCCTTGCTCATCAAGCTGGCGCTGATGCCCTTGCTCGCGCTGGGCGTCGCACTGGCATGGCCGGGCCCCCTCAGCGAACCCGGCGAAGCCGGCATCCTGGAGGCCGCCATGCCGACCATGGTGATGGTCATCGCACTGGCCGACCGCTTCGGGCTCGATACCCGTCTGGCCGGCCTCATCATGGGCTGGTCAACGCTGACGGGATTGGTTACGCTGCCATTCTGGTTATGGCTGCTGAAGGGACTTGCATCATGAAAATCGGATTTATCGGCAGCGGCATCATGGGTCGCCCCATGGCGGAAAATCTCCTGCGCGCCGGGCACCAGCTCTACGTCTACGGCCGCCGTTTCGATCGTATCGAACCCATGCTGGTCGCCGGCGCACTCGGCAAGGGCACGCCTGCCGAAGTGGCCGCCGAGGCCGACATCAGCTTCACCGTCGTCTCCGACACCACCGACGTCGAGCAGATCATCCTCGGCGACCGCGGCCTGGTACACGGCGCCAAGCCCGGCCACACCATCGTCGACATGAGCACCGTGTCGCCCGCCGCCACCCGCCGCATCGCCGCCGCCCTGGCCGAACGCGGCGTGCACATGCTCGACGCCCCGGTATCGGGCGGCGAGACCGGGGCCAAGGAAGGCACGCTGTCCATCATGGTCGGCGGCGAAGCGCCCATCTTCGAGAAGGTGCGCCCACTGTTCGAGGTGCTCGGCAAGAACGTCGTCCACGTCGGCGGCCACGGTGCCGGCCAGGTCGTCAAATGCTGCAACCAGATCGTCGTCGGCCTCACCTTCGAAGGCGTCGCCGAGGCCATCCTGCTGGCACGCCGCAACGGCGTCGACCCGGTCAAGATGCGCGAGGCGTTGATGGGCGGCTTCGCCGGCAGCCGCATCCTCGAAGTCCACGGCCAGCGCATGCTCGACTCCAACTACAAGCCGGGCTTCAAGGTCAAACTGCACCACAAGGACATGGCCATCGTCATGGACAACGCGCAGGAAACCGCCACCCCGCTGCCCGGCGCCGCGCTCATCGCGCAGCAGATGAATGCGCTCATGGGGGCCGGCGACAGCGAACTCGATTCCTCGGCGCTCATGCGCGCGCTGGAGCGGCTGACTGGCGAAAACCACGGCAACGGCAAGTGAGCGCGAAAGAACGCGTCGTTTTCCTCGACCGCGCCGCCTTCACCGCGGACGACCTGCCGATCCCGAGCTTCGAGCACAACTGGAGCGAGTACCCGGACACCGAAGCGGCCGACATCGTGCCGCGATTGTTCTGGGCGACCATCGCGATCACCCATGCGTGTCCGATCGATGCGGAGGCAATCGGACAGTTGCACAAGCTCACCCGTATTGTCGTCACCGGACCTGCCAGGGTCGACGTCGAAGCGTGCGCAGCGCGCGGAATCGTGCTGCAGCCACTGGCCGCGAACGACGGCTCGGGACAGGCGCTGGTCAGCCTGCTCGAAGCAATGGTTGAGGCCGCGTCCAGCGGCGGCGCCCAATCCTGAATTCACAGGCGATCTGCACAAGATCACGAGATGATGCTCGGCGATTCCATACTGTTCAGGCAACAGGCATTGATCGACGGCGAATGGCAAGACGCCGCTAACGGCGCGCACTTCGCCGTCCACAACCCGGCCAATGCGGAACGCATCGGCCACGCACCGAACTGCACCACGACCGATGTCGCGCACGCCATCGAAGCCGCGCACACTGCCTTCCCCGCTTGGCGCGACATGCCTGCCAAGACCCGCGCGCAGCTGCTGCGCTGCTGGTTCGACCTGATCCTCGCGCACCGCGACGATCTTGCCGCGATCATGGTGTCCGAGCAGGGCAAGCCCCTCTCTGAAGCGCGCGGCGAAATCGACTACGCCGCAAGCTTCATCGAATGGTTCGCCGAGGAGGCACGGCGCGTCTACGGCGACGTGGTGCCATCGCCGTGGGCGGACCGGCGCATGTTCACGCTGAAGCAGCCGGTCGGCGTGGCGGCGCTGATCACGCCGTGGAATTTTCCCGCCGCGATGCTCACGCGCAAGGCGGGCGCGGCGCTCGCCGCCGGCTGCACGGTGGTGGCGAAGCCGGCTTCGCAGACGCCGTTCACTGCGCTGGCGCTGGCCGAGCTGGCGCAGCGCGCAGGGTTGCCGGCGGGGGTGCTGAACGTGGTGACCGGCGACGCGGCGACGATCGGCGCTGTGCTGACGTCGCATCCGCTGGTCAGAAAAGTCTCGTTCACCGGCTCGACGGCGGTGGGCAAGCAGCTGCTGGCGCAGAGCGCGCTCACCCTGAAGCATGTGTCGCTCGAACTCGGCGGCAACGCACCCTTCATCGTGTTCGACGATGCCGACCTCGACGCCGCGGTGGCGGGCGCGCTCGCCAGCAAGTACCGTAACAGCGGGCAGACCTGCGTGTGCGCCAACCGCGTGTTCGTGCAGGACAGAATCTTCGATGCCTTCGCCAGAAAATTCGCCGCCGCGGTGGCACAGCTGAAGGTAGGCGAAGGCTTCACGCCGGATGTGGAGACCGGCCCGCTGATCAGCACCGCCGCGCTGGGAAAAATCGAAGCCCATATCGCCGACGCGCTCGCCCACGGCGCGACACTGCTGACCGGCGGCCATCGCCATGCGCTCGGCGGGCTGTTCTTCCAGCCGACGGTGCTGGGCCAATGCACGCCCGACATGCAGATCTGCCGCGACGAGACCTTCGGCCCGGTAGCGCCGCTGATCCGCTTTACCGACGAGGCCGAGGTGATCCGCATGGCCAACGACACCGAATACGGCCTCGCTGCCTATGCCTACACGCGCGACCTCGGCCGCGCCTGGCGGCTGGCCGAGCGGCTCGACTACGGCATGGTCGGGATCAACGCCGGGCTGATTTCCACCGCCGAGGTGGCATTCGGCGGCGTCAAGCAATCGGGACTGGGGCGCGAGGGCGGGCGCAGCGGGATCGACGAGTACCTGGAAAGCAAGTACGTGAACCTGGGCGGGCTGGGATAAGTCGTTACACCTGCTAGGCTGACGGCATGAACCCGGCCTCCGTTTCTGCCTCACGCAATCTCATCGTCATCGGCGCCGCCAGCGGCGCCGGCGCACCCGACCCGGCCACCGCCGAAGGGCCGGACGCGTTGCGCCATTACCGCGTCTTTCACGACACGCCGCTGCAGCATGTGGAATGGAATGCGATCCTGCGCGTGCCGCGCGAAGCGCTGGACACGCCGCTGCACGCGGTGAGGGCGCTCGGCGAACGGCTGGCTGCCGAAGTGGAACGGGTACTGCTGGCGGGAAACTTTCCGCTGGTGGTCGGGGGCGATCATTCCTGCGCGATCGGGACCTGGAGCGGCGTGCATCGCGTGCTGGCCGACCGGGGTCCCATCGGTCTGATCTGGATCGACGCCCACATGGACAGCCATACTTTCGCCACCACGCCGAGCGGTCAGATCCATGGCATGCCGCTGGCCGCCCTGCTCGGCCACGGCGACGCCGCACTTACCGGGATCGAGGGCATGGAAGCCAAGCTGCGGCCCGAGCATGTGTGCCTGATCGGCGTGCGCAGTTACGAGGCAGGCGAGGCAGCGCTGCTACGGCGACTGGGCGTGCGCGTGTTCGAAATGGGCGAGGTGCGCCGGCGCGGACTCGCTACGGTATTCGATGAGGCGCTCGCCACCGTGCGGCACGGCACCGTCGGTTTCGGCGTGAGCGTGGATCTCGATGCGCTCGACCCCGAGGAGGAACCGGGCGTCGGCACGCCGGTGCCCGGCGGCCTGCGCCGTGCCGAGCTTGCCGATGCGCTGTCCCGATTGCGCGGCGATCGCACCTTCGTGGCGATGGAAATCGTCGAATACAATCCGCGCCGCGACCACGGACATGCCACGGCCGACGCCGCCGGCGCGCTGGCCGGTGCCATCACGCCGCTTTGAGAGCGGCCCGGTTGCCTGATTACTCGATCGGCAGGCCGGCACGCATCCAGTTGACGAAGCCGTCGCGGTAGTTCTTCACGTTCGTGTAGCCAAGCTTGGCCAGTGTATCGGCCGCAAGCGGGCTACGCTGACTGACGCCGCAATAGACGACGATGGGCGTGGCCTTGTCCGGTACCGCGGCTTCGATCCTGAATTCCAGCAGCCCGCGCGTGATGTTGAAAAAACGCGCCGCTGCGATGTGGCCCGAGTAGTCGACTTCGGCCGGCGTGCGCACATCGAGCACCACCGTTTGCGGCTGCGTCTTCAGCTGCGTCAGCAGGCCGGCCGTGTCGAGCTGCGGCACGCGCGCATTGGCCGCGTCGACCAGGGCTTGCGCGGTCTGCGTCAGCGCGGGCGCTTCGGGCGGCGGCACGACGATGACGGAAAGGTCCTGCGCCTGCGCAACGACCGCCAGCAGCAGCGCGGCGGGGAACAGGGCACACGACAACCGGGAAGTATTCATCTCGATCTCCTTTCGATGATGGGAAGCCGCGACACGGGGATCAATCCGCCGATTGGCCGACAAAGGGATTCTCAAGACGCTCGCGGCCGAACGTGGACATCGCGCCATGTCCCGGCACGAAACGCACGTCGTCGCCGAGCGGGAACAGCTTGTCGCGGATGGCCGCGAGCAGCGCCGCATGGTCGCCGCGCGGGAAGTCGGTGCGGCCGATCGAGCCCTTGAACAACACGTCGCCGACGAAGGCGAGCCGCGTCTCCGGCTGGTAGAACACGATATGGCCGGGCGTATGGCCGGGACAATGCAGCACGTCGAAACGGATGGTCCCCACGTCCACCCGGTCGCCGTCGCTCAACCATCGATCGGGCGTGAACGCCACCGCAGGCGGAAACCCGAACAGCTCGGCCTGCCGCGGCAACAGGTCGAGCCAGAACTGCTCCTCGCGCTGCGGGCCGACGATGGGGATGCCGAGGGCCTCGCTCAGTTCGACCGCTGCGCCGACGTGGTCGAGGTGGCCGTGGGTGAGCAGGATTTTTTCCAGCGCGAGGCCGCGCGATTGCACTTCGCCCAGCAGGCGTGCGGCCTCGCCGCCCGGATCGATCAAGGCCGCACGGCCATCGGCGTCCCATACCAGCGAGCAGTTTTGTTGATACGGGGTAACGGGGAGGATGGTAAATTCCATCCTGCCATTATCTGCCGATTCCGCCACACCGGATTCACGCCGCCATGTCCGCACCCGACGCCCTGCTGCTCATTTCCACCCAATGTCCGTACTGCCCGGCGATGCTGTCGTCGCTTGCCGACCTGGTGAAGCGGGGCGCGATCGGACGCCTCGAAGCCGTGAACCTGAATGTTCACCCCGAGGTGGGACAGACACTCGGCGTCTGGACCGTGCCGTGGCTGCGGCTCGGCCGCATCGAACTCGCCGGCATGCGCAGCCCCGCCGAACTCGCCGAATGGGCGGCCAAGGCCGACAGCGAGACCGGCTTGGCGGACTGGTTCCACATGCTGTTGAAGGAGGGCCAACTGCCCCGTGCACAGGCGCTGATCGAGGCCGACCCCACGCTGCTTGCGGCGGTGCTGCCCATCGTCGGCAACGTCGAGGCCAGCCTCAATGTGCGGCTGGGCGCCGGCGTGCTGCTGGAAAACTTTGCCGGCAGCGACACGCTGCGCGCGCTGCTGCCGCGCCTGGGCGAACTGTCGCAACACGCCGACGCGCGGGTGCGTGCCGATGCCTGCCATTACCTGGGGCTGACCGGGGAGGCCGCCGCGCGCGGCTGGCTGGACGCGCGGCTGGCGGACGAAGACGCGGACGTGCGCGAGATCGCTGCGGAAAGCCTGGAGAGCCTGCCGCCGGCAGCCTAGTTGCAGGCTGGCCCGGGGTTCCCTTCGGTGCTATAGTTTTGCGCATATACCGCCCGGGCTTCGGCCCGGGCGGTTTTCATTTTTCAGACTTGTTCCAGGAGACCGCCATGGAAATCACGACCCGTCCCGCCATCACCGTATCCGAACGCGACCTGGAGCGCCTCGAAACCATGCTCGCCGGCCTGCCGGGCGACCAGCCCGGGGTGGAGGCGCTGCGCGAGGAACTCGATCGCGCGCAGATCGCCCAGCCCGAAGCGATGCCGCCCAACGTCGTGACGATGAATTCGCGCATCCGTTTCGTGCTCGAACCGGCGGACCGGGAAGTCGAGATGACCCTGGTGTATCCGCGCGACTTCACCGGCCGCCCGGATCAGCTGTCGGTGGCCGCGCCGGCAGGCATCGCCGTACTGGGCCTGGCCGTCGGCCAGCACATCGAATGGTGCGTCCCGGGCGGGCAGACCGTGCGCGCGCGCATCATCGACATCCCCTATCAGCCCGAACGCGCGGGCGACTATATGCTCTGAGCCGGGAGGCCGATGTCCGTTCCTGTCGCCTATCTCGGCGTCATTCTCATCTGGTCGACCACGCCGCTCGCCATCCAGTGGAGCGCGCAGGGCGCCGGCTTCAGCTTCGCGGTGATGGCGCGCATGCTGATCGGCTTGGCGGTCTGCCTGGTGTTGCTGCTCGCCACCCGCACCGCGTTTCCCTTCACCCCGGCCGCGCGCCGACTGTATGCGATCAGCGGACTGTCGCTGTTCGCGTCGATGCTGCTCACCTACTGGGGGGCGCTGCATATTCCGTCGGGGCTGATTTCGGTCATCTTCGGACTGTCGCCGCTGGTCACCGGCGTGTTCGCCGCATTGTGGCTCGCCGAACGCACGCTCACGCCGCTTCGCATCGGCGGGTTGGGGCTGGCGCTGGCCGGCCTGTGGCTGATCTTCGGCCAGCCGTGGCCGGGCGACAGCCATGCCACGCTCGGCACTCTCGCCGTGGTGGCCGGCATGGCACTGCAGGCGCTGGGGCTGGTGTGGATCAAGCGCCTGAATCTGCGGGCTTCGTCGCTCGCCATCACCACCGGCTCGCTTGGCGTGGCCGTGCCCTGCTTCGTGCTGGCCTGGATGGTCACCGACGCCGCGCAACTGCCGGCGACGGCCACGCTGCGCGCCGGGACGGCCATCGTCTACCTCGGCATCCTCGGTTCGGTGGTGGGCTTCACGCTGTACTACTACATCATCAAACATCTCGACGCCGGGCGCATTGCGCTGATCATGCTGGTCACGCCGGTGTCGGCGCTGCTGCTCGGCCAGACGCTGAACCACGAACGCATCCCGGGCATCGGCTGGGCCGGCATCGCGCTGATCGGCGCGGGCCTGTTGCTGTATGAGTGGCCGGCGCTGCGGCAGCTGCGGCGGCCGCTTATTTCCTGAACAGGTCGTCGAGCGAAGCCGGGGGAGCCGGCTTGTCGGGTTCGCCGTCGGCCGGCGGGTTCGTGCCGGATGCGTTCGAGAACAGCGCATCGAGTGCGCTGCGGCCGGGCTGCGCCATCACCGCGCCGCCGCCCCGATACGCTTCCGGCCGCGGCACGAACCAGCCGCAATCGTTGGCGCGCGTCTTGTCGGCGACCCGGTCGGCCGCCAGTTCGCGGCACTGGCCGGCACGGTGCGCATCGTAGTGGCGACACAGCTTGCAGACGTGCAGGTCGACGCGGCAGCTCGGGCAGGTATCCCGGCGCGACAGCGGCAATGGCATGCCGGCCAGGCTGGCGCCGCATTTCCAGCAGACCAGGCTCATGGTTCGGGGAACAACTGGCCCGGGTAATCGGGATAACGCAGGGCGTGATACTTGAGGTCCGCCAAGGCGACCGTCTGCAAGGTGTGCTCATGGGTCGCATCCAGCACCACCGGCGGCGCCATGCCGTCCTCGGCGGCTTCGAGCCAGCGCGCGGCACACACGCACCAGCGATCGCCTGCCTTCAGGCCGGGAAAGCCGTATTCCGGAACCGGCGTGACGAGGTCGTTGCCGCGGCTTTGCGAATACTGCAGGAAGGCATCGGTCATCTGCGCGCAGACGGTATGGCTGCCGATATCCTGCGGACCGGTATGGCAGACACCATCGCGAACGAATCCGGTCATCGGCGAGACGCTACACACCTGCAGCAGGCCTCCCAACACATTGCGCGCGTCACTCACCCTTCGTCTCCCGGATTGAACGACTAAAAAATATCACAGTTGCCACATGCGTGCGTCAGGGCAGGCCGCTGGGCTCGGCGAAGGTCGGCGCGGGTGCCAGCGTCAGTTTGCCCGCAGCGGCGGCAGCGGCATGGCTCTGCTCGACATGCGCCAGCACGCTCGGTGCGGGATAGCCGTCGACCGGCAGCTGGTGCAAGGCCTGGTACACACGGATCGCGGTTTGCGTGTGCGGACCGAGCAGGCCGTCCGGCGTGCCGGCGTCGAAGCCCATTTCGTTGAGCGCCTGCTGCATCGCTTTCAGCTGCTCGACGCTGAGTGCCCCGGCTTCGCCTTCACGCGCGGCCAGCGCATGGCCCCCGGCCAACTGGTGAGAAAGCAGCGCCACCGCCAGTGCGTAGTTCTGCGAGCGGTTCCACTTCATCACCACGTCGAAATTGTCGAACACCATGAAAGCCGGCCCCTGCCAGCCCTGCGGCAGGACGATGGCGGCACGTCCGACCACCTCGGGCAAAGCGTCCGCGTCCGCCGCCTGGACGCCCAGTGCTTTCCAGTCCGCCACCGGCAGACGGTGCGCCACCCTGGCCAGACGCCAGTCGAACCCCTCCGGCAGCCGCACCTCGATCGCCACCGGCTCGTTCGCATGCCAGCCAGCCTGCTGCAGGTAGTTGGCAGCGGAGTACAGGGCGTCGGGCAACGACTGCCACACGTCGATGCGGCCATCACCGTCGCCGTCCACCGCATAGGCACGGAAAGTCGACGGCATGAACTGCATATTGCCCATCGCGCCGGCCCAGGAGCCGTTCATGTCGGTCGCGCTGACGTGCCCTGCATCGATGATGCGCAGCGCATCGAGCAACTGGCTGCGGAAGAACCCGCTGCGCCGCCCGTCGTAGGCCAACGTGGCCAGGCTCGTCGGCACATTGAGGCTGCCCAGCACGGCACCGTAACGGGTTTCCAGTCCCCAGAACGCCACCAGCACGGTCTTCGGAATACCGTACTTCTGCTCGACCGCATCCAGGAGCGCCGCGTGCTGCTCCAGCTGGGCCTGGCCACGCGCCACCTGGGCCGGCGTGACGCGGCGCCCCAGGTAGGCGGAAAAGGTCTGCAGGAACTCAGGCTGGCGGCGATCGAGTTCGATCACGCGCGTGTCCGGCACGACGCCGGTGAGTGCGGCGTCAAGCGTGGCCTGGGAAATGCCCTGCGCCCTGGCATCCTGACGGAAGACGCCGAGCCAGCTGTCGAAGTCGTCCTGCGCCTGAACCGGTCCTGCCGCCAGCATAGCCAGGAACAGGAACGTCCTACGCATGTTTCTGCAGCCAGTATTCGAGCAGCGCCAGGTGCCACAGCTTGCTGCCCTGGATGCGGGTGTGATGCTTCTCCGGCGCATCCAGCAGCCTGTTCACGTAACTGCGCTGGTACAGGCCGCGCTCGCGGCAGGCCTGGGAATTCAATATGTCCTGCATGAAGTACAAAAAATCTCCTCGCACGAATTTGAGCGCCGGCATGGGAAAGTAGCCTTTCTTGCGGTCGATCACCGCATCCGGGATCAGGCCGCGCGCGACGTTCTTCAGCACGTGCTTGCCCTCGGATGCCAGCTTCAGTTCGGCGGGCATCGCTGCGGCAAGTTCCACCAGATGATGGTCGAGAAAAGGCACGCGCGCCTCCAGCCCCCAGGCCATGGTCATATTGTCGACCCGCTTCACCGGATCGTCGGTGATGAGCATGGTCGTGTCCATGCGCAATACCTGATCGATGAAGTCGTCGGCGAAAGGTTCCGCAAGATGTGCCGCGATGGTTTCCGCCGTGTAATCCGGGCCGTGATAGGGCGGCATCGCCATGTCCAGGAACTCGTCGTGATCGCGGTCGAAGTAGTGGCGGCGGAAGCGCTCCAGCGGGGTCCCGTCCGTTTCCGCCGCCATGCGCGGGTACCAGAAATAGCCGCCGAACACCTCGTCGGCGCCCTGCCCGCTCTGCACCACCTTGACCGTCTTGCTGACCTGCTCGGACAGGAGGTAAAAGGCCACCGCGTCCTGCGCGAACATCGGCTCGCTCATTTGATCGACGGCTTCGGGCAGGCGACGCAACACCTCCGAATTGGGAATCAGGTACTTGTGGTGACGGGTGCCGTACATGGCCGCCACCGGATCGGAATACTCGAACTCGTTGCCGCGCTCTTCCGGCTGGTCTTCGAAACCGACCGAGAAGGTCATCAGGTCGGGCACACCCTGTTCGGCGAGCAGGGCCACCAGCAGGCTCGAATCGAGTCCGCCGGACAGCAAGACCCCGACCTTGACGTCGGCGATCTCGATGCGCTTCTTCACTGCCTGGCGCAGGCTGTCGTGGATGGCCTCGGTCCACTCGGCTTCGCCCCATTCCGATTGGGCAGCCGGCTGGGCCGGCCGCTGCGCCTTCAGCGACCAGTATTTCCGGTGGCAGAGTTCGCCGCGCGCATTCACCGTCAGGGTGGTGCCGGGAGCGAGTTTGCGGATGCCATTGAGGATGGTGCGCGGCGCCGGCACCACCGCATGCAGCGTGAACAGATGGTGCAACGCCACGGCGTCGATGCTGGTGTCGACGCCGCCTGCGGCGATCAAGGCCTGGGGCGTCGAAGCGAAGCGGAAGCGCCCGAGGTTCTCGCTGTAGTACAGCGGCTTGATGCCGAGGCGGTCGCGCGCCAGGAACAGTTCCTCGCGGTTCCAGATGGCGAACGCGAACATGCCGTGCAGGCGCTCGACGCAGGCCTCGCCCCACTCCAGGTAGGCGCGCAGGATGACCTCCGTATCGCCGTCGGAATGGAAGACATGGCCGAGATCGATCAGCTCGGCACGCAGTTCCGGGTAGTTGTAGATGGTGCCGTTGAACACCAGCGCGGTGCCGCTGGCGGCGTCGACCATCGGCTGGCGCGAGCGCGGCGACAGGTCGATGATCGCCAGACGCCGGTGACCCAGGCGCACCGGTCCGTCGGTGTGCTGGCCTTCGGCGTCCGGCCCGCGTCGTGCCAGCCTGGCCAGCATGCGCGCCATCGCTGCCGCATCGGGCGCCGTGTTGTCGAATCGGAATTCACCTGCTATGCCGCACATGCCTTTGTCCTCATCAAGCCACCAGCGGCGGCTCGTCCATCAGCGCGATCTGTTCGCGTAATTCGAGGATGCGCGCCTGCCAATACTGTTGCGTATTGAACCACGGAAACGCAGCAGGGAAAGCCGGGTCGTCCCAGCGCCGGGCCAGCCAGGCTGCATAGTGGATCAGCCGCAAGGTTCTGAGCGCTTCGACCAGATGGAGTTCGCGCGGATCGAACTCCATGAAGTCCTCGTAGCCCGTCAGGATCGCGTTCATCTGCGCCTGTTGCTCCTCGCGTTCGCCTGACAACAGCATCCACAGGTCCTGCACTGCCGGGCCCATGCGGCTGTCGTCGAAGTCGACGAAATGCGGCCCCGTATCGGTCCACAGCACGTTGCCGGCGTGGCAGTCGCCGTGCAGGCGGATGGTGCGCACCGCCCCGGCACGTGCGTAGCAGTGCGCGACACTGGCAAGCGCATGCTCGACCACGCTGTCCCATGCGGCGACCAGGTCGGCCGGCAGCCAGCGGCCCTGCTGCAGAAAATCACGTGACGCGTAACCGAAGGTCTCCAGATCAAGTACCGGTCGGTGCGCAAAATCCGCCGTTGCGCCAACCGCATGGATGCGCCCGAGGAAGCGGCCCATCCTTTCAAGCGCATCGGCACGATCGAACTCGGGCATGCGGCCACCCTGTTTAGGATAGACCGCAAAACGAAAACCGGCATGCAGGTGGAGCGTGGCGCCGTTCAACCGTAGTGGCGCCACCACCGGAATTTCACGCTCGGCCAGATCTTGCGTGTAGGCATGTTCCTCCAGGATCGCGTCGTCGCTCCAGCGTCCGGGACGATAGAACTTGACGACGACCGGCTGCGCGTCTTCGACGCCCATCTGGTAGACGCGGTTCTCGTAACTGTTCAAGGCCAGCAGACGGCCATCGGTCCTGAGGCCGGTGCTGTCGAGCGCATCGAGAGCACAGTCCGGCGTCAGGGCGGAATACGGGTGGGATGAATCCATCATGGTCAGGAACAAAGCAGCTCTATCCAAAGGACCGCTGCCCAGAAAACGTCAGGAGGCAGATAATGCCTCAAACGCCGCCTGACATCGTATCCGCATGAAGACGAACGACCCATTCAGCATGGACATCTCCCGCCATATCTGGGAAACCCGCTACCGCGCCGCGGGCGAACCCGATATCCGCGCCAGCTGGCGGCGCGTGGCGCAGGCGATCGCGCAGGCCGAAACGGACCGGCGTGAACAATGGACCGAACGTTTCGCCACGCTGCTGGACGATTTCCGCTTCCTGCCCGGGGGCCGCATTCTTGCCGGTGCAGGCACCGGCCGCCGGGTGACGCTGTTCAACTGCTTCGTCATGGGCGAGATCGCCGACGACCTCGAGCACATTTTCGAGGCGCTGAAGGAAGGCGCGCTCACGATGCAGCACGGCGGCGGCGTGGGCTATGATTTTTCCACCCTGCGTCCGGCCGGCATGGTGGCGCAGGCCACCGGCAGCATCGCGTCCGGCCCGGTATCGTTCATGCATATCTGGGACGCGATGTGTGCGACCTTGCTGTCGACCGGCGCGCGGCGCGGCGCCATGATGGCGACGCTGCGCTGCGACCATCCCGATATCGAGAAATTCGTAGACGCCAAGCGCGATCCCGCCGTGCTGCGGCATTTCAATCTGTCGGTACTGGTGAGCGACGCCTTCATGGCGGCGGTGGATGGGGACCGCGACTGGCCGCTGACGTTTCCCGGTCTGGCCGACGCACGTACGGTGAAAGCGCGCGCGCTGTGGCAGCGCATCCTGCGCGCCGCCTACGACACCGCCGAGCCTGGCGTGTTGTTCGCCGACACCATCAACCGCGACAACACGTTGGCGGGCCGCGAGACCTTGACCGCCACCAATCCCTGCGGCGAGATCCCGCTGCCGCCCTATGGCGCCTGCGACCTCGGCTCGCTCAATCTGACCGCCTTCGTGACATCGCCTTTTACCGCCGACGCGCACCTCGATCTCGCCGCACTGGCCGACGCGGCAGCGCACGCGGTACGTTTTCTCGACAATGTCATCGACGTCTCGCGCTACCCACTGCCGGCGCAGGCCCAGGAAGCGCACCTGAAACGTCGCATCGGCCTCGGCATCACCGGACTGGCTGACGCACTGGTGCTACTGGGCCTGCGCTACGACAGCGAAGCTGCGCAACGCCTGGCCGCGCAGGCGATGCAGGCAGTACGCGACCATGCTTATCAGGCGTCGGTCGAACTCGCACACGAGAAAGGCGCGTTTCCTGCTTTCGAGCGCGACGCCTTCCTGGCGAGCGGTTTCGCCACCCGACTGCCGGCCGGCATACGCGACGCCATCGCCGTACATGGCATCCGCAACAGCCATGTATTGGCCATCGCACCGGCCGGTACCATCAGCCTGCTCGCCAACAATCTTTCCAGCGGCATCGAACCGATTTTCTCCGCCGAAGCAGAGCGCCGCGTGCTCGAAGCGGACGGCGAGTATCACACCCATCGCGTGATCGACCACGCCGCCCATATGTGGCAACAGCAAGGCCATACAGGCCTGCCACCTACGCTGATCGAGGCGCAGCAGATCGACCCGCTCGCTCATCTGCACATGCAGGCGGCGCTCCAGCCCTTCGTCGACAATGCCATTTCGAAAACCATCAATGTCGCCGCCGACATCCCGTTCGAGCGTTTCGAGGATCTCTACCGGCAGGCACATGCGCTGGGCCTCAAGGGCTGCACCGTATTCCGTCCCAACCCGGTCACCGGCGCCATCCTGAGCGAGCCGGCCGGCGAACGGGTCCAATGCTGCGGCATCGAACGCGAGGCGGATTGACCCCATCGTGAGCAAACCTCCCCTCATCGGTCTGGCGCTTGGCGGCGGCTCGGCGCGCGGCTGGGCACATATCGGCGTCATCCGCGCACTGGCGGAAGCCGGCATCGAACCCGATCTGGTCTGCGGCACCTCGATCGGCGCGCTGGTGGGCGCCGCCTATGTCGGCGGCGAACTCGACCGCCTGGAGGCCTGGGTACGCAGCCTGCGCCTGCAGACCGTGGTGGGCTTCCTGGATTTTTCACTCGGCAGCGGACTGATCAAGGGCGACCGGTTGATCGAGTTCTTCCGCAACCATTTCGTCGATCGCGACATTCGCGAACTGGCCCGCCCGTTCGGCGCCGTCGCCACCGACCTGCAACGCGGCCGCGAAATATGGCTGCGCGAGGGCCCGGTGACGGACGCGGTGCGCGCCTCGATCGCGCTGCCCGGGCTGTTCACGCCTGCGCTGCACGACGGCAACTGGCTGGTCGATGGCGGCCTGGTCAACCCGGTTCCCGTGTCGCTATGCCGGGCGATGGGCGCCGACCTCGTGATCGCAGTCGATCTGAACGCCGATCTGCTCGGCCGTCACCTCAAACCCAAGCCGGCCAAGAGCAGACCGCGTCAGCGCACCGCGGCAGAACCTGAAACGCTGACCGACAGCGTGATGGCACGCATCCAGGATGGCATGTCGCAACTCGGCCTCAACCACGACAGCGGGCCCAAACCGCCGGCCATGCTCGACGTGCTGGCAAGCAGCATCAACATCATGCAGGTGCTGATCACGCGCAGCCGGTTGGCTGGCGAGCCGGCAGACGTGATGGTGACGCCGCTGCTCGCGGACCTGGGCTTGATGGAGTTTCACCGGGGCGATGTAGCGATCGATGCCGGGCGGCGTGCCGTCGAAGGGGCCATGCCGGAGTTGCAGCGGCGCCTGAAAGGCTGAGTGGGTGGAGCGTTATCGGCCGGATGCACACAACGCCAGCTTGCGCACGCGGTCCAGTCGCTTGATCGCCGCTTCGCGCCGCGCCGCCTCGGCGCGATCGGCTGCGGCCTCGACGTAGACCAGTTGCACCGGTCGCCGGCTACGGGTATAGCGGGCACCCGGCCCGCCCTTGCCGTTGTGCTCGGCGACGCGGCGGGCGATGTCGGTGGTGATGCCGGTGTAGAGCGTGCCGTCGGCGCAGCGCAGCATGTAGACACACCACGCGGC
This sequence comes from Thiobacillus denitrificans, assembly GCA_002343685.1. Classification (GTDB taxonomy): domain Bacteria; phylum Pseudomonadota; class Gammaproteobacteria; order Burkholderiales; family Thiobacillaceae; genus Thiobacillus; species Thiobacillus denitrificans_A. The sequence goes on along the minus strand of DDRS01000031.1, from coordinate 168,958 downwards.
GTCCGGAGCGGTCGGCATGTCAGGTCATACGTCGCCGGACAGCTGCTGCGCCCACAACAGCGCATCCATGTGCACGCCGTTGATGTCGGCCACGTCGCGCCCGATCTGCTTGGCCAGGGCTTCGATGCTGCTCTGGTCGTCCTGTTCGCAGGCAATGGCCAGCGCCAGATAGGGGGCATACGGGCCGCGCCGCGAGACGATGGCCTCGGTGATCTCGGCCGGCAGGCTGATCTGCTTCAATACCTGCTCCATCGGCATGTGCATCACGACGTCCAGCAAGGAAAACAGTCCGGCGACAAAAATTTCGTCGCGCGCCTTGGCAAACAGGGCACGACCGGCCAGCTGTTCGGCCACTCGGCCGCGCACCAGGGCATTTTCCAGCACGGCCTGGTCGAGTTCCTGGGTCTGGCCGCCAGTAAACAGGATCAGCGTCAGCCAGCGATAGAGCTTGTCCTGCCCCATCACCATCAATGCCTGTTCGATGCCGCCAATCTTGTTCATCAGGCCCATGCCGGGCGAGTTGACGTAACGCAGCAGGCGTACCGACAACGCCGGGTCGTGGCGGAACTGGGCGGCCAGTTCCGGCTGCTCGGCACCGGTACGCACCCGGTTCATCAGGTCCAGCACCTTGGCACGCGACGGTCCCATGACCGGGTTGCCGAGGTTTTCGCGGCGGGTGATGAACGGCCCCATGAACAGCGCGAACTGCAGCTTGTGGCACATGTGGAAGGCTTCCAGCGTCTGCACGCCGGTCGCGACCAGCCGCTTGCCCGCGGCCAGCTTGGACACGGCGGCGATTTGCGCAGTGATGGCGGGAATGTCCTCGCTGCTGACATCCATCACCACATAATCCATATGCGGCAGAAGCGCATGGCGTTCGGGACGGATGGCCGCGTCCGCCTGAACCGCAAAACTGAACCCGCGCGTCTTCAGTTCGGCCAGCCGGGCCGGCAAAGACGCGTCCACCGTGGTCAGGGCGTCGACGTTCAGGAGCCAGACCGTACCGGTAGCGGGCCATTCTTCGATGAGCGGGTGATCCAGGGTCGCCGGCGAAATCGGCACGAATGCCAGGCGCTGTCCCAGCAGGCGCGCGATATCCATGCGCTGCAGGTTGCCCAGCAGGGTTTCGTCGTAGAGGCGCTGCACATCGGGCAGGTTCGGGTCCGGGTGTTCGTCGGCCGTGCGGCGCAACATGAAAGTATAGCCCGCGACACGCTGGTCGCGCCCCAGCATGGCCTCGCGACGCATGACCGACGGCGCTTTGCCGGCCGGCTTGGCTGCCGGCTCGGGCTCGACGGCCTCGACGCGCGGCGGTGGCGGCGCAACTGTATTTTCCCGATTACCCGACCACATTCCGACAAGACGATTCAGCACGCTACATTCCCCCACAACAGACTTGGACGCATCACGTGAATAATCGGCAACGCCACCCGGGACTGAAGCCTCGTCGCACAAATATTTTGGGTGGGGCGACCGGCCGGTCGTATTAACACGCATTTGCCGGCCGATCCCCTCCCACGGCTGGTACGCCCGTCGCTGCTATGCTAACGGGACAGGATGAAATGATGGCTGCCGCCGCCCGGCCCCGAAACCGATGAAACGCATCTCCCAGTATTTTTTCCGCGGACTGCTCACTGCGCTGCCGCTCGGCCTGACAGTCTATCTGCTGTACGTCTTTCTGCACTGGAGCGAAACGCTGGCCATGCAGCTGACGCGTCCCCTGATCGGTGAATACTACGTACCGGGGATGGGGCTGATGCTGGGTGTAGTCTGCATCTTCCTGCTCGGCATACTCGTGTCGCAACCCGGCGTGGGCAAGCTGCTGTCGCTGGTGGAACTGCCTTTCACCAATCTCCCTGTCGTGAAGAGCATTTATTCGTCGCTCAAGGATTTTGCCGATTATTTTTCGCCCCGCCGCGATACGGCTGCGCAGCAAATGGTCGTCGTCCTGAAGATTCCGGGACAGGCGCTGGAAGTCGTGGGTCTGGTCACGCGCCAGAGCGTCGACACACTGCCCGCCGGCTTCCTGCAGGGCGACCGCGTGGCGGTCTATCTGCCGATGGGCTACATGATCGGCGGGTATACCGTTTTTGTACCGCGTACCTGGGTGCAGCAGATCGACATGCCGGTGGGGAGGCCATGCGCGCCTCGCTGTTCGCCTGGATGAGCACGGCAACCCACGACACGTCGACGACACGCCCGCCATCGCCTTGATTGATCGCAATAACCGAGGAGAGTCCCGCCCATGCAGATCGAATGCTACGCCCAGCGCCTGCTCAACCCGTTTCGTGGGGTGGTGCACACGATCCGATACCAGTCGGCCGAGGCGGTGACGACCGACGGCGTCGAGTGGGACATCTATGTGGCCAACGACGCCCTGCTCGACGGCTTGGGGCGCGCAGGGCGGCGCGCACAGATTTCCGACATCCGCTACGGTCACTGGTCGGCGGAAAAAGGCCTGAAACGCGGCCCGCTTTTCCCCTCGGACGATTTCAGGCGGCTGGAAGACATGGGCGCCGTGGTCTACGAGCACCTGCTCAAGGTGCATCGCGAGGTGCCCTTCGCCTTTCGCGACCAGTTCGAACTCTGGCTGCTCGACCGGCACGACCGGCCACTCGCGCTGCTGCACAGCGTGCGCACCGACATCGAGACCGACACCAAGCCCCCGCTCGACTGGCGCGCCGGCATGGCGGCACAGGAACATTTCGAGAGCGCGGCGGTGGCCGGGCTCGACGAGCCCGCCGGCGTGTACCTGACGCGCCATGTGAACGACCTCGCCAACGGCGTGGTGCAATGGTTCCGCCGCTCGGACGACGGCGCCGGGCTGGGACTGCATACGCTCAGGGGCGGCGATCACCTGCGCGGCCGCGTACTCGAGGCCGACGCCTTTCCGCAGCTGTTCATCTCCACTGCCGGCATGGACGAGGCGCACACCCGGCTGGTGCATGATTACCACGCGTGGCAGGCGCCGTGGATGCTGTTGCTGCCGCATCTCGACATGGCCGCCCGCGGCCGGCTCGAGTCCTGCGCATTCCAGCAGGCCGAACTGATCGAGAAGCACTACCGGCTCTATCCCATCGTGCTCGACCGCACGGCGCTGCAGGCCGCACGCGTCGAGGCGGCGCTGATACGCAGTCAACCGCGCAAGAAATCGGAGGCCGAGGTCATGCCGATGTATTACATCGAGCTCGGCGTCAGCGCCGACGAATAATCCGGCGCCCCGCGTTTCGCAGATACAGGACTGAACCGGAACCAGGCCGGACTATCGCTGCGGCGCGAGCGCCTGCTCGATTTTCCGGCTGTCGATGTATTGCTCCAGTTCGGCCAGTCCCTGGGCCACGTTGGGGTCGGCGAACAACTCTCGGGCGGCGACCTGACCCAGGATCTGGAAACCGGTCTGCAATGCGGTGGCGCCTTCGTATTTCACGGCCTGTTGCGCCTGCGCGCGACATGATTCGGTCAGCAGCTTCACAAACAGCTCCGCCGTGGACCGGGTTGACTGGGCGCGCTCGGCATCGGTGATCGACGCGATCGATTTGACCGCAGGATGCAGGGCCGCGGTGGCGAACATCCATTTGACCAGCGCATTCTTGTCGGTCGTCGTCGTCGATTCGACCAGACACTTGGCCAGGTCGTCCGAATACGGTCCCGCCTGAGCGGCCCCGGCATTCAACGCCAGCGCCAGCAGGGTTGCCTGTCCGACTCGCTTCGCGTGGTCCCGTCGCCTCATCGTCATCGTCCTCACATCCGTACCGGTTCAAACGTCGCGTCGAGATTCTGGTCGTCGCAATAGTCGAGAAAATCGCCGCGCAGCGTCGCGATATGGGTGTCGGCGGGAATGCCGAGCGTCATGTGGACGGCAAACATCGGGGCGCCGGTATGCGGGGCCGGATAGGTTTCGGTGTCGAGCGCCTCGATGTTGATATGCAGGCGGGCAAAGAAGTTTGCCAGGCTGTTGACGATGCCGGGCTGGTCGAGCGCGGCGACCTCGACGGTATAGGGAATCAGCGGCTTGTCGGCGCGCGTCGGGCGGGTGCGCTGCTGGGTCAGCGACAGGCCGAGCTCCTCGGCGACGGCAGGGAGACGCGCTTCCAGTTTGGCCAGGGCATCCCAGTTCCCCGACACGCGCATCAGCAGCGCAAAGCGCCCGCCGAGCGCGGCCATGCGCGACTCCTCGATATTGCAGCCGCTATCCGAGATGCGGCGCGTGAAACCTTCCACCAGGCCGATTTTATCCTCGCCGCTGGCTGTGATGACGAGTGATTCGGTGTCGTTGGACATGCTTAAATTAACTCCCTGTCGGACAGTTCTTTTTTGATGTAGGCGTAAATGATCGGCGCGGCGATGACGCCCTGCACGCCGAACGCAGCATCCATCACCAGCATGGCGATCAGCAGTTCCCACGCCCGCGCCTGGATCTGCCCGCCGATGATACGGGCATTCACGAAATATTCGAGCTTGTGGATGAGGATCAGAAACACCAGGGATGCAGCAGCCACATGCAGCGAATGGGAAAGCGAGATGATGACGATAATCGTGTTGGACACGAGGTTGCCCAGCACCGGCAGCAGACCGACGACAAACGTGACGACGATCATGGTCTTGGTGAACGGCAGATGCACACCGAAGGCGGGCAGGACCAGCAGCAGGTAAATACCGGTCAGCAACGCATTCAGCGCCGAGATGCGAATCTGCGCGAACACCACGCGGCGGAATGCCTCTCCCAGGCGCGACACGCGCTCGCACATCGCCTGGGCCAGCGGTGCCAGCGTCTGGGTCTGGCGCGCCTCGCGCAAGGCAATGAAGCTGCCGATGACGAGGCCGATGATGAAATGCAGCAGGACACGCCCGGCATCGCCGCTGAATTTGCGGATATCCAGTGCATGGGTGCGCAGCCATTCGACCAGCCCCGCCCGGATGACCGATCCGTCCCCCTGCGGCAACCAGGCGGCGGCCCACAGCGGCAACAACTGGCGGGAGTTCTCGATGATCTCGGCCATTTTGGTCAATAGCCCGGCCAACCCGCCTTCGGTACGCAAATAGAGAATCACGCCGGCGGTGAGTCCGCCCAGCGCACCGAGCACCGTCAAGGTGATCAGGGACACCACCAGCACCTTGGCCCAGGTGTGATCGAGGCGGCCGATCACAAAACGCGGCGCCAGCATGTGTACCAGTTGAACCACCAGCAAGCCGGACAGCAAGGCAGGGAGCAGGTGAAACATCAGGGTGAACGACAGTCCGGCCGCCATCAGCAGCCAGGCGGCGATCTGATAGCGGGTAGCGACGAAAGGCGCAGGGATGGCGGTCATGGCCGCACAGTGCCAAGAAAAACGGTGTACGGCAAGCAGCCGCTTCGAGCCTTGCGCCAAACGGCAACGGACGGCATGTTCTGCGCGGTCCCGAGGCTGGCGCCGCCTATCGGCAACGCTCGCATCCGGCCTGCCCCATGAAAAAGCCCGACGCCGAGGTCGGGCTTGGGCACCGGCCTGCGTGACAGCCGGGGCACACCTGAATGGCCCGGATCAGACCCGTTTGCGCCGCATCATGCCCAAACCGAGTAGCCCCAGGCCAAGCAGGCCCACCGTGGCCGGTTCCGGCACCCCGTTGCTCCGCGGTTGCACGGACAGGGTCAGCGTGTAAGCGCCCGGATCAATCGAAGTCTGGTTTTCAATATGCGACACGGTGCCGAATCCGGCCGGCGCCAATCCATCCATGAACCAGGCCTGGTTGCTGGCATTGATCGCGTACATGGCGTAATCGCCGATGCCGATGTAATAGGTCCCGGCACTGATGGCATAGGTCAGCATTGAATCGAGGCCGCCGCCCGAATCGTCGTTTCCGACCAGGGCCTGGAAGCCCGCATCGAACAGGGCGATATTGGTGTCAATCTGGCCCGTGGCGTTGATCGTCAACAGACCGCCGGTGCCAAAAACGAGCTTGTATACATCGCCTTCGTCGCCCTGGCCGATCGTGCCCTGGATGAGCATATCGGTAGCCAGTTGGGCGGACGCCAGGAAATTCGAGGCATCGCCCGATTCGATATACGTGGCATGGGCCGAGGTCATGCCCGCGGCCAGCAGGAGCGCAAGGCTCAGTTTATTCAGCTTGGTTTTCATTTTCTCCGCTTTCCGCTCGATCTTGGTTGCGCTGGCAGGCAGGTTTTCCATTCATTGCATCCGCCTTTCCAGCCTGCCATTCGATGAGCACGGAACATGCCAGCCCTCACCCACACAACAGAATCCCGCATTCAATACAATGACTTACACGTATCATGCACGTATCATGTGCGCTGACGTGCGGACGGAGGAAGGTCATTCGGGGCGATTTGTAAAATCCTTCGACAGCGCGCGCCACACCAGCGCCCCGGCGCTTTTCAGGCGATGGCCTGGTAGCCCAGCGCGGCACCGGTCTGCCCGGCAGCTTTTTTCAGCGCCTCGACCCAGCCCGGTTTGTGGCGATCGGCCGGCGCGGAAATCGACAGGCCCGCCACCAGCTTGCCCTCTGCATCCCGTACCGGCGCACCGATGCACGCCACACCCAGTTCGGCTTCCTCGCGGTCGCGGGCCAGCTGTTCGTGGCGGATGGTGTCCAGTTCGGCCGACAGGCGTTCCAGCGTAGTCAAGGTGTTCGGCGTATAGGCTGGCAGGCCGGTGCGCTCGGCATAGCCCATCACCCCGCTGGCACTGTCCTCGGCCAGGAAGATCTTGCCGACCGCGGTGACGTGGAGCGGCGCGTGCGCCCCCACCACCTGCACCACCTGGATCAGCGTCTGGCCGCCCGACACGCGCTCGATGTAGACCGCCTCGTCGCCGCGCCGCACGATCAGATTGACCGTCTCGCCGGTCAACTCGGCCAGTTGCTGCATATACGGCATGGCCACCTGGCGGATGTTGAGCCGCGCACGTAAGCGATTGCCCACTTCCAGCCAACGTACGCCCAGGTCATATTCGCCGGCGCCCGTCTTCTCGACGAGGCCGTGCGCCATCAGCGCGCCGAGGATGCGGTGCGCGCTGGCGGTATGCAGGCCGGCCTGCTCGGCCAGCCGGGTAAGCGTCGCCGGGCCGGGCGCGCGCGCAAGAATGCCGACCAGCGCCATGGCGCGGTCGAGGACTTGGATAGAGGAAGCACCGTTTTTCATAAAGTGAAAATTTATCACGCAATGTGAAATTGTTGGCAGTTTACTGCTTCAATACGTTCATCGTTTCACATGATGTGAAACATTTTCATATTGTGAAAGGCATAGCCATGAGCGCCCAGATGCAGTCCACCCCCGAGACCTTCCCTGCGTTTTGCGAAGGCATCCAGTATTTCGCTGACAGCTTCCCCGAAATCGACCGCCTGGGCGCATCGCCGCTACTGGGGCCGAACCAGCCCGCGCTGCCGGACGCCACCAGCGAGGCCGCGATCTATCAAACGCTGCTCGCCGCCGACGCACTGCGCTACCTGACGTTGCAGGTCACCGGCAGCAAGTCTTCCGGCCACCCGGGCGGCTTCGCCTCCAGCGCCGACGCCGTCGCCGCGCTGCATCTGCTGGGCCACCGCAACATGGTGACCGAAGTCGGCCACCACGCGCCCGGTTTCTATTCGGCGATGTTCCTCGACACCTCGCTGGAAGCGATGGGGATCCAGACAGTCGCCGAAATGCGCACGCGTTTCCGCGAACGCCATGGCCTGCTGGGCCACCTGTCCGGCGCAATCCCCGGCCTGCTCGCGCCCGCCGGCCCGCTCGGACAAGGCCAGCACTTCGCCATGGCCGGCGCTTATCTGCACCGCGACAAACTGTTTCCGGTCACCATCGGCGACGGCGGGTTGGGCGAACCCTACATCATGAGCGCGTTCCAGCACTTCGCGACCGCCTATCCCGACGTCACCAACTACCTGCCGGTACTCGTGTGGAACGGCTACTCACAGGAGCATCACAGCATGGTGTCGCTGTGGGACAACACGCGCATGACCGACTACTGGCGCGCCCACGGTTTCGACGAGGTGCACCTGATCGACGCGCGCGACTACGCCGACACCCCCGACGCACCGGTGTACACCGACAGCACCACGTTCGGCTTCACCGCGCGCATGGCCTTCACCGGCGCCATCCTAAAAGCCGCCGATGCTGCCGCGAAGAGCGCCCTGTCCGGCCGCCGCGCCTGCCTCATCGTCAAGCAGCTGAAGGGCGCTGGCGTGCACGCCACCGGCGCCAAGTCGCACAACCTCTATGCGCACCACACGCTCGATTCCGACGACGTGAAGGGCGGATTGCAGCGCCGCGCGCTGCCGACGAAAGCCTGGGAAATCACGCGGGAAAACTTCCGTCACGCCGGCGGCGGGCCCGCCGCACGCGTCGCAGTGACCGAAAGCGTGCGCGATCTGCCCAGCCTGGATGGTTTGCCACTGACCGAGTTCGCCATTGGCGAAAATCATGTGCCCACCACTGCCTTCGGCCACGTGGTCGGCGAGGTGGGCAAGCGCGACCCGATGTTCGTGGTCACCAACGCCGACGGCAACGAGGCTTCGGGCATGGCCAACATCAACAAGGCACTGACGATCCGCCACCCGACCGCCGACGACCTGTATTTCCAGGGCCCGTCCGGCCAGGTCTACGAGCCGCTCAACGAAGACGCCTGTGCCGGTCTCGCGGTGGGCGTCGCGCTGTTCGGCGGCCGCAGCCTGTGGTGCAGCTATGAATCCTTCGCCATCAACGGCCTGCCGATCTGGCAGACGGTGACGCAGGCGATGGCCGAACTGCGGCGCAAGACACCCGCCACGGTGTGCCTGTTCACCGCCGGCGCGCTCGAGCAGGGCCGCAACGGCTGGACCCACCAGCGGCCGGAAATCGAGAGCTACTTCGCCGCGATGATGCGTAACGGCAACGTCTACCCGCTGTTCCCGGTCGACGCCAACATGATCCAGGCGAGCTACGGGTGGGCGCTGAAGCAGAAAAACAAGGGCATCGTCATCACCGCCTCGAAGTCGCCGCTGCCGGTGCGTACCTCGCTCGCGCAGGGCGAGGCCGCCATCGAGCAGGGCGCGATCGTGCTGCATGAGCATCCCGGCAAGAAATCGGTCGTGTTTGCCGTGACCGGCGACATGGTGCTGCAGCCGGTGTTCGCCGCGGCCGAGAAACTGGCCGAATCCGGCATCGGCTCCCGCATCGTCGCCGTGGTCAACCCGCGTCGCCTGTACCGTCCGGGCGACGTGCTGTGGGGCAGCGTGTCGGAGCCCGATGGCCGCTTCATGGACGACGACTCCTTCAAGGCGATGTTCCACGGCGACGTCCTGCTCGGTATCAGCGGCGGCCCGTCGGCGCCGCTCGAGCCGGTTTTGTTGCGCAGCCAGGCCGCCCAACGGGATGTGTTCTGCTGGAAGCGCGGCGAAACCACCGCCAGCCCGCAGCAGCTGTTCGACTTCAACGGCATGAATGCGCAGGCCATGAGCGCACGCGCGCTGGCGATGCTGGAGCGTACGGCATCATGAGCCCCAAGATCGTCGTTCTCGACGACGATCCCACCGGCTCGCAGACGGTGCATTCCTGTCTGCTGCTGACGCGCTGGGATGTCGCCACGCTGAAGACGGCGCTGGCCGATGCGGCGCCGCTGTTCTTCATCCTCACCAATACGCGCGGGATGGATGCGGAACGTGCGGCCGCCGTGACGCGCGAGGTGTGCGAAAACCTCAGGCTCGCGCTCGTCGATTACCCCGGGCCGGTCCTGTTCGTGTCGCGCTCGGATTCCACCCTGCGCGGCCACTACCCGGTAGAGACCGACGTGATGAACGCCGTGCTAGGGCCATTCGACGCGACGCTGCTGACGCCGGCTTTCTTCGAAGGCGGCCGCATCACGCGTGACAGCACGCATTACCTGATGGTCGACGGCAAACCGGTGCCGACCCACGAGACCGAGTTCGCGCGCGACTCGGTGTTCGGCTATCGCACGGCGTATCTGCCGGACTATGTCGCCGAGAAGACAAATGGCCGCGTGGCATCCGATTCGGTACGGCGCCTGACGTTGGCCGATCTGCGCACAGGGCAGGCGGACACCTGGCTGGCGGCGTTGCACGACAATCAGGTGGGGGTGATCGACGGCGAAACGGCGGACGACTACCGGCTGTTCGCCGACGGTGCGCTGAAGGCCGCGGCCGGCGGCAAGCGATGGCTGTTCCGCAGCGCCGCCTCGCTGCTCACCGCGTTGGCGAAGCTGCCGCCGCAGCCGGTGGCCGCCGAAGCCTTCGCCACCCTGGTGCGCGACCGCCAGCCCGGTGCGGTCGTGGTCGGCTCGCACGTCGCCAAGACCACCGCACAACTCACCGCGTTGCTGAAGGAGCGCGGCGTGGTCGGTCTGCCGCTCGACGTTGCCCGTCTGCCCGACGCGCGTGCCGCAGTGGTCGACGAACTCACCGCCGGCATCGTCCACGCCCACGCACGTGGTCTCACCCCGGTGGTATTCACCAGCCGCAGCGAGCGGCAATTCGCCAACATTGCAGAACGCCTGACGTTTGGCGAGTCGGTGTCGGGCACGCTGATGGACGTGGTGAAACGGCTGCCGGACACGCTTGGCTTCCTCATCAGCAAGGGCGGCATCACCTCCAACGACGTGCTGTCGACCGGATTGGCGCTGACCGCCTCGCGCGTGCTGGGACAGATCCTGCCCGGTGTCACCGTGGTGCAAACGCCGCCTGGCCACCGTTTGCCGCAGTTGCCGGTCGTCATCTTTCCCGGCAATGTCGGCGGCGACGGGGCGCTGGCCGAGGCCTATCGACGACTCGCACCCTCGCACGCGCAGGCAAGCCCGGCTACACTCGCAGCCTGAACGTATCCGCCGTCTTTCATGCTCAGCCCCGCCTTCCTGTCCCAGCTACGCAAACTGCTGCCCGACCATAGCGTTCTCCACGCGCGCGAGGATCTCGTGCCGTTCGAGAGCGACGGTCTGTCCGCGTACCGCAACACGCCCGACGTGGTGGCGCTGCCGGAAAACGAGTCGCAAGTCGCGGCGATCCTGCGGCTGTGCCATGCCAACCAGGTGGCGGTGGTGGCGCGCGGCGCCGGTACCGGTCTGGCTGCCGGCGCGCTGCCCGTCGACGGCGCGGTACTGCTGGTGCTGTCCAAACTCAATCAGATCAGGCACATCGACCCGCAGGCCCGGACGGCGACGGTGCAGCCCGGGGTGCGCAACCTCGCAATTTCCGAAGCCGCCGCCGTGCACGGCCTCTATTACGCGCCCGACCCGTCGTCACAGATCGCCTGTTCGATCGGCGGCAACGTGGCGGAAAACTCCGGCGGCGTACACTGCCTGAAATACGGCCTCACCGTACACAACATCCTCAAGCTGCGCGCCTGGACCATCGCCGGCGAACTGCTTGAAATCGGCAGCGACACGCTCGACAGTCCGGGCTACGACCTGCTGGCGCTGATGACCGGCTCCGAAGGCATGCTGGCGGTGATCACCGAGGTCACGGTCAAGCTGCTGCCGCGGCCCCAGCGCGCGCAGGTGGTGCTGGCCGCGTTCGACGACGTGGCCAAGGCGGGGGCCGCGGTGGGCAACATCATCGCCGCCGGGGTCATCCCGGCCGGGCTGGAGATGATGGACCGCCTCGCCATCCAGGCGGCCGAAGCCTTCGTCCACGCCGGCTACCCGCTCGACTGCGAGGCCCTGTTGCTGTGCGAAGTGGACGGCGTCAACGAGGAGGTCTCGGACGACATCTTCACCGTGCATGAAGTGCTCGCGGCCTCCGGTGCAATCGAGATCCACACGGCCGAGAGCGAAGAACAGCGCCTTCGGTTCTGGGCCGGGCGCAAGGCGGCGTTTCCTGCCGTGGGACGGCTGGCGCCCGACTATTACTGCATGGACGGCACCATTCCGCGCGCCCAGCTGCCGCATGTTCTGCGCCGCATCAGCGAGATGAGCCTCGAGTTCGGGCTGGCCGTCGCCAACGTGTTCCATGCCGGCGACGGCAACCTGCACCCGCTGATCCTGTTCGATGCCAACCAGCCGGGCGAACTGCACCAGGCCGAAGCCTTCGGCAGCAAGATCCTGGAATTGTGCGTCGAGGTCGGCGGCACCATCACCGGCGAACACGGCGTCGGACTGGAAAAGATCAACCAGATGTGCGCGCAGTTCGCCACGCCGGAGCTGACCCGTTTCCACGAGGTGAAGGCCGCGTTTGATCCCGACAAGCTGCTCAACCCCGGCAAGGCCGTGCCCGAGCTGCACCGCTGCGCCGAATGGGGCGCGATGCACATCCACGGCGGCCAGCTGCCGCATCCCGAGTTGCCGAGGTTCTGATGCTGGACACCTTCATCGACCGCATCCGCGCGGCTCACGCCGAAGGCTCGCCGCTCATCCTCCAGGGCGGCGGCAGCAAGACCTTCTACGGCAACGCCGACGAAGGCGAGGTGCTCAGCACGCGCACGCTCACCGGCATCGTCGACTACCAGTCCAAGGAGCTGGTGCTGACCGCCCGTGCCGGCACGCCACTGGCCGAGATCGAAGCCGCGCTTGCCGAACGGAACCAGATGCTGGCCTTCGAACCGCCGCACTTCGGCGGCGCAGCCACGCTGGGCGGCAGCATCGCCACCGGCCTGTCCGGCCCGCGCCGACCCTATGCCGGTGCCGCACGCGACTTCGTGCTCGGCGTGCGCATGATCGACGGCACTGGCCAGCCGCTGCGCTTCGGCGGCCAGGTGATCAAGAATGTCGCCGGCTACGACGTGTCGCGGTTGATGGCGGGTGCGCTCGGCACGCTCGGCCTGATTACCGAGGTGTCGCTCAAGGTGCTGCCGAAACCGGCTGCGGAAACCACGCTGCAATTCGAGCTCGACGAAACCGCCGCGATCGAGAACATGAACCGGTGGGCGGGACAGCCGCTGCCGCTGTCGGCCACGTCATGGCACGCGGACCTGTTGACGGTGCGGCTGTCGGGCGCGGAATCCGCGGTACATGCCGCGCGAGCCCGGCTTGGCGGCGAGTTGCTGCATGACGCAGCCGCCTTCTGGCAGCGCCTGCGCGACCAGGCCACGCCTTTCTTCGACAAGCGCCCGCTCTGGCGGCTGGCGGTCAAGCCAACCACGCCGCCTCTGAGTCTCGGCGGCGCCGAGTGGATCGAGTGGGGCGGGGCGGTACGCTGGCTGGCGTCCGATCTGCCTGCGGCCACCCTGCGCGACGCCGCGAAAACAGCAGGCGGGCATGCCACCCTGTTTCGCGGTTCGGCGCCCATCGACGGCGTTTTCGCCCCGCTTGCCCCGGCGCTGCGAGCCCTGCATCGCAACCTGAAGCAGCGCTTCGATCCCAAGGGCATTCTCAACCGCGGCCGCCTGTATCCGGAATTCTGAATGGACCTCGACGCTATCGATCACGTGGTGCTGACCGTACGCGACATTCCTGCCAGCGTGGCTTTCTACACGCGCGTGCTGGGCATGCGCGAGGTCATTTTCGGCAACGACCGGCGGGCCCTGGCCTTTGGCCGCTGCAAGCTGAACCTGCATCAGGCCGGCCGCGAATTCGAGCCGAAAGCTGCGCATCCCACGCCGGGCGCGGCGGACCTCTGCCTGCTCGCGCGCACGCCCATCGCCGACATCACGCGCCAACTCGCCGCACAGGGTATCGCCATCGAAGCCGGCCCGGTCGAACGCACCGGCGCGCAAGGCCCCCTCCTGTCAGTCTATGTGCGCGATCCCGACGGCAATCTGATCGAACTTTCCAACCCGCTCTGACATGCAGACCACGCTCGCCGAACCTTATCGCAACACCCCCGAAGGCGACGTCGCCGAGCGCATCCTGCGCAATTGCGTGCATTGCGGCTTCTGCCTCGCCACCTGTCCGACCTACCAGATTCTCGGCAACGAACTCGACTCGCCGCGCGGTCGCATCTATCTGATGAAGCAGGTGTTCGAAGGAGCAACGCCGACGGCCAAGACCCAGCTCCACCTCGACCGCTGCCTGACTTGCCGGAACTGCGAAACCACCTGCCCGTCAGGCGTCGAATACGGCAAGCTGCTCGATATCGGCCGCCACATCGTGGAAGACAAAGTCGGGCGCGGCATCGCCGAGTCCGCGACGCGCACTGCGCTCAAGACCGGCCTCGGCTCGCCCATGCTGTTCAACAGCGCCTTGAAGCTCGGCCAGGGAGTGCGCGGCCTCATGCCCCGTTTTCTGAAGTCCCGTGTTCCGCCAACGGAAGCCGCAGGCGCCTGGCCGGCCCCGCGCCACTCGCGCCGCATGCTGGTCTTGCAGGGCTGCGTGCAGCCCGGCCTCAAGCCCAACATCAACGCCGCCGCGGCGCGCCTCCTCGACCGCATCGGCATCTCGCTGGTCGCCGCGGACGAGGCCGGCTGTTGCGGCGCGCTGGCGCACCACCTCAACGACACCGAGGCAAGTCTCGCCGCCGCGCGCCGCAACATCGACGCCTGGCTGCCGCATCTCGAAGCCGGGGCGGAAGCCGTCGTGATGACGGCCTCGGGCTGCGGCGTGATGGTGAAGGACTACGGCTGGTTGCTGCGCCACGACCCCGCCTACGCCGACAAAGCCGCGCGCGTCTCCGCCGCGACGCGAGATATCTCTGAAATTCTCGCCGCCGAGCGCGACGCGCTGGCTGCGCACCGCCGTTCACCACCCACTCAAAAACGCATCGCCTACCATCCACCCTGCACCCTGCAGCACGGACAGAAACTCGGCGGCGACGTCGAGGCGCTGCTGACGCAAGCCGGTTTCGAGCTCACGCCGGTGGTGGAGAAGCATCTGTGCTGCGGCTCGGCCGGTACCTATTCGATCCTGCAGCCCGAGATCGCCGGCGCGCTCAAGACCCGCAAGCTCGGCCATCTGCAAGCCGGTGCGCCGGAGATGATCGCGACCGCCAACATCGGCTGCCTGACCCACCTGCAATCGGCCAGCCCGATCCCGGTACAGCACTGGGTGGAACTTTTGGACGAGACGATGGCCGCATCCTGACTACCATTGGGAGCACGTCATGATTTTCAAACAGCTGTTCGAGCCCATTTCCAGTACCTATACCTATCTTCTGGGGTGCGAGAAAACCGGCCAGGCCCTTTTGATCGACCCGGTTCTGCCGGCCTGGGAGCGCGACCTGGCCACGGTCAACGCACTCGGACTGAAACTCGCGTTCACGCTGGAAACGCATATCCACGCCGACCACATCACCTCGGCCAATAAACTCAAGGCCATCGCCGGCAGCCGCATCGCCGGCCCCGCGCTCGACCGGCTGCCGTGCACCGAGGTCGGCATTGTCGAGGGGACGCCGTTCAAAATGGGCTCGATCGAACTCGCACCGATTCACACGCCCGGCCATACCGACAACCACTTCGCCTACCTGCACGACGGGCGCCTCTACAGCGGCGATGCCCTGCTGATCGAGGCCTGCGGCCGCACCGACTTCCAGAATGGCGACGCGACCGCGCTGTACCACTCGGTGCGCGGCAAGCTGTTCGCGCTCGACGACGATACGCTGGTCTATCCCGCCCACGATTATGAGCAACGCCGCATCAGTACCATCGGCCAGGAAAAGGCGCGCAATCCCCGGCTCGGCGGCGATCGGACGCTGGACGATTTCGTCCGGCTGATGGACGAGCTGAAGCTCGCCTATCCCAAGTTCATCGACTATGCCGTGCCCGGCAACCGCGAATGCGGCACGTGTCCGCCCGGCGTGCCGGAACATTTGCAGCAGTATTGCGCGCAGATCACGGAAAGCCGTCAGGGCTGACTGGGACTGGACCGGTCCCGTCCTGAGATGGACGAGAACGGGCTAGGACTGGAGGTCGTCGGGCCGATTGAGGTTGGCAAAGGCCGCCGCGTCGAAACGCACGGTGGTCGAGGACAGTTCCGCCTGCCAATGACGCACCGCGCGTTCGCCGCGTGCCAGGAAGCCGGCCAGATGCTCGCGCTGGTCGGTATGCACCAGGAAGCAGCTGTGGTGGATGCGCGCGTCGTCCTCCGCCACCGCCAGCGGCACCCCTTCCAATTGCGCCGCACCCAGCAGGCGAAATGCCAGATCGGCAGGCAGGTGCGGCGTGTCGCACGGAACGACCAGCAGCCAGTCGGTCGTCACCGCCTGCAACGCCGCCAGCACGCCTGCCAGCGGGCCCGGGTAGTCGGGCAGGGTGTCTGGCAGCACGCGCCGGCCATAGGCCGCGTAACGCTCGAGATTGCGATTGGCGCTGATGACGATTTCCCCGACCTGCGGCGCCAGCACGGCCAATACCCATTCGACCAGCGGACGGCCCTGATAGTCGACCAGCCCCTTGTCCGCGCCGCCCATTCGGCGACCCTGCCCGCCGGCCAGGATGACGGCCGCCACGTTCTGCATGCCGGGGGCGTCAGCGATGGCCATACAGGTGGAAAAGATCCGAGCGGTCGCCGGGGCGGGCACCGTCCCACACCTTGACCCAGTCGGGCGAGATATGTGGTTCGACATCGCGCTGCCGCGTCTCCACCAGCAGCCAGGCGCAGCCGATGTCGGCGGGCGCAAGCATGCGCCCGCTGTGATAGGCCAGCAGCAGGCGCTGCTGGCTGCGCACCTGGTAGGTCTGGATGCATTCCGTCGGCGGCACCCGTGCCGCCAGCACCGCGCCCACGCTGGCGTAGGAGAGGCGCTGGTCGAGCGGCGCCTGGAACAGCGCCATCAGCAGTCCCCAGCTGAAAGTCATGCCGGCCGTCCACACCAGGATCGGGCGCAGCGGCGAACGGCGAATGCGGGCGAGGAACACAACCCACGCCAGCGTGACGACGATACCCAGCGCGAGCGCCCACGGACGCAGCACGCCCACACCCGTCATGCCCAATCGGCTCAGCCGCGCCGCCAGCCGCGCCGGGCTGCCCAGATCGTGTGCGCTCCAGTAGACCCACAGGACCAGCGCCAGAAAACCGAACAGCATGATGCCGAACCACAGCAAGGCATAGGCGGCACCGCGCCGCAGGGTGTAGAGGCCGGACGCCCCCAGCAAGGCGAGCGGCAGCAGCAGAATGAGGCCTTGTTCCTCGCCGGGATCGGTGTCGAAGACATACAGGGCGAGCAGGCCCAGCAGCGCGCCTACCGGCAGCACGATGCTCGGAGTACGCCACTGACGCCGGCCGCGATAGAGCGCCCAGGCGGCCAGCGGCCACGCCGGCCAGGCATACCAGCCGAGAATGCCCAGATAGAACGCCGGACGCAGAGGCGCATCACCCAGCCAGCGCTGCAGATTGAGCGCCTGCTTGAGCGGAATGGCCTGTGTGGTCAGGTAGGCCAGCCATGCCGCGCTTGCCGCCAAGGCAAGGCTCACCCCCCACGCCAGCGCACGCCGTGCCGGCGGCGAACGGAAGGCTTCGAGCAGGCCCGGCAATCCCATCGCCAACAGCAGGAACAAGGCCGCTTCCGCCGCGCCGCCGGCAAGCAGCATCAGGATGGTGCCGGCGCCCAGCGTCCAGCCGCCGCGCTGACCCTGGGGCAGGGTGGCGATGCCGTGCAGCATGATCGCGGCGGCGGCGAACTGCGCGGTTGCCGCATTGAGTTCATGACCGCGAACCAGGAGTCCCATGCAACCCAGCAAGGTGAGCGCGGCGGCCCACGCGGTTTCCGCGCCATACAGTGCGCGGGCCGTGCGCGCAATGAAGAACAATGCCAGCGCGATGAACAGCCCCGAAGCGAGGCGCGCGCCATCGGCCAGACTCAGGAAAGACGACGTCAGCCAGGCGGTGGCGGTGGCCACCCAGTAGTAGAGGGGAGGGGTAGCCGACACGGACTGCGGGGCGGCGCCGCTTTTCAGCAGCAGCCACAATTGCACGAAGTGCTCGCCGTCGCCTCCTTTCCAGGGCGCGTGCCCAACCAGCCCGGGCAACAGCCACGCCGCGCAGAGCAGCAACAGCCCGAGCCGGGCAAGAGGAAGCGGATGCTTATTGAACAATTTTAAGAAGCTGGCCCGATCGGGGTTCGCCATCAGGGTAGAGATCGTTCATCAGGCGCAATTGGCCTTCGGCCTCGCCCCCCAGCGGAGACTGCCGTGCCAGCGCGGCCATCGTCAGGCCGGGGCGGGTCGTGAGCAGTTGCAGGACATAGGGACGGGCGACCAGCTTCTCGGCCGGCGTGATCGCACGGAAGCTGTTGATCGCCGCCCGCAGGGCGCTGCGTTCGCGCTCATAGGTGGCCGTGTCCCGGGTCATGCCGGCAATCAGGTATTGCGTGCCGTTGAACACCACGACCGCCACCACCACCGGCTTGCCCTGCTGGGCGCCCGCGGCAAACGCGGCCGGGAAACCGCCCAGGTGGCCGGTATCATAGCGCGCGCCCGCATCCAGCTTGACCCCTTTCTGCACGGTCTCCAGCGGATTGTCGTTCTTCGGTCCCTGTACCAGCTCGACCAGGGCATCGCCCTGGGGGCTGGTCGCCACGACCCGGTCAGGCCGGTTCTGCACGCGCCAGTCCGGCGGAAACTGGATCGCCATGCCCAGTTTTTCATGCAGCAGGGCATTGTCGCGGATCACGCCCTGATCGGGACTGTCGCCGAAATAGAGTCCCGGCAGCTTCTGCAGATAGTCGTTGCGGCCTTCGCGTGGTTGGGACACGCGGTATTTGTTCGCCTCGGCCACCACCTGCCCGAGGCGCACATCGTTACGAGGATGCGTATCGAAGATTCCGTGATAGGTGGCTTGCGGCAAGCGCCCGCTGCGGGTGGCCTGTTCGGCGGAATACCGTTGCTGGTTTTTCAGCACGCCGATGACGTCGATCATCGCCTGCGGGTCGTAGCCGGTTTTCGCCAGATACGCTGCACCGAGCCGATCCGCTTCCAGCTCGTACTCACGGCCATAGCCGGCGGTCCAGGCTCGCGCCAGCGTTTGCAGCAGGGCGGAACCCGCCTGATTACCCATTCCCGGGACCAGAATCGAGCCCAGCGCCGCGCCGGGGTCAGCCACGGTGGGCGCGCTTTGCAGACGCACACCGTGGCGTGCGCTGACATGGCCGATTTCGTGGCCGACCACGCCCGCCAGCTCGGCTTCGGAATTCAGGTACGCCAACAGCCCGCGCGTGATGTAGACATAACCGCCGGGCAGCGCAAAAGCATTGACCCCGGGACTGTCGACCACGGTGAAATGCCAGGGCAGGCTCGGACGTTCGCTCTGTTTTGCCAGCCGCTGGCCCACTTCGTTGACGTACGCCTGCAGCGCGGGATTATCCAGGGCCGCGTATTCCTTCAACACCGCCAGGTTGGCCTGGGCGCCCATCTGGATTTCCTGCTGTTCGGGCATCAGCACGACGTCCCTGTCCCCGCTGACCGGATGGTGCGCACAACCGGCCAGCGCCAGCACGCCTAAGGCGGTCACTGCGATACGGTGAAACACTCGGGACGTCACATCTGCCTCTTTCTCGGGATGGCGCGCACGAAATGATACCGTCGTCGCGTCGCAAAAATGCAAAAAGCGGCCGAAGCCGCTTTGGATTGCATACGCAGTTTCGCGCAGGCCTGCTTACTTCATGCCGTAACGCTGGCGGAATTTCTCGACGCGGCCCGCCGTGTCGACGATCTTCTGCTTGCCGGTATAGAACGGGTGGCAGGACGAGCAGACTTCGACGTGCAGCTTGTCCTTGCCCAGCGTGGAGCGGGTGACGAACGTGCTGCCGCAAGAGCAGGTGACGGCGACTTCTTTGTAATTGGGGTGAATGCCGGCTTTCATGGCAATTCCTTCGGGTTGAATTCGGAGAACGCGAGAGTATAGCGGAGCGATGTCCGGCGCGCAAGCTACGGGCACCGCTCACCGAAGGGCGCCCAGTTCTCCGATAACGTCAGCCGCGCCGCATCGAATCGAAGAACTCGTTGTTGTTCTTCGTCGCACGGATCTTGTCCAGCAGGAATTCCATCGCTTCCATGTCGTCCATCGGGTACAGCAGCTTCCTGAGTACCCACACCTTTTGCAGGATGTCGTGCGGCATCAGGAGTTCCTCGCGGCGGGTGCCGGAGCGATTGACGTTGATCGCGGGGTACTGGCGCTTCTCGGCCATCTTGCGGTCGAGGTGGATTTCCAGGTTGCCGGTACCCTTGAATTCCTCGTAGATCACGTCGTCCATGCGGCTGCCGGTGTCGACCAGTGTGGTGGCGAGGATGGTGAGGCTGCCGCCTTCCTCGATGTTGCGCGCCGCGCCGAAGAAGCGCTTGGGCTTCTGCAGCGCGTTGGCGTCAACGCCGCCGGTGAGCACCTTGCCGGAGGCCGGCTGCACGGTATTGTAGGCACGCGCCAGGCGGGTGATCGAGTCAAGCAGGATGACCACGTCCTTCTTGTGCTCGACCAGGCGCTTGGCCCGCTCGATCACCATTTCGGCGACCTGAACGTGGCGGCTGGCGGGTTCGTCGAAGGTGGAGGCCACGACTTCACCGCGCACGGTGCGGCTCATCTCGGTCACTTCCTCCGGGCGTTCGTCGATCAGGAGCACGAACAGCACGACGTCGGGATGGTTGGAGGTGATGGCGTGTGCGATGTGCTGCAGCATCACCGTCTTGCCGGACTTCGGCGGCGCCACCAGCAGGCCGCGCTGGCCCTTGCCGATCGGCGCGACGATGTCGATCACACGGCTGGTGATGTTTTCCTCGGCCTTGATGTCGCGCTCCAGCTTGAGCGGTTTGTCCGGATGCAGCGGCGTGAGATTCTCGAACAGGATCTTGTTCTTGCTGGCTTCGGGCGGCTCGCCGTTGATCAGGTCGAGCTTGGTCATCGCCGAATAGCGCTCGCCGTCCTTGGGGGTACGAATCTCGCCCTCGATCTTGTCGCCGGTATGCAGGTTGAAGCGGCGGATCTGCGACGGCGACACGTAGATGTCGTCGGTGTTGGCGAGATACGAGGACTCCGGCGATCGCAGGAACCCGAAACCGTCCGGAAGCACTTCCAGCACGCCATCGCCGTAGATGCTCTCGCCGCGCTTGGCCAGGGTTTTCAGGATGGTGAAGATCAGTTCCTGCTTGCGAAAACGGTTGGCGTTGTCGATACCGTTGGCGGCGGCAAGCTCGAGAAGCTCGGTAATGGGTTTCTGCTTGAGTTCGGAAAGATGCATGGGGTGGGCCTGAGTGGGCTCGCTTGAAAGAGCCGGACGTGAGGGAGATGCGAAGCCGGACGGTACTGCGAAGCGGCGGCGCGTCGATGCGCCGTCCGGTTGAAACGTATTAGATATTGCTGTCGACGAAGGCGGTGAGTTGCGATTTGGACAGGGCGCCGACCTTGGTGGCTTCGACATTGCCGTTCTTGAAGATCATCAGGGTGGGGATGCCACGAATGCCGAACTTGGGCGGGGTGGCCTGGTTTTCGTCGATATTGAGCTTGCACACCTTGAGCTTGCCGGAATATTCCTTGGCGACTTCGTCCAGAATCGGCGAGATCATCTTGCAGGGGCCGCACCAGTCCGCCCAGTAATCCACCAGCACGGGCACACCGGCCTGCAGGACTTCCTGTTCGAAAGAATCGTCGGATATGTAATGAACATGCTCGCTCATCGGTGAAGCTCCTAGTTTAGAAGTAGGGGTAGCCGGATACGGCCTGGGCAGTTTGGGAAGATGGTAATGCTGGAAAATTCGGTTTTGTGCCGATATGCTACATCAAAATTGCCGCCTGCAAGCATCCGGGCATTTATCAACTCATCTGGGTAATTACGAATGACATACGTTGTAGCCGACGCCTGCGTGAAGTGCAAATATACCGATTGTGTCGATGTCTGTCCGGTCGACTGCTTCCACGAAGGCCCCAACTTCCTCGTCATCGACCCGGAGGAATGCATCGACTGCACCCTGTGCGTGGCCGAATGCCCGGTCGAGGCCATTTTCGCCGAAGACGACGTTCCGGACGATCAACGCGCCTACATCGCGCTCAACGCCGACCTTGCCAAGGTGTGGAAAGTCATCATCGAGAAGAAGGATCCGCTGCCCGACGCCGACGAATGGGCCGGCGTCAAGGACAAGCGCCAGTACCTGGAGCGCTGACGCGCTTGGAAACCCTGGGCGGTCCGGCACTGCCGCACGCCGTCGCCCGCCACCTGCTCGACCGGCATGCCAACCACCTGCCCGATCTCTCCGGTCTGACGGTACTCGTCCCCAATCATCGTGCCGGGCTCGATCTGGCCCGCGCGCTGGCACAGGGCGCGGGCCGACCCGTTCTGATCCCGCCGCACCTCACCCCGCTGAAAAGCTGGGCCGAAAGCACCCTGAAGAGTACAAGCCTGGCTGACGGTCGCGCCGAGCCGCAGGCGCGAAGGTTGGCGCGGCTGCACGGTGTGCTTCGGCACCAGGATTGGCTGGGGGCAGTCGATAAGTGGGCGCTCGCTAATGAACTCCTGCTACTGGCCGACGAACTGTCTGCCGCGCGGCTGGGCGACGCCATTGGATCGCGTATTCGCGCACTGCATGGGGGGGCTCTCGACCGGGAAACTGCGCTGATCGAGGGCGTGTGGCAGGCGCTCAATACCGACGGCAGCGATCCGCAGGCGCGCTATGCACGTGCACTCGACACGCTGTTCGAACAGCTTCGCGCCGCGCCACGGCCAGTCTATGGCTACGCGCTCGGCATGCTCACCGCCGTCGAACAAGGGTTTCTCGCGCGCTGTGCCGAGCATGTTCCGCTCACGCTGTTCGAACAGGACACCGGCGATGACGTGGCCTTCGCCCTGCGGCAGGCCTGGCAGGAGACCGCGCCGCCGCTGCGCGAGCGCGCCGCCCTGCTGGCACAGCACTGCCCCGCCTCGCCGCTGCAGGCCCGCATCACGCTCAGCCCGGCGCCGCACCTCGAAGCCGAGGCGCGCGCCGTTGCCACCTGGGTGGCCGGCCAGCTGCAGGCCGGCCGGCGTGGCATCGCGCTGATCGCGCTCGACCGCGAAACCGCGCGCCGGGTGCGTGCGCTGCTCGAGCGCATGGATGTGCTGGTGGCCGACGAGACCGGCTGGACGCTATCGACCACTGCCGCCGCCGCCGTGATCGACCGCTGGCTGGAATGCGTGGCGAGCGACTTTCCGCACATCGAACTGCTGGACCTGCTGAAATCGCCGTTCGTGCTGGGCGAACCCAGCGCGCGCCAGGATCAGGTACTCGCGTTCGAACTGGCACTGCGCCGGCACGGGGTATCGCAAGGCATGATCGACATGCAGCGACTGGCGCACCGCGAGTTCGCCGCACTTCCCGTCTGGCTGGCTGCACTGGCCGACGCCCGGCAAGGCTTTGTCCAGACCCGCGCCCCGCTGGCGGTCTGGCTCACCCGCCTCGTCGACAGCCTGGACAAGCTGGGGGCCACCGCACCCCTCAAGGCCGACGCCGCCGGTACCCGCGTGCTCGACATACTCGACACCCTACGCCGCGACCTGGCGGACGACAGCGAAAAATACGGCTTCGGCGAATGGCGGCGCTGGCTCAACCTGGCACTGGAGTCGGAAAGCTTCATCGACGCCAGCGTGGCCAGTCCCATCGTGCTCACCTCGCTGCCCGCTGCGCGCGGACGCCTGTTCGACGCGGTGGCGGTAATCGGCGCCGACGCCCGTCATCTACCCACCCGCCCGGCCCCGGGTCTGTTCAGCCAGGCCACCCGCACGCAGCTCGGCCTGTCCACCCCGGCCGACGAGGCCCTCGCCGCCACCGCCGACCTGATGCACCTGCTGACCCAAGGGCCCACCCTGCTGAGTTGGCAGGCCTGGAACAATGACGAGCCCAACCCCGCCTCCTCGCTGGTCCTGCGGTTGCAGGCCCTGCACCAGGCCGCATGGAGCACGACCCTGCCGACACAACCCATCGGCGTGCCGCCTGCCCAATCCAGTCCGCTGCCCGGCGCATCCGTGCAACCTGCGCCGGCGGTCTCGGCCGCGCAGCTGCCGCGCCATTATTCGCCCACCGCCTACCAGACCCTGCTCGATTGCCCCTACCGGTTTTTTGCGCGCAGCGTGCTCGGCATCCGCGAGCTCGACGAGGCCGACGAGGCGCTCGACAAGAGCGATTACGGCAACGCGCTGCATCGCATCCTCAAGGCCTTCCACGACAGCCGCCCGCCGCTTGAACGCGACGCCGCGCTGGCCCGGCTGAATGCGGTTTCGGCTGCCGAATTCGCCACGCTGCCCGCATGGACCGCCGCCGCCTGGCGCAGCAAGTGGGAAAAAATCCAGCCGGCCTACCTCGATGCCTGGCTGGCCCACGCCTCTGCCGGTTGGCGCTATGAATCCGGCGAAACCGATTTCGCGGTACCGTACACCATTGCCGGACTCGGCGAAATCACCCTGCACGGACGCGTCGACCGCGTCGATGCAAAAGACGACACCCGCTACGTGATCGATTACAAGACCAGCACCGCGCAGAGCCTCAGGAAAAAGCTCAAGGCGCCGGACGAAGCCGTGCAGCTGCCGTTCTACGCCTGGCTGTGCGAAGCCGCTGCCGCCTACCTGCCGATCAACGAAGTGCCCGTCGCACCGCTCGAACTGGACGGCGAAACCGATGTCGAGGCCATCAGCCGCCGCCTGCCCGACCTGCTCGAAGCCATCGCCGCAGGCGCCATGCTTCCCGCCCATGGCATCGACGGCGTATGCGCATACTGCGAAGCGCGCGGGCTGTGCCGCAAGGGAATGTGGCATGAATAAGCCGCTGGATAACGCCATTGCCCTGTCCCCTGCCCGCTCGGCGGTGGTGGAGGCCTGTGCCGGCAGCGGCAAAACCTGGCTGCTGGTGTCGCGCATGCTACGCCTGCTGCTGGCCGGCGCGGCGCCATCGGAACTGCTGGCGATCACCTTCACCCGCAAGGCGGCGCAGGAGATGACCGATCGGCTGCATGAATGGCTACGGCTGCTGGCGCTGGCGGATGACATGACTGTGCGCGAATTCCTGCGCGCGCGCGCGGTGCCGGACACCGAAATCGGCGCGGTGCTACCGCGCGCGCGCGGCCTGCTGGAAGCAGTGCTGGCCGCGCAGCCGGGGCCGACGGTAACGACCTTTCACGGCTGGTTTCTTGATCTCCTGAAACGCGCGCCGCTGGAAGCCGGCTTGCCATGGGGCGCCCCGCTGCTGGAACGCGAAAGCCAGTTGCTGAACGAAGTGCGTGATCGCCAATTCAACCACTGGGCCGCCGCCCCGGACACCACCGAAGGCGCCGCGCTGCTGGCGCTGCTGGCCGACATCGGCGAGCACAACCTGCGCTCGCTGTTGAAGAGTTTCGTCCAGGCGCGGGCGGAGTGGTGGGCCTATACCGACGGCGCGGCCGATCCAGTGAGCCATGCGCTGGAACAGTTGCGGCCGCTGTTACACGCCGACCTGGACAGCGATCCCGTATCGGCGTTCTGGGCCGACGAATCAATGGCAGCCCGTGTGAAGCGGGTCGGCCTTGCGCTGGAAAAAGGCAGCAAGAGCGAACAGGCGCGCGCGCCGGAAATCCGGCGCAGCCTGGATCTACCGCCCGACGACGCGCATGCCGCGCTGATGAAGCACCTGATGACGGCAGGCAAGCGGCGCAAGAAACAGGCGACCAAGGAACTGGAAAAAGCGCTCGGGGTGGATCTCGACACGTATCTGCGTGACCTCGACACACTGGAAACCGCGCTCGAAACCCTGACCGCGATCCAGACCGACATTCGCATCTGGGCCCTCAATCGCCACGGTCTGCTGCTCGGTCACGCGCTGATCGCGGCCTATCAGGAGGCCAAGTCGCAGCAAGGCGTGATCGACTTTGCCGATGCCGAATGGCAGGCCTGCCGCCTCCTTGCCAGCGAGGAGTACGCTCCGGCGCTGGCGCTGAAGCTGGACGCACGCTACCGGCACCTGCTGCTCGACGAATTCCAGGACACCAATCCGCTGCAGTGGCAGGCGCTGTCGACCTGGCTGCTTGAAGCTCGCGGCGCCGACAGTGGCATGACCGTCTTCATGGTGGGCGACCCCAAGCAGGCGATCTACCGCTTCCGCCGCGGCGAAGCACGGGTGTTCGACGCGGCGGCGGATTTTCTGGCCGCGCATTTCGACGCCGCCCGCTTCAGCACCGACATGACGCGCCGGCTGGCGCCGTCGGTGGTGGCGGCGATCAACCCGGTATTCGCCGACGTGGCAGGGTTTGCCGCCCATACCTACGCGCCGGAAAACGCCGACCGCCCGGGCGCGCTGCGCAGCCTGCCGGTACAGGCGGAAAAAACCGAAGCCGCCATGGCCGATGGCCCGCCCCACACGGTGGCTCCGGTCCACTACGCGGCCTCCGGCCTCGTGTGGGGTCGTATGCGCAATCCGCTCACCACTCCGCAGCCGGAAGTCGACGACCGCGCCGTGCACGAAGAGGCACGGCTGTTTGCACGGGTATTGCGCGACGAGGTGCTGGGCCGCTGGGGCGTGATGGATGGCGGAAGCCCGCGTGCGGCACGCCCGGGCGACATCATGGGGCTGGTCAGAAAACGTACCCATCTGCACCTGTACGAACGCGAACTGGAAGCGGCGCGCATCCCGTTCATCACCTCGCGCCGCGGCGGCCTGCTGCATGCGCTGGAAGCGCGGGATGTGGTCGCGCTGCTCGAAACGCTGCTATTGCCTCACACCGACCTGAAGCTGGCGCACGTGCTGAAAAGCCCGGTGTTCGGCTGCAGCGACGAGGACCTGCTGCGGGTGTTCGCGCCGCAACCGCCGGACGAAACACGCGGCTGGGAGCAGCTGGCCACCCTGATCCACCAGCCCGACTGTCCACCCACCCTGGCACGCGCCGCGTCCCTGCTCGGTCGCTGGCGAGCGCATTGCGGCACATTGCCGGTACACGACCTGCTCGACCGCATCTATTTCGAAGGCGACCTCGAAGCGCGCTATGCCGACGCCGTGCCGGAGGCGATGCGGCCGCAGGTCGCCGCCAACCTGCGCGCCTTCATGCAACTGGCGCTGACGCAGGACGCAGGACGCTACCCCACGCTGGCCGGCTTCATCCGCGAACTCGCCAGCCTGGTCGACGATGCCGACGCCGCACCCGGCGAAGGCCTGGCCGCCGACGGCGAGAACGCGGTTCGCCTGCTGACCATCCACGGTGCCAAGGGGCTGGAAGCGCCCATCGTCTGGCTGCTGGGCGGCAGCGACCACCAGAAAGGCACGAGCTACGCCGTGCTGGCACCATGGCCTCCCGAAGCGTCGCGGCCGGTGCATTTTTCCCTGTTCGGCAGGCAGGAGGAGCGCGGCGCATGCCGCGAAGCCTGGTTCGAGGACGAAGCCGGGCTGGCCCAGCGCGAATCCGACAATTTGCTTTATGTGGCGCTCACCCGCGCCGAACAGGCGCTGATCGTGAGCGGCGACGTGGAGAAAAACGCCTGGCTGCAGCGTGTCGATGCTGCCTGGCAGAACCTGGGCCTGCCGGCCGACCTGCCTCCCACAACCACCTGGACGGTGGATCGCCCCCCGCCGCCGATCCGCATCGACGCCCCGGCGATCGGGCAGCGCGTCGGCACGCCGGTGACGAACCCGGCCGCGGCAAGCGGCGAACTCTTTCACGCCTGCCTGGAACACCATGCGCCACCCGGAACCCCGCGCGACCTGGCGGCGCTGGCGACGCGTCTGGGGCTCGAAAACCGGCTGGACGCCATCGAATCCGCCGCCCGCACACTGCTGGCGCAGCCGCATCTGACGCGCTTTTTCGACCCTGCGCAGTATCGGCGCGCGTACAACGAACTGGCGCTGCTCGATGGCCACGGCCGCTTGCAGCGGCTCGACCGTGTGGTGGAACGCGACGATTCGGTGTGGCTGATCGACTATAAAACCGGCGACGACAGCCTCACGCTGTCCGACGCCGAGCTGGCCGAGCGCCACCGTACACAGCTGGCGGGGTATCGCACCCTGCTGGCGGCACTGTATCCCGGCAAGCCCCTCCATACCGCATTGCTGCTGGCCGACGGACGGCTGGTCGAACTGAACAGCGTATAAATACACCCTGCATTCACCGTTATTAGGACCGCAACCTTGATCGACAAGCCTTTTTCCGAGTCCTGCGTACAAAACCGCGACCCCATTCTGGCGATATTGCGCACGCTGTTCGCCGATCGCCGGCATGTGCTCGAAATCGGCAGCGGCACCGGCCAGCATGCCGTGTATTTCGGGGCCGCCCTGCCGCATCTCATCTGGCAGACCGCCGACGTGCCGCAGCATCACCCCGGCATCCAGGCCTGGCTCGAAGAGGCCGCACTGATCAATGTGCTGCCGCCGCTGGCGCTCGACGTCAACGACACCGCCTGGTGCAGCGGCCACTATGACGCGGTGTTTTCCGCCAACACCCTGCACATCATGGGCTGGCCCGAGGTGGAAAGATTCTTCGCAGGTGTGGGCGCAGTGCTGGAAGCCGGCGGCATCCTGGCGGTATACGGCCCGTTCAACTATGGCGGCCGCTACACGTCGGAGAGCAATGCCCGCTTCGATGCCTGGCTGAAGGCACGCGACCCGGCTTCGGGCGTGCGCGATTTCGAGGCGGTGGATGCATTGGCACGTTCGCAGGGTCTGCTTTTGCAGCAGGACATCGCCATGCCGGCCAACAATCGCACACTCGTGTGGCGCATGGCGGACTGAATTCCGCTTTGCCTTGCGGGGCGCTTTGCTATAACACAACCATTAAGAAGCTGGTTGGGGAACTTGAATGCGCATCGCCGAATTGATCCAGCGCTGGGGCCAGGAGGGGCATGCGCACCCGGATGCGCGCACCTATACGGTTCACTTGCCATTGCGTGATGCCGCCCGCGTCGAAGCGCTGCACGTGATGTATCCCGACTGCAGCGACTCCCAACTGATAGCCGACCTGATCCGGGCCGCCCTCGACGAACTCGAGGTTGCCATGCCCTACATACCGGGCAACCGCATCATTGCCGAAGACGACTATGGCGATCCGATCTATGAGGATCTCGGTCCCACCCCGCAGTTCTATTCGCTGTCGCATGAGATCCTGCGCAAGCTGGCCGCGCCACCCATGGACAAGTAGCTGTCGAATTAATTTACATACCATGCTGCGCCGCGTTGGCCTTAACAAGACAGCGCCTTGTTTCTTATGGTGTTTATTTCCTGGCACGGCGATTGCTGCCTGCCACTTACAACAACCCTGACTGCGAATACCATGTATCTTGGCCCGGCTTTTCTCTTCGCAGCATTTGCCAGTCTGTTTTATGTTCCTGGCTTTCTGGACATGCCACTGGGAATGCTGACTTCGCGGCAGCTCATCTCGGAATTGCTGTTTCTCGTCTTTGCGCTGATTGCGCTGGCCGCGCTGGCACGCTCGATCGAGCTCGACCCCGTGTGGCCATGGCGGCCGGGATTCCGCCGCCTGCTGAACGTACTGCTGGGGCGCACGCAGTAAGACCCAGCCATCTATTTGCAGCAAGCCCGGCATAAAATAGCGGCTTTCCGTTCTACCGCGCCGCCATGCCCGTCAACCTTACCGCTCCCGACCCTGCCTCACTGCTGCCCGTTGCCGGCGTACGGCTCGGCATCGCCTCCGCCGGCATCAAGAAGCCGGGGCGGCGCGACATCACGCTGATCGAGCTCGCTGCCGGCAGCCAGGTCGCCGGCGTGTTCACGCAAAACCGCTTCTGTGCCGCGCCGGTCACGCTGTGCAAACAGCATCTGGCGACGGGAAATATCCGCGCGCTGGTGATCAACACCGGCAACGCCAACGCCGGAACCGGCGGGGAAGGCCTGAAGCGGGCCCGCCAGACCTGCGACGCCGTGGCACAACTGATGGGGTATGCCACCGAAAACGTGCTGCCATTTTCCACCGGCGTCATCCTGGAACCGCTGCCGGTCGACAAGATCCTGCCCGCGCTGCCCGTCGCCCAAGCCGACCTTGCGCCAAATCACTGGAGCGATGCCGCGCACGCGATCATGACCACCGACATCGTCGCCAAAGGCGCCTCGCGCCAGATATCGATCGGCGGCAAGGCGGTGACGGTGACCGGCATCGCCAAGGGCTCCGGCATGATCCATCCCAACATGGCGACCATGCTGGGCTTTGTCGCAACCGACGCAGCGATTGCCGCGGCCCTGATGCAACAGCTGGTCAAAGAAGTGGCCGACGTGTCGTTCAACTGCGTCACAGTCGACGGGGACACCTCCACGAATGACAGCTTCATCCTCATCGCCTCCGGCCAGGCCGGCAACACCGAAATCGCCAGCGCCTCCGGCGCCGATTACGCCGCGCTGAAGACGGCATTGAGCGAAGTCGCCATCGAGCTCGCGCAGGCCATGGCGCGCGACGGCGAAGGCGCGACCAAGTTCATGACCATCGCCGTCGAGGGGGCGCGCGACCGCGCCGAGTGCAAGCAGATCGCCTATGCCATCGCACGCTCGCCCCTGGTGAAGACCGCCTTCTTCGCCAGCGACCCCAACCTCGGCCGCATCCTCGCCGCCATCGGCTATGCCGGCGTGACGGACCTCGACGTCAATGCACTGAAGGTCTGGCTCGGCGACGTGCTGGTGGCGGAAAACGGCGGCCGCGCCGCCAGCTACACCGAGGTGCAGGGCGCGGCGGTGATGCGGGAAGCCGAGATCACCGTGCGCGTCGCACTGAATCGCGGCACCGTGAATGCCACCGTATGGACCTGCGACTTCTCCTACGATTACGTGAAAATCAACGCGGAGTACCGCACCTGATGCCATGAGCGTGCAGTTGACCGTCGAGCAGACTGCCTTTCTGCAAGGCCCGTTGTCGATGAACGTCGGCGCAGTGGGCCGCGACGGTTGGCCATGCGTGTGTCGAGCTCAGGGCGTGATGGTGGCGCGCGACCGGCAGGCGCTGACGGTATTGCTGTCGGCCAGCCGCGGGCGTGCAGTGATCGACGCGCTCGACGCGGGAAGCGGAATCACGCTGGTGGTCAGCCGTCCGTCCACCCATGCCACCCTGCAGCTCAAGGCATCCGCAGCCACGCGCGCGACGACGGGCGCGGCCCAGCGCGCATGCAGCGCACGCTGTGTAGCCGCGTTCGCCGACGAACTGAAGGGGCTGGGTTACGGCGCAGGGCTGGAACAGGCGCTGGCCGCGCTCCTGCCGACAGACGACTTGGTGGCGCTGCGCTTCGCGCCGGAAATCGTGTTTGATCAGACGCCCGGACCTGACGCCGGGCGCGTGCTGGCACACGCATGAACCTATCGCTCGAATCGCTGCGCCCCTGCCTCGACGGCGCGATTCCTGCCGTCGTCGCCACCAGCGCCCTGGACGGCACGCCGAATGTGGCCTATGCCTCGCAAGTGCATTACGTCGACGCCGAACACGTGGCGCTGTCCTATCAGTTCTTCAGCAAGACACGCGAAAACGTGCTCGCGCATCCTTACGCACAGGTACAGGTGGTCGAACCCGGAAGCTTCCGCCACTTCCGCCTCAAGCTGCATTACATGCGCACCGAAACCGAAGGTCCGCTGTTCGAATACATGAAGGCACAACTCGCCGGCATCGCGACGCAAACCCACATGGACAAAGTGTTCGTGCTGCGCGGTGCGGACATCTACCGGGTGCTCGACATCGAATCCGTCGATCCCCATATCCCACCCCCGCCGCCGCCATCCGATGCGCTTCTGAGTCTGCGGCGCACGCTCGACCGCCTGGGCGACACGACCGATCTGTCGGATCTGGCCGATCGTGGACTCGCCGCACTGACCGCCGGCTTCGGCATCCGCCACGCGCTGCTGCTGATGCTGGACGAGGCCGGCGCCGCACTCTATACGCTGGGAAGCCTGGGCTATCCGGATTCCGGGATCGGCGCGGAAGTGAAAGTCGGCGAAGGCCTTATCGGCGTCGCTGCACGCGAGCGGATTCCCATCCGCATCAACTACCGCACGGGCGACTACGCGTACCAGACGGCGATGCGCGCAACGCATGCGACCGAACCGCGTATCCCGCTGCCGGTGCTGGCCAATCCGCACAGTCGGATTGCCGTCCCTCTCATTCACGGCGGCCGTCTCCTTGGCGTGCTCTACGCCGAAAGCGAGCACGACGCCTTTTTCAGCCATGCCGACGAGGATGCACTGGTCGTCTACGCCCGCCACCTCGCCGCACTGGTCGCGCAGGCCGCGTGCGAGCCGGACGACGCCGAGCCCGCGCATGACGAGCCCGCGACGCGCCCGACCGGCGCACCGCTGGCGGTGCGCTACTTCGCCGCCGATCACAGCGTCTTCATCGACAACGACTACCTCATCAAAGGCGTGGCCGGCAGCATCCTGTGGACGCTGCTCAACGAACACGCCCGCAACGGTCGCCGCGATTTCTGCAACCGTGAGCTACGGCGCGACCCGCGCCTGCCGCTACCCGATTTCGGCGACAACCTGGAGACGCGCCTGATTTTGCTACAACGCCGCCTCGCCGAACGCTGCCCGACGATCGCACTGGAAAAGACCGGTCGCGGCCGCTTCCGCCTGAACATCGGCCGACCGCTGCAGCTCAGCGCCTGATCCTTCGTCAGGACGCCGCGAGCGCCTCGCAGCCGACCGCGACCTCTCCCAGCATGCCCCGCACCGCCTCCACCACGGCCTCCGCGGTCGGCAGCGCGGCCTGTTCCAGCACCCACGAGGATGCGCCGGGCGCATCCGGCCCGGTCAGCCGCACGACGGGCGCACGCAGGACATCGAACGCCCGGGTGGCGGCCAATGCAGCCAGTTCCGCCGCCATGCCGCAGAGGCCGCTGGCTTCGGTAACGACGACAAGCCGTCCGGTCTTGCGCAGCGAGCGCAGTACCGTCGTTTCATCGAGTGGCTTCAGCGTGCGTAGATCGATCACCTCGGCAGCGATGCCTTGCGCCTGCAACTGCTCGGCGGCCTGCAGGCACACCCCGACCGTCTTGGCATAGCTCACCAGCGTCACGTCGGCACCGACGCGGCGCACGGCAGCCAGCCCCAGCGGGACGACATGGTCGGCCTCATCGGGCACCTCGCCCTCCTGATGCAGCAGGCCGAGGTCGGTGAAGAACACGACCGGGTTGTCGTCGCGGATGGCCGCTTTGAGCAGGCCCTTGAAGTCCGCCGCGGTCGACGGCATCACCACTTTCAGCCCCGGCGCATGCGCGAACATCGCTTCCAGGTTGTGGTTGTGCTGCGCGCCGACGCACCAGCCGCTGCCGGTCATGCTCATCGCCACCAACGGAAATTCGAACTGTCCACCCGACAGGTAGCGCAGCTTGCCGGCGCTGTTGACCAGCGCGTCCATCGCATAGGTGAGAAAAGGCGCGAACAGCAGGTCGATCACCGGCCGCAGGCCGCTCGCGGCCGCGCCCACTGCGGTGCCGGCGATAATGGCCTCCGCCAGCGGGGTATTGCGCACGCGTGTCGCACCAAAATCCTGCACCAGGTCAGGGCGCTTGGTGGCGACGCCTTCGCCCATCAGGAGCACGCGTTCATCGCGCTGCATTTCCTCGGCAAGCGCCTGATGGATCGCCTGTTCGGTCGTCATTCGGGTCATGAGCGGGCTCCTTGCTCGGCATACACATGATGGGTAAGCGTGTGCGGGTCGGGCCACGCGCTCGCCTGGGCGAAGCGTGCGGCGGCCTCGATACGCGCCGCGACCCGGTCGCGCAACTGCACCAGATCTGCCGCGCCGAGAGAGCCCTGCGCGAGCAGTCGATCCGCCTGCCCTTGCAAGGGATCGCGCGCCTGCCAACGCGCCAGTTCGTCGGCGTCGACATAGGCCTGATCGTCGGGTTCGAAGTGCCCACGCAACCGGTAGGTGACGAGCTCCAGGAAACGCGGCTGCCCATCCGCACGGATCGCCGCGACCGCTTCGCGTGCGGCCGCATGCACCGCCTCGACGTCATTGCCGTCGACTGTCGCAACCGGCAGCCCGTGACCTGCCGCCCAGTCGGCGATCGCATTGTCGGGCATGGTCTCGCGGCGGTGCACGAAAGCCTGCCAGTCGTTGTTCTCGCACACGAACAGCAGCGGCAGCTGCCATTGCACGGCGAGGTTGAGCGCCTCGTGGAAAATGCCTTCGCAGGCTGCGCCGTCGCCGAAGAACACCGCAACGATCCCGCCCGGTTCGCCCTGCCCCATCTTCTGCGCAAGGGCGACACCGGGTGCCATCGACAGCTCGCCGCCGACGATGGTCGAGGTGAGCACCACGCCGAGTTCCTTCGCCGAAATGTGCAGGCTGCCGCTGCGGCCTCCGCAGTACCCGTCGATGCGGCCCAGCACTTCGGCCATCAGGCGGCCGGGGTCGGCGCCGCGGGCGATCAGGTGCGCCGCGCTGCGGTGATTCGTGAGAATGCGGTCGCGCGACTCCAGCGCGCCGACCACGCCGACAGCGCAGGCTTCCTGGCCGACGCTGGTGCAGGTGCCGGGGGCACCACCACGCTGGAATTCGACGAGCTTCTCTTCGTAGGCACGGATCAGCAGCATGGCCTCCAGCCTGCGGAGAGCGTCGGTCATTCCGGCCGCACTCATTGAGCCACCTGCACCGGCAGATTTTTCGGCGTCAGATCGAGATAGGGCGTGGCCACCTGACCGCCCGGCGGCACATAGGCCGGCGCCGCCTGACCCTTTGCGCCGAGGCTGCGCACGTAACGGTAGATCGCCTTGAGGTCGGCATCGCTCATGGCCCGCAGCGAAGGCGCCGGCATCGGCGGTCGCATCGGCTGACGCACCCGTTTCAGCCAAGTCTTCTCGTCCATCTGCTGGACCAGCTGACGCAGATTGGCTGGATAGGTCGTCCCCCACGGTCCATGCCAGCCCATCGCGTCGCCGGTCAGCCATTCGGATTCCGCCACCTGGCCGTCTTTCTGCATATAGCCCGGGGTATGGCAATCGTTGCATCCGGATGTCTGGATCAGATAACGGCCGTGGCGGATTTCGGCGTCACCCCCTTGGGCCCAGGCCGCAAGGGAAACGAGGCTGGCGAGCAGCGTCCCTGCGATTTTCATTGGTGTGTTCATGTTCGCTCCTTCCTGGTTTGCCGGCTGCCCATGCATCCGGACGGAAGGGAGCTTAGGCGGATTGCAGAACGCGCGTTGATAAGTCTTTGCTAGCGGAAACCTAAATTTTTCCTAAGCCAGCGGCTAGAATCTGCGGATGACCGATCTCGCCACCCTCCTTCCCCGCATCGAGCGGCTGCTCGACCGCCTCGACAGTTCTGCCGCTGCCCACGGCCTCGACTGGAAAACCGTCCGCGCCGCGCGCTGGGCCGCACAGACGGGCGAACTCAAACCGATTCTGCACCCGCAACGCGTAGCGCTGAAGGATCTGCTGGCAATCGACGAGCAGAAGCAGCGGGTCGACGCCAACACGCGCCAGTTCGTCACCGGCAAACCCGCCAACAACGTGCTGCTGACCGGCGCGCGCGGCTGCGGCAAATCCTCGCTGGTGAAGGCCGTGCATGCCAAATACGCGCCCAAGGGCCTGCGCCTGATCGAAGTGGACAAGGCCGGCTTGCCGCAGCTCCCCGACCTGTTCGACCTGCTGGCAGATGCCGATTACCGCTTCATCGTCTTCATCGACGACCTGAGCTTTGCCGAGCACGAGCCCGGCTACGCCAGCCTCAAGGCCGCGCTCGACGGCTCGCTGGCCGGCCCGTCGGACAATGTGCTGATCTATGCCACCAGCAACCGCCGCCACCTGATGCCGGAGTACATGGCGGAAAACCTTGAGACCCGCCACCTCGGCGGCGAGGTGCATCCGGGCGAGGCGACCGAGGAAAAAATCTCGCTGTCTGACCGCTTCGGGCTATGGGTGCCGTTTCACGGCATGGACCAGGACACCTATCTCGCCATCGCGCGGCACTGGGCCGCCACGCTGGGTGCGCCCTCGGACGAGCGCTTCGAACGCGCCGCGCTGCAATGGTCGCTCGGGCGCGGCGCGCGCAACGGCCGGGTGGCGTGGCAATTCGCACGCGACTGGGCGGGCAAGCAATGACTCGCACGACACGGCGCGAAAACTGCGCGTGGGACCGTTCATGAAGCCCATCACTGAAGTCGCCGCTGCGGTCCTCACGCAGCCCGATGGCCGCGTGCTGCTGGCGCGGCGGCCAGCCGGCAAGGCCTATGCGGGCTACTGGGAATTTCCCGGCGGCAAGGTGGAGCCCGGCGAATCGCTGGACGCCGCGCTGGCGCGCGAACTGCACGAGGAACTGGGGATCGTCGTCACCCGTGCCTGTCGCTGGATCACACGCGTATTCGAATACCCCCACGCCACCGTCCGGCTGAATTTTTTCCGCGTGTTCGAATGGCAGGGTACGCCGCATCCGCACGAGGGGCAGGTGTTTTCCTGGCAGTTGCCCGACGCCGTTGAGGTGACGCCGCTGCTGCCGGCCAATTTCCCGATCGTGAAGGCGCTTTCGCTGCCCACGGTGCTGGGGATTTCGCACGCCGAGTCGCTCGGCGTAGACACTTTCCTGGCCCGCCTGGATGTGGCGCTGCACAACGGCCTGCGGCTGATCCAGCTGCGCGACAAGACGCTGCCGGAAGAGACGCGCCTGCAACTGGCGTGCGAGACCGTGCGCCGCGCCCATCTGCAGGGTGCGCGCGTGCTGGTCAACGGTCCGCTGGAATTGGCGCGCGCTGCGGGGGCCGACGGCATTCATCTCGATTCGTCCGCCGCCGCCCGGCTGACGGCGCGGCCCGACTGCGAATGGGTTGGCGTGTCGTGCCACGATGGTGCCGAACTGGTGCGGGCTGCAGCGCTCGGTGCCGATTTCGCGCTGCTGTCGCCGGTATTGCCCACGTTGACGCACCCGGGTGCCGCCACGCTAGGCTGGGACGCTTTCTCGACACTCGCCGCGGCCAGCCCCATTCCGGTATATGGACTGGGCGGACTGGGGCGCGAGGACGTGGCATTGGCGCAGTCGCACGGCGCCCACGGCGTGGCGCTACTGCGCGGGGCATGGACATGAAGCGGGTGCTGCGCCAAGACCGCCCGCAGGGGCACCTTGAAGGGCATAAACGTCTGGCGGCGTACCCCATGCGGGTGCTGGTGCCGCTGCTGTTGATCGTCGTGCTGGCAGCGATCGCGGTGGCAGGCTACTGGCTGAATCGCCCGGCCAAGGCGCAGGCTGTCGCATGTGCCGATCCGGTCGCCGGCTGCCGCTTCAGCCACCACGGGGCCACGGTCACGGCGTATTTTTCGGCCCATCCCAAACCGCTGGAGGCGTTCCGGTTCAGCGTCAACGCGCCGGGAGCGGCGCGAGTGAGCGCCGAATTCCAGATGAACGGCATGGAAATGGGGTTCAACCGCTATGACCTGCACCCGTCCGACAATGACACTTTTGTTTCAAGCGTGACGTTGCCGGTATGTGTCAGCGGACGACGCGACTGGACCCTGACCCTCGAGATTGACGGGGTGCATTACGCGCTGCCCTTCAGTACGCGCTGAAACCTTCCGTACATGTAAGCGTCATAATACGCAGCCTATAATGAAAAGTGGATTATTGAGGGGTCAACACGATGCCAACTGAACACACCTACAAGCAGTTTGACGCCGAGCTGGAAGCCGTGCGCGCCAACGTGTTGAAAATGGGGGGGCTGGTCGAGGAACAGATCACCAACGCCATCGAGGCGCTCATCCAGGGCAACATGAAGCTGGCCGACCAGGTGGACGCCAACGATCACAACGTCAATGCGCTGGAAGTGGCCATCGACGAGGATTGCACCCACATCATTGCGCGTCGCCAGCCGACAGCCTCCGATCTGCGCATGGTGATGATGGTGGTCAAGACCATCACCGATCTGGAACGCATCGGCGACGAAGCGGCGAAGATCGCGCGCATGGCCAGGCTGATCCATCAGGCCGAGCGCATCAGTCTGCCACGCTTCTCCGAAGTCAAATACATGGCCGACCTGGTGCTCGACATGCTCCGGAAGGCACTCGACGGCTTTGCCCGCCTGGACGCCACCAAAGCGGTCGAGATTGCACGGCAGGACCAGTCGGTGGACGAGGAATTCCGCCTCAACCTGCGCCACCTCATCACATTCATGATGGAAGACCCGCGCACCATTTCGGTGTTCATCGACATCCTGTTCGTCACCAAGGCGATCGAGCGCATGGGCGACCATGCCAAGAACATGTCGGAATACGTGGTCTACATGGTGAAGGGCAAGGACGTGCGCCACACGTCGCTGGAAGAGATCGAGAAGGAAGTGCTGTAGTCCGGGTGACCTGCGCTGGACAAAAAAACGGGCGCCGAAGCGCCCGTTTTGCTATGTGGCGATCCCTTACTTGCTGGGCGGCACATACCCTGCCGCGGCATCGACATTCCCGCCGCCGAAGAAGTAGCGCTCCATTTGTTCCATCAAATAGCCGCGCGCCTGCGGGTCGGCCAGGTTGAGGCGGTTCTCGTTGATCAGCATGGTCTGGTGGCGCTGCCAGCCGCTCCAGGCTTCCTTCGACACGTTCTCGAAAATCTTCTTGCCCAACTCGCCCGGCACCGGCTGGAAGGCCAGGCCTTCGGCTTCGCGCCCGAGCTTCACACAATTCACCATCCGCGTCATTTGCTGCTCCTGAAAATTCAATCGTTCGATTTTAACCCAAGCCGCTTCTCGATACGCCGGGCAAACACCGTCATTTCCTTGGCCGCCTGCTTGTCTCCACGCGCCTCGGCCACCGCGATGCCCTGCTGGTAAGCCGCCAGGGCTTCACTCCAGGCTTCAGCGTCGGTCAGCGCCTTGCCCAGCAATTTCCAAGCGGCGGAATACTTCGGGTCGAACTCAACCGCGCGGCGCAGATGTTCGGCGGCACTCGATACATTTCCCTGTTTGAGGTATTCGTTGCCGAGCGAAAAGCGCAGCAAGGCGTTGTCGCGGCCGCTGGCAAGCATGGCGAGGAAATTCTCCAAAGGTTCAGGCACGCCAGAAAGCCCGGGTAAAGACGACAAGCACGGTAAGCAACTCCAAACGTCCCAGCAACATGGCAATCGTACAGATCCAGGTCTGGAAATCGGTCAGGCCGGCATAGGTGGAGGCAGGGCCGACTTGGTTCAACCCGGGTCCGGTGTTATTGATCGAGGCCACCACGGCAGAGAACGCGGTGATGAACTCCAGCCCGCTGAGCGCCATCAACAGCGTCATGATAATGATGGCGAACACATAAAGAAATGCGAACGCCAGCACTGCGTAGATCACATTGTTGGGCACCACCTGCCCGGCCAGCTTGACGGGCAATCGGGCCGCCGGGTGCACGAGGCGGGTCAGTTCGCGCCGCCCCTGCCTGAACAGCAGCTGGGCGC
This sequence comes from Thiobacillus denitrificans, assembly GCA_002343685.1. Classification (GTDB taxonomy): domain Bacteria; phylum Pseudomonadota; class Gammaproteobacteria; order Burkholderiales; family Thiobacillaceae; genus Thiobacillus; species Thiobacillus denitrificans_A. The sequence continues at coordinate 129,860 of DDRS01000031.1, read as the reverse complement.
GCACCATTTTCATCCCGCCGCCGGTACTGCCCGAACAGGACGCAAAACAGGATAGCAGCAACATATAGAGCGGGGCGAAAATCGGCCACTTGTTGTAATCGGTATTGGCAAAGCCGGTCGTCGTGGCGATCGACACGGTATTGAAAACCGCGAAACGCAGCGCCTGGAAAAAACTGGGATAGACGTGCATGACGGTCAGATAAATCGCGATCACCACTGCACTGCCCAGCGTCGCGATCAGGAACCAGCGCACCTCGGGATCGAGCCGGTAGGCCGCTACCGAGCGGTGCCGCCACGCGAGAAAATGCGTGGAGAAATTGATTCCGGCCACCAGCATGAACACGACCGTCACCGCCTCGATGGCGGGCGAGTTCCAGTAGCCGAAGCTGGCGTCGTGCGAGGAGAATCCGCCCAGCCCCATGGTCGAAAACGTGTGCATGACGGCATCGAACGGCGTCATGCCGGCCACCCAGTACGACAGCCCACACGCGATCGAAATACCGACATAGACCAGGTACAGGCCCTTGGCCGTTTCGGTAATGCGCGGCGTGAGCTTGGTGTCCTTCATCGGACCCGGCGTTTCGGCCTTGTAGATCTGCATGCCCCCCACGCCCAGCAGGGGCAGGATGGCAACTGCCAGCACGATCAAGCCCATGCCGCCAAACCAGACCAGCAGGCCGCGCCACAGATTGATGGAAAGGGGCAAGGCATCCAGGCCGGTCAGGATCGTCGCGCCCGTCGTGGTGATGCCCGATACCGTTTCGAAATAGGCGTCGGTAAACGAGAGGTGGGGCAGGTAGATCAGCAGGGGCAGGGTAGCGAAGGCCGGCAGGCTGGTCCACGCCAGCAGCACCAGCAGAAAGCCGTCCCGAGTCTGCAGTTCGCGTTGCGATTTCCGGGTGACCAGCCAGGTAAGCGCTCCCGCAACGAACGTGACGATGATGGCATCATCGTAGGCGCGCTGCGCCCCGTCGGCCACCAGCCAGGACAGCGTAAGCGGCAGCAGAAAGGTGGCCGAGAACAGCATCACCACCTTGGACAGCACATTCAGAACGGGGGCAATGCGGGACATCAGAAGAAACCGAAGCCGACCTGGAGCAGTTTTTCCACCTTGGGAATGATGCGTTTGTTGAGCGCAAACACGATGAGATGGTCTTCCGCTTCGATCAGCGTGTCGTGGTGGGCGATGATGACGTCGTTGTTGCGGATGATCGCGGCAATCGTCGCGCCGTCGGGCAGGTCGATCTCTTCGATGCGGCGGCCCACGACGCGCGAGGTCTTGGCATCGCCGTGCACCGCCACCTCCAGCACTTCGGCCGCACCGCGTCGCAGCGAATGCACCGCCACCATGTCGCCGCGCCGAATCTTGGACAGCAAAGGCCCGACCGTCGCCTGCGCCGGCGAGATGGCGATGTCGATTTCGCCGCCCTGCACCAGATCGACATAGGCCGACCGGTTGATCAGCGCGATCACGCGGTGCGCGCCCATCCGCTTGGCCAGCAGCGCGGACATGATGTTGTCCTCGTCGTCGTTGGTGAGCGCGCAAAACACGTCCATGGACGCGATGTTTTCCTGCTCAAGCAGTTCCTCGTCGGTCGCGTCGCCCTGCAATACCAGCGTATGGTGAAGCTGTTCGGCCAGCAGATTGCTGACCTTCTTGTTATGGTCGATCACCTTGACGTCGTAATCGCGTTCGATCTGCGCCGCCAGCCGCCGTCCGATGTTGCCGCCGCCGGCGATCATGACTTTCTTGACCCGGCGTTCCATGCGGCGGAGTTCGCGCATGACGGAGGGAATATCCTGCTTGCGCGCCAGGAAGAACACCTCGTCGCCCGGCTCGATCACCGTGATCCCCTTGGGCACGATGCCGTGGTCACGCCGGTAAATGGCCGGAATACGGCATTCCAGATCCGGCATATGGCGCTTGATCTCCTGCAGCTCGTGCCCCACCAGCGGACCGCCGTGGTATGAGCGCACCGCGATCAGACGCACCTTGCCGCCGGCAAAGTCGAGTACCTGCAACGCTTCCGGATGCTCGATCAGCCGCCTCAGGGTGTCGGTCACCTCCTGCTCCGGGCTGATGACGTCATCGACGCCGAACTGTTCCGCCAGAAAACCCGGCTCCAGACCCAGGAAATCATTCGAACGGATACGCGCAATGCGCGTGGGGACATTGAACAGCGTGGATGCGATGCGGCATGCCACGAGGTTGGTTTCGTCGCTTTGCGTGACCGCGACCAGCATGTCGGCATCTTCGGCGCCGGCCTGCTTCAGCACCGAAGGATGCGCCGCATGGCCACGCACGGTGCGCAGGTCGAAGCGGTCCTGCAACAGCGTCAGGCGGCTGGTATCGAGGTCGATGACCGTGATGTCGTTGTTTTCGGCGACCAGACTCTCGGCCAGATTCGCCCCGACCTGGCCTGCGCCCAGAATGATGATCTTCAAGCGTGTTCCCTGGGCCTACAGGTCTTCGTCAAGACGACGCCCGTGCCGGATGTTCAGCTGTTTCAGTTTGCGGTAGAGGTGTGTGCGTTCCAGCCCCGATTTGTCGGCGACCCGGGTCATGCTGCCGCCTTCCTTCTGGATCAGGTGTTCGAAATACATGCGCTCGAAGGCGTCGCGCGCTTCACGCAGCGGAATATCGAGCGGAATGCCGTGCGCCACCGCCGGCGCCGACAGCTTCATCGGGGCCAGCACGCGGTTGACGTCGGCCGCATCGATTTCGCTCGACAGCGCCGTGACCGCCAGCGTGCGCACCACGTTGTTGAGCTGCGGCAGATTGCCTGGCCAGTCGAAATTGCGCAGCTGGTTCAGCGCCGGCGTCGTGAGCCGCCGCACCGGACAGACGCCCGCTTCGATCAGCTGCGCCAGCATGAAGTTGGCGATCTCGGGAATGTCCTCGCGATGTTCGCGCAAGGGGGGTACCTGAATGGCGAGGCTGGACAGGCGATAAAACAGGCGGCTGTCGAATTCGCCGGCTGCGACCATGGTGTCGAGGCTGCGGCTGGACGCGCACACCAGGCGCGCCCCGCTGCCCTCGATGCGGTCGAGCAGCAAACCCAGGCCTTTCTGTTCCAGGCGTGCCAGCTCGCAGACCTCGGGCAGGTAGAGCGTGCCGCTGCCAAGCATTTCGACGAAGCTCAGCGGATCCGACACCAGCCGCGCACGATCCTTGATCTCGACCCACGGCGTGGATGGCTGATGCAGGAAATGGGCACAGATTTCAAAACCGCTGCCCGGTTCGCCCATCAGCATCACGGGCGCGGTATTGCCGGCGATCTGGGAAAGGCGTTTTTTGAGTTCGAGGATCAGCGGGCTTTTGCCGAGCGCCGACAAGTCCATGCTGGCGGCGCGCCGGGGCAGGGCGACGCCGCGCTTGATCGCCTTGTTGACGGTATCGATCAGCTTGGCGAGCGCCACCGGCTTTTCGAGGAAGTCGGCTGCGCCGAGCCGGGTGGCCTCCACGGCGGTATCGATGGTGCCGTGTCCGGACATCATCACCACAGGCATGGTGAGCAGGCCGCCGCCGGCCCACTCCTTCAGCAGGGTCACCCCATCGGTATCGGGCATCCAGATGTCGAGCAACACCAGGTCGGGCCGGCGTTGGGAGCGGAAGGCACGTGCCGCCTCGGCGTTTTCCGCCAGATGCACGTCATACCCTTCGTCGGTAAGGATTTCCGACAACAACTCACGAATGCCCACTTCGTCATCCACGACGAGAATATGCCCGCTCACGTGTTCTCTCCGCCTGCCGCAAAAACAGGCAGCGAAATGCGGATTGCCGCGCCGCCCGTTTTGAGGTTTTCTATTTGAATTTTACCGTGATGCTCTTCGATGATCTTTTTGACAATGGCCAGGCCCAGGCCCGTCCCCTTGGCCTTGGTCGTTGCATAGGGCTCGAACAGCCGTGTCATCAGATGTTCCGGAAACCCGGCTCCATTGTCTGTTACGGATAAACAAACTGTATGTTGATTGCTGCGCAGGCGCGTACCGACCTCCACGCATGGTGCGGCGTGACCAGCCAGCGCATCCTGCGCATTTTGCAACAGATTATGTATCACCTGACGCAATAATGTGGCGTCGCCTGCTATACGCGGCAAGTCGGCGTCGAGACTCAACACCAGCCCGAGCGTTTTGGCATCGTACAAGGTCAGGACGTCGCGCACCAAGGCATTGAGGTCAAGCGCCTCGAGTTTGGCGCGCGGCATTCGCGCATAGCCGGCAAAGGCATCCACCATGCTCTTCATGGCGGCAACCTGGTTGACGATGGTATGCGTGGCGCGCGCAAGGAATTCGGCATCGGCCGTTTCCAGGCGCCCGTCCAGCTTGCGCGCGATGCGTTCGGCCGAAAGCTGTATCGGTGTGAGCGGGTTCTTGATCTCGTGCGCAAGGCGGCGCGCCACTTCGCTCCAGGCGGCATTGCGTTCGGCGTCGATCAGCTTGGTCACATCGTCGAATACCAGCACATAGCCGCGTTCTACACCCGCCGGCAAGCGGGTGCCGCGCAACAGCAGCGACTGGTTGCCGCCGTGGCCGGCATAATCGACCTGCTCTTGCCACTCGCCTTCGTGCTCGCCGAAGCGGGCCACCACCGTGGCCCCGAACACATGCAATGCCTCGCCCGGCTGACCCAGTTCCGCCAGCGGCTGGGCATCCAGAATCGAAGCGTCCACGCCCAGAATCTGCGCCGCGGCGCTGTTGGCCGTACGTACCCGCAAAGCCTCGTCCAGCACGACCACGCCGGACGACAGGTTCGCCAGCACCCGTTCGAGAAAAGCCTTGGCTTGCTCGGTCTGCTGATGGTTCTGCGCAACTTGTTCGCGCGCGTCGGAAAGCTGGCGGGTCATACGGTTGAACGACTGGATCAGCACGCCCAGCTCGTCGCGGCTGGATACCGACGGCATCTGCGAGAAATCGCCCTTGGCCACGGCGCGGGTGCCGCGTGCCAACGTCCGCAGCGGCGCGCCGAGTCGTTCCGACAGCAGGTAGGCGATCACGAAGGTCATCAGCAAAGCCAGCATCAGGGTGAGGGTGAGCGCCACGCCGTAGATGCGTTTCAGGCCCAGCCGCGAGACCGAGATCTGCTGGTATTCCTGGTACGCCAGCTGAACCGCCTGGGCATCGTGCGCGAGCCGGGCCGGCACCGGCTGCACCAGTTGCAGAACGCGCGTCTCGCCGGTCAGCGAGCTGGTATACACCGGCACGATCACATGCATGATCAGACCGCGTTCCGGCACCTCCTCGATGCGGCTGTAGGGCTGCTGCTGCCGAACCTGCCACAGCACATTGCGGTCGGGCAGCACCGGCAACAGGGTTTCGCGTTCGCCGCTGACATGGGCGACCACGCCGCCGCGCTCGTCGAACAGCGTCAGTTCCTGCACCGAGCTTTGCTCGCGCAGCGTGGACAAGCTGGTGATGACCGAGCCCATGCCTTCGTCCGACAGGGCCAGCGCCATGCGCTGGGCTTTTTTATCGAGATCGCGCAGCAGGTCGTCCAGGGCGGCCTGCCCGAGGTTGACGCCGGAGGCCAGCGCATTGTCCACCCGCACGTCGAACCAGGTCTCGATCGAACGATTGAGGAAGAACACCGACGCGCCGTACACCACCAGGCCGGGCAGCATGGCAACCACCCCAAACATCAACAGCAATTTCAGCGTGAGCTTGGCGCCGAACACACCGCGGCGGATGCGCTTCTGCAGCCACCACATGCGCCAGCCCAGCAGTACCAGCAAGGCCACGCCCAGAATGCCGCCGCCGATGAAAAGTGTGGGCAGCGTGTCGGAAAAGGCGCTGCTGCCGCTGCTGGCATAAAACAGCAACGACAGGAGCACGATACCCAGGATCAGGGCGACGACAATCAGACTGCGCATCAGGGCAAAGGTGCGGGCGGGACCGGAACCACGGGTGCATCGAACGACCAGTCGTACCAGGGTGTGACCAGTTCCCAGCGGTCGCCCCCGACCGCGCCGATGGATAGCGGTTTGGGAAGTTGCGAGGTATCGAGGCGCAGACGCAGGCGCGCGTCGTAGCGTTGGCCGGTCTTGAGCGCGCCCCGCTCCAGCACCTGCCATGCATCCACCCGCCCCAGCATGGCCAATGCTTCGCTCAGCGTGGCGGCGGTGCGCGTGGTGTATCCGGTTTCGACCACATAGCGTCGCAACAGCAGGTGGTAATAGATCCGCATCTTGCGCACCGGGTCGGCGATGTCTTCGTCAAACCACCAGTTACGCGGCCGAGACAGTTCCAGTTCGAGCAGGAAGTACAGGTTGATGCCCCGGCTGAGCGCGTCTTCCAGCGTGCTGTTGAGCACGATGTTGACATCGCCGTCCAGCACATAGCCTTGTGGGGTCGCACGGATGGCGGCCTGGTTGACCGCGCTCTTGTCGCTGGCCTGCGCGCTGCCCGCGACCGTCAGCCAGAAAGCCAGCAGCAGCCCGACCCACCCGCGAAGGGTGGAATCACGTCTTGCGCAACAGGGCGTAAAAGAAACCATCATGCTCGGCATCTGGCAGCAGCGACCCGTCTGACAAAGGTTCAGGAAACGTACAGCGTTCCGCGTCGTCTGGATGACGCGCCAGGAACGCACGCACTTGCCCGTCGTTTTCTTCATTGAATATCGAGCAGGTGGCGTAAAGCAATGTACCACCCGGGGCCAACAGCCGCCAGAGCGCCTCCAGCATAACGGCCTGTTGCGCAGCAAATTGAGCGATGTCTTCGGGACGACGCAACCATTTGATGTCCGGATTGCGGCGCACCACGCCCGAGGCGCTGCACGGCACGTCGGCCAGGATGCGATCGAACGGCTTGCCGTCCCACCAGCGCTCGGGATGCGCGGCATCGCCCTCAACCAGGGTGGCGGCGAGGTGCAGCCGGTCGAGATTTTCCTGTACCCGTGCCAGCCGCGCCGCATCGACGTCGAGTGCGATCAGGTCTACATCGGCGCGCTCCAGGATGTGACCGGTCTTGCCGCCAGGCGCCGCGCAGGCATCCAGCACCCGCTCGCCGGACTGGGCATCGAGCAGGCGCGCGGCCCACTGCGCGCCGGCATCCTGCACCGATACATGGCCCGCATCGAAGCCGGGCAGGTCGTGCACCGGTACCGCCTTGTCCAAGGTGACGGCGTCCGGGCCGGTTTGATGCGCGGGCAAGCCCGCCTCGTTGAGATGCCGCAGGTAGCCCGCGACGTCGCCGTGGCGGCCATTGACGCGCAGGGTGAACGGCGGATGCAACAGGCTGGCGTCGAGGATGCTCTGCCAACGGCGCGGGTACTCGGCTTTTAGTTTGTCGATCCACCAGTCGGGATGCGACCAGTGCGCGGATGGCTGGGCGCTGGCGATCTCATCCAGCTCGGCGCGACGGCGCAGGAAGTTGCGCAGCACCGCGTTGGCCAGTCCGCGCCGCCACCCCTGGCCGGCCGCCGTGACGGCATTGTGTACCACGGCATGGGCCGGTGCGCGCGTATAGGCCAGCTGATACAGCGCCACGCGCAGCAGCCAGCCCAGTTGCGGATCCGTCAGCGGACGTTCGAGCAGCGCCGCCAGCCAGGCGTCGAGCCGGCCCAGCTGGCGCAGGCTACCGTAGACGATGTCCTGCAGTGCGCCGCGCTCGCCCGGTGTGTGTAGTTGTTGAAGGCCTTGCGGAAGGGCCTGATGCAGGGCGGTGCCGGCAAGCACCGTTTCCAGCACGCCGGCCGCCAGCTTCTGCAGCTTACGCATGGAGGAAATGGCCGGAGAGTGCTTGCTGATTCATCGGGGTTACGCCTGCTGCGGGGAGCGGCGGATGATAACAGGCGACGACGTCAGGCCGTGCGTGTCATCTGCAGCAGCCGCGCGACGCGCTCCTCGGTGGCGGGGTGCGTGGAAAACAGTCCGGCCAAGCCGCCACCGGACAAAGGATTGATGATCATCATCTGCGCCGTCTCCGGATGGGCCTCGGCCGTCGGCATCGGCAGGCCCTTGGCATAGGCCTCGATCTTCCGCAATGCACTCGCGAGCGCCTGCGGATCGCCCGAAATCTCGGCGCCACCGGCGTCGGCACCGAATTCGCGGGCGCGCGAGATCGCCATCTGGATCAACATCGCCGCAATCGGCGCAACGACCATGATCGCGATGGCCAAGAGCGGATTGGCCGAACGCCCTTCGCTATCTCGACCGCCGAAAAACATGCCGAAGTTGGCCAGCGCCGAGATCGCGCCGGCGATCGACGCGGAGACGGTGGAAATCAGCGTGTCGCGGTTTTTCACATGGGTCAGTTCGTGCGCCATCACGCCGCGCAGTTCGCGTTCGCTCAACAACTGCATGATGCCGGTGGTGGCCGCCACGGCCGCGTGTTCCGGATTGCGGCCGGTGGCAAACGCGTTCGGCTGCGCCTCGTCGATGATATACACGCGCGGCATCGGCAGCCCGGCGCGCGCGGACAGTTCCTGCACCATCGCGTAGAAACGGCCGCCGCTGCCGGCATCCACTTCGCGCGCATGGTACATGGAGAGCACCATCCGGTCGGAATTCCAGTAGGCGAACAGATTCATGCCTGCACCGAACAGCAAGGCGATCAGCATGCCCTGGGCGCCGCCGATGGCCGCACCGATGGCGCCGAACAGCGCAATGATCCCGGCAAACAGTATGGAAGTCTTGACCCAGTTACCGAACATGTGAGGCTCCTTAAAACGCGCCCAAGGGCGCGTCGACGAGCGTTAGATGGGGATCGGTCAGCCGGGTTTCAATGGCCGAGCCGGGACCCCGGTGGCACCGGCCGCCCGGCGAGAAATGCGGCGGCGCTCATCCGCTTGCTGCCTGCCGGCTGGACCTCCCGCAAGGCCAGCGCGCCGCTGCCGCAGGCGACGACCAGTCCCTCCGCGTCGGCACGCAGGACGGTACCCGGGTCGCCGGCGCCCGGTGCGGTCGCCGCCATCCACACTTTCAGCGGCGCACCATCCAGCTGCGTCCATGCGCCAGGCGCCGGATTGTAGGCGCGCACAGCGCGCGCCAGGGCATCGGCAGGTTGGCGCCAGTCGAGTTGCGCCTCGTCCTTGCTGAGCTTGGCCGCATAAGTGGCCTGGGCATCGTCCTGCGCCACCGGAACTAGAGCGGGGTAATTCGCCAGCGCCGCGACGATGGCCGTCGCGCCCGTCGCGGCCAGCACGTCATGCAGGCTGGCTGCCGTGTCGCTGTCGCGGATCGGGACAACCGTTTTCGACAGCATCGCCCCGGTGTCGAGGCCGGCATCCATCTGCATGATGGTAATGCCGGTTTCCGCGTCGCCCGCCAGTATCGCGCGCTGGATCGGTGCCGCGCCGCGCCAGCGCGGCAGCAGCGAGGCATGGATGTTGAGGCAGCCGAGACGCGGCAGGCCCAGCACGGCTTGTGGCAGGATCAGGCCATAGGCGGCGACCACCATGACATCGGCATCCACGGCATGCAGTTCGGTCTGGGCTTCAGGGGATTTCAGGCTCGGCGGTTGCGACACCGGCAAACCGCGCGCCAGTGCAGCCTGCTTGACCGCACTGGGCATGAGTTTCATGCCGCGCCCGGCCGGACGATCGGGCTGGGTCAGCACCAGAACGATGTCATGCCCAGCGTCCGCCAGAGCGTTGAGTGCGGCAGCCGCAAACGGCGGCGTGCCGGCAAAGATGATGCGCACGGGCGCGAAAACTCAGAGTGACGCGCGCATCGGTGCCGCGTCGGGCCGATGTTCGCGCGCCTGCTTCAGCAGTTTGGTCCGGATGCGGTTGCGTTTGAGACTGGACAGGTAATCGACGAAGACCTTGCCCAACAGATGGTCCATTTCATGCTGGATGCACACAGCCAGCAAGCCGTCGGCGTCGAGCTCGAACGGCTTGCCGTCGCGATCCAATGCGCGCACGGTGACGCGCTCCGCACGCGTCACCTTGTCGAAAATGCCAGGCACCGACAGGCAGCCTTCCTCGCTCTCTTCGGTTCCGGACTGGGCGACGATCTCGGGATTGATGAATACGCGCAGCTGGTCGTGGGTTTCGGATACGTCGATGACGATGACCCGCTCGTGCACATCGACCTGGGTGGCGGCCAGGCCGATGCCGGGCGCGGCGTACATGGTTTCGGCCATGTCGTCGACCAGCGTACGGATGCGGTCGTCGACGACCGCCACCGGCTTGGCGACGGTATGCAGGCGCGCATCGGGGTAATGCAAAATGTCGAGTCTGGCCATAACAAAGTCTAAGAATTGAATGGGCTGGGCGCGTACTTTGATGCAGAATCTGCGTTTAATTGCGCACAACCCTAAATATAAGGCGACGGATAGCCGTAAGCTAAGCGCACAGTATATTTTCAACGCTGAAAATTAGACAAGGTCTAAATGGAGGGTTCCCCCGTGCGTCAACTCGTAGTTTCTCTCGCCCTGCTGCTGGCCAGCGCTCCCGTGCTGGCCGATACCCTTAAACTGCAGGACAACGCGCCGGACAAGTATGTCGTGGTCAAAGGCGACACGCTGTGGGACATTTCCGGGCGTTTTCTCAAGGATCCGTGGCGCTGGCCCCAGATCTGGAAGATGAATCGCGACGAAATCAAGAATCCCCACTGGATTTACCCCGGCGACATGATCGTGCTCGACCGCAGCGGCAAGGAGCCGCGCCTGTCGCTGGTCAAGGACGACAAGGACGGCATGGAGACCGTCAAGTTGTCGCCTGGCGTACGCGCAACCGAAATCCGCAATGAAGCGGTCCCGTCCATCCCCATCCGGGTAATCCATCCCTTCCTGTCGCAACCGCGCGTGGTAGCCAAGGGCGCGCTCGACGATGCGCCCTTCATTCTGGGCAGCAACGCCGAACGGGTGGTGCTGGGCTCGGGCGACGATGCTTTTGCCACCGGCGGCAAGCCCGGCGTCACCCGCTGGAACATACTGCGCCCGGGCAAGGCGCTGAAAGATCCGGAAACCGGCGAAATCCTGGGCTATGAAGTCGAATACCTGGGCGACGCCCGCACCCTGGCGGAAGGCGCTCCGCAAAAAATCCGCATCACCCAGTCGGTGCGGGAAATTCTGCCCAAGGACAAGCTGGTGGAGGCAGACAACAGCACTCCCTTCGAATACGTCCCGCACGCCCCGGAAAGCAAGATCCGCGGCCGCATCATCTCGGCATACGGCAGCCTGTCCGACAGCGGTCGCTACCAGACGGTCGTCATCAACCGCGGCAGCCGCGACGGCCTGGAGCCGGGCCACGTGCTGGCGGTATACCGCGAAGGCCTGGCCGTGACGCTGACCCGCGACGAAAAGGACCGCATGACCTGGGTCAAGGAAAAATCCGCAGGCATTCCCGACGGCGGCGCCTGGCTATACAGCGATGTGCGCTGCCTGAAGGAAGACAGCAAGGCCACGTACGATCAGATCGTCGACGTACGGAACTCCTTCCGCAGCACCTGCCTCGGCAACAGCAGCGACCGTGCCGTCAAGCTACCCGACGACCGCAGCGGCTTGGTGATGGTGTACCGGGTATACGACCGCGTGTCCTATGCCCTCATCATGCAATCCGACGGGCCGGTCTACCTGCTCGATACCGTGAAAAATCCTGATTGAACGCACTTGATCCCTGGCTGCGCCTCGCCCTCGTTCCGGGGGTGGGCAACACCAGCCTGATCCGCCTTCTCGCGGCCTTCGGATCTCCGGAGGCCGTTTTGTCGTCCGGCCGCAACGCGCTGGCGGCCCACCTCACGCCCACCCAATGCGATGCCCTGCTGGCCGAACCCGACGCCGCGCAGCTTGACGCCGTTCTGGCCTGGCTCGACCAGCCCGGCAACAGTCTGATGACGCTGGCGGACGCGGACTATCCGAAGACCCTGCTCGAGATCCCGGATCCGCCTGCCATGCTGTATTGCAAGGGGCAACGCAGCCTGCTCAACCAGGCCGCCCTCGGCATCGTCGGCAGCCGCAATGCAACGCCACAGGGCGTGCGCGATGCCGAGGCCTTCGCCCATGCCCTGTCGGACGCCGGACTCACCATCGTCAGCGGGCTGGCGCTCGGCATCGATGCGGCGGCCCACCGGGGCGGGCTCGCGGGCGCCGGGTCCAGCGTGGCCGTCGTCGGCACCGGCCTCGACCGCATTTACCCCGCGCGCAACAAAGCACTGGCGCATCAGTTGGCCGAAACCGGGTTGATCGTGTCGGAGTTTGCACTCGGCACGCCACCCCTGCCCGGCCATTTCCCGCGCCGCAACCGGCTGATCAGCGGCTTGAGTCGTGGCGTGCTGGTGGTGGAGGCCGCGCCCGACAGTGGTTCGCTGATCACCGCCCGGGTGGCCACCGAACAAGGACGCGAGGTGTTCGCCATTCCCGGTTCGATCCATTCCCCGCTGGCACGTGGCTGCCATGCCCTGATCAAGCAGGGCGCCAAACTGGTCGAGTCAGCCGCCGACATTCTCGATGAACTGGCCTGGCAGCAGCGGCTGGCCCCGCCGGCCTTCCCCGAGGAAGCCCACGCCGATCCTGTGCTGGACGCGCTGGATGGCGCGCCCACCACACTCGACGTGCTTGCACAAAGAACCGGGTTGACGCTGGATGCGCTTTCAGCGAAGCTGTTGACGCTTGAACTGGATGGGCGAATTGCTTCCTTGCCCGGCGGGCGCTACCAAAAAATTCACTGACACTATGCTCGACATCCTGGTTTACCTGTATGAAAGCTTCCGCATGGCGGAGCTGGCGCCCGATCGCGACGCGCTGGAAAAGCGCCTGTTTGCCGCCGGGTTTGAAGAATCCGACATCAACGCCGCCCTGGACTGGTATGCCAACCTGACCGGTAGCGCCACCCATGAGCGGCTCGCGCTGGCCTATGATCGTCATTACGCCGCCGAAGAGCTGGAGCGCCTCAACGAGGCCTGCCGCAGCGAACTCGCGTTCCTGGTCGGCGCCGAGATACTCGACCCCGAATCGCGCGAATGGGTGATTTCCGGTCTGATGGCCTTGGGCGGTGAAGACATCGAACCCGACCATGTGCGCTGGATGACGCTGATCGTGCTGTGGAGCCGCGGCCTGATCGAACACTTCACCCATCTGGAAGACATGTTGTTGAATCACGAGCCGGGACGTCTACATTAACTAGTCATGTCCAAACTCGTCATTGTCGAATCGCCGTCGAAATCCAAGACGCTGAAGAAATACCTGGGCGCCGACTACGAAATTCTCGCCAGCTACGGCCACGTGCGCGATCTCGAGCCGAAGACCGGTGCGGTCGACACCGAAAGCTTCGCGATGAAGTACCAGATCATCGAGCGCAATGCCAAGCACGTCGAGGCCATCGTCAAGGCCGCCAAGAAGGCCGACGAAGTGCTGCTGGCCACCGACCCGGATAGAGAAGGCGAAGCGATTTCCTGGCATATCAGCGAAATCCTCAAGGAACGCAAGGTCAAGACGCCGATGAAGCGCGTGGCCTTCTACGAAATCACCGAATCGGCGATCCAGGATGCCGTGCGCCACCCGCGCGAGATTGCGTCGGATCTGGTCGACGCGCAGCAGGCCCGGCGCGCGCTCGATTATCTGGTGGGCTTCAACCTGTCGCCGCTGCTGTGGCGCAAGATCAGCCCGGGTTTGAGCGCTGGGCGCGTGCAATCGCCTGCCCTGCGCATGATCGTCGAGCGCGAGGAGGAAATCGAGGCCTTCGTGCCGCGCGAGTACTGGACACTGCACCTCGACACGCATAAAGGTGAACAGCCGTTCACCGCCAAGCTCACCCACTTCAAGGGCGAAAAACTCGAGCAGTTCACGGTCGAGCACGAGGCGCGCAGCAAGGAATGGCTGGCCATGCTGGAGGGCAGGGATGCCCGCGTCATGCGCATCGAGAAGAAGCGCCGCGCCCGCCATCCCGGCGCCCCGTTCACCACATCGACGTTGCAGCAGGCCGGGGTGCGCCAGCTCGGCATGACCACCGACCGCGTGATGCGTACCGCCCAGCAGTTGTACGAAGGGATCGACCTCGGCGAAGGCCCGGTCGGCCTCATCACCTACATGCGGACCGACTCGGTCAACCTGGCGCAGGAAGCCATCACTGACATCCGCAAGTATGTGGGTGCTAACTTCGACAAGGCATTCCTGCCGCCGGCCGCCATCACCTACAAGGCCAAGACCAAGAACGCCCAGGAAGCGCACGAGGCGGTGCGTCCGACGTCAGTGACGCGCACACCGGAAGCGGTGAAGCAATTTCTGTCGCATGACCAGGCCAAGCTCTACGAACTGATCTGGAAGCGCACCGTCGCCTGCCAGATGACACCCGCGCAATTCGACACGGTCGCCGCCGACATCACGGTGGGCGAGGGCACCTTCCGCGCCACCGGGCAGACCCTGGCATTCGCCGGCTTCCTGGCCGTCTACCAGGACGACGAGGATGAAGAGGAGTCGAAGCTGCCGGCACTGACCGAGGGCGAAACCCTGCCGGTCGACAAGCTCTATGGCGAGCAGCACTTCACCCAGCCGCCGCCGCGTTACACGGAGGCGAGTCTCGTCAAAGCCCTGGAGGAATATGGCATCGGCCGCCCCTCGACCTACGCCAGCATCATTTCCACGCTGCAGGATCGCGAATATGTGGTGCTGGAAAAGAAGCGCTTCCAGCCGACCGACATCGGCCGCCTGGTCAACTGTTTCCTGACCCGGCATTTCACCCATTACGTCGACTACGACTTCACCGCCAAGCTGGAAGACAAGCTCGACGACGTCTCCAACGGCAAGCGCGTATGGTCGCAGCTGCTGGGCGAGTTCTGGAAAGGCTTCGACGGCGAACTGAAGGCCAAGCAGGAGGTCGAGCGCGGCTGCCCCATCCTCGAAGCCTGCCCCAAGTGCGGCAAACCGCTCTTCATGCAGGCGAGCAAGCGCGGTCTCTTCATCGGCTGCTCCGGCTATCCGGAGTGCGATTACACGCGCCCGCTGCATGCAGCCACTGCCGAGGGCGACAACATCCTCGGCCAGGATCCCGCCAGCGGTCTCGACATCAAGCTGCTGTCCGGCCGCTTCGGTCCCTACGTTCAGATTGGCGAGATGCCCGAGGACAAGAAAGCGCCGAAGCCGCGCCGCGCCTCGTGGCCGAAGGAGATTCCGCTGGACAGCGCGACGCTCGAGCTGGCGCTGAAATTCCTCTCGCTGCCGCGCGAAGTGGGGCACCATCCGACCACCGGCCTGCCGATCGTCGCCAACAATGGCCGCTTCGGTCCGTACCTGCTGCACGACGGCAAGTTCAAGTCGATCCCCAAGACCGACAGCGTGTACGAGATCGACCTGCCACGCGCGCTCGAAGTGCTGGCGATGGAACGCGCCCCGCGCGGCGCCGACTCCACCGCCTCGGTGCTGAAGAATCTGGGCCCGCACCCGGAAGACGGCAAGGACATCACCGTGCGCAGCGGCCGCTACGGACCCTATGTGAAGCACGGCAGCACCAACGCCACGCTGCCCAAGGACATCACGCCGGAAGAGATCACGCTGGATGAGGCGCTCGGACTGATCGCCGCGCGCGTGGCCAAAGGGCCCGTCAAGAAGCCGACGAAGAAGGCTGCCGCCAAGCCCGCGGCGAAGAAAGCCAAGGCCGCCGACGCGGACGAAACGAAGAAACCCGCGACGAAAAAGCCAGCTGCCAAAAAGGCCACGACCAAGAAAGCGGCCAGCAAAAAAACCCCTGCATGAGCGCGCCGCCCCGGCTGCTCATGCTCAATGCCTTCATCGGCACGGCAAGCTACAAGAAGCTCTATCAGGAACTGGGTTTCAGCGTCGTCAGCGAATGGTCGGAACGCAAGGCCATCAGCCTGATACGCAAAACCCCACCTGTCGTCATCGTGGCGGACTTTTACCACCAGACGGATTTCCGCGACCGGCTGTCCAATCTCGAATCGCTACTGGCCGCCGTGCAGAGCGCGCCCAATACCCGCATCCTGGTTTTTTACGAAACGGCTCACCAGGCCGTGCTCGACAAGGTCAGCGCACGACTGCGCATCGACGCCGCCCTGACGCTGCCGGTGCAGGAAGATCGCTTGCGTGCCACGCTGCAAGCCTGGCTTGAAGCCCCTCCCTCTCCAATTTGACGCGCAGTTCAACTATCGAGCATGAATGGGTCCGGCGCTGCCGGGCTATTGCGTGATGCAGGCCGCCTGAACGAATGGCATGACGGTCAGTCAGACCAGGATCGTGCGGATAAGGACGGAGCGCTTAACTGAAAATGAATACGTTTCTGCAAATCTCCCAAGGAAAGCTTGTCGCCGCCGTCCTGATGCCCCTGGCATTGAGCGGTTGCGCCAGCAGCTTGATCGAAGTCCGGCAAGGGTCCGAGCAAGTTGCCGTTGCCCGGGCCGATCAGGTAGGGCAGTGCAAAGCCATTGGAAAGACCACGGTCAGCGTCCTGGCTGAAGTCGGATTCATCAGCCGGGGCGTCGACAATGTCGACGCCAACCTGCTGCAGCTGGCACGAAACGAAGCCGTGAGCCAGGGCGGCGACACGGTTGTAGCTGGCGACAGGCCCGAGATTGGCAAGCGCACCTTCGCGATCTACAAATGTCGTCCCTGAGCAACGGTCCGCGCAGATGGGCTCTGGCGTCTACTGTTTAGAGAACTGCGATTTGGGAGGCTTTGGCGACATGAGTTGGCGGAGCACATCCTGAGTCGATGAGCTGATCACAGCTATAACGGGTTTCACCCGGCGCGTTCCAAGCCATGCGCAGCATAGATCGACGTCACTTCATCCGTCATTAGGAACGCACCGAGCTTACTGCCCCACGGTC
This sequence comes from Thiobacillus denitrificans, assembly GCA_002343685.1. Classification (GTDB taxonomy): domain Bacteria; phylum Pseudomonadota; class Gammaproteobacteria; order Burkholderiales; family Thiobacillaceae; genus Thiobacillus; species Thiobacillus denitrificans_A. Next base: position 113,142 of record DDRS01000031.1, on the reverse strand, counting down.
CGCCATCTCCCACCAAGCCGAAACCGAAGCGGTTGATATCGCAATGCTGATTACCCTGGGAACCGGTTGGCCAAACTGAATCAAACCGTTCAGGAAAGATACGCTGATAGCGCAACGCCAGGTGATAGAACACCAATGCCGCATCTGCCCGTCCATCCATCAACGCCTGAGGCGCTTCGCGATGATGAATGGCCTCCCCGTAGATCACGTTGGACGTGCCCGGACAAGCCGGTGGATGGGCAAGAAAGTCCAGCGAAATTTTCTCATGCAAGGCCAGTCGCCGCAGACAATCCGTGTATATCTGGTAGCTGACTTTTTCGTTGACGGGACTGGATAAAAACACCCTCACATCCTCGCGCAGCAAATCCCGGAGGCCGCCGATGTTCTTCGGATTACCCTTGCGTACGAGTAGCACCACACCACGGCTATGCATGAAAGGCTGATAAGCGGTCATGCGTTTCTCCGCTATCAGTTGGTCGAGCACTGCCGGCGGGCTGATGAAGACATGCGGCGTTATCGACAGTCGGAGATTGCCGATATTCAGACACCCCGCCTGAAGCATTTGCAGCGCCACGCGCGGTGGGGTGGTGACATAGAAGACATCGCCCGCCTCGGGGAATTTCAATAGAAAGGCACGCAACGTTTCCTGCAGCGCCATATGATGGTTGCCGTCGGAAAAAATCACCAGGCGCGCGCGCATCGGATCGCCGTGAAAATCCAGGCAGATGTTCGAGCCGGGCTGAGAAAAACACGGCTCATCGGGGCTCCTTGGCCGAGCGGTTTCATCCGGCCAGTTCAATGGATTTATGGGCATGGCATGCTAAACAGCCTTACCCGCCAAGAACGCAAGAAAGAAAAAGCTGATGGTGTTTTCTTGGCCATCCGTTGTTTCCTTGTGGGAGAAGCTGTTCATCCATCAAATGCGATGAATAGCGCTGAAGTCCATACTTTTGCATCATCGATCTGCCTTCCAAAAAAGTAAACCGGGCGATGGCCGTGCGGACCATTGTGCGGGTCAATGTTGAGCGTGCCGCTGACTTCCCGCGGTGCGGGTGAATCACTCATCCGTTCGAAAGCGAGAAACATTTCCACCCCCGGCAGATCCTTCTTGAGCCGCGCGGCTTCCAGCAGCTCCGCCCCGGTGATCTCCCATTCGAATGTCGGGCAGTGCACGAAGGGATTACCCTTGAGCGGATCGCCAACTTTCACATAACCGTCTATCGTGCCTTCGACGCGAATCCTTGCCGTGGCCAGATGCGACACGTCGAGCTCGATGGCATCCACGTCGCCATAGGTATCGCTCCTGAAACCCACCGTGGTGGCCGATTCGCGCCAGCAGGTTTCTTCGAGGTGTTCGAAGCCGCGGCCGGTGAAATCGTTGATTACCGCATTGGTGATGGTGACCTTGCCCTTCCAAGCTGCCCAGCGATAGCGATCCTTGACCCGCGCGCCGCCCCAACGAAAGCGAATCTTGCGCTCGGAGTAGCCGAGTTCCTGTTGCAGGTTGCGGCGCCAGATTTCGCCGGCGTGGTCGAAGGCGATGATCTCGTCCCAGCCCGCATCGCCAAGGAAACGATAGTCAACCGTCGCCGGGCCCTTGTGCGCAAACTCATCGCCCATGATGTGCTCATTGCAGCGAATCAGGCCATAGCTGCGCTCGCCGGTGGACGCAAAGGTATGGCGCGCACGCAGAGCCTGCGCGATGGCCTTGCGGGAAAGTTCCGGCGCAATGACGCCGGAGATGCCACCCTTGGTGCCAAACACCGCCGTGCCGGGCACGCCGCCGCCACAGCGGCCGCGATGCTCGTCGCCGGCCATGGACGCGCCGATTTTGTAGCCTCGGCCCATCGCATCCTGATATAGCCAGCCGAAATGACCCCAGCTGGAGCCGATCTCGATCAGCCGCTCCAGCTTGGGATGATGCCAGTCGAGAATGCAGCGCCGACCGCCCACGTGCGGAATCAGCAGATGGCCATCCGGGTCTTTCGCATAGGCAACCCATAACTCCTCCAGCGGCCATGCACCCGGCTCGACGGTAGCCGAGCGCATGTCTTCGTTCCATTCCACCGAGCGTACATGCTCGCCGGTTTTGAGGTACGGGAATTCCGGTTCACCGTCGTGCAGGAATACGACGTTGTGATCGCCCCCGGCACAACTCGATCCGCACCACTCGGTGCCGGGATACGCCACGAAGCTGCCGTCCGCAGTGATCGAATGAATCAGTTCGACCGTACTCTTCCACTTCTCCGTGGTGATATTGAAGTCGTTATGCGCAAAAGCCAGGATGTCCAGACCGCTTACATCGCGACCGTAAGTGAGGTTATAGCTCGTGGTATTGGTGCCGATCGTGTCTTCGGAATGCACATGCAGATCGCAGTAGTAAATACGCGGCACCGCCAACGCCTCGTCCACCGTGACATAAAAGACCGCCGGCTTGACCCAGGGGTGTTCGGGTAGATGGGCGGTGACCGCCAATTCGCCGGCCTCCTGCGTCGGCAAGTCGTCCAGCAATAATACGGCCCAGCCCTTTTCCGCCAGTGCCCTCTCTTTGTCGTACACCGGCTTACCGTTCAACGTCGCGTTGACCCGCACCTTGTCGCCGCGATTCCAGCAGGTATTCCCCCACTGATCCTCGCTGCGCAGCCGCAGCGGAAATTTTTCGTTTGCGCGAACGATACGAGAGCCGGCCCACATCAGTTGCGCCGGTGCGCCGGGTTTGATATCGATCACCAGGTCTTCGCCAATGGAGGCGAAGCGCGAGGTGCCAAGGGGGTCGACATAGCAGCGGATGCGGAAACTCTCCTCGACGAAAGTCTGCACGCGCGTACCGGCACCGCCAAAACGCCGGTCGCCCAGGCGGATGATGATGTGGTCGCCAGCCTTGAGGTAACCGTCGTAAGTATCGACGATCACCGCTTTCTGAAATGGCCGCTCATGGCCCTTCTGATCGAAGCGCACGCTGAGCTTCTGCACAGTCGCCGGTGACTGGCCGGGAATAGTCGGCGCGGCGTGATATTCGGCAGAGATGTAGTTGGCACCAGCCGGATCGGTGTTCTGGAACAGCGCCCAGTCGGAATAGAAGCGAAACGTCGCCTTGAACCAGGATCCGTCGGCCATGCCCGAGGCACCGAGTTCGTAATCGATGATGATTTCCTGCCAGGAACCCGCCTCCATGCGCTCGATGTTGCACGAGACTTTTCCCAGGAAAGGCATGTCCTTGGTGATCTGATACAGGCCTTGCGGCGCAATGTAGTCGCCAAGTTTTTCTTTCAGTTCGGCGTCGGTCATTTTCTTCATGTTGTCTTCCTCGTTTTACAAATACGGCCAGGCACATCCCCAGCCGAATGAGCGTCGGTTGGGGATGTGTCGATCAGAGCAGATTTATTGGAAGGGCCAAGGTGCTGTTGGATCCCATACCGGGATACCCATGAATGCATACCATGGCGCCATGACACAGATGCCGTAGGCGATCGCGATCAGCACGGATACCCAACCCACTTTCGCATAGTCAGCCATGCTGAAGGTGCCGCTGCTATAGGCGATGACCGCCGCCGTGATTTGCGTGGGCAGGATGTAGGCGAAGGTGTCGGTGTCGGATACAAGCATGGTGAACGCCACCGGGTGCAATCCAAGCTTGGGTGCAAGCGCCAGCAGGATCGGTGCCAGCATGGTGATTGCCGCCACATTCGACAGCATGCCAAGCCGGATCACATGCGTGCCCGCCATCAGGATCAGCAGCACCATCCACCACGGATGGCCCGTCGCCAGCGGATGAATGATGTCCGACAGCCATTGCGCAAGCCCGGTACTGCCCATTGCGGACGACATCGAAAGCGCGCCCGCAAGCAACAGGAACGTGCCCCAGATAGTGCGATCCTGCAGTTCTTTCCACTTGAAGCCGAACATGCCGGGCATGAACAATACCGCCAACCCCATCAGCGCCGCATTGTGCGATTTGATGCCGTGCCAGGATTCCGTCACCCACAATAGCGCGATCACGCCGAATACCACGAGAATGAGCCATTCCGCCTGACTGGTCTTCGGCTGTTCCGCGTACTGCCTTTGCACTGCCTCATAGCCCCCATGTACGCCCACGCCATGCGTTTTGAAGTAGCGCTGCATCCACCACTGGGTAATGACAAACATGCCGAGATAGGGCCATTGCAGCTTGAACCAGTCGATGTAGGACAGGTGTAGCGCAAGCTCGGTGTCGAGCAGGCCGACAATCACCAGATTGGGCAGGTGCGCGGTCATGATGCACATGCCGCTGATCATCGAACCATAGACCAGCGTCTGGATGACGATGGCCTTCTTGCCGGCACGTTCTTCCGGTGTATCGCCGAACATATTCGTAATGCCATTCACCACCGGCAACAGCGTCGCGGCACGTGCGTTGGCTGCTGGAATAATCAACGACAACAGCAAGTTGGCACCGAACATCGCCCAGATCACGCCATTGACCGTTCGTACCTTGAGCTTGTGTAGCATCCCCAGCGCGATGCGTCGATCCAGACCGGCTGCCTGCATCACAGCAGCAAAAATAAATGCCGCCAGACACAGAAACACCACCGGCGTGGAAAAACCGCTGGCCGCCTTGGGAAACTTGTCGATCGCACCAGTCATCACCAGCAGCATAGGGATCAACATTCCGGATACGCCGACCGGGATCGCTTCGGTAATCCACATGAGACATGCCCATACCATGACTGCCAGCGTTGCCTTGCCCGCGGTGGAAAGTCCCTCTGGCGCAGGCATCACCCAAAGAATCAAAAAGAACGCGATCCAGGCGGCAATGAACCCGCACGCACACTTGCCGGGCGATCGGCCGGAATCACGAATGTTGCTGCCCCAGTTGGCGATAAAACCGCCGCTCTGAACTTGTTCGCTCATAAGGCCCCCTATTGCAGATTGGCTGCAGTCAGCGACACCAGCAGCACGCCGATCACATCATTGCCATTTTTCACGGGTGCGGAAATTTGCACCGATTCGATATTGGTGCTGGGGTCGGGTTTGGATTCACCCTGTTGCCACACTTTTCCGCTGAACGATTCGTCGAAGTTTGGCTTGCCCTTGCCGATATAAATCGCCGGCATGGACGTAAAAGCGACGCGATGGCTCTTGTCGCCCGAGAGTACGATCTTATTGATCCCCTTGGGATCGGCATTCATCCACTTGGTCAGGCGCTGCCCGGCCGGATTGTCGACCAAGCCTTTGACGATGGGATCGCTTTCCTTCAACTCCCGCCACTTGGCATTGCCCAACATGGGAATCGGGCCTTTGGCGTTGGACTCCTTCACGGCTTTCACAATGACAGGGTCCATGGCCCACACGGCCGCCTGCTTTTTATAGGCATCGATCTTGGGTTGCATCTTGGGTGTCACGTCAGCCGCCCATACAGGGGTCGTGACGATCACTGCAGCCAACAGCGCCCAAATGTTGAGGAAAAGAGAAGAAGAGAAGCATCGGGCTCGAGAGTCGTAAGGCATCGTAACCTCCATCAGGGTAGAACTCCGTTATGAGGGACACCGACAATGTCCCTTTCCTGTTTTGTGGTTCTCCGACCTCGGACACCAACCCCTTTACACTCCCGAAGCGGCATAAGTAGTATTCTGGCCATCTCGGGGAAAGTATGTCGGCCAACTGACATTTCCGGCATTAAAGAAAATGTCGTTTTAGGCACGGCAATCCAACAGAGGATGCACATGCCACTTGATCAGCAAACCGACATACTCGCCCGCATGAGCGGGGAAGACCGGGAGGCATTGCTTTCCCTCGGCACGATGCAGCGTTTTTCCAAGGGCGAATTCGTGTTCCGTGCAGGGGCACCGGGCAAGCACGTCTATTTCCTTCGCAAAGGCCGAGTCAAGATTTGCCAGCCGTCGCATACCGGCAAGGAAGTCATTCTGTGGTTCTGCTTTGCAGGTGAAATGTTCGGCCTTGCAGAAGTGGCACAGGGGGGAGGACGCGTGGTGCATGCACACGTGTGCGAGGCATCGGAGGTGCTTAAATTGTCGCAAAGCCAGTTTTCTGGGTTTCTTCGCGACCATCCTGATTCCCTGCATCTTGTCATGCAGGTGTTGTCATGCCGTATGCGCACCCTGAGTGAAGTCATCGTCAATCTGGTTAATGACGACGTTGAGACCCGCATCATGAAGTTGATTCTACGTTTGAGTGCGCGCCACGGAGTCCACGTTGGGCAGGATATCCATCTCGACATCACCCTTACCCACCAAGAAATTGCCGATATGGTCGGCACGACGCGCCAAACGGTTACCGGCATGCTCAGCAAGCTAAAGCGAAGAGGCTTTCTAAGCCTGGAAAACCGCAGAATTTATATCGAGAGTCCGGAAATACACGGCACGGCTTCTGGCCCAGACCATTGGGAATGATGGTGGATAGCCTTCGGCCAATCCCACATTCAAGTTTTCCTTGCTTCTTCTTTCCCCAAAGAAAAGGCCAACCAGATCGGTTGGCCTTACGGCGCTGCCAATTTCGAAAATTCTGTCTCGTAGAATGACTTCTCTTGACGTTATTTCCGTTTACTTACGCTAACTGATATGCCACGAAAATAGTGTCTCTTGAGCATCAAATAAATCAATAAGTTAGCCACGATTTTCATCGCCGGGCTCCAGCGTTACGGCTTGAAAAAACGGCACGGTGATGAATTTCTGCATAAATAAGCGCCACGGTTCCAACTGTCCGCCTGGCCAAAGCGATACCAAAAACCCTGTGCAGCAGGTGCCTGACCAGCTTACCTCATGGCAGTGACGTATTGTCCTTGGCCGCTGTCATCTGCTCTTCTACCGGAAAATCCACTTCTGCGATCAGTCGGCTCGGCGGCGGTGAGCATGCGTTACACAGAACGGCCAAGACAACCGACTCAAGGACGCTCGCGCTCATGCGCTCCCATTCTTGCTCAAGGATCGATTCCACATACGTCAAGTGGAACTTGGTCATGTCGACTGGCTTGCCGCAGCGCGAGCATAATTCAATCGGTCCAATGTCCGGATAGGTTGCGCGTACGTTTTGCAACCGAGCGTATCGACTGGCCGGTCACTCCCGCACGTGAAATTTCTTCACGTTCAGCCAAGGTCAGCGCCAATCTCGAACGACGACGTGAAGCGGGTCGTATCCCGCCAGTCCTGGAAAGAATCCCTTGTACCGTCGAATGGTTCCGATCAAAAAGCTGGGCAATCTGCTGCAGTGAATCACCCTTTTGCCAGCGCTCCCACATCAAGGCCTTCTGGCTCTCCGAGTAGTTGGTCCGTGTCCTGTATTTCATCTGCAACACTCCTTCTGCTTACGCAGTTTCTAGTGTGTTGCATCCACCGGTTGAATCCGCAGACACTTACCGGTCAAAGTAACATTCAGCGTCCGTGTTGATGGATGGGTTGGGCCTCAGATGTCCCATATCTCGCCCTTCCGATAATATCGCGCCTTGCTTCTATGTGAGCGACGGTCAATACACCCCTATATAGCACTGGGCGGGGACAACAAGTTGCGGTAGGATTTTCTATCTTGGCATCTCCAGTGCCAGCAATAGCAAGAATCCAATAAAGTCAGGGGGATATATTCATGGGGCTGTTCGATTTTGTCGCCAAACAGTTCATCGACGTCATCCAGTGGACAGAGGACGAGGCGGGTGTTCTAGCCTGGCGCTATCCCATGGCTGACATGGAAATCCAGAATGGCGCGCAGCTCGTGGTACGCGAGACCCAGCAGGCTGTGTTCATCGACGAGGGCCGCTTCGCTGACCGGTTCGACGCCGGCACCTACACCCTCACCACCCAGACTCTTCCGGTGCTCACCTATCTGAAGAACTGGGACAAATTCTTCGCGTCGCCTTTCAAATCTGACGTCTACTACTTCAGCCTGCGTGAACATATCGACCGCAAATGGGGCACTACCCAGCCCATCACCGTGCGGGACAAGGAGTTCGGCCCCCTGCGCATCCGTGCCTTTGGCACCTATTCCTATCGCATCGCCGAACTGGAGCCCTTCTGGCGAAAGCTGTCCGGCACTTCCCCTCTCTATACCGTGGGCGACCTGGACGGTCAACTGCGGGCCATGGTGCTCACCGCCCTCGGCAGCTTTCTGGGTGGCAGCGCGGTCGCCTTCGTGGACATGGCCGCCAACCAGGCGGCCTTCTCCGAACGGCTCAAGGAAGCCATCGCGCCGGCCTTCAAGGAGTATGGCCTGGAACTAGCCAGCTTCTTCCTGCAAAGCTTGTCCCTGCCGGAGGAACTCGAAAAGCATCTGGACCGGGCTGCATCCCAGCGCATGGTAGGTGATCTGGGCCAGTACACCCGCTTTCAGACCGCCGACGCCATCCCGTTGGCAGCGGAGAATCCCGGCGGCATCGCCGGTATCGGCGCCGGAATGGGGGCTGGCCTAGCCATGGCCCAGGCAATGAACGGTGCGCCCGCCAGTCCCGCCACCCCGACCCCCCAGGAAGACCCCATCGCCTTGATCGAAAAACTGGGCGGCCTACTGGCCAAGGGCCTGATCAGCCAAGAAGAGTTCGACGCCAAGAAGAAGGAATTACTGAGCCGTATCCAATAAGGCGCGAACGATGCGCGTTTTCAACTGCCCCTCCTGCGGGGCGCCGGTGACCTTTCACGCCAGCGTTTCTGTCTACGCCGTCTGCGCTCATTGCCAAAGCATGATCCTGTGTCGGGACGTGGGCATAGAGGCGTTCGGCAAGATGGCCACCCTGCCGCCGGACATGAGCCCGCTCCGGATCGGCGCCCAAGGCGTGCTGGACGGCGTCGGCTTCGCCCTTCTGGGCCGGTTGCGGATCGGCTGGCGGGACGGTGCCTGGAACGAGTGGTTTATGGTCACGGAACACGCCCGTAAAGGCTGGCTAGCGGAAGCGCAGGGCTTTTTCGCCGCCTGCTTCGAAGTACCCTTGGAGCATGACGGACAAAACCTGATCGACCGGGATTTCGCCACCTGGAAACCCAAGGCCGGCGAACGAGTTCAGGTGGGTGACCAGACCTATGAAGTGGCCGACATTAAACAGACCACTTGTCTCGGCAGCGAAGGGGAACTGCCCTTTTTGGCTAACCGGGGTCGTCAGGCGGTATCCATCGACTTGGAAGGCACTGCACGCTTCGCCAGCCTCGAGGTCTACCAGAAAACAGGCCGACTCTATCAAGGCCGCTACGTGGGGTGGGACGAGTTGAAGCTGAGCAACATCCGACCTCTGGAGGGTTGGTGATGGACACGCCCGGCAAGCCCTGCGTACTCAAATGTCCCAACTGCGGCGGCGCCGTCACCTTGCGGGCAGCAGGCCTCAGCGTCAGCGTGGTCTGCCAGCAATGCGGTTCGCTGCTGGATGTGGCGCGGGAAGACATTAAGCTGCTCGAGAAGGCTTGGCAAAGCAAGCGCACTTTACTGATCCCCCTAGGCAGCCGGGCCACTCTGGAAGGCAACCTTTGGGAGGTGGTGGGTTATCAGGCGCGCAGCAGCGGCTCCTCTAAGGAAGCCCGCTACGCCTGGGACGAATATCTGCTCTACAACCCCCGTTACGGCTTCCGCTTCCTGGCCCAGGCCGAGGGACACTGGACCCTGTACCGGGTGATCAAGCGCGGCATGCCGTTGCCCCGTGGTGCCCGTTTCGAGCGCTTCTTCGATGGCCAGGTTCGGGTGGACTACGTGCTTGGGGAATTCTATTGGCGGGTCAAGAAAGGCGATACGGTGCATGTCACGGACAGCATCGCCCCGCCGTACGTGCTGTCGGTGGAACGGGATGCGGACGAGATCAACACAGCCTTGGGCATCTATATCCCGGCCACGGAGATCGCGGCCGCCTTCCAACTCGATCCGAACGCCATGCCGAAATCGCGTGGCGTCGCCGCCAACCAACCGTCGCCTTTTTCCCAGCGCATGCCCGACGTGTTGCGCATTGCCATGTGGGCCGTTCTGGTGGCCACCCTTATCCAGTTCGGCCAAGCGTTCTTCGCGGCCAACCAGCTTGTCTACGTGGAGACCTTCGACGTCGACCCTGAGACCACCGAGCGCACCCATGTCAGTCCGCCCTTCACCTTGCATAAGGGCCTCGCCAACGTCTGCCTGGAGAGTACGGCGGTTCTTCGCAACGACTGGGCGGAATTGGGTGTTACCTTGGTCAACGAAACCACCCAGGAACAGCGCAACCTACTCCAGAGCATGGAATTCTACGAAGGTTACGATGGTGGCGAACGCTGGCACGAAGGCAACAATGCAGCCTCCAATTGCTTCTCGTCCGTTCCCGCCGGTCAGTACCGCCTGGTCCTGGATCCCGACGCTGGCGTTTTCCACAAGAGCCAGCCAGGCAGGCAAACCTTCAGCGAACGCCTATACAGCGACGCGCCCATCTGGTCCAACTGGTTGGTCCTCATGCTGGCCTTGCTACCTTATCCCCTGTTCCTCTGGCTTCGCCACCACAGCTTCGAATACACACGCTGGTCGGAGAGCGACTACATGCCGAAGGTCTATGCCGGCATCAAGAATTCGTTGAATGGCGAAGATGAGTAAACTGCCCCGCTTCTACCAGTTTCTCGCCGTCTGCCTAGTATTTGCCATGACTTGGGCAAACGCGCGGGGCTACATGGTTTCCAGCCTTTTCAACAACAGCGACCCGGCCGCCCGATCTGCGACCGGCCAGATTAGCCACAAATAGGAGCCGTCATGGAAGACCTGATCCAGTGGAAATTTGTCCTCAACGCCGTATTGTTCTCCGCCGTCGGGGTGGGCTTCTTCGCCCTCTGCTTCGGCATCCTGGAATTCTTTACGCCTAAAGTCGACCTCTGGCAGGAACTCACCGAGAAACAGAACATCGCCTTGGCAGTGTTCCTGGGTGCTGTGATGCTGGGCATCGCTATCATTATCGGTGCAGCCGTGCATGGCTGACGGCGCCCCCCTTCTCCCCAACGAAATAGGTTAGGCATTGGCCCCGCTGCTACTCGTCTCGGTCTTTGTCATCGCCACCTGCGGGCTGGTGTATGAGTTGGTCGCCGGAACTCTGGCGAGTTACCTGCTGGGCGACTCGGTCACCCAGTTCTCCACTGTCATCGGTGCCTATCTCTCCGCTATGGGTATCGGCTCGTGGCTGTCCCGCTATGTCCGCCGCAACCTGGTTGGGGTGTTCGCCCAGGTGGAAATCCTGGTTGGAGCCTTGGGCGGCGGCTCGGCCGCATTGTTGTTCCTGCTCTTCGAGCGGGTGGAGATGTTCCGCATCGTGCTCTACGCTGACGTGCTGGCGGTGGGCATCCTAGTGGGCATCGAAATTCCCCTGTTGCTGCGCATCCTTAAGGATCGCTTCGAGTTCAGCGACCTAGTCTCCCGTGTGTTCACCTTCGATTACGCTGGCGCCCTGTTCGCCTCCATTCTGTTTCCGCTCCTGTTGGTGCCCCATCTGGGCCTAATCCAAACCGGCTTCCTGTTCGGCATGCTGAACGTCATGGTGGCAGTCTGGCTGCTGTTCACTTGGCCGGATATTCCTGGTGCCCGGCCCCAGCGCGGCCTAGCCTTAGCGGTGCTGCTGGCCCTGCTGGCCGGCTTCATCCACGCCGAGGACATTACCGGCACGGCGGAGGCCGCCACCTATCCGGGCAAGGTCATCCACGCCCAGTCCACCCCCTACCAACGTATTGTGCTGACCCGCTCCGGCCAAGACTTGCGCCTCTACCTAAACGGCAACCTACAATTCTCCAGCCTGGATGAATACCGCTACCACGAGGCCCTCGTGCATCCGCTGATGGCCTCCCTTGCGCAACCCAAGCGGGTGCTGATCATTGGCGGCGGTGACGGCCTAGCGCTCCGGGAGATACTGAAGTACACCAGCGTCCAACAGGTAGTCATGGTGGATCTGGATCCGGCCATGACCAAGCTGTTCGCTAGCAACCCGCTGCTCACAGCCCTGAATCACGACGCCTTAGCCTCGCCCAAGCTGCACATCGTCAATCGGGACGCCTTTGTCTGGCTGCGGGACGCGGCGGCGGCGGGCGAACCAGCCTTCGACGCCGTCTTGATCGACCTGCCCGACCCATCCAACTATTCCATTGGCAAACTGTATTCCTTGACCTTCTACCGGGCCCTGCACGACCTCCTCAAAGCCGAAAGCCGCATCGTGGTGCAGAGCACCTCACCCCTGGTGGCCCGCAAGACCTACTGGTGCGTCGCCGATACCCTGGCGGCAGCGGGCTACCAAGTCACGCCTTACCATACCTATGTACCCTCCTTCGGCGAATGGGGCTTCCTGCTAGCCGGCCAGCGGCCATGGAGGGCACCCGGGCACTACCCCACCGGGCTGCGCTTCGTGAATGCCGAGGAAACCGCCAACATGCTGCACTTCCCCGCCGACATGGCCTATGTGGAAGGTGGTGTGCAGCGTCTCGACAACCAGTTACTGGTACGCCATTTCGACGAGGAATGGTCGGCCTATCAGAATGCCTGGTAGAGGTCAGCCATGAACCGCCGCCATTGGCTAACGAGTGCCGCCGGTCTGGCTGGAGCCGCCGCGGCAGGTGTCTGGCTCCACCGCGCGCCAGAAACCGTGCCGGGTGAGCTACTAGGCGCCGACCATGCACTGGGCCACCGCCTGCGCGGCGGCACTTTTCCCGCCCCCAGCGAAACCCTGACTACCGATGTGCTGGTGGTGGGCGGAGGCATTGCCGGCTTGGCAGCCGGCCTGCGCCTGCGCGACGCCAGCGCCGATTTCCTGCTGGCGGAACTGGAAGAAGAAGTGGGCGGCAACTCCCGTTCCGGCGCGAACGCCATTTCCGCCTATCCTTGGGGTGCCCACTACGTGCCACTGCCCACCAAGGAGTCCGTCGAGGTTCGACGGCTTTTCGAGCGGCTGGGCGTGATCACCGGCTACGATCCGGCCGGACTGCCCGTCTACGACGACTACATGCTGTGCGCCGACCCGGATGAACGCCTTTACCTACACGGCCGCTGGCAGGACGGCTTGGTACCATTGCTGGGTGTTGGTGCCAACGAACGGGCCGAATACCAGCGCTTCTTCGACCACATGGCAGCCTACAAGGCCCTAAGGGGCAAGGATGGCCGGCGTGCCTTTTCTATTCCCATCGACACCAGTTCTGGCGACCCCGAGCTGCGTGCCCTAGACCGCCTGAGCTTCCGTGCCTGGCTCGACCGGGAAGGCTATCAGGGTGAGCACCTGCGCTGGCTGCTGGATTACAGTTGCCGGGACGACTACGGCGCCGGCCTCGACCATGTATCTGCCTGGGCCGGCATCCACTACTTCGCCTCCCGCAACGGCCGTGCCTCCAACGCGGAACACGACACTGTGCTGACTTGGGCAGCGGGCAACGGCTGGCTGGTGGACAAGCTACGAACAGCCATCGCCGACCATGTCCGCACCCGCGCCCTGGCTATCCGGGTGAAAGACGGCGAACGGCCCACTGTCGATCTCTATCTGCCGGACGAGAACCGGGTCGTCCGGGTGCGGGCGCGTGCCGTTGTTCTGGCGGTGCCGCGCTTCGTTGCCAAGCGGCTTTTGCATGGTGGCCGTTTTGCCACCAACGACCAAGGGTTCGAATATTCCCCTTGGCTGGTCGCCAACCTTAGCCTTGACCACCTGCCCTCCGGCCCTGGCGCCGACTTGGCTTGGGACAACGTGGTCTACGGCAGTGCCATGCTGGGCTACGTAGTGTCGACCCACCAAAGCTTGGCGATGCGGCCAAAACAAACAGTCATCACCTGGTACTGGCCCCTCGATCACCTGCCACCCGCCGCCGCCCGCCAACAGGCCCTGGGACGCTCCACCGAGGAATGGAAACACCTAATCCAGACCGAGGTGCTGCACCTGCACCCAGAACTGAAGGGCGCTATCCGGCGCATCGACCTCAGGCTGTGGGGCCATGCCATGATCCGTCCCCGGCCAGGATTCATCTGGGGCGAGGCGCGCCAGCAGGCTCTTCGGCAACACCCTCCCATTTTTTTTGCCCATTCGGACATGGCCGGGATATCCATCTTCGAGGAGGCCTACACCTTCGGCGTGAAGGCAGCCGAGGGTGTCCTCGACCATCTGGGGCTACGGGTATGAAACAACCTTGGGTCCATTCTGCCGGCCTAGACTCGACCTTCATCTTGGCTCCAGCATTCCTGGTCACGGCGGTGGTGCTGACTCTGGGCGATTCGGTCCGGGCCATCGCAGAGATGCCGCCGCTGTTGTGGTTGCTCCTCATCGTTGGGGTGGACGTGGGCCACGTCTGGAGTACGTTATTCCGCACCTACCTGGATCGAGGCGAGCTCCGCGCACGACAGGCGCTATATGTGTTGACGCCACTGCTGGGCTTCGTCTTGGGGGTAGTCTTGTACAGGCTCGGGGACATGTTGTTCTGGCGCACTCTGGCCTATCTGGCAGCATTCCATTTCGTGCGCCAGCAATACGGTTTCATGATGATCTACCGGCGTGCCGAACAGGCAGACCCCGCTTGGGCCAGACGCCTGGACCAAGTGTTGATCTACGCAGCCACGCTCTATCCCTTGATCGCCTGGCATTGCCAGCCGCGCCAGTTCGACTGGTTCGTACCGGGCGATTTCCTTGCCTTTGACACGCCGATCGTGGCGGTAGTGACTGGCTGGGCCTATCTGGCAATGTTCGCCGCCTACGTCGCCAAGGAGGTGGTATTCGCGTTGCGTCGCGGCGGGTTTAACCTCCCGAAGAACCTCATGCTGCTGGGTACAGCATTGTCGTGGTACGTGGGTATCCTGGTATTCGACAACGACTTGGCCTTCACTGCTACCAACGTTATCGCCCACGGCGTGCCCTACATGGCCTTGATCTGGATCTACGGCCGCAATCAGCAGGCGCATGATCAGCGACGCACCGATTACCTGTTGCCGGTGGCACGCCTTTTTCAGCCGAAGGTCGTGCCGATCTATCTGGGCGCTCTATTCATCATTGCTTATCTGGAAGAGGGGCTCTGGGACGGCTTGGTATGGCGCGAAAACTCGATGCTCTTTCCGGCCTTCGCCCACCTGCCCGAATTAGAAAACCCAGCAATACTTACTTGGTTGGTCCCACTCCTGGCACTGCCCCAGATCACCCACTACCTACTTGATGCCTACATCTGGCGCTTGGGTGTGGCGAACACGCCCTGGAAGACCATACTCTTTTTGAATTCGACTAAGACATGAACAAACAGTACGCCCCCGGTCTGCACCTGCTCATCGATTTCTGGGGTGCGGACCAGCCGACCGACCTGCATCAGGTCGAGTTTCTGTTGCGAGAGGCGGCGGAAGCCTGCGGCGCCAGGGTTCTGGAGGTGCGCCTGCACAGTTTTGGCGATGCCGGTGGCGTAACCGGCGTGGCCATTTTGGCGGAATCTCACATCAGCCTTCACACTTGGCCGGAACATGATTTCATCGCACTGGACATCTTCCTGTGCGGAGACAGGGATGCCGCGCCAGCGCTCAAGGTTCTAAAAAGCGGGCTAAGCCCCAAGCACGTGAACGTAAGTGAAATTCGACGTGGCCATGATAATTGAGTGGCTGCAGGGTTGCTGCCGGTTAGCTTAGAAGCACTCATACTGCAGTTCAGCCTCGGGACTTGTTCGGCCGTCCTGACGGGAATCGCCATTTACGTTGATTGCTGTGCCAACGTCCGCAACCTGCGCGACACCAGTCATTTAAATGAGTCAACGTCACCGTCAGCAAAGGTCGAACACCGGGCATCAGTGACTAACTCGCTGAGCGGCGGCTTGGGGTCAAAACCAACCTGGTTTCGAATCTGCTCGACCAGCAGCAACCGGGCAATTCCAGCCTGTGATCCCATAGGCGGAACCCGCCCTGTCCAAGCAAGGCTGAGCACTCGCAATCCACACCTAATCCCCACACCCACCACATAAAGCCCCCACACCCGTTTCCTACTCTGGCCGCATCTTCAACCAACAAGAGGTGTCGCCATGAAACGGGGTCTGTTTTTTCTGCTTGCCTGTGTGCTGTTCTTTGCCGCTGCGTATGCCTTTGCCGAGGACCACTGCGGCGATTGCGATCGCAGCCTTGCGCCGCGTTTGTGGATTCCGGACGGCGATCCGGCCGCCGACCGTCTGCCGTTGAAGTCGAGCCGAGCCGATATCGTCATCGATGGGCCCATCGCGCGGGTGACCGTGACGCAGCGCTATGGCAACGCAGGTACGCGGCCGATCAACGCGCGCTACGTGTTTCCCGGCTCGACCCGCGCCGCGGTGCAGGGGCTGACGATGAAGATCGGCCAGCGCACCATCCGGGCGAAGATCAAGGAGAAGGAAGAGGCGAAGAAAATATTCGAGGCCGCGAAGCAGGCGGGCAAGCATGCCGCCCTGCTCGACCAGAAGCGTCCCAATGTATTCATGATGGATGTCGCCAACATCATGCCGGGCGACGAGGTGGAGCTGACGCTGCAATACAGCGAGCTGCTGGTGCCGGACCAGGGCGTGTACGAACTGGTGTACCCGACGGTGGTCGGCCCGCGTTACGGCGGCGACCCGGTGCGGGCGGCACCGGATGCGGTGTGGATGGCCAACCCCTACGCAAAGGACAAGTCCGACGGCGGCAATCCGGCGCGCATCGAGACCGGCATCCGGGTGCATCTCGCCAGCCCGATTCCGGTCAGCGACATGCGCTCGGTGCAGCACAAGATCGCCACTAACTGGATCGACGACAAGCGCGTGGAAGTCGGGCTCGACCCGTCCGAACGTGACGCCGGCAATCGCGACTTCATCCTGCGCTTTCGCCTGCAGGGTGACCGGATCAACTCGGGGCTGATGACTTACGAATGGAACGGCGAGCACTATTTCCTGATGATGGCTCAGCCGCCCAAGCATGTTGAAGCGGCGCAGGTGATGAAACGCGAATACCTGTTCGTGGTGGATGTGTCCGGCTCGATGCACGGCTTTCCGCTCGACACCGCGCGCGAGGTGATGCGCGAGCTGCTGGGCAAGCTGCGCCCGGATGAAAGTTTCAACATCCTGTTTTTCTCGGGCGGCTCCACCGTGTTGTCGTCGTCGCCCTTGCGGGCTACACCGGCCAATTTGCAACGCGCCATGGACATGATGAAGGCCTACGAAGGCGGCGGCGGAACCGAGCTGGTGCCCGCTTTGGAGAAGGCTTTCGACATGCCGCGCACACCCGATACCGCGCGCAGCATCGTTGTCATCACCGACGGCTACATCAGCGCCGAGCGCGCGGCCTACGATCTGATCCGGCAGAACCTGAACGCGACCAATCTGTTCGCCTTCGGCATCGGCTCGTCGGTGAACCGCTACCTGATCGAGAGCATGGCCCACGCCGGCGAGGGTGAGCCCTTCGTCATCACCGGGCCGAGCGAAGTGGCCGGCGTCGGCGATCGCTTCCGCCGCTATGTCGAGTCGCCGGTACTCGGCAACATCCGGCTGCAGGGCAAGGGCGTCGAGTTGTACGACATGGAACCGGCCGACATCCCGGTGATGCTGGCCGAGCGTCCCATCGTGGTGTTCGGCAAGTACCGCAACGCCGAGCCCCGTGCCAAACTCGTGCTGACTGGCACCGCCGCCACGGGCGACTACCACGCGAGTCTGCCGCTGGCCGGCGAAGGCAGCCGCAATCAGGCCGAACTTCTGCCCATCCTGTGGGCACGGCAACGGCTGATGCGCCTGTCCGACATGCAGGGCGGGAACGTCGAACTCAACCGCAACGCCATCGTCGATCTCGGTCTGCGCTACGCGTTGCTGACCCGGTACACCTCCTTCGTCGCGGTCGACGAAACCGTGGTCAACCCGGGCGCCGACGCGACCGACGTGAAGCAGCCCCTGCCGTTGCCCCAGGGCGTGTCGGAACTGGCGCTGGCGCAGCCGGTGCCAGAGCCGGAACTGGGCTGGTTGATGCTCCTGCTGGGCGGCCTGTTCGGCGGCGAACGTCTGATGCGGGCGCGCGGCCATGACAAGCGCTGAAACGTCAGGGCTGCCCGGTCGCGTATTCGGCTGGCGCGACTGGGGCTTGGTCCTGCTGCTGGCCCTGGCGCTCAAGGCCGGTTATTCGGCAGCCACGGCGGCGCAACTGCAATGGCTGCTCCGGCCGCTGGCCGGGCTGCTCAACGCCACCGGCCTGTTCGCCTTCGCACCGGTGGCGGGCGGCGAATGGCTGGACGCCGGCCGCGCCCTGATCATCGTCAAAGCCTGCGCCGGCGGCAATTTCCTGATCGCCTCGTGGCTGGGCTGGCTGTGGCGCTGGCGTACGCGGCCATTCGGTCCGACGCTCGCGCTGGGCGCCTTCGCCGCCGCCTGGCTGACGGCCCTGCTGGCCAACGCCGCACGCATCGTCCTGATCGGTTACGGCCAGGACGATCTGGCGGAGCTCGCGGGATTGCCGGACGCAGACAGCCACCGGCTGATCGGCATCGGCGTCTACTTCGGCGCCTTGCTGCTACAACTCCGGCGAACCGGAACCGCGCTCGCCGCGCCGGCGATCTACCTCGGCGTCACCCTGTTCGTGCCCCTGCTGAATGCCTGGCTGAGTGGGCGAAACGGCATCGACATGATGCACGCGCTGTGGTCTGCCGGGATTCCGCTGGCCGGATTGCTGGTTTATGGCCTGCTTCGGTTGCCGGCTGACCGGAAGCGCGGCGGGGACGGAAAGCCTACTTTGACAGCGCCATGAACAATGGCGGCAGACGTTCCGGCAGACGTTCGTCGTGGGTATCGACGTCGGACGGCCTGCCATCGGTGAGGATGAGCATCAGTTTCTTGTCGGCGGTGCGCGTGCCGAGATAGTGCGCGGATGGCGACGTCGAGGTCAAGTTCGCTGCCCTGCTCGCAGGGTACGACCGTCCTCGACTAAACTGCGCATGCTCCATCTTTGTGCAAATCTCATGACTGCTACCATTCTTCTAGTAGAAGACGATAGGCCAATCGCCGACAACGTGATCCTCGCCTTGGCGCGCGAGAACATGGACTGTCACCACGTGACGCTTGCGGCCGAGGGCCTTGCCCTGCTGACAGCTGGGGGCTTCGATCTAGCCATCCTGGATGTTGGGTTGCCGGATGGAAACGGTTTTGACGTGTGCCGTTCCTTGCGTGGGTTTTCCGATATTCCTGTAATCTTCCTCACTGCCCGGTCCGACGAAATCGACCGGGTGGTGGGCCTGGAGATCGGCGCCGACGATTATGTGCTCAAGCCTTTCAGCCCACGGGAACTGGCGGCGCGGGTGAAGACCATTCTGCGGCGCAGCCGGAATGGTGTCGCCAAAGCGAATACCACTGCAGCAACGGCCTTCATCCGAGTAGACGACGAACGCGCGCGCATCGTCTGCGGAGGCCAGGCGCTTGATCTAAGCCGCACTGAATACCTGATGTTGAAAGCCATGGCGGCGCGCCCCGAGAAGGTGTTTAGCCGGGCCGAGCTGATGGACGCTGCCGGCCTGGCCGAGGCCAGTCTGGAACGCTCGGTCGACACGCACATCAAGGCCCTGCGCGCCAAGGTCGCAGCGGCCGCGCCAGACAGCGACCTCATCCGCACCCATCGCGGCCTCGGCTACAGCCTGGCACGGAACGGCGCTTGAACTTCTTCGTCCGTTACTTCGTCGGCTACGTCGTGGTCACCGCGCTGGCGGTGCTGCTGGCGATGAAACTGTTCACCGACCAGCTCGTGCCGGGCGTACGCCAGTCGGTGGAAGAAACCCTGGTGCAGACCGCCAACCTGATGGCCGAAATAGCGACCGGGGAGATTGCGCAGTCACCGGAGAAGCAAACCAGCCTGGCGGCCATCGAGGCCATGTTCCGCGCTTACGAAACACGCCGTTTCGACGCACGCATCTACGGCGTGCTGAAGAGCGAGCCCGATCTACGCGTTTACGTCACCGACGCTGCCGGCCGGGTCGTCTTCGACAGCACCGGCCGCGACGTCGGCAAGGACTATTCGCGCTGGATCGACGTCAGCCGCACCCTGAAAGGCGAATACGGTGCCCGCACCACGCGCGAAAACGAATACGACGGCGCCAGCAGCGTAATGTACGTCGCCGCGCCGATTCTGCGCGAGGGCCGCATCGTCGGCGTGCTCTCGGTCGGCAAGCCGTCGCGCTCATTCCAGGGCTTCATCGACCTGACCGTGGACAAGGCCTGGCAATCGGCCAGGTGGCTGTTCGGCCTGGCCATGCTGCTGGCGCTCGGTTTTTCCTACTGGATGACGCGCGACCTACGCCGTCTGGTCGAGCATGCCGACGAAGTCGCTGACGGCCGGCGCGCACGCATTCCGGTCGAAGGCCGGGGCGAGCTGCGCCGCCTCGCGCAGGCACTCGAACACCTGCGCGCCGAGCTGGACGGCAAGGCGCATGTCGAAAAAGTCTCGCAACTGCTGGCGCACGAACTGAAAAGCCCCATCGCCGCGATCCGCGGCGCGATCGAACTGCTACCCGACGAAACCGACGCCGACCGGCGCGCGCGCCTCGAAGCCAACATCGCCGCCGAATCCGAACGCCTGCAACGCATCGTCGAAGGCGTGCTCAATCTGGCCCGCGCGGAAAACCGCGACCGCCTCGACGAGGTCGAGCGCATCGCTTTCGACGCGCTGGTGGCCGACGTGCTCGACACCCGCGCCGCGCGCCTCGCCGCCAGGGAACTGCGGGTCGACACCCAACTGGCGCCTGTCGAGGTCTCCGGCAATCGCTTCCTGCTGCGTCAGGCCGTGGCGAACCTGATCGACAACGCCATCGACTTCAGCCCGGCCGGCGGCGCGCTCACGGTCGAACTGGAAACGGTCGACGGCAGCGCGCGCCTGCGCATCCGCGATCGCGGTCCGGGCATTGCCGATTACGCCCGGCCGCGCCTGTTCGAACGCTTCTACTCCACGCCGCGCCCCGACAGCGGCGAACGCAGCAGCGGCCTCGGTCTCAACCTGGTGCGCGAAGCCGCCCGCCTGCACGGCGGCGACATCGTGCTCGACACCCATCCGGACGGCGGCGCCGAAGCCCGGCTCGATCTCCCCCTAGCAAAAAACACCTGATCCACACACAGCCCACACGAATCTCCCACACGGCGCCGACACGCTTCGGTCGTCGCAATCCAAGGAGACCATCATGGGCAAACTGCTCAACACCAAACTCTTCGCGCTGGCCTTGCTGGCGCTGATTCTCATCTTCGCCGTCAGCCAGGTGGCCTGGAAAGTCGCCGAGCGCCGTGCCACGCGCGACAGCGTCGTCCAGACCATCGCCGACCAGTACGCCCGCGAGCAGCAACTCGTCGGCCCGCTGCTGTGGGTGAAATGCCGCGAGCCGCAGACCCTCGTCGAAACCGACGAACACGGCAGCCGGCGTCGTACCGTCGAACACGACTGCTCGCGCCTGATCCGGCCCGAGAGCGTCACCGGCCAGGGCACGCTGGGCGTCTTGGAACGCTACCGGGGCATCTACCGCGCCAACATCTACTCGGCCGCGCTGCATTTGCAGGCCGTCACCCCCGCCTTCCAGCCCGGACCGGAACAGACCATCGAATCCGCCGCGCTGGTGTTCGGCGTCAGCGATCCGCGCGGCATCAAATCCGTGCGCGTCGGCACCGCCGACGGCCGCGACCTGGAGACGCGGCCCGGCACGCCGGGCAAAGCGATCGACAGCGGCTTCCAGGTCCCGCTCGACCTGACCGAACTGAACCAGCCGATGAAGCTGACCGTGCAGCTCGACGTCGGCGGCAGCGGCCGTTTCGACTGGGTGCCCATCGCCGCAAGGAACGACCTCGAACTAAAATCTACCTGGCCGCACCCCAGCTTCGACGGCCGCTTTCTGCCCGAGCAGCGCGAAGTCGGTAGCAAGGGTTTCAGCGCCCGCTGGCAGGTCAGCGACTTCGCCACCGGCGGCGACAAGATGCTCGCCGAACGCAACGGCACCACCTTCGCCGATTCCTTCGGCGTTTCGCTCATCGACCCGGTCGACGCCTACACCCAGACCGACCGCGCCGTGCGCTACGGCTTTCTGTTCGTGCTGCTCACCTTGGGCGGCTTCTTCCTGTTCGAAATGGTCAAGAAGAAGCCCGTGCATCCGCTGCAATACCTGCTGATCGGTTTCGCCGTGGTGCTGTTCTTCCTGCTGCTGCTCGCGCTGTCCGAACACATTGGCTTCCTCAGCGCCTACCTCGCCGCCGCCGGCGCCTGCGTCGCCATGATCGCCGCCTACGGCCGTTCCCTGGTCGGCAGCTGGACAGGTGCGGCCGTGCTGGGCGGCGGCTATGCGCTGCTCTACGCCGGTCTGTACATGCTGCTCGCCTCGGAAGACTACGCCCTGCTCATGGGCGCCTGGCTCATCTTCGGCCTGCTCGCGCTGACCATGTGGTTGACCCGCAAACTGGATTGGAGCGCCATCGGTCGCGCCGAGAGCGGCAAGGCATGAAACGCCTACGCCGCCTGTGGCCGGCGGTTCTGCTGCTGGTCCTGATCGAAACCCTTGCCCCGGCCGGCCGCTTCGTCCAGCCCGTGGCCGGCGCTGCCCGTCACGACTGGAACCCAGCCAGCTTCTGGCACGGCAACTGGGGCGCCTCCGGCGTGCACAAGGGCATCGACATCTTCGCCCGCACCGGCACGCCGGTCGTCGCCGCCCAATCCGGACTGGTGCTCTACACAGGAGAAATTTCGCTGGGCGGCAACGTCGCGCTGCTCATCACCCCTCGCGGATGGCTGCACTACTACGCCCACCTCAACCGCATTGACGCCAGGCAAGGCCGCTGGCTCAAAGCCGGCGCATCGGTCGGCGCGGTAGGCGCCACCGGCGACGCCGTCGGGCAGCCTGCCCACCTCCACTATTCGGTGCTCACGCTGATTCCCAGGCTATGGGATTTCCGGCTGGGAGAGCAGGGGTGGAAGCGGATGTTCTATCGCAATCCGGACCGGCTGCTCGGAGACCAGTCCCCGTGATAGAGAAATGAAAACAGCGAACCTCAAATCAAAGGTTACCGAACCGGGTACGGATGTAGCAGAGGTAGTGGCCGCGGTGCGTCGGAGGGCACGCTGGATCTAGCAACGCCTGTGCGCGTATCGTGATCGCACCCGACACGTCTTGCCAAGAGAGTACGTGAGCGGGGGGACACACTTCTACCTGGGCTGGCGCTATGTGCTCAAGGTGATCCAGCACCATAGCGCGGACGAAAGCGTGAAGTTGCTGCGCGGCCGCCTGGAGGTCAGAACCCGCTCAAAGGAGGCAGGCAAAGCCGCGCGTTGCTCGATGGCTGGTACCGCAAGCGGGCTGAGGCCGTATTCACTCGGCGCCTAGCTGACTGCGTAACGAAGGTTCGATGGCTTAAATCAGACCCTGGCTTTCGCCTGCTCACGATGAAAACACAGTGGGGCAGCTGTTCGCCAAAAAGCGAACTCCTCCTGAACCCGCTACTAGTCAAAGCCCCTTCGTATTGCGTGGACTATGTCATCTTCCACGAACTCTGTCACCTCAATGAACACAACCACAGCTCACGCTTTTATCGGTTGCTGAGCAACCTCGTGCCTGATTGGGTAAAACGCAAGATAGAACTTGATGAGCTGGCGGAACACATTTTGAATCGATGAGCCGAGCTCTCAAGAAAAAGGGCCAACCAGTTTGGTTGGCCCTCATTTCACCGCAGTGTCACTAATTCCGTTTTTCCAGTGCCACAAGATTGCTTCTAGTGCCACTATTTCCGTTCACTAACACTAACTGAACGCGTCCGGAAATAGTGACACTGGGGTGCGCGTTAAATCAATGGGTTAGCCATTATTTCCATCCCCTGCCCGGCAACGTTACGCAGGAAAAAATGTCACTGCGGTGACATTGTGCAGGAATTAGTGCCGCAGCAAAAGGCGGTCACCAAAGCCCCTAAGGTTCGTCATCCTCTTCCCCCGGTATCCAATCGATATTTGATGGCTCTCGTTTGTTCAAACGCACGAGCTTTTCGATCCTGGGAAACCTGGGATCCTCGTTTTCAACCATCTTCCTAATCAGGTAGAACCAATCCGCGGAATTACCCGACGGGCTGGCCCCATTGACCTCGGAATACTTCTCCTCGAGCTGGCGCAGATAGTCCTCTAATTTTTGGAGCCTATCGAGCCGATCGGCTTCCGATAATGCTTCCTCGAGTTGGCGCAACTGAGCCGCCCTGGTCCTGCGTGCTCGTTCGGCGTTTCTTTCTCGCTTCCAACGTTCTTCCTCTTCCCGAGCCCTATCAAGTCTGAGCTGCTTCTGCCTCGGGATAAGGTCATTGAATTCTGCGAGGATCGCCGGAAGGCGCTCTTCAAGCTTCTTCGAGTCGTCGATCCATTTCCGTTCGGTCCAGCTTTCTCGGCCATTCACGGTAAAAGTAAATTTGCCGCTTGGCACCATTTCATACTCGCTAGCCCAGGACCACTTCTCGCGAACGACCTTTAATTCCTCCGGGCTCAACATCCGACGCCGATAACCCTCCGACAGAGAAAAGCGGACGCCCTCATTGTCCTTGGTTGCCTCAACGCATTTGAGGTCGTTTTTCAGGCCTTCGGCATTGTTGGAGACCTTGAATCCCTGGGTTTCCAGGGCCTTCACCAGGGTATCCAGGAAAAGTAGGGCGCGATCCAATTGCCCAAGCGACACTGTCAGATCGAATCCCTTAGAGGCCGGGCACGTGTAACGTCCGTGCTGCCCCAGCGGAGGAGTGTAAATTTCGGGGGACCTCTTGCGAGCATTGGCCCGCACAATCTTTGCTTCGAGTTCTTCGAAGTATTTCCTTGTTGCCTTCGTCAGCCGGTGAGGGCTATCCAACACTTCTGGAACGGATATCGGCGGAAGTGTGGCAAGAAGCTGCTTCTCATGCTTGGCCCACCCTCGCTTCTGGGCATACAGGGCTCTCAACGTAGGGGAGCGCTCACCCACGTCGACCTGAGAGTCATTCTCTGGGTGGGGCAGGGGAATTGTTTTGACCTTCTTGCCGGCTGCTACTTTGGCCCAGTGGCCGAGGCCTGGTAAGGGTATATCGTGTTTGCGGCAAACCTTTGCCAAACCGACATCTGAGATGTCGAACTCCTTAGCGAGATGGGTCAGCGGCCTTGACCAAACCATAGCGTAGAGTTTGCTACGGGTTAGTCTTTGCATTCAAGCGGCCGGCAAGAATGGGCTCAG
Organism: Thiobacillus denitrificans; assembly: GCA_002343685.1. Lineage (GTDB taxonomy): Bacteria > Pseudomonadota > Gammaproteobacteria > Burkholderiales > Thiobacillaceae > Thiobacillus > Thiobacillus denitrificans_A. The sequence continues at coordinate 88,073 of DDRS01000031.1, read as the reverse complement.
AGAGATGAGGAATTACCTAGCCGATACCCTTAGAAATTGGGGACCGCCAAGTGAAGCCGGTTTAGGCGTATCTGAAGCGCCTGTTCACTTACTCCGAACGCCAAAGCAAGCCGACTGACATCAAATTCGTCCTCGATGTCGAGATCATTTTTCGCAATATATTTCTCAAGAAGCTCTCGTGGCATGAGAAGACTGGCAGCAAATTCGTTTGCCTCTCTCTCCATGTCGTTCGAGTGATGATCTTTCCTCGTGTAGAGCGCTACGCTCTTATCGAGATAAAGATCATCAAGCTTCTTCGTTGGTACATGGTGAAGGACGAAGTGACCAATTTCGTGCGCAAGACTGAACCTTCGTCTATTCGGATGATGATCACTATTTACAAATGCAGTCGCATTGCCTTCCTTGACCAATAAGAAAGCGGAAAACCCGTCTTCAAGAGGCTGGCTCTGCACAGAAACTCTTAGAGCCCCAGCTAATGCCTCCACATCGACCGCTTGCTTGAACAGGCCGCTCTGCTTCAGAAGCTCAGTAGCTCTTGCCTCGATGTCTCTAGACATAGTCTCCACCTCCTAAACGACCAAGATCAGTTTGTTTGTCTGACCAAGGCCGCAATTTGCGCGCTCACGTGATAAGACTCGCCACCCAGCGTCACAGTTTCCTCGGCCTTTCGTTCGGCCACTTCGTTGTATGACGGCAAAACCTCGGTGATCTCAACCCCGAGTGCGTTACACAATTCGTAAAGAACATGAAGCGGGACTTTTTGATTGCCCGCTTCAATATTGGTGATGGAGGTTCGCTCGAGGCTGACGAGGGACGCCAATTTCTCCTGGGTATATCTGCGCCCTGATGGAGATGTTCGAATGGCCTTTAGCTTCTTGCCAATGCTCGCGTAGAGAGCCTTCTCATTGATCATCGATGCTGAACCGGTTGAGGCCGTGACGATCCGGCGGAGTCAAACAATTATACACACAGCGCGATTGACGTCAAGGTGTACGTCAACTACATTGACTTATCACATGCTGTAGTTGACAACTGAATTTGGCGTAGTAGGATGGGTGCATCCCATCAAAAACAACGAAAGGATTGGTATGGAGCAGAAATAGAAACGGGCAAGCCTTTGAGAGCTTGCCCGCGGCTGACGCAGCCGGGGGCCACATCAGGTGTAGGAACCTTAAATATCCCCCGCCACGTCTTCGTTGTCAAGCTCGAAATCTGTATGGCTTCCTTGCCAGGAGCCAACTCAACCTAATTTTTCGAAAGTTTGAATATGAAGACTGAAAATCATCCCCCCTATTTCCTGAACATCGAGGGTCAGGAGTTCCCTTGGCATGCGCCCACCATCACTACTGAGGAAATCGCCTCATTGGGAGGGTGGTCGGCTGACACTGGCGTCATTGAAATTGACAATGACAACAATGAGCGCACGCTGACCCATGGCGAGGTTGTTGACCTCAAGCCCGGACACGGCTTCGCCAAGAAGGTGAAATGGAAGCGCGGCGACACCCTCCACGACCAGCGCCTGGCAGCTGAGCACGCCATGTTGATGAACCGGTTCGGCGACGTGAAATTTTCGTCGGGCTGGTTTCTGATCCCCAGCTATCCCACCTATCTGGAAGGATGGAACCGGCGCGAGACTGCCATCGCAATTCAGGCACCTGTTGGTTACCCTGCCACCCCGCCTTACGGCATCTATGTTCCGGCGGGGCTTCGCTTTAACAACGCCCCTCCGTCCAGCTACCAGGAACCCGTCGGGAACCGCCCGCCTTTCGAGGGTGAATGGGGCATGTTCTCGTGGGCTCCGGATGACGGTGCGTGGCGACCGAGTGCGGACATTCATGCAGGCTCCAACCTGCTGAATTTCGCGCTTGGCATCGCCACGCGTTTCCAGGAAGGGGCTTAACCATGAGCGGCGTCATTGAAATTTCTGACGCCGCGTGGCGGGAGCTCCGGCACCACCTGCTCCCGCCCGACAGCCAGACCGAGGAAGGTGCCTTCCTCCTGGCTCGGCATGAACAACCCAACGAACAGCAAGTCGTGTTCCGGCACATCGAAACCATCCTGCTTAGCCGCCAGGATTTTGTCTCGCAGGAAAATGATTACCTCGAGCTCGCCGATGAAACTCGGGCGCGCCTAATTAAGCGCGCCCACGACCAAAATGCCTCCCTGATCGAGTTCCATTCCCACCCGAGCCCATATCCAGCATGCCTGTCCCCAGCAGATTTGCTTGGTTTGAGCGAGTTCGTGCCGCACGTGCTCTGGCGATTGAAGCAGCGTCCCTATGCAGCGGTCGTGGTTGCACCAAGCGGTTTCGACGGCTTGGTGTGGTCGCCGCCAAGCCGCCAGCCGCAGGCACTGAAAGGCCTGAGCATTGCAGGAAGTGCGCACGCCGCCACGGGACTTACCATGAAGGCCATGTTGAGGAGGGGCTATGGACAGGTTTGATCGAAACATCCGCTTTTTCGGCAAAGATGGTCAGGAAATGCTCCGCCAAAGCCACCTCGTCATCATCGGTGGCGGCGGGCTGGGGCAGCACGTTATCCAGCAAGCGGCTTTTGCCGGTGTCGGAGAGATCACCGTGATCGACGACGAAGAGTTGAGCCGCTCAAATTTGAATCGTTACATTTTGGCACGCCATGACGACCCGATCCCGGGGACCCCGAAGGTCGAAATCGCGAAGCGGGCGATCGCCTCGATTGATCCATCCATTAAGGTTAATACGGTCTATGCTTCTATCCGCTCGGCCGAAGCATTTTCTGCGTTGCGGGACGGGGGCGTTCTGGTCGGCTGCCTGGACAATGACGGAGCCCGTCTCGTACTGACGGAGTATGCCTTGGCCTACCGAAAGCCCTATTTCGATCTGGCCAGCGACATATCAATAGAAGGCGGGCTTTGCTACGGTGGTCGAGTGCTATTTACCGGAACCGAGCCGGGATGCCCGATCTGTCTTGGCGAAATCGATCTGGAGCAGGCACGACGGGATTTGGAAAACGATGCAAGCCGCAAAGACAGGGAAGCACTTTACGGTGTGCCAAAAGGCCTGCTCGATGAAGGTGGGCCTTCCGTTGTTTCCATCAACGGTGTCGTGGCCTCGCTTGCTGTCACTGAGCTTATCGCTTACATCACGGGCATCCGCAACCCCCAGCGGTTCATCAACTATCGCGGCGACCTTGCCCGCGTGATGTGTAATAAGGACGCTGCACCGCCCTGCTACTTCTGCGAAACCGTTAAGGGAGCAGGCGCGTCGGCCGGCGTGGAGCGCTACATACAACACGATGTGGCGACAATAAATGCGGTTAGCCTCAGCTCGAGGGGATGAAATATGGGTAGGAATGACACAAGACGTCCACCTGCCTGGGCAGTCTCGCGCAGCGCGCGAAAGCGTTGCATCGAGCACGAAACTCCCGCCGCCAGGCAATCTCTTCCTGGCCTGGGGTTTGAACCGGAATTGGCTGAGCAGTTGCTTGCCGCATCCGATAGGGAGATCGAAAGGTCAACAATGAGCATAACTGACCCCACGCCGGATTTTGCCGGATCGCTGATGATCTTCGTCGAGGGCTATGGCCAGGACGATCACCGTTGCTGGGAAATGAACGAGCCGGACAATTACTTCTGGGGCGATCGCGGCTGGGCGGTTGGCGACAACGACCGCGGTCGCTACTGCTCGCGCCAGGCGGTGCACAAGATCCGCAAGTATCACAAGTTCGATGACACCGTGCGCTACATCGAGACCAGGCGCAGGAAGCGTCCCAAGGAACGGTTCTTCCTCGTCTACGTCTTGGGCAACAACTGGACGCGGGTATCCACCATGGACGAGATACTCGCGCTTGATGCGGCGGCGGGAAATGCCCCGAAAACGGCTGAGCCGAGCGAACGTATGCGCCAGCGAAACCGGTTGCTTGAGTTGGGGCACTCGAGGATTCTGGCAGGCAAGCTGGTGAACTATCTCGATGATCTTCGTGAGGAAGGAGAGGCGGCCACCAACGCCGGCGTCGGGAAATCCACTCAGATGCGCTACCGGCGCCTGTTACGCGAGGCGGGCTTATGGTCGGCGCCGCATGAGGAATAAAACAAGCAATAAGTTGTATTAGATTGCAGAATCGCCAATAATGCTACCTGTGGATTCTATTAAAGAACTCGGACTATTGGGCGAGCGGCTGCGTGCGTGGCGCATCAGGGCCGAGCAGACGCAAGACGATTTTGCCGCTCGGATCGGGGTATCCGTTCCCACCCTGCGTCGCATGGAGCAGGGCGACCCCAACACGGCCATTCGGTACTGGGCGGAGGCGATCGATCTCTTGGGACGCGGGCAGGACATCCAGAATATTCTGCGCGAGCAGCGTTCGCTGTTCGATGAGAATGAGCGGGCGATCCCGGCCTCGAGAAAGCGTGTGCGCCGCCCGGCAGCCCGGAAAACCCGCAACCCATGATCCGTCTCGACGTATGGCTGACCCTGCCAGACGGGAAAAACGTCTTGTGCGGCGAACTCGTCTTCTCCGATCCCGACACGCGCGGCAGCTATCGCTCGGCGTTCCGCTACACGGCTGCCTATCTCGCGCATCCATTGGCGTTCCCGCTCGATCCCGTCGCGTTGCCGCTGGAAGGAACCGAATGGGAAACGGAGCGCCTGACCGCGCCCCTGATGATCTTCGAAGACGCCCTGCCGGACGACTGGGGGCGCAAGCTGCTCATTCGCCGCGCGGCGCTGCCGAGGGCGGAGCAGGGACCGCCCTATCTCCTTCGGGCGCTGGGCAATAGCGGGATGGGGGCGCTGGCATTTCTTCCACCCGGCACGCAATGGCAACCGCGACAGCCACATGACTATGAGTTGCAGGAACTGCATCATGCGGTGCAGCAATACGAACAGGGCCATCATGATGGTGGTGATAGCGGCTATATGGCCCTGCTGTATGCCGGCAGTTCGCCCGGCGGCGCGCGTCCAAAAGCCTTGCTCCATGACACGGACGGCGAATGGCTCGCCAAGTTTCCCAGCATCAAGGACCAGGTGGACATGGTGGGGCTGGAGGCAGCCACCTTGGAACTGGGCAGACAGGCTGGGCTCGTGGTCCCGGAGTCAAAAATTGTGCAGCTGGGCGAAAACCGCAGGGCCTTGCTGGTCAAGCGTTTTGACCTGACGCCCGAGGGCGGCCGGCGCCACATGATGAGTTTTCAGACGGCGCTCGCAGCGACCGGCTGGTACGTCGTGGGCTACAAGGACTTGCTCGACTGGATACGCAAGCACGGCAGCCGCCCGGGCGGCGATGCCCCGGCCCTGTTCCGCTGGATGGTTTTCAACGCCATGGTGAAGAACACCGACGACCACCTGAAGAACTTCTGGCTCCTGGGCGGCCCGGATGGCTACGAGCTTGCGCCTTCATTCGATCTGTTGCCCAACGTCAACGACAACCAGGAACACGTCCTCAACTTCGATCTTAACCCGACCATCAAGACTGAGGCTCTTGCGGATCTGGGCCGGAAGTGGGGCATTGCCCGATCCAGGGCCATCGTGGATGAGGTTATGGGTGTAATGCCATTGTATGCCGGCATCATGGAGAGCTTTGGAGTGCCGGAGCAGGACATCGCCCGCTTTTGTTGCTCCCCGTGAAAACTCTTCCGAAAGACGAACTTCTACTGAACCCGCTACTAGTCAACGCCCCTTGAACAAGCCAACTGCTTCCCGAATTATTGGTAATTATTGAAAACGAATAATTATTCTCCAGCCATAAAACCGGATGAAGGCCATTCAGATCAGATGCAAGCGGATTGATGGACATGCCACCCCGGCGGCTGCTCACCCATGAGGATCGCTGAGCCTCAAGCTTCCGCAGGACAGCTTCATTAGTGTGGATTACTTAGGGCGCTGACTTCTCGAGGTGCTCGGTCTAGGAATCTCAGGGCACATCGATTGGCTCCACGCACGCCGGATTGTCGTTCCGCGCGTTGCTCACGGCTAGGCCGACCGGGTATCCTCTATCCGAACCGGCAACCATTGAACGGCTAGTACAACTGTTAGGCTACAAACTGTTGCCTCGACTTCAGGCTCTTATGCCATTTTATGGCTGGCGAATAATTATTCGTTTTCAATAATTAGCAATAATTCCGGATCCAGTTGACTTGCTCCAGCACTCGAGGCAATACGCCATCTTAGGTGGATTCTAGTTTGTTACATCTCTCAGTCGCAGCTTACCTACGAAAGGAAGCCCCAGATGAGTATCGAATCCTTGATTGGTCTTACGCTGGGTGTTGCATTTATCGTGGGGCTAGCGCTTTACATGAACAGCCACCGCGCCGAAGAGCACAAGAAGGACAGCAAGACGCGTCATCACACCTAATTATCAAATTCCTCGAAGTCAGTTCACCTCCGGTTCAAGACTTTTTTCCGGTTAAGGTGCCTTGTGAGATATTCGTTTAGGAGGCCTTGAGCAGCAGAGCGGGAATTAGCTGTGGGGCCGCTATTCGGCCGTAGCGGCCTCTCAGCCTGACTCGTCCAATGTCCGGTGTTCGGCGCCTATCGGACAACGTTAAAGCTCAGCCTCGCCGCTTCTTGGCATTGGCTGGAGCGCCTCGTTGGGCGCTATTTTTTCGGCAAAGTGAAGGCTTGCCATGGTCATGCCTTCACGCTCATAGAATCGGTGTGCCTCTTTTCTTTGTATTCCTGAATCAAGATGCATTTGCTCGCAACCTTCCTTTTCAGCCTTCTCTTTAAGCCAGGAAAGCAAGTGGGCACCATAGCCCTTTGAACGATACTGGGAAAGAGTTACAAGGTCATCAACATACAGGAAATGCCCCCAAGCCAAATTTTCACCAACTCGAAATCCGGCGACGGCAACCACACCATTTGCTTCTAGCAAATAAGCAAGCCGATAGCCCGTACTTTCCTGACTTCGGACCCGGGAAAGAAATTGTTCCTCCGCAACGTGTGGGCGAAGCTCTCGCATGACCGGATAGCACGCGGCAATCTCGGTATCAGTTGTGGCGACGTGAATGCTCATGGGTTTTTTGATTCTGGCTCCCAACGAATGAATTAAGGGGCGCGCTTTAGCGCGTCCCGCTTGAATGATTGGTTAGCCGCGTTTTCCGCAAGAGCGGCTGCGGATGCCCAACTGAACCGAAAAGTTGGGACACTGGTGCCATCGGGCGCATTCCAAACCGCTGCTTGAGAATTTTGAGCGCCAAGCGCCAAATAGAACCTCTGTGCGTGTAAGTTGGACTGGTTCACTGAAAGGTACAAGCCTTGGCCCGAGCATCTTTGCTCACAGATGGCGGCTACCTGCAAAAGCAAACTACGGCCAACGCCGCGACCCTGATGAGATGGCTTGACGTGTAAGTTATCGAGATATGAGCCCCAATCTGAATGCTCCCCAACGAATGCACAGGCAAACGCAACCACTACCCCAGCCTCTAGGGCGACCAAAGCAAATTGATTTGCTTTCGGATTTTCAAAACGTTCCTGCCAGATTGCCAGGCGCTCCGTCGGGACTACGTGCTCCAGATAATACGGGCTCAGAACATCGCTGTATGTTGCAGCCCAACTTGCCGCGTGTAACGCAGCGATTTGTTCAGCATGCTCCGATGAGGCGAAATCGATATTCATAGTGGCTAACAGTTAATATAGAGACCCATGGTCCGGACGTTTTTTAATATAGAGACACGCGTTTTTCCGGTCTATCGTTTTGATTCTTATGTTGATGTTTGCCCGGCTGTCTCTTTACTACTGTATGCAGAAGGAGACGGACGGTGTCCGGATTTTGCTCCTGATTTTCCTCTTGGCCGTGAGCTTATGCGTCATGGCAATCGCGTTCCGGACGGTACAGGCAATGCAGTCGAAGCAAACTCCCTTCGGGTAGTTGCGGATGCTCGAAGGTGCCAGACTCGCGCATACCTAGCCGTTCCATGACTGCACGAGACCTGTGGTTTCCGACGGCGGCGAAGGACACGATTTCCCTTAGGCCGAGTGATTGGAAACCGACACGAATTGCCCCCCTCGCGGCTTCCGATGCCAACCCCTTCCCCCAGTGCTCATAGGCAAGACGCCAACCGATCTCGACACATGGCGAAAAAGGGAGTTCGGCGGACGGGGTGTGGAGGCCGACAAACCCAATAAACCTGCCATTAGTCTTCAATTCAGCCGCCCAGAAGCCCCAGCCGCGTTCATGGATGAGCGACTCGCAGCGATCAGCCATCACGTCACTCTCGGCACGCGTGAGCGGAGATGGAAAGAACTCCATGACTCTTGGATCTGAGTTGAGGGCAGCGAAAGGATCACGGTCTGCCACTTGCCACTGCCGCAAGCGAAGGCGATCGGTCTCGAATTCAATCAGTTCCGTCATACGATAGTCGGCGTTAGACCGTAACTTCAAGGAAGTCATAGTCACCACCAGATTGGCTGAGAAGATACTTTGATGTAAACCGCGATTCGTTCCTCAGCCAGTGCACGACTCGCGCCGGGATGCATGCATGGTCGCCTTCTTGCAGGACCTTTGGCGCTTCGCCGTCGTTAGCGTGGATGGTTATTTCACCTTCCAGGCAAACGATGTATTCATGCACCGTCGAGTGGTAGTGCGCGGGTGCCGTAGCGAGCGCGGCCAGTTCCATGACGCGAACCAAGACGGAACCGTGTTCCAACAAAACCGTATGGCTGGTCATTTCGCTCTCAGGCAGGGAAGGTGGCGGGGCAAACAAGGGCCGCTACGGCAAAACGTTCATCTCCCACGACGATGGCGCAACCCGTTCTAGTCGCGCCACGTAGCAGGTTATCGAGTGTGCTGCGTTGGCCGTTCATCCTGCGCACACACTCACTACCAGAGCCTGGTGGCAAGAATGACACCACTGGCCCAAGACAGCTTGGTGACATGAAATCCCTCCATTTTCTCCAGTGCGCTGACAAGGTCTGCCACCTTTTCTGCGTGACCTTCCGGCCAGTTGGGTTGTGGAAGCATGTCATCGATGACATACAGACCACCCGGGTTCAGTAATTCGAGTGCGTCATGAAGCAAGCGATACTTGCCAGCCCATGTATCGGCAAAGATGAAGTCGAAGTGCTCTCCCTGCAGCGCGCGCAAATAATCATCGCCGTCGGAGCAGACAACTTTCAGTCGTGGGTCTGCACCCAGATTGCTCTGGAGAATGGACAGCAGCGATTCGTCGTTGTCGACAGTGGTTAGATGCGACTCAGCGTCCATGCCATCAAGCAGCCACGCGGTTGATAAACCCGTACCCGAGCCAAGCTCAAGAAACCGTGATGAGGGCTTTGATGCCGCCAGGGTCCGTAGCAGTGAACAGGTAAGCGGCTCGGACGCCATAGTGAAACCGGCAGCGCGGGTGTCGGACCAGATAGACGGAATGGCTTTCGGTTCGTTAATGTTGTGGAGATCATTCATAGCGCGTCCGCGTTGATTGCGTCGTTAGGCCGGATTCGCGTGAATCCACGCTATGACATCGGCCGCGTTCTGGTTTGGCGGAAACACCGGGTAAAAAACCTTCTTTATCACGCCGCTCTCAACTACCAGTGTCAGTCTCTTGATAAGGCGCAAGGAATCGTATTCGAATGTTGGAAGGTTCAGTTGCCTTGTCAGTTCGAAGGAACCATCACTGAGCAGTTCGAAGGGCAAGTGTAGGCGCTCCACGGCTTCTTTCTGATCTGCCGGTGATTGCGCGCTTACGCCGTACACTGTTGCTCCAAGGTCGCGCAGCTTGGAATAGTGGTCGCGGAACGCACAAGCCTGGGGCGTGCAACCTCGTGCTCCCGGAATCTCGTTCCAACCAATCATTGGCGGTGCGTCTGGTCTTCCGGTCATGGGATAGAAGAAAATAACGATTCGCCCCATCTCTGACCCGAGATCGACCTTTCGGCCAGATGTGCTCGCTAGTGTGACCGACGGTAGTTTGGTTCCCTCTAAATAAGCGCAGGCTCCGTCATCTATAGGGACTGGTAGATCGTCTGGCAGGACGTTGAGATCTTTCATGATCGCGTTTTTCTGATGTTCGTTGATACACGGTTAGGCGTGCTTGAGGACCGAAGCATCGCAAAGGGCATTTTGGTTGGGTCGCCCGGAAATTCATATACAACTTTGGTTGTAGGCTGAGGCCCACAGGTCAGCAGTCCCTGTCAAACCGGTCATTGCGCTGGCATCTCTTCACTGGCGCGTATGGCCGACGATCTGCCTGTCATGTCGGGATTGTCGACCGCACCGCATCCTCGGCTAATCAGCGTGGAGCAGTCATGGGCCCTGAACCCTTCCGCGACACTATTCTCGTACTTGATGAGTTCCTGGATCGTACGCGGCGGAGCCATCGGTCCGGCGTGTGCTGTCCATCAATCCGCTTGCATCTGGTCAAGCCGTTCCTTGACCTCGCGCTTGCCCATCTTCCGGACGGCCGCGAAGACTGCGAGCTGCTCGGCCTTCGGGCGCGACGTGCCGGCTTCCCAGTTGTAGATGGTTTGGGCGGAGACGCCCACCAGCGCGCCCATCTCCCGCGCCGACAGTTCGAGCCGCGTCCGCTGCGCACGCACACCCTGCGGTTTGAACCTCAGTTTCGTTTCGGATTCCATGTCGGCGTAAGGCGCGACATTGTTCGGCACCCTTTTTTCGAGGCGCGATATCTGCTTTTCCAGGGTCTCGATGCGCCGCTTTAAAGCGGCAATATCGGAGCGATAGCGGCTCGATGCCTTCTTGAGGGTTTCGGTTTCGCTGCGAACCTGCCTGCGGACGAGTCTGGCGATTTCTTCCTTGAGCACGGATGCGATGTTTGACAATTGGGGGGACCTCATAGCGTACTGGTAAAGGTAAATGGTACAGGGATCGGCCTCACTCACCCGCGCTGATCGACGGCTATCGCAATTGGCCGCTGACTCCTCGGCCTTTGCAGCCGCCGCTGACACTGGGGGCAATGAGCGGTCGGTGTGGAGCAGCTTGCCGACTCTGGCACGAAGTTCGGGCTAAATGGCTGCCTTCGACAACGTCGAGGGGCAATCCGACCCGTTTCTGCCGCCCAACCTCATGGGCCTTGGCGGGCGGTTGTCTGGGGCCAAGCGGCCATTCAAATATTCGAGGCGGCTGCCGGGTCATCGGCCGAAGCGGCCAGCAGGTTCTGATCAAGCTTCGTCCGCAGGTCTTGAGCAGTCACAGGTCAGAAATGCACACCGAACGGCGGCTTTCCAATACGGCGAACGCGTACTTTCGACCCAAAGCAACCGGCCATCTGAGAATCCGCGCCACTTAACTCCATTTCTCGCGACTGCTAAAAATGGGGGATTGCCGCTTGACCTACGGCTTCTGGAAGAACTACATCGCCCCATGGGACACAGACGTGCGTTCAGGCTGTCTTAAGTTTCGAAGTTCAGAGTACATGGACAGTCAGCGTCGACTGGACTCGATCGAAAGGAAGAATCATGAGGCCAAGCAGTATTGCCGGGGTGCTGAGCGTCGCAGCAACCATGATGGGCATGCCTTCGCATGCAGACGATCCTCGCAAGGAGGCAGGAGACAGGCATCGGATCGACTCAGGCATGCAAGCCGTCTCTATTGACACAACGATCGGGCAGCCGGGCTATGGCTGGCGCTACTTTGTCGATGCACGCAAAGGAAGAGCAGTCGTTATCAGCCCTAAAGGAGACTATTTCTACAGTCACGGGAATGGTCTCACGCTCGTGTTCAAGGCAACCGGCGCAGCCTAACCCATCGAGAGGACATGCTCCGGCAAGCCGGGGCGCGCTGTCAAACGTTGACCGCTAAGGGAGGTAGGGCGGACCCGACCGGCCGTTCCTGGCCGATTGCGTGAGTTCGACGTGGTGCCCGTAAGCCGACAGAAGCGCTAACGTACTGAAAAGGAATTTTCCATGAAACACCAGCACCGCAAATCGTTTGTCATGCAATCCTCCCTGCGCCGTGGCTTGCTGGCCCTGTCACTTGGCCTGGCCGCCTTGCCCGCATTGGCCGATGACGATTGCGATGCGCCGGTGGATCGCTGGCAGTCGCGCGAGGCCGTGCGGCAGATGGCAGCCCAACAGGGCTGGAAGATCCAGCGGCTGAAGATCGACGACGGCTGCTACGAAATTCGCGGCACGGACGCCCAGGGCCGCATCTTCAAGGCCAAAATCGATCCGGAAACCCTGAAGGTATTGAAGATGAAGCAAGGGAACCGCCAGCGTTCCCGAGAGCGCGACCGTGAGCACGCCGCGCCGCAACCAGACGGCGCCGCCGCACCATCGCCCCCATTCACCCCTGGCACCGCACCGCGTGGCCAGACCGAGTAACCCCCACAATTGGAGAATCCTCATGTCCAAACCTCTCTTGACCACGTTGGCCGCCGCCTGCGCGCTGGCCATTCCCGCCCTGGCGCACAGCCGCCAGCTCACGCTGACCGCCCAGCTCAAGAACTACGGCGGTGACGGCGCCTACCTGGCCGCGTACCTGACCGACGCCAAGGGCGCCTATGTGCGCACGCTGTGGGTGGCCGGCGGCAAGGCCAAGTACTACAAACACCTGTCGAATTGGAATCGGCTGTCCGCCGGTGACGCCAAGCGTTTGAATGGCGTGACCGGCGCCAGTGTGGGCGCGGGGCGCACGCTCAAGGTCACGGCCGACCTGGCCGATGCACTGATTGACGCAGGCTACGAAATCCGCATCGACGCGGCCGTGGAAGACATGCGCGACAGCCCGTCGGAAGTGCGTGTGCCGCTGTCCACCGGCAACGCCGGCAAGCCGCAGGCCGGCAAGCAGTACATCCAGACGCTGACCTTCCAACTGCGGTAAAGGACGCGCGCATGGACTGGAAGTCAATCCACCGCTGGCTGGGCCTGACGATAGGCACCCTGGCCGTGGTGCTGGGCATTACCGGCGCCATCTTGGCGTTCGATCCGGTGCAGCAGGCGTGGCAGGCACCCGCCGCGCCGGACGACCTGTCGGTGGCCACGCTGGTGGAGCGCGTGACACGCACCGTCCCGGGCGCGGAGGAAATTCGACACCTGCCCTCGGGTGCGATCGCGGTGTTCAGCTTTGACGGCGACCAGGCGCGGGCGTCCTACGTGGACCCAGCCGATGGTCGGGTGCTGGGCGCTTGGCAGCCTTCGGCGCTGCCGCGCTGGGTGAAGAATCTGCACCGCTCGCTGCTCCTGGGCGACGCCGGGCGTTGGGGTGCGGCGGGCATTGCGCTGGCCCTAGGGGTGTTGTGCGTCTCGGCCCTCGTACTGCTGCTGCGCCGCATGGGCGGCTGGCGGCGGCTGGCGGCACGGGTGCGTGGCTCGCTGGCGCAGCGCATCCACGTGGTCACGGGCCGGGTGGTGCTGGCGGTGCTGTGCCTGACGTCGCTCACGGCGCTGACCATGAGCGCCTCGACCCTGGGACTGGTGGCGCTGGACGCCGGGACCGAGCCAGATGTGGTCTCCGTGGCCACCGGCCAGACGGCCCTGCCCGTGGGGCAGCTTTCCATGCTGCAAAACCTCTCCGTGCGGGATTTGCGCAAGCTGAATTTCCCGGACGCTGCCGATCCGGAAGACACCTGGAAGGTGGCCACCAGTCAGGGCGAAGGCTGGATCGACCGCTACTCAGGGAGGACGCTGGCCTGGCAGGACGTCACCCTGGCGCAGCGCGTCTACGACTGGGCTCTGGTGCTGCACACGGGTGAAGGGGCTTGGCCCTGGGCCGTGGTGCTCGCGCTCGTGGGCGCCAGCGTGCTGTTGTTCTGGCTGTCGGGCGTCTTCATCTGGTGGCAGGCACGCCGCCAGGCGCCGCACATCACGGGCAACAACCCCCTGGCACAGGCCGACGTGCTCATCTTCGTTGCCAGCGAAGGCGGTAGCACGTGGGGCTTTGCCCAGACGTTGCACAATGCGCTGGGCCACAACGGTCACCGCGTGTACACCGGCGCACTGGAGCTTTTCCAGACCACGGCCGCCACTCGGCAGGTGTTTGTGCTCGCCGCAACCTATGGCGAGGGCCAGGCTCCGGCCCACGCCAGCCATGCCCTGGAGCGCATGGCAAAGCTCGGCGCCAGCGCCGTGCCGGTGACGGTGCTGGGCTTTGGCGACCGGCAATACCCGGCCTTCTGCGCCTTTGCCGAGGCGCTGGAGAAAACGCTGCGGGCACAGGGCTGGCCCGCGCTGCTGCCGCTGGAGTGCATCCACCAGCAATCAAGCCAGCAGTTCGCGCGCTGGGGCCAGGCTCTGGCGCAGGCGCTCGGCGAACCCCTGGTGCTGGAGCATGTGCCGCGCATGCCGCCCACCACGACGCTCACGCTCGTGACGCGCCAGGATTACCCGGGGCTCGTCGACCAGCCCACGGCGATCCTGCGCTTTGCGTGGCCCGCGCAGAGCGGTGGGAAACACCTGCACGGGCACGATCTGGCGCACTTTGCAGCAGGCGACCTCGTGGGCATCGTGCCGCCAGGCTCGGCCGTGCCACGCTACTACTCGCTGGCGTCGGGCTGGGAAGACGGGTTTCTGGAAATCTGCGTGCGCCAGATGCCCGGCGGCCTGTGCTCTACGCACCTGCTGGGCCTGCAGCCGGGCGACCATATCGCCGCGTTCATCCGATCCAACCCCGGCTTTGCGCTGCCGCGCACGCGGCGGCCCGTGCTGCTGATCGGGGCGGGCACGGGGGTGGCGCCCTTGGCAGGCTTCATCCGCCGCAACGACCGGCACACCCCCATGCACCTGTACTTTGGTGGGCGCGATCCTGCGCGGGATTTTTACTTCGGCCCCGAGATCCAGCACTGGCTCGGCGAAGGACGCCTGGCCAGTGTGCGGACGGTGTTCTCGCGCATACCGGAGGGGGGCGGCTATGTGCAGGACGCCCTGCGCCGCGACGCCGAGCGCCTGCGCGACTTAGTGGCCCAGGGCGCCATCGTGCGTGTCTGCGGCAGCCGCGCCATGGCGCGCGACGTGGCCGAGACGTTGGACGCCGTGCTGGCGCCGCTACAGTTGAGCATATCGCAGCTCAAAGCGAAGGAACGCTATGCCGAAGACGTCTTCTGAACCTGCTGTGCTCTGCAAGCGGACCACCCTGCACGGCCCGACCATGGGAACGCGCTGGTCGGCCAGTTTGGACGCCAACGCCAGCCTGGACTTGGCGGCCCTGCACCGGGACCTCGCCGCCGCAGTGCAGCAGGTTGACGAGCAGATGTCTCCCTGGAAGCCTGATAGCGACCTCCTGCGCCTGAACCGTGCGCCCGTGGACGCCTGGGTCGAACTGCCCGCCGAGATGCTGGAGGTGCTGGCCTGCGCGCTCGATATCCACCGCCTCAGTGCCGGCGCGTTTGATCCGGGCGTCGGCGCGCTGGTCGATGCCTGGGGCTTTGGCGCGGTGCGCGATGCGCCCGACGCTGAGGCGATCCGCAGCGCACGCCAGCTCGCGCCGCGCCCTACGCACGCGTGCCTGGAACTCGACCGGCCCGCAGGCCGCGCCCGCAAGCGCGCCCCCTTGCAGCTCGACCTGTGCGGCATTGCCAAGGGCTACGCAGTAGACTGCATGGCCGCCGTGCTGCAGCAGCACAGGGTGCAGCATGCGCTGGTGGCGCTTGATGGTGAGCTGCGCGCAGTGGGCGCCCAGGCCAACGGCGCGCCCTGGGCCGTGGCGCTGGAGCAGCCCGAGACTGGGCTTCGCGCGGTGCACGGCGTGATCGAACTGCAGGACCTGGCCGTGGCCACATCAGGCGACTACCGGCGCTATCTACAGGTGGGGGATGCGCGCCTCGCACACACCATGGACGCGCGCCGCGCTGCGCCCGTGAACAATGCCGTCGCATCGGTCACCGTGCTGGCGCACACCTGCATGCACGCGGACGCCTGGGCCACCGCACTGCTGGTGGCCGGCCCTGGAGAAGGCTTGGGCCTGGCACAGCGCATGGGGCTGGAAGCACTGTTTCTGGTGCGCCGTCCCGAAGGGCTGGTGGAAATGGGGCTGGGGCGGTTCGGCGCCTCCACCGTGCCGGGAGGCATTGGGGGCTTCGCTGAATAAGTAGGCCAAAGCGGTCTTACGTCCATCCAGGCAAGTGTGTCTGCTCACGGCTCCCGAGCGGTCGGATGTCAGTCAGTCACACCGGCCGTTCGCCTCCTGGCGTGAAATCACGCGTCTATCCTCGTGGAGGCAATCGGCCGCGCGAAAAACACGCGGTACGAATCACCCTATGAGCACCCCTACCCAAGCAACGGCAAAACCTGCTGTTGAAACGGCCAAGGTCAGTCTGAACGCACCAATGAACAGCAAGGACAGCCCGATGCCGACAAACACAGTCAGGTGGCCGTTTGGAAAAGGGGAGTCGGTCATGAGTTAATCATCGAACAAAGGCTTTTGGACCTGCAAATGCGGCCGATTCGCCCAAGTATTCTTCGATGCGCATCAACTGGTTGTACTTTTCCACCCGCTCACCGCGGCATGGCGCGCCGGTCTTGAGGTGGCCGGTGCCGAGGGCCACGGTGAGGTCGGCGATGAAGCTGTCCACCGTCTCACCGCTGCGGTGAGACACCATCGCGCCCCAGTTGGCGCCATAGGCAAGATTCACCGCCGCCACGGTTTCGGTCAGCGAACCGATCTGGTTCAGCTTGATCAGCACCGCGTTGGCGACATGCTCGTCGATGCCGCGCTGGATGCGCGCCACGTTGGTGACGAACAGGTCGTCGCCGACCAACTCGATCTTGTCGCCCAATTCCGCGTTGAGCAGCTTCCAGCCCGCCCAGTCGTCCTCGGCCAAACCATCTTCAAGCACGACGATGGGGAAGCGCGCCACCCAGTCTGCATACATGGCCACCATCCCGGCGGCATCGACCTTACGGCCTTCGCTGCGCAGGTGATATTGGCCGTCCTCAAAGAAGCTGCTGGAAGCAGGGTCGATGGCGATGGCCACGTCCTCGCCCGGCCGGTAGCCGGCGACTGCGATGGCCTGGACGATCAATTCCAGCGCTTCGACGTTGCGCTTCAAGGCCGGTGCAAAGCCCCCTTCGTCGCCCACGCCAACCGAATGGCCGGCATCCTTCAGCACCTTCTTCAGAGCGTGGTAGACCTCGGCGCCCCAGCGCAGGGCCTCGGCGAAGCTGGGCGCGCCGAGCGGGGCGATCATGAATTCCTGCAAGTCGGCCCCCTGCCAGTTGGCATGCACGCCGCCGTTGAGGATGTTGAACATGGGCACCGGGAGGCGGCAGGCGGCCGCGCCGCCGAGGTAGCGGAAGAGCGGCAGATTGCAGGCCGACGCGCCGGCACGCGCCACCGCCAGACTGACGCCGAGGATGGCGTTGGCGCCGAGCTTTTCCTTGTGCGGCGTGCCGTCGAGCGCCAGCATGGCCCTGTCCACCGCGCCCTGGTCGAGGGCGTCCATGCCGGCCAAGGCGGCCGCGATCTCGCCGTTGACATGGCCGACCGCCTTCCTGACGCCCTTTCCGCCATAGCGGGCTGTGTCGCCGTCGCGCAGTTCCAGCGCCTCGTGAATGCCGGTGGACGCGCCGGAGGGCACGGCGGCGCGGCCGAAAGCGCCGCCTTCCAATGTGACTTCGACCTCCACCGTGGGATTGCCGCGCGAGTCGAGGATTTCACGGGCATGCAGGGTCTGGATATGTGCGCTCATGGCTTACTCCTGAGTCGATGAAAGAGGTCGAACACCGCGTAACGCCCACAGCGGCAGCAATAACGCCGCCATCAGTGCGCAAGTGGCAGAAAAGGCGAAGGCCGCCAGTGCGCCGGCCTGCTGGTAAATCAGCCCAAAAATCAGCGAGGCCGGCAAAAGCATGACCCCGGCCGTCAGGTTGAACCAGCCGTAGGCGGTGCCGAGCCGGTCTTGCGGCGCGAGGTCGGCCACCAGGGCCTTTTCGGCGCCTTCTGTCGCGGCGAGGAACAGGCCGTAGAAGGCGAACAGCGGCCACAACAGCAGAGTGTGGAAACCATTCAGGCCCAAACCCAGGTAGAACAGGCCATACACCGCCCACCCGGCCAGGATCAGCCTTGTCCGCCCCAGCCGGTCGGACAGGGCCGACAGCGGCGTGGAGAAAATCATCGCCACGGCGGAGGTCAGCGCCCACAGCAGCGGCACCTGGTAATCGGGCAGCCCCAGTTCCTTGGCCCGCAGCAGCAGGAACATGTTGGACGAGTTGCCCAGGGTGAACAGGGCCAGCATCAGGAGATAACGCCTGAAGGGGGGAGGAAAGCCGGCCAGTTTCCAGGAGAACGGTTTGCGCGTGACGTGCGTTGCGGCAGGCGGCTCCTTGATGGCGAGCGCCAGCGCGACGGTCACGATTCCCGGCACGATGGCCCAGAGGAACACCTCGCGCAGCGCCATGCCTCGCGCCAGCAGCCAGGCCGCCAGCAGCGGGCCGATTACCGCCCCTGCGTTGTCCATCGCGCGGTGCACGCCGAAGGCCATGCCCCGCCGGTCGTCGCCTACCGAATTGGCCAGCAGGGCGTCGCGCGGCGAAGTGCGCAGGCCCTTGCCGACCCGGTCGGCAAAGCGCAGGACGAGAACCATCGGCCAGCTACCGGCCACATAGAACAGCGGGCGCGACAGCGCGGCGAGTCCATACCCCGCGAGCACCCAGCCCTTGGCATGACCGCGGCGATCCATGACCACGCCGGAGAAGAGCTTCAGCAGGCTGGCCGTGGCCTCGGCGATGCCCTCAATCAGGCCGAGCGCCTTGGGGCCGGCCATCAGCACCGAGGCCAGAAACAGCGGCACCAGCGGATAGACCAGCTCGCTGGTGCTGTCGTTGAACAGGCTGACGAGGCCCAGCAGCCAGACGGTGCGGGGCAGGGAGAAAAGTGTCCTAAGCACGCGGACGCACCACCGTCACCGCACACGGCGCGTAGGCAATTACCTGACGCGCCACCGAGCCGATCAGCCAGCGTTCGAACAGGCCGTGGCCGCGGTGGCCGACCACGATGTGGTCGATGCCGTGGTCCTCGGCATAGAGCACGATGGCTTCGGCCGGGTGGCCGACCTTGACCTCGAAGCGGGCCTTGAGTCCGCCGGCGCGGGCTTGGAGCGGATTCAGCACATGTTCATAGTGGCGGCGCGATTGTTCGATGACCGCCTCGGTTTCCTCTTCCCCGCCGAATTCGGGGGGCCTGGATACCGCCAGCACGAACAGTTCCGCGCCGTACTTGCCGGCCAGGTCGAGGGCGAAATCGAATGCAGCCTGGGCCGGGGCCGAGCCGTCGAAGGCGACGAGCAGTTTCTCGATCATGGCAATTCTCCAGTGGGATGCGACAAAGGGCCGGCTAGGGTTTCCAGGCCGATCAGAGCGAGATGGGTGAGATGGATGTCGGGCAGCGCGTCAGGGGCGCGGGCGAAACCGCCGTTGCCGGTCTGGCAATCAAGAATCAGGGACAGGGCGTCGGCGGCATGCGGGACTTCGATACCGAGCCGGCGGCAGCAGGCCAGCCCGGCGCAGACGGTTTCCAGATTCGGCAGCAGGCTCTGTTCAGTCAGCCGGAAACCGAAATCCGGCATGGCCAGCCGCGTGACGAAACGGGCGCAGCGGTCCGACGGCAACGCCTCGCACAGGGCCAGGCAGGACAGCGCCATGCGCGTGTCGATCAGGTTGGGCGGCTTGCCATAGCCGCCATCGCTGGCTTCCATGGCAAGAAGGGCCCGTGCGGTGTCGGTCTTTGCAAACGTCTGGCCGAAGCAGTTTTTGAGCCAGACGATGAGCCGCAGGCGTTCCAGGCGGGCGCACAGCTCGCCGCTAGCGTCCGCACCGGGCGGTTCGACCGGCAAGGCATCGACTGCCTCCACCACGGCGATGCCTTCCGGATCGGTCTGGTCAAGCAGATCGAACACACGGGTGCGGAAATACAGGCCGTAGGGTTGTGCCGACACCGGTTGGCTGACGACGAAACGGGCCACCTCCTCCCGTCTCGGCACCTTATCGCCCAGCCGGGCCAAGGCCGCGACCGCATGCCAGGTATCGGAGGGATCAGGTTCCTCCAGATACTCCGTTCGATAGAACGAGAAGCCGCCGTTTGCGCATTGCCGGCCGAGCAGGTAGGCGCGGGCATGGTCGATGGCCCGATCGAGGCGGTCTCGATATGTGGAGCCGGTCATCGCCACGCCTTCGCCGCATCGAGCGTTATCGAGGCGGCCGTCACGCGGTCGAGGCGATCTCACTGGCGTCATGCCTTCTCCAGGCCGTCCTTGGGCAGCAGATGCCGCGGCAGAAAGAAGGCGTTGGCGATCAGGGTCGGCACCACGGCGCTGCCGACCACCGCCGCCACGATAGCCGAATATTCGGCCTGGTTGATGACCCCGTGGGACAGGCCGAACAGGGCCGAAATGGTGCCGAAGGTGAGGCCGGTGGACATAAGCAGCGTGGTGTACATGGCTTCCTGCCTGGGCGACTTGTAGAACAGTGTCGCCGGATAGACGCCCGCCAGCTTGGCCCCCATCTTGGTCAGCAGCAGAACCACGAAGCCCAGCGGCGCGGCGGCCAGCGCCGGCAGCGACACCAGCGAGCCGGCGCGGATGAAGTAGAACGGCGTCAGAAAGCCGAGCGTCAGGGTACGTAGCCGGCGCACCAGGGCGTGGTCCTTACCCACCGTGCCGGCCAGCACCATGCCCACCAGGTAGGCCGGCAACACCGCCTCGCTGCCGGCCCAGCCAGCCAGCGCGCCCAAGCCAAACAGGCAGAGCATGAGGAACTTCGCCTCCAGTTCGGAGGGCCGGTTGCCGTAGCGCTTGAAGAATCGTGGCACCACCCGGGGCAGGATGAAGGCGGCTGCCACGATCCCGGCCACGAATACCAGGGTCTTCCAGGTGAAAGGCGAGAACAGCAGGCCCAGGGCAATCACCGTGGCCAAGTCGTTGACGAAACAGGCCGCCAGCACCCCCTTGCCGTAGTCGGTAGTATTGAGGCCGAACTCCAGCATTACGGCGTAGACCACTGCCACGGAGGTGGTGGACATGGCCACGCCCGCCAGCCAACTCTGCTGAATGCCCCAACCCAGCAGCCAGTGGGCCGCTGCCGCGCAGATCAGAAAGGGCGCTATAAAGCCGACCAGACCGATTCCCAGGGTCGGTTTCCACTGGCTCTTGAACACCACGGGGTCCAGTTCGGCACCAGCCAGGAAGGTGAGAAGGATGGCCCCTGCGCCGGACAGGAACTTGATCCAGGTCGCGTCGCCTGCCAGCAGCGCACCGCCCAGCGCGGCCCCGATGACGAGCTGGGCCACCGTGCCGACCACGATCTCCGACAGCGCAGTGGCGACGCGCATCCAGATCGATAATATCGTGGCCACCAGAGCCAGCCCCAGCCACAATGCCGCCTGCGCCCAGATTGCGGTCATGGCGTGCTCCTAGTTGTTTTCTGGTGGATCGCCGGATTCCGGGTTTACCACGCCGAAGCGCGCCGGAATATGAGCATAGAAGACCCGGACTTTTTCCCGGTGCAGGATATCCAGCAATTTTGCTGACTCCGCCTCGGTGACGATGAACTCGACCTCCACCGCGAGATTGCCGGCCAGTTCGAAGAAATGGTCTTCCATCAGATGGTGGTGGTGGCCGAAACCGGCCATGGCGCGAAACGCCGTACCGCCCCGGATGCCGAGACTATTGGCCGCATCGAGCAGCCATTCCCAGGCCAGCTTGCCGTGGCAGCGCTGGTTCTCGTGCAGGTAAAACCTCAGAAAACAGCCTTCCATTTCGACTCCTTTCAGTAGTTCTGTTTGGATGGAATCACGCCCCGCACGCCCCCGCGCGGGTTGGCCACGTCACCCCGGAAGCGGGGAATGAGATGCAGATGGACGTGAAAGATGGTTTGTCCCGCCGTGTCGCCGACATTGATGCCCAAGTTATAGCCGTCAGGATGGAACTCGGTGTCGAGCCATGCCTTGGCGGCGTCGGCGAGTTCGAACATCGCCTGCCGTTCCTGTGCCGAAGTATCGAACCAGTCGGCCACGTGGCGGCGGGGCAGGACGAGCAGGTGGCCGGGATTGACCGGAGATTGGTCGCGGATCGCATAGGCCAGATCGTTCTCCAGCAACATCCCGGTTGGCTGGCAGAACGGACAGTCCGTGCTCATGCTGCGCCCCTGGCCCAGGCTACGGTGGCGATACCGGCAAAGGTCATCAATACCGAACCGACCACGTGCGTCGCCACCGAGGCCAATGCCCAGGATGGCCGTCCCTGTTGCAGCAGCGTGGCAATCTCGGCGGAAAAAGTGGAGAAGGTGGTCAGGCCCCCACAAAAACCGGTGACGACCAGAAGCCGCCATTCCGGAGCGAGACCAGGGAGAGCAGAGAAGAAGGCGAGGCCGAGGCCGATGACGTAGCCGCCGATCAGGTTGGCGGCAAGGGTACCGGGGGGAACGGTGGGGAATAGCGCGTTGAGCTTGAGACCCAACTGCCAGCGTAGCAAGGCGCCGAACGCGGCACCGAGGGCAATGGCGGAGACGGATTTCCACATGCGTCTGTCCTTGAAAGGCGATCATTTTTCACGGACAGCCAATGCCTACACCGCCCGTGCCGGGTTCGTGTAGGCATCATCAGCCGGGGTATCCCGGCGGTTATTAGGAGGAATGCCATCTCCTGTGCGGGGCATTGTCCCATGCATCCGGGTGAATTGGAAAGCCTCTGTACCTCGACCGCGATTGAGGGTCGGGGCCGGCCATCTGAACTGAGTAAGGGACGTTCAGGATCGAGGGGGCGAGCCAACGGCTGGTTTTGCAAGTACAGCTGACGTGGTCGACCGAAAGGCCTTCGTCGCCTTTGGCCGAGGAAGCGACGGTGGGTTTCCTCATGGCTCCATCTTCCCAAGATTGGAGCCTCCACAAAATCCGGGGCGGTTCAGCTAACGGATTAAAGATCTCTTCAGGTCCGAAACACGCAGCACGGTCAAATGTCCATCTGGTAGATATCTAACCTAGATATCCGTCATCAAGGCCGTACAGCAGACTCTAATGGTCTGCGGGTTGCCTTCTTCTTGGGCTGCTTCCAGCGGCGACTTGCCTCCGAATCGTTTCATCGGCTTGCGAAACCATTTAAGTTAAGTGCTTTCCCGCATTCCTAAAAACTTCGATCGCAAGCCTTTCAATGTTTCCCATCTATTTCGTTCATATCGAGTCTCCCAATACCTCTCCGCGAACGAGTGCACTGACATCTAAACAATTTCCGCCCCTTAAAAATACAACTCCGGCACGCCAAAGTGCGGGCCTAAGCCCCAGTAGTTCAGGGTCGCGCACACGTGTCGCAGGTCGATATCGTTTTCTCGCCCCGCCGGCCCCCACAGGCCATACCATGAATTCTCGGTTTGCACTCGGCGCCGATTGAGATCGATAGCTCGGACTTTCGACGTCATCCAGGGCTCTCGTGTACCGCGCACATGGCCCACCAGGTGGTAAGTTGTCCGGATCTTGCCGTTGCCCGTTAAGTGCAAAGCCAATATCTGCCAGCGCACCAAATGTCGAGATGCCGGGCCGTGCTTCAGGGAATGTGACAGTTGCTCCAGTTCTTCCGCGGTGGCTAAGGCCAGGCGACAGTGGTCGCGGTTGGAGCGAATGATGTCGTCGAGACTTGTCGGGAGATAGTCAGTAAGGTGAATGGGTTCGGAGGTCAGCATCGCGTACTCTGGGAATGTGCATAGCGTTAAAACACGCGCCAGGAATTCATGTCTTTAGGGCGTTAAAGGCCAGGATGTCCTGCCTCTGGAAACGCCACAGCGTTTGCCCGTCGACCGTGGGGCCACTTATCGGCCTCAACACACCTTGTTCGAGCAAGGCATAGGCTCGCTTTCTGGAAGTCCCGAGCAGTGCCCGCGCCTCCTTCAGGGTGACGTAATCCTGCATACGGGTAGCCAAAGCCTCCACACTCTCCCGACGGATCGCGCCCATTGATCGGCCGGAGCCGGTGACGTGGAGTTGGCCCTCCAGCATTCCCTCAGACAGGTATTGCTTCACCTTTCCCACGCGCACCTTGAGCAGTTTGGCGGCCTCAATGATGGATAACCATTCATGCTTTGATCGCACATCGTCTGAAAGGCGACGGTTGCGCTTGGCGAGCTGTCCCGTCCAGTGTTCCCGCAGGTAGCCCTCAAAACCCTGCCGCAGGAACTCGAATTCCGGCCCTGGAAACGACCTGTAGAGAGCCAAATAAAAACCGCCGAACTGGGCCCGCAGCTTGTTGCTCGAAGCATCGGGTTTTTGCCGGGCCACAATCTCGTCCAACAGGCGATGAAGCCCCTTCGGCCACTCCGACAGTATCTCCATGGCTTGCTTCACCATGGCACGAGCAATCTCTATGGTTTCCAGGCCTACGATTTTTTGCGGCTTATGATGGGCATTACGGCTATAGGCCCCGAGGAACCACACCAGTTTCAGCAACGCTTCGAGTTCGAGCGCACGAATCACCTCGATCGCATCGTTTTGAGAAGAAGAGGGCCGGAGCCGCAATTCGATCTCACGAGCCATCTGAACTTCTCCTGGTGCTGCCGCTGCTGATGCAGCCTGTCGCAGATCGAAACCACATTGGCAGAACGCAATGGTTGTCCGATCCCAGGACAAGGGCTCGTGACATCGAGGACATTGGTCATGCAAACGATGGCCATGGTTGTGACAGGCAACCGTAAAGACCAGGTCCCAGGTCGCTCGCCAATGGGCAGACTCCGCCAAGCAGCAAGGGCAGAACCTTGGCCGACGAGTATTCCAGTAACGAATCGGCAGGTGTTCACGATCGGGCGCATTCAGTTGAGCCAGGTTGGCAATCGGCCCGCGCATGCCAGCCAAGGCAATCTCGTCCTGGTTCAGCATAATATTCAAGGCGAGATAGCCCTTCAGCGGCATGCCCCCTGCCTCCAGATGGGAGAGTAACCACCGTGGGGATTCCAGACCATTCTGCTCACTCAGTCGCAGCACATAGCCCCGCGAGCTTTCATTGGGAATTGGTGAGGGCCTGCAAAGAAGCATCAAGATTCCCTCCGACAGCATCCGTGTGCAGGCCAGTAGCCCCGCTCTCTCAATTCAATTGTCGATACATAGAAATCTGAGAGACTTTGAGCGAGCCTGTCGTGGGTCGTATAGAGACCGATCTCTTTGCGAACCAATGCGTCGACCAAGTGCGCAAATGATTCCGCGTGTTTTGCGCTGAAGCTTGCCACTTTTACCAGCCTTGCCCTTCTGGCCAATCCTTTCCGATCAAAACTCACCGCGATCTTTTCGAGGCTTCGAACGAGGCCAACAACATCAGCTTGCTTGAACTCGTTGCCTGCCCACGACGGAAGCAGTTCAAGCATCAAGAATGCATCAAGCTGCGGCCTCGTACATCCGAGTAAGTGCATCACCTGTAGGGCTGTAAAAGACCACTGCTTCTCCTGGGCCTTCATCTGCAGAAACTGTTCGAAGGAGACCGTCTCGTCTTGGCTGAAATCCTTTGCCTCCAAGCCCAAGGCCGCAAAACAGGCGCTCCGTTTCAGTACAAGGTGACCCTCTGCGTCAGTGGACGCGTAGCATGGGTTCAGGAAATTCCCCTTCCCTCCCTCGCTGATGCAGAAGCCTTCGCGAAACTGCCGCAATGCCTGCTTGAAGAATTTCGGCACGCTCGCGCAGGCTGAATGCGATGCGATGGCAGTTTTCAAACGGTCATACCGGTCGTCAAACCCACGCTGTGTAAGCACAACTGTGGGCTCCACGTTTGTTGGGCCGGCCGCACCATACTCACTTAACGCCAGTGCCAGACCATTCGGCCAGTTTTTGAGCATCGTTGCCATCAACAAAACGGCTTGCCCCTCCCGCACCAGTGACTCGGAACCTTCAACAGCAGCGGCCGGCTGCCGACATCGGCTGGGCAAAAAGAGATGCGCAATCAACCGGAACAGTCCGAGGAGTTCATTCAGGGGAGTTTGGCGTATCGCTGGCGGATAGCCATGGAACCGCTCTTCATGGGTAGGCAGGTCATGCAGGGTCACCTCCTGAAGAAGGGTGGTCAGAACCAGAACATCTAACGGCGCCGGCATCGTCTCTGCCATACCGAGATCAAAGCCACAATGACAGCGCCTGACGCCGCCCCGATTCCACTTGAGCGATTCCCCGCAGCGGGGGCACTGATCGATCAGCCAGTTGCCATGCTGAGGACAGGCGCAGACCGCTCGCAAATCCCACAGCCCACTCACGGCCTGCCGCTCTGCCAGACAGCGCGGACACACCGCAGGCTGATGGCGACGGAGATGGTTTACGGAGACCTGATTGCCGAAGAACAGGCGCTGGCTTCTGACCCTCTCGTCAATGCGCCGGCAACTGATGGCTTCGATCTCTGCGTGCGGAAGTTGCAGCGCCTCGGCGACATCAATGATGTCCGAATCCGAAGCCGTTGATTGGCTGGTATGGCCCCCAGTGAGGTGCCCATAAAAAGCTGCTCGGTGGCCACAGCCGTTCCGCTCGGCGACCCGCAGCAAAAAGCCCCGCAGGCCCTCACCTTTGTAAGGGGAAGGCCTGACGAGCAGCTTCGCAGGTAGGCGTCTGGGCTTACCGGTAGCCATAGAATGGCTCACCCGCCCCAGACAGCGGCCGCTGCTTGAAGGCGGAGTGGAAGGGGTTGTCCTGATCACGCGCATCCGCCCAGATCGCACGTTCAAAGGCCTGCCGGAGGACGTCCTGGTCAATCGTCGCCCGACGCTCGGACAAGGCAATACCGAGTGCCTCGCTCACCAGCTTCATGACGTGGTCAATTACACCATGCGTAGCGTAGTAAAGGCGGGGAACCACCGTCTTGTCCGTCAGCGCAGACGGGGACTGGAACGGCAAGCCCCTTTCCAGGGTTCTGAGAACGCTGTAGAACTGCTTGCGCTCCGCCGCGATCTCGATACGAAAGCGCTGCAAAGCTACCTTGGGCAGAAAGCGGCGACGCAGTTGCTCATTGACGTCGAGAATGCGCTGGCAGCGCGGGAGCCCCATGAGCACAAAGGGCACCTTGCTCTCGTTGATGACGCTCTTCAGCCAGTCAGCAACCTTGTATTCCACTTTCTCGCTGGAACGATCCACGAAATGCTGGAATTCATCGAGGATCACCAACTCGACACGGCACTCTCGAAGCAAGGTCACAATGCGCGCTGTCTTCCCTTCCGCTGAGCCCTTCTCCGCGAACGGGTCTCCCAACTGGATCAAGATGCGCTCGGCCACGTTCTTGACCGTGGGCTGGGAGGGCAACTGCAAGTGAAGCACCGGGACGACGGTGCGGTCGACCTCCTCGTAGCGGGGGAATTGTTTCACATAGGTCTTTCTGAGGGTCGACTTGCCACAACCTGATTCGCCGGTAATCAAGAGACAGTTCGGCTCATCAATCCGATACCGGCCCAGGCGATGGCACCGTGCGATCTCCTTCAGTGCCTTCTGGAAGCCCATATGGAGAACCAAGTTGGCTCTGAATGACATCACGGTGTTTTCGATCTGCTCCTCTGCGTCCATTTCGGGCGCATCTGGGCCCAGGTCCAGCAGATCTCCCGGGAGTTGGTTGACGGAGGTAATGCGAGTGGAGGGGGCAAAAGCGGCTTGTGCATGCATGTTCAGTGCTCCTTATCAGACATTCAGTTGGGATTGGTCAGCGGGGCGTTGCTCGACGATCAGCTCCAGAACATCGTCCGCCCAGTCGTCGTCGTGGAAGAGATCCATAGACGGCTCTGCACTGGGTTTGATGTCGAGTTCCGGTGACATGGCCCTCGGGTGGGTTTGAAGCACTTCCCGAGCGTGCCGGTCGAGCTTGGTGGACTTCTTGGCCGGAGCTGCGGCCGGTCTCTGGAATTGCGCCAGGAGGGTAGCCACCTGCTTCTGAATGGCCGCCTTGGCGGCCAGCAAGCGGTCCGCATACGGCAGACGCGCATAGTCCTTCTTGGCCTTCTTGCGGATGAGTGCATGCTGCTCGACGGTAAGACCGGCGGCGTAGCCCGGCACGATGCACTGGGCCATGACATAGACCTTGCGATGCTCGTCGAGCACGTAGATGCGCTCGAGATCGTCCGGATTGAGGCGCACCGTGACTTCGATATCGCCATGGCGGTGGCGCATATCCTGCAGGGCATCCGAGTCGTAGCGCAGGTCATGCACTTGGATGCCATTTCGATTCAGGGTCCTGCGATCCGTTTGGCCCAGGTAAACCTTTAGGGCGTGGATATCCGGTGGCAGTTTCGGGGGTGCCTTGCCAACACCCTCCGTCCACTTCTCGGTCGGCGCGGTCTGGATGCCCCGGTGAAACTCACAGCCATAGACGTCGATGACCCAGCGATGGACGATCTCCTCCAGAACCGACAAGGGCAGAACGGCCCGCTCGTCAGTCTTGTATTCCAGACGCTTGTCGTAGCGAGCGAATGTGGTGCCCGGCAAACGATGGAGCAGGCCCTCGTTCAGGGTGCGGTTGAACCGCTCGATCGTGCCCTTGTAATGAGGCTGGCGACTTGGGCAATACATCACGTGGATGCCCAGTTCCTGCGCGGCGGCCTCGATATCCTTGCCGTGAAACTCGAGGCCGTTGTCACACCACAACTCCTCGATAAGGCCATAGCAGAGCCATTCACCCTCGATCTCGGGGAAGCGCTCCTTCACGTAAGTTTTTGGCGCAATCGCATTCTTGAGGCAGCGCAGCACGGAGTCGGCACTGGGCTTCCTGAAGGTGATATGCATACCGATCACCATCCGCGAGTAATGATCGATCATCACCGTGATCCAGGGCCGCCCCAGAATCAGCTGCGTGCGCTCGTCGACGACCAGCACGTCTAGCGGCGTGTGATCAACTTCCACCCGTTGCAGGGGGCGTTCCGTCTTGGGCCCGCTGCCGAAGGTCTGCACGCTCTGCCGAGCGTACCGCTCGCCGTAGCGAGCTTTGAGGATGTGGTAGCGGTCGTATTGCCCTAGGAACTTGTTCACCGTGCGCATCGAGACCTTGGGGAGCCCGTCCTCCGGGGGCAAGGTGCGGTTCACCAAATTGGTTTCGTGATGAATCCAGTCCAGCAGCGCCGCTTTGGTCTGGCGCTGATCGCTGAAGTAGAACGTCTCGATCCCCTCCGTGATGATGGTGACCAGTTGCAGGGGGTAAGCCATGTCCGGCTTGCGGCCTCTCAGATCCCAGCGGTCGACGAGTGCCCGGACATCCATGCGCGCCTTAACCCAAGTGCGATACCAGCGGTAGAAGGATCGTGTGGACGGCGGTTGAGTGGACGGCCGGCCTTCGATCTCTGGTGCAAGGTTCTTAAGCAGAGCAGCGAGATTTGCACGGCTCATCACAATTCGCCCCTCGGGGCAGATAGCTTTCAGGTATTTCCATTTGCGGACGGCCTTGATCCGCACCGCTTCCGGAAAATCCTGCAAGGCTCGGCCCATGGCGCCGGGGGGCATGCCTGGATCGGGCTCGGCAGCTTGGCTGAAGAGATCCGCGAACTTGAGCTGACCCTTTTCATAGAGTCGCAAAAGCTCGCTGGTCAGCCATTCCCGCTGTTCGCCGCTTTCGACGGCTCGAGTCCGGGTCTTCCGACCTTCGGTACTGACAATTTCATTACGCACGCCGTCAATCACGACGGCTTCACCAACCTTAATTGAATAGCGCGACATCGTCGGCCTCCTTATAAAGAGTGATGGGAGTTTCGGACTGCAGGGGGATTTCGAGAGGACAGGTCACAAGGCGGTAAGCGAGGCAGGCACCTGCCCAGTCAGCGCCGACCGCTTCGACAAGATGTCCCCACGTGGGAACGACAGAGAGGTCCACCTCATCCGACCTTGAAATGGCTTCGATGGCGTTGTCATCTCGCAACCGCAGTAGGTCACGGATAAACGGCATCCGGATGGGGTGACGGATCTCCCGATCGCTGATGGTGATAAAAGTGTCGCCCATTCCCCGGAAATGCTCGCCAATAGCAGCGAACTTTTCCTGGTTCTTCTCCAAAGCCAGCAACTCGTGCGGCTTCACCTCAACGAACCACTGTTGGCCATCGCGCCAATGCAGGCAGAAGTCAGGCGTGTAGCGGCGCTTCCGCCCGTTTAGCCGGTAGCTAATCGTGATGGGCTGTTCATCAAAGGTGAGGACGTCCCTGGCAAACTCGGCCAGATAGAGGAACTGCATTTCCAGCAGGCTTTCGCAGCGCACCATGCGCCGGTTTTTCTGGGATACGAATTTGGCCCGGAAGCCTCGTCCGGAGTGAGTAACGGGATTACGCGTGCCATGGAATGGCAGCGATTTCGAGTGACGAAAATTGCTGACCACCGGTGTCGATGGCCCTGCAGTACTGAATGACATCATGATGTCTCCATGGTCCTGGCGAAGGTGTGAGTTGCCCCCGCCTCCCGATATCGGGAAGTTAAACTGCGATTTCTGGACGTAAAAAGGCCCCGTTCCGGTGTTAAAACCGGATCAAATCGCGCGTGTTCGGGGATGTAAGAGTGGCGTGGGCTTGACCTGCCGGACTGCGGTCGACATACTTCGAGCGCCAACTAGAAGTAGCGACCGGTTTATCCGGTCCCCAGACGGGACAAGCCGCCAGGTTTGTCCCGTTTACATTTTGGCCTCCCGATTCTGATTGGTTTTTCGGTGCAGCCGTCCAGGTCGGGCGACTGGCTGCTCAGCGATCGCGTTCTCAAGCTTTATGAGATCACGCATGGCCTGGATTACCGCGGGGTGCAGTCCTTCAAGCTTCTCCCAGAGTTCGTGGCAGAAGAGATAAGTGTCGGTAGGCACATCCACGGGCAACACAAATCTTCGGCCAGACATCTTCACCGATCTTTCCAGGGCAGCCAGGTCAGTGCCGCCCAGCGGCACATGTTTCCTGAGCATGCCGAGAAACTCTTCACTAGGCGGCCTTACACCCAACTCCAGCGCGGATACATAGCTCTGCTCATAGCCGAGCAGAGCCGCCAGTTCGTGCTGGCGATAGCCATTGCGCTGGCGGAGGTTCCTCAAAAAGTCGGCGAACGGACTACTCACGGGAAATCCATCGGTGGTGTTAATAACAACCACCCTACAGTTGTTCCCGAAAGAAATCAACCATAACCAATTGATTTAACAGGGTATTCTTATGAGCGCGTGCGCGTGTATTATGTTGAAGGAGTTTTTGGATTGTGTGTTTCAAGCCCCAATCCGTCCGTTGAGACCCTGTCGTCTCCATACCCGGCGTAACGGTCCGTGGTTGTAGACTACGTCTAGACATGTGATCTTGGCGTTTGGCCCCCAAGCTAGCGCAGAGGCGGACGAGCGTTTTGCGCACAAGGAAATAAGTGCGGCTCATTTCATTCGTTGGCACGCCATTCCGGGATGGCGTGCCAATCTGGCGGCGTTGCAGATGATGGCGAGAAGACTCGAGCCAATAATGATAAGGTCGCGAGTGGCCGCTCACATATCTGGTCTCACAGAACCATAACAACGACATGGCAACCACCACCCTTAGTCAGCTAGAAGCACACCTCTGGGAATCCGCCAACATCCTGCGGGGCCCGGTGGATGCAGCCGACTTCAAGACCTATATCTTCCCGTTGCTGTTCTTCAAGCGCATTTGCGACGTTTGGGACGAGGAATACGAGGAGATTGTCGCTGAGACCGGCGATGCCGAATTGGCTCTGTTCCCGGAATCCCATCGCTTCCAGATTCCGGAGGACTGCCACTGGAACGACGTCCGCACCAAGGCGAGCAATGTCGGCGCCGCGCTGCAGCGCGCGATGCGCGAGATCGAGAAAGCCAACCCGGACACCCTGTATGGGGTGTTCGGCGACGCGCAGTGGTCGAACAAGGACAGACTGTCGGATGCCCTTCTCAAAGACCTGATCGAGCATTTCTCCAAGCTGCCGTTTGGCAACAAAAACGTCAATTCGGACCTGCTCGGCGAAGCCTACGAGTACCTGATCAAGAAGTTCGCCGACGCCACCAACAAGAAGGCCGGCGAATTCTATACCCCGCGCAGCGTGGTGCGGTTGATGATCGACATCCTCGACCCGAGGGAAGCCGAGGCGATCTACGACCCGGCCTGCGGTACCGGCGGGATGTTGCTGGCCGCCGTGCAGCACGTCAAAGAGATGCATGGCGACGTGAAACGCCTGTGGGGCAAGCTGTACGGGCAGGAAAAAAACCTCACCACCTCGTCCATTGCGCGGATGAACCTGTTTCTGCACGGCATCGAGGATTTCCAGGTGGTGCGCGGCGACACCCTGCGCAACCCGGCTTTCTTCGAGGGAGACCGTCTGGCCACCTTTGACTGCGTGATCGCCAATCCGCCGTTCTCGCTGGAAAAGTGGGGCGAGGACCTGTGGCTGAACGATCCCTTCGGCCGTAACTTTGCCGGTCTGCCGCCCTCGTCCAGCGGTGACTTCGCGTGGGTGCAGCACATGGTCAAGTCGATGGCCGATGTGACTGGCCGAATGGCCGTGGTGCTTCCCCAGGGCGCCCTGTTCCGCAAGGGTGTGGAAGGCAGCATCCGCCAGAAGCTGCTGGAGATGGATCTGGTCGAGGCCGTGATCGGGCTCGCACCCAACCTGTTCTACGGCACCGGGCTCGCGGCGTGCATCCTGGTGCTGCGCAAGCGCAAGCCGGCCAAGCACAAGAAGAAGGTGTTGATTGCCGATGCCTCACGCCTATTCCGCCGGGGCCGCGCGCAAAACTATCTGGAACCCGAGCACGCCGCCGACATCCTTGGCTGGTATCGCGGTTTCACCGATGTGCAGGACGCGGTCCGGGTGATCAGTCTCGACGAGATCAAGGCCGAGGACTGGACACTGAACATTTCGCGCTACGTCCTGCCGCCGCTGCAAGAAGACATCCCACCGCTGCCCGATGCCATCACGGCGTTCAAGGATGCGCTCACCCGCTGCCGCGAGGCCGAAGAACGGCTTGCGCAGGTTATGACCGAAGGGGGGTGGCTGAAATGACGGCACCAAAAAAGAACAAGATTTTCACGGACCAGATGGCCGAAAAAGCCCGAGCGGTGCTTCGGCGCAAACTTGGCACAGCACCTGCGACGCCAAAGCGCATCACCCAGCAAGAGCTGGAAAGCTACCTGTGGGGCGCTGCCGTCCTGCTGCGCGGCCTCATCGACGCGGGCGACTACAAACAGTTCATCTTTCCGTTGCTATTTTACAAGCGCGTATCGGATGTCTGGGACGAGGAATACCAGGCAGCGCTAGCCAGCTCGGACGGCGACCTTTCTTATGCACAGTTCGATGAGAACCATCGCTTCCAGATCCCCGAAGGCGCGCACTGGAACGACGTACGCCAGGCTCCCAAGAACGTCGGCGCCGCCATCCAGAAGGCCATGCGCGCGATCGAAACCGCCAACCCGGACCTGCTCGACGGCATTTTCGGTGACGCGCCGTGGACCAACCGCGAGCGTCTGCCCGACGAAACTCTGAAGAACCTGATCGAGCACTTCTCCACCCAGACGCTATCGGTGGCCAGCGTGCCCGAGGACGAGCTGGGCAACGCCTACGAATACCTGATCAAGAAGTTCGCGGATGACTCCGGCCACACGGCTGCCGAGTTCTACACCAACCGCACCGTTGTCCACCTGATGACGCAATTGCTGGCCCCGCAGGCCGGCGAGTCGATTTACGACCCTACCTGCGGCACAGGCGGCATGCTGATCTCGGCACTGGATGAGGTGAAACGCTCCGGTGGCGAATACCGCACGCTCGAGCTCTACGGACAGGAACGCAACCTCATCACCTCATCCATCGCGCGGATGAACCTGTTCCTGCATGGCGTGGAGGACTTCGAGATCATCCGGGGCGACACCCTGGCCGATCCCAAGCACATCGAGGGCGACCGCCTGCGCCAGTTCGACGTGATCCTGGCCAACCCGCCGTACTCCATCAAGCAGTGGAACCGCGAGGCCTGGAGCAGTGACAAGTGGGGCCGGAACTCGCTGGGCACTCCGCCGCAGGGCCGCGCCGATTACGCCTTTCAGCAGCACATCCTGGCCAGCCTCACTGCCAAGGGACGCAGCGCCGTGCTATGGCCCCACGGCGTGCTGTTCCGCAACGAAGAACAGGCCATGCGCGCCAAGATGATCGAGCAGGACTGGGTCGAGGCCGTGATCGGCCTGGGCCCCAACCTGTTCTACAACTCCCCGATGGAGTCGTGCATCGTCGTCTGCAACCGCAAGAAGACGCCTGCGCGCAAGGGTAAGGTGATTTTCATCGACGCGGTGAACGAGGTGACCCGCGAGCGCGCGCAGAGCTTCCTGAAGCCCGAGCACCAGCAGCGCATCTTGACCGCTTACAAGACCTTTGCGGATGTGCCCGGTTTCGCCAAGGTCGCCACCCTGGCCGAAATCGGTGCCAACGCGGGCAACCTTTCGATCCCGCTGTACGTCAAGCGCATTGCCGTCGCGCCTGCAACTGACAGCAATGGCGACGCGGTATCGCTGCGCTCCGCCTGGGATCAATGGCAGACCGATGGCCGCGCCTTCTGGCAACAGATGGACGCGCTGGTGGAAACGCTGGATGGCCTCATTACGGAGGACATCGAGCGTGTCTGATAACAAGAATTTGAAGCTAGGATGGAAGGTCTGGCGCTTCGATCAGATGGCGACTAACGTCAATGTCCGCATCGACAACCCGTCCGAATCGGGCATGGCGCACTACGTTGGTCTCGAACACCTGGATGCCGACTCGCTGAAGATTCGTCGCTGGGGAACCCCGGACGATGTGGAAGCCACCAAGCTGATGTTCAAAAAGGGCGACATCATTTTCGGACGCCGTCGCGCCTATCAACGCAAGCTCGGCGTTGCTGAGTTTGACGGTATTTGTTCAGCCCATGCGATGGTGCTGCGGGCCAAGCCTGAAGTCGTGCTTCCCGACTTCCTGCCGTTCTTCATGCAGAGCGATCTATTCATGAACCGGGCAGTGGAAATCTCGGTGGGCTCGCTGTCACCCACGATCAACTGGAAAACGATGGCAGCTCAAGAGTTTGCGCTGCCGCCGATTGAGGAGCAGCACCGTATTTTGGAATTGCTCAGCGCAACAGGTGAGGCGATCGAGTCCTTGGTGAAAGCGATTACCTGTCATGAGCAAATGCGGCGAGCTGCGTTAGATGAGCTGCTTACAGGAAGTCTCTTAGGATCGGAGTCAGATGGTGCTCTCCCAGAAGGTTGGATTTTGCGACAACTTGGGGATGTGTGCGATCTCATAAATGGATACGGCTTTAAGCCACAAGATTGGCGTGAGAGTGGCTTGCCAATCATTCGCATCCAGAACCTTAACGGCTCTCCCCAGTTCAACTACTTCAGCGGTGACGTGAATCAGAAGTTCCACGTCAAGAATGGCGATTTGCTGTTTGCTTGGGCAGGTGTTCCTGGCGTTTCGTTTGGTGCTCGCATCTGGAAAGGACAGGAAGCCGTCCTGAATCAGCATATCTTTCGTGTCGTTCCTAAAGGCAACATCGCTCAGTGCTGGTTGTATGAGGTTCTCAACCACATTACGCCAGCGATTGAGCGCCGCGCACATGGATTCAAAACTTCACTCCTTCATGTCAAAAGGTCTGAGTTAGTGAAGATGACGGTTAAGGTTCCACCAAAAGAAGTACAGCAGGAAATTGCTGGCTATTCGGTAGAGTTAGCGCAAAGCCGCGAGGCAATTGAAAATCGCTTGTCGGCCCTGCAGGAAATTCACCGAGCTTCATTGTCTTCGACGGGTGGTGCCGCATGATCTCATCGTTTAACGAAGCCAACACCGTCGAAGCCTACGTCCGCGACCTGCTCGCCGGCCCCATCAAGGCTGCCCCGGCCAACACCGCCCAGGAACCTCAAGTCAGCTACGGCCCCAGCCCCAAAGGCATCGGCTGGCGTTACGCGGCCCCCTCCGAGGTGCCGCGCCAGATTCAGGAGGTACTGGTCGAGCCCTGGCTGCGCGATGCGCTGATTCGCCTGAACCCGGAGATTGCGGCCCAGCCCGATCGCGCCGACGAGGTGCTCTACAAGCTGCGCGCCATCGTGCTGTCGGTGCGCTCGGATGGCCTGATCCGGGCCAACGAGGAAATGACCGCCTGGATGCGCGGCGAGCGTTCCATGCCCTTCGGCCACAACAACGAGCATGTGCCAGTACGGTTGATCGACCTGGACGACCTGGCGCAGAACCAGTACATCGTCACCCAGCAGTACACCTACCGCGCCGGCCCCACTGAGCGCCGCGCCGATCTGGTGTTGCTGGTCAACGGTTTGCCGCTGGTGCTGATCGAGGCCAAGACACCGGTCAAGAAGTGCATCAGCTGGGTGGATGGCGCGGTGCAGGTGCACGACGATTACGAGAAGTTCGTGCCCGAGCTGTTCGTCTGCAACGTGTTCTCGGTAGCCACCGAGGGCAAGGCCTACCACTACGGCTCAATCGGGCTGCCGGTCAAGGATTGGGGGCCCTGGCATTTGGACGGTGGCGACGCTCAGCACCATCCGCTCAAGTCGCTCAAGCTGTCGGCCGAGAGCATGTTGCGGCCCCATGTGGTGCTGGACATCCTGGGCAGCTTCACCCTATTTGCGACCGACAAGAAAAAGCGCCGCATCAAGATCATCTGCCGCTATCAGCAATACGAGGCGGCCAACAAGCTAGTGGAGCGCGTGCTGGCGGGTTACCCCAAAAAGGGCCTGATCTGGCACTTCCAGGGCTCGGGAAAGTCGCTTCTGATGGTTTTCGCCGCGCAGAAGCTCCGCATGCACTCCGGGCTGAAGAACCCCACCGTGCTGATCGTGGTGGACCGGATCGATCTCGATACGCAAATCACCGTCACCTTTACCGGGGCGGACATCCCCAATCTTGAAAAGGCCGACACGCGCGAGAAGCTGAAGCAACTGCTCGCGCAGGATGTGCGCAAGATCATCATCACGACCATCTTCAAGTTTGGCGAGGCCACTGGCAGCCTGAACGACCGCAGCAACATCATCGCGCTGGTGGACGAAGCGCATCGCACCCAGGAAGGCGACCTGGGCCGCAAGATGCGCGAGGCGCTGCCCAACGCTTTCCTGTTCGGCCTGACCGGCACGCCGATCAATCGCGCCGACCGCAATACCTTCTATGCCTTTGGTGCCGACGAGGACGAAAAGGGCTACATGAGCCGCTACGGCTTCGAGGAATCGATCCGCGACGGCGCCACGCTGAAGCTGCACTTCGAGCCGCGTCTGATCGATCTGCACATCGACAAGGCTGCCCTCGATGCCGCCTACAAGGATCTGACCGGCGGCCTGTCGGACCTGGACAAGGACAACCTCGCGAAGACCGCCGCCAAGATGGCCGTGCTGGTCAAGACGCCCGAGCGCATACGCAAGGTGTGCGAGGACATCGTCGAGCACTTCCAGACCAAGGTGGAGCCCAACGGCTTCAAGGGCCAGATCGTCACCTTCGACCGGGAGTCGTGCCTGCTGTTCAAGGCCGAGCTGGACAAGCTGCTGCCGCCAGAAGCCACCGACATCGTCATGTCGGTGCAAGCCGCCGACAAGAGGGAGCACCCGGAGTACGCGGTCTACGACCGTTCGCGCGATGAGGAAGAACGGCTGCTCGACCGCTTCCGCGACCCGGCCGACCCGCTGAAGCTGATCATCGTTACCGCCAAGCTGCTGACCGGCTTTGACGCACCTATCCTGCAGGCGATGTACCTGGACAAGCCGCTGCGCGACCACACGCTGTTGCAGGCCATCTGCCGGGTGAATCGCACCTACTCCGAGCAGAAGACCCACGGACTGATCGTCGACTACCTCGGCATCTTCGATGACGTGGCGGCTGCACTGGAATTCGATGACCAGAGCGTCAGGCAAGTGGTCAGCAACATCCAGGAGCTGAAGGACAAGCTGCCGGAAGCGATGCAGAAGTGCCTGGCTTTCTTCCCTGGCCTTGACCGCACCCAGCAAGGCTACGAGGGCCTGATCGCCGCGCAGCAGTGCCTGCCCAACAACACGGTGCGCGACAACTTTGCTACCGAGTACAGCGTGCTCAACAAAATCTGGGAGGCGTTGTCACCCGACACCGTGCTGGGCCCCTTCGAGCAAGACTACAAGTGGCTGTCGCAGGTGTACCAGTCGGTGCAGCCATCCAGCGGCCACGGCAAGCTGATCTGGCATTCGCTGGGCGCCAAGACGATTGAGTTGATCCATCAGAACGTGCATGTGGATGCGGTGCGCGATGACCTGGATACCTTGGTGCTGGATGCTGATTTGTTGGAGGCGGTGCTCTCGAACCCTGATCCGAAGAAGGCCAAGGAGATCGAGATCAAATTGGTCCGCCGGCTGCGTAAGCACCTGGACAATCCCAAGTTCAAGCACCTATCCGAGCGTCTTGATGCACTCAAGGACCGCTTTGAGTCCGGCCAGATCCACAGCGTCGAATTCCTGAAGCAGTTGCTGGAGATTGCCAAGGAGACCTTGCAGGCCGAGAAAGAAGTGCCGCCCGAGGAAGACGAGGATCGTGGCAAGGCGGCGCTGACCGAGCTGTTCAACGAGGTCAAGACGGCCGAGACGCCCATCATGGTCGAACGGGTGGTCACGGATATCGACGAGATCGTGCGCCTGGTCCGCTTCCCCGGCTGGCAGGGCACGCTTGCTGGCGAGCGAGAGGTG
The DNA here is from genome assembly GCA_002343685.1 of Thiobacillus denitrificans. Taxonomy (GTDB): domain Bacteria; phylum Pseudomonadota; class Gammaproteobacteria; order Burkholderiales; family Thiobacillaceae; genus Thiobacillus; species Thiobacillus denitrificans_A. Next base: position 49,613 of record DDRS01000031.1, on the reverse strand, counting down.
AAGAAGGCGCTGCGCAAGGCTCTCTTCAAGTACAAGCTACACGCGGATGAGGAGCTGTTCGAGAAGGCCTACAGCTACATCCGGCAGTATTACTGAAAACCAAGCATGAAAGCAGAAGACGCGCTGGTCACAAATCTATTGGAGGGTGCGAACCCTCCACCGATTCCGATTGGACGTTTGCCAGCATAACCAGTGATTCGCCAGTAGCGTTGAAAAGCGGCCATCTGACGCTTGTTATTTTTAGCGAATTTTTCAATGTACCCTGCCAACTCGCGAATGGAGAGCCCATGAAACCGTCCGATTTCTGGAAAAACTTTCGGCTTGGCGAAGAGATTCACATCTCAGGCACGTTCATCTACAACGGGCTCCGGCGATACCACGAGCTAAGGAAGCTAGACTTCGATGACGAGTTGTTCGAGTTCCTCTATGAACTGTCCGTTGGCCTTGAGCGGTTGCTGAAGACCGCTGTAGTCCTCTATGAGCACACCGACACCACCGATCAGAAAGAGCTGGAGGAGTCCCTCAAAACTCACAACCACCTCGATCTTGTGGCGCGTCTGCGCGAGCATGTCGAACTCAAATTGGGAACGACGCACAACGATTTGTTAAGCCTGCTCGGTACCTTCTATAAGTCGCTGAGGTATGACCGGTTCGCGCTGACCTCGGTCTACGAAGGCAAGAAGGAAGCGAAGGCGATCTGCGGGCTACTGGAAAAGCACTTGCATGCCGAGTTTCCGGACGAGGACTCGCTCTTTGGTACTGACAACGACGACCAGTACCGCAAATTCATTCGGCGGACAGTTCTGAAGATTGCGAGAGAGGTTTACCGCGTCATCCAAGAGCGCGCGATGGAAATCAATCTCTACACGTATGAACTGCGCAACGGGTCAAAGGCCGAGAGCGTGTTTCTACGCGAAGTAGACATTGCTGACGAGGACATACTCTGGAAGGAGCTGCTTATCTTCTTCATGAACGTCAAAGCGAATACGGGCTACCTCCAGCTCCTCAGGGGAACGCCCCCTCTTGAATTTGATCCAGCGTTGATACCCGACTACCTCGATTGCTTCAAGTCCGACTCGTTAAAAGCTGACGTGATGGACGAGTTGGAGCACCACTACGCCGAAATGGACCGTGATGAACGGAACGAGCGACTGCAACTAATACGGTTCATCGGATCGCATAACGTGTTTTTCGACGACGATGAAGACGAAGCTCATGACACCGACTCCTGGGAGGAGGTCAAGTCGTGAGGCACTTGTGTCCACCAGCTTGTTGAAGGGCTTAATGACCGCAACGGGTCGGTCGCCGTGTGACTGCAAAAGCTTGAGAATCGGCTTGGGCCGAGGATGCGACGGTCGACTACCCCGCCATGACAGGCAGGTCGTCGGACGAAGCTGACGATACCTCCTTTGCCGGTAAAAGCCAGTATCGCCCAGGAAGCTGACGATTAAACGGCCGCCATCCCTGTAGTCCTCGCGAGGCAATTGGTATGCTGCGCGGCTACTGCTAATGATAAGGCGACGTAGGGGGGACTAAATGCACTTAAAACGTATCCGAGCGCAGAACTTTCGTGCTTTCGGCGAGGGCACCGTTTCGCCGAGCCTAGACTGGGAGCTGTCCCCGGGGATGAACATCCTTGTTGGGGAGAACGACGCAGGAAAAACAGCAGTTATCGATGCCATCCGCCAGGTTTTGTGGACCACCAGTTACGAGTTCGTCAGACTCTTTGAAACGGATTTCCATATCAGCGGCGCCAAGCGAACCACATCGTTGTTCATCGAGGCAACTCTGGCGGACCTGAGCCCGGAACAGGAAGCCGCCGTGCTCGAGTGGCTTACTCACGAGGCAGACGGGAGCAGGAGCCTCATCCTCTATCTGCAGGCGCGATGGGTGCCCCCTCAGGAAAACAAACGCGGTCGTGTCGACGCCGTGACGCGCGCTGGCCGAGACGGTGCGGGCCCGGAGATTGGCTCCGCTGTCCGGGAACTGGTCAGAACCACCTATCTCCGTCCGCTGCGAGACGCCGAGGCAGAGTTGCGACCTGGGCGTCAGTCCAGGCTGTCGCAAATTCTTGCAGCACATAAGAGTATCGGGGGGCAGGAGAAGAACGACTTCAATGTTGCAGCGCCAAAGGACATCCCAAAGAACTTGGTCGGGCTGATGGCCTTTGCTCAACACCACTTGGGGGAGCACGATGTCATCAAGGGGGTCGAACAGGATATCAACGATAACTACCTCAACAAGTTCGCCTTTGCTGGAGAGGAGCTGTCTTCGAGGGTTCAAATCGCGCCGGACCTTGCACTGCAGCCCATTCTCGAAAAGTTCGAGCTAAGCTTGCTGCCGTCGGTGGGTATCCATCCTGACGAGCGCTGCGCTCGGGGACTCGGCTACAACAATGCACTCTTCATGGCCAGCGAGTTGGTGCTATTACGCGACGGAGACGAGCTCGCGCTTCTCTTGGTGGAAGAGCCCGAAGCGCATCTTCATCCTCAGTTGCAGGAGCGCGTCCAGCGACTTCTGGAGGAGAGCGCTACCAAGCCGGGTGAAGGAAAACGGCGGGTCCAGGTGGTCATGACGACTCACAGCCCGTCACTGGCCGCTGGCGCTGACATTGCCAGCATGACGCTTGTTCACCGGGCTCAGCTGTTCAGTCTCGCGCACGACAAGACCAAGTTAAAAAAGAGCGACTACGAGTTCTTGCGGCGGTTCATCGACGCGACGAAGGCGAACCTGTTCTTCGCTCGAGGCATTGCTATTGTCGAAGGCCCGGCGGAGGCCCTCTTGCTACCCGCCTTGGCCGAGGCCTGTGACAGGTCGTTCTCGCACCATGGCGTTTCGATAGTCAATGTGGGCGGCGTGGGCCTGTACCACTACGCGCGAATTCTTCAGCGTGCGGACGATGTAGTGAAGATACCGATACCCGTGGCTTGTATCACCGACCGGGATATTGTTCCGGACGTCGCCAATGACTACGTCGAGAAGAGCGCTAAGAAGAAACGCTTTGAGTCCGAGTACACGGGAGACGAGATTATGGCGGTGGTTAAGGCCAAGGAGGCCCGTGCACAAGGAGGCAACACGATGGTGTACGTTTCCGACCGCTGGACCTTCGAGTACGACTTGGCGCTTTATGGGTGCGCTGAACTCATGTTTAAGGCCATTCACCTTGCGAAGAAGGCGGAGGCCAGGGGTGAGCGTCTTGATGGAGCTGACGAAGTCGCGGCCCTGGCGAAGGCACATGACGACTGGGAAGCTCTGAACGCAGCAGGACACGCCCCTGAGAAGCTGGCGTCGGTCATCTACCAGCCGCTCGTAGAGAAGGATGCCTCCAAGGCCGTGGCAGCCCAGTACGCTGCCTATTTGGTTGCCACAGGTCAGTACGGCAAAGGCGAAGAGCTGTTCCAGCGTCTGCCGCCATACATTCAGCGTGCCATGGTTCACCTCACGGGCAAAGGCGCGGCAGCATGACTCTGCCGGTCATTTTGGACGAGGATATCGACGCTCTCAGTGCTATAGCTGCAGACTTGGATTTCGCGGATGCGGAGCGTAGGGCGGTTTTGCTTGAGAGTGGGACGCGCGATGTCAATGCTGCGCCCGGTAGTGGCAAGACGACCGTCCTGGCGGCCAAGCTGCTGCTCTTGGCGAGAAAGTGGCCGCACGAACGTCGGGGCATTTGCGTGCTCAGTCATACCAACGTTGCACGAGAAGAAATTCAGCGACGCTTAGCGGCAACAACAGAGGGTAGCCGGCTTCTGACATACCCCCACTTCATCGGGACGATCCACGCATTTGTGAACCAGTTCTTGGCGTTGCCATTCCTGCGAAGCGAGGGACTTGAAGTCGATGTCATCGACGACGACGTATTCGCCAACAGAGCTATCGGGATGGCGATGAGAAAGGGAACCCTACGTGCGTGGATGGAGAAGGACCAAAGGGTCAAACCCATGGTTGCTGGACTTGTCCTTCAGGGCTCCGGGCTTACCCTCGGGAGCGAAGGAGGCACACTGCCAAAACCTGACACCAAGTCCTATCCCCTGCTACGTGAGATCAAATTGGAACTGATGGAGAAAGGGGTGTTTCGGCATGCCGACATGTTCGCCTTTGCCGAGCACATGCTCGGGAAGTCGCCGATCTTGAGGGAGCGAGTGTCTAAACGGTTCCCGATGGTCTACATCGACGAGATGCAGGACACGTCATGGGCGCAGGAGGATCTGCTCGACAGACTCTTTGACAAGTCGGTCACTATCCAACGACTGGGCGACCTAAATCAGCGAATTCTTGGCAGTGATGCCGAGGCAGAGAAGTTGACCTTTCCCAGGGCCCACGCGCTCTCCATCGGCACAAGCAAACGCTTTGGCCCCGCGATTGCCGGAGTGGTGTCTCGAGTGCGGGTTGGTGGCCCAGCAGTGGTGGGTGAAGGCGCAGATGTACATTCACCATTGCTCCTGACCTACGCAACTGCCCGCGTGGCTGAGGTGCTTACGGCGTTTGGACAGAAAGTTCTGGACCGATTCGATGACGAGCAGCTGAGAGGCGGATCAGTGAAGGCACTCTGTGCGAGAAAGCAAGGGGACGCTAAGAAGGAAGAGCCTGGGAGGACGCTGATCGACTATTGGCCACCCTACGCAGGGGAGGCAACGAGCTCGGGGTCGCGAGCCGAGCGCTTTTGGGCCCTATTGGCAAGTTCAGGAGCGACTGCGGATACTGCAGCTACCCTAGCCGACCGAGCGGGCGATGCTCGGCGCGCGACGCTGTTGGTGCTCCGAGCCGCAGGGTCTCAGCACGTTTCAAACGTCCGCGATGGGCGGCAGCTGCTTCGCCGACTCCAGGAAGCCGGACAGGATACGACGCCAATACGTCTGCTTTGCCGTGACTTGGCCTTGAACAACGGTCTCGCCCTCTCCAAGGCGAGTCGGCTTGCAGTTCCCGGCCTCTTCTTTGAGTCACTCAAGTCGTTGCTTCCGGCTGAGCTGACCTTGGACAAGTTCGCGAAGTTGCCGATCTTCGAGGAGCCTGACGACGTGCCCGAAATCGAGGTGAATCGGAGGGCCTGTCAGGTTTCGCATGGGGGCCGCCAAGTCAATGTTCAGATTGGAACGGTCGCTTGCATGAAGGGCGAGACACACTTGGCAACCATGGTCCTGGAGTCCTTCGGTTGGCCAGCTAGGCGATTCGACTTGAAAGAGGCAATGCCTGTGGTCGCCGGTCTGACCGTTCGTGACCTCAAAATGACGGAGAACCAACTGGCGCTATTTCGGAATCTCTACGTTGGAATGTCCCGGCCAACCAGTTTCCTTTGCGTCGCAGTCAACGGGAAGCGGGTGTCGGATGACTGCAAGAAAGCTCTTCTTGCGCAAGGATGGGTTGTCGAGCATCTCGCTTGAGCTTAGTAAAGCGGTCGCCTGAGGATTTGAGCCTCCTTAAAGCCGGGGGCTGTTCAGCACCGGGACGCCCAACTGACAAACTGACTTCACAAGAACAGCATTCGCTGTTGCTCAGGCTAGTCGATGTCCGGTTCTGCTCCATATGCTAACGGAGCAAATCGAAAACGCGCCGTCGCCTCTGGCCGCTGTGGGTTGTGCGGCCGCTCTGACCAATAAAAAAAGGCCAACCAGACTGGTTGGCCTCTATTTCACCGCAATGTCACTAATTCCGTTTTTCCAGTGCCACAAGATTGCTTCTAGTGCCACTATTTCCGTTCACTAACACTAACCACTCGACTCAAACATCCAGGTTGCGCACCCCCAACGCATTCGTCTCGATGAAATTCCGCCGCGGTTCGACATCGTCCCCCATCAGGGTAGTGAAAATCTGGTCGGACGAGATTGCATCCTCGATCTGCACCTTCATCAGACGGCGCACTTTGGGATCCATGGTGGTTTCCCACAACTGGGCAGGGTTCATCTCGCCCAGTCCCTTGTAGCGCTGGATGCTCATGCCGCGTTTGACTTCGGCGAGGAACCAGTCCATCGCCTCGCGGAAGCTCTGCACCGGGCTTTCCTTCTCGCCACGCTTGGCACGGGCACCGAGGCCGATCAGGTCGCGCAGCAGGTCGCCGACCTTGACCAGCTGGTTGTAGTCGCCTGACTCGAGCAGATCTTCCTCAAGGAAATTCACATACGCATTGCCGTGTGCATGGCGGGTGATACGCAGACGATGTGTGTCGGTTTCACTGATGTATTCGGCGGCAACCTCGAATTTCTGCGCATCCAGCGCCGCGCCCAGGCTTGCTTCCGCCATCATGGCTGCGCTGCTGTCGGCCAGGGAAAGACGCGGAATACGCATCAACGCCTGCAATACGTCATCGGGCAGCAGTCGAGCGAGACGTTCACTGACAGCCTCGGCAAGGAAATATTCGCGCGCAAGGATTTCCAGCGCTTCGCCGGAAATCGGCATGGCGCCATCCATCGGGGTCAGTTCGGCGTCTTTCATCGCCTCGGCCATCAGGTGTTCCTTCAGCGCATGCTCGTCCTTGATGTAGCGCTCGGATCGACCATGCTTGACCTTGTACAGCGGCGGCTGGGCGATGTAGATGTGGCCGCGCTCGACCAGTTCGGGCATCTGTCGGTAGAAGAAGGTCAGCAGCAGGGTGCGGATGTGGGCGCCGTCGACGTCGGCGTCAGTCATGATGATGATGCGGTGATAGCGCAGCTTGTCGGGATTGTAGTCGTCCTTGCCGATACTGGTGCCAAGCGCGGTGATGAGTGTGGCGATTTCCTGGCTGCCGATGACCTTGTCGAAGCGCGCGCGCTCGACGTTGAGGATCTTGCCCTTGAGCGGCAGGATCGCCTGGAATTTGCGGTCGCGTCCCTGCTTGGCCGAGCCGCCGGCGGAATCGCCCTCGACCAGATAGATCTCGCACAGCGACGGGTCTTTTTCCTGGCAGTCGGCCAGCTTGCCGGGCAGCCCCAAGCCGTCCATGACGCCCTTGCGGCGCGTGATTTCACGCGCCTTGCGGGCGGCCTCGCGGGCGCGCGCGGCATCGACGATCTTGGCACACAGCAGCTTGGCGTCGTTGGGGTTCTCCAACAGGAATTCGGCGAGTTTCTGGCCGACCACTTCCTGCACCACCGGCTGCACTTCGCTCGACACCAGCTTGTCCTTGGTCTGCGAGGAAAACTTGGGCTCGGGCACTTTCACCGACAGCACGCAGGTGAGACCTTCGCGCATGTCGTCGCCGGTGGTCTCGACCTTGGCTTTCTTGGCGACTTCGTTTTCCTCGATGTACTTGTTCAGCACCCGCGTCATCGCCATGCGCAAACCGGTGAGATGCGTGCCGCCATCGCGTTGCGGAATGTTGTTGGTGAAGCACTGCACGGTTTCGGAATAGCTGTCGTTCCATTGCATCGCGACTTCGACGGTCATGCCGTCCTTTTCGCCGATGGCGCTGAAAATCTTCGGGTGCAACGGATTCTTGAGACGGCTCATGTATTCGACGAAGCCCTTCACGCCCCCCGAGTGCGCGAAGTTTTCGCTCTTGCCGTCACGATGATCGATCAGTTCGATCTTCACGCCATTGTTGAGGAAGGACAGTTCACGGATGCGTTTGGCGAGAATGTCGAAATGGAATTCGACATTGCCGAAGATTTCCTCGTCGGCAAGGAAGTGCACCTCGGTACCGCGGTTCTTCGTTTCGCCGATGATCTGCATGGGCGACACTTCCACGCCGTTCTGAATTTCGATCGGACGGTCCAGCACCTTGCCCTGGTTGAAGGTCATTGCATATTTCTTGCCGTCGCGACGGACGATGAGCTTCAACCATTTCGACAGGCCGTTGACGCACGACACGCCGACGCCGTGCAGACCGCCCGATACCTTGTAGCTGTTCTGGTTGAACTTGCCGCCGGCGTGCAGCACCGTCATGACGATTTCAGCCGCGCTGCGCTTGGGTTCGTGCTTGTCGTCGAACTTGACGCCGACCGGGATGCCGCGTCCGTTGTCGGAAATCGAAATCGAGTTGTCGGGGTGGATGATGACCTTGATGTCATCGCACCAGCCCGCCAGCGCTTCGTCGATGGCGTTGTCGAGCACTTCGAACACCATGTGGTGCAGGCCGGTACCGTCGGACGTGTCGCCGATGTACATGCCTGGGCGCTTGCGCACGGCTTCCAGGCCTTCCAGCTGCTGGATGCTGTCTTCGTCGTAGCCGCCGTTCATGTCGCCGGGCATCGCATTGTCGGGCTTGTCGCTCATGGTATTCGTACCCCGTAGGGGGTGTTCCTGTCGGTTGTTGCTAAGGGGATCGGACGTCGTCCTGGCTTAGATGCGCCGTACCTAAATTCTCATCGGCATCACGACGTACTTGAAGCCGGCTTCGCCTTCGCTGGTCAGCAGCATGCTGCTGTTGGCGTCGCCCAGGGACAGCGTGATTTCGTCGGTATTGACCGCACCCAGGCCGTCCAGCAGGTAGGTCACGTTGAAACCGACATCCAGCGGATCGCCGTTGTAGCTGACCTCGATTTCGTCGGCGGCTTCTTCCTGTTCGTTGTTGTTGCAGACGATACCCAGGGTGTTCTCGCTCATCACCAGGCGGACGCCGCGAAATTTCTCGTTCGACAGGATCGCCGCGCGCTGCAGGGCCTGCATCACGCTCTGACGGTTGGCCTTGAGGTGGCGCGGCTGATTGGTGGGGATGACGCGCTGGTAGTCGGGGAATTTGCCGTCGACCACCTTGGTCACCAGCTCGGTACCGGGCAGGGTGATGGTGACCTGGTTGGTGCCGATGCGCAGCTCGACCGGGTCGTCCACATCGCCAAGCAGCTTCGAAAGCTCCACCACGGTTTTGCGGGGAATGATGACCTCGCGCGCTTCGGCTTCGGTTTCCAGTTGGGTTTCGGCATAGCTCAGCCGATGCCCGTCGGTGGCAACGACGCGCAACTGCTTGCCATCCAGTACCAGCAGCATGCCGTTGAGGTAATACCGGATGTCCTGGCTGGCCATAGCGAACTGCACCAACTGCAGCAGGCGCTTCAGCGTTTTTTGCGGCAGGCTGATGGCTTCGCCCAGGCCGGCTCCGGTCTCGACGCGCGGAAAATCGACAGCCGGCAGGGTTTGCAGCGTGAAGCGGGACTTGCCTGCGCTGACCACGACCTGGCTGTCCTTGGAGTCGAGCTTGACCTTGGCTGAATCAGGCAACGCACGCACGATGTCAAACAGCTTGCGTGCCGCGATGGTGATGGCGAAATCCTCACCGGCCTGCACATCCAGCTGCGTGCTCACCTGTAACTCCAAGTCGGTCGCCAGCAGGGTCAGCTTGCTGCCTTTTTTCTCCAGCAGGAGATTGGACAGGATGGGGAGGGTATGGCGGCGTTCGACAACCCCGACAACTGCGGTGAGGGAAGCCAGGAGTGTGTTGCGTTCGCTTTGTACTAATAGCATTTATATATTCCTGAGAATCATAATAAAGGCAGCCTAAAATTGGGGGTAAGCCTTTTTACTCAATTAAAACAGCTGCTTGTTACTTGTTTTTGGGTGTGGATAACAGCGGGGAAACACGGGAGGAAAGGGGATGGATTCCTCGCTTTGTGCGCTTGACCTGCTTTATCCACATTTCATCCTCAGCCTGTCAGGCTTTGTAACAACACCAGATAATCACGGCCGATATCTGCTTCGGTCTCCCGCAGTTCGGCGACCTTGCGGCAGGCATGGATCACCGTGGTGTGGTCGCGTCCGCCAAAGGATTCACCGATTTCCGGCAAGCTCTGATTGGTGAGTTCCTTGGCCAGCGCCATGGCGATCTGGCGGGGGCGTGCCAGGTTGCGCGTCCGTTTCTTGGAGAACATGTCGGCAACCTTGATCTTGTAAAAGTCGGCAACGGTTTTCTGGATGTTCTCGATCGAGACGATGCGCGAGGTCGAGGCAATGAGATCCCGCAGTGCTTCCTTTACCAGTTCCAGGGTGATGGGTTTTTCGTGGAAGCGGGAAAAAGCGATCACCCGTTTCAGCGCGCCTTCGAGTTCACGTACATTGGAACGCACCTGCTTGGCGATGAAGAAAGCGACGTTCTCGTCGAGCTTGACGTTTTCCGCCTGCGCCTTGGCCAGTAGGATCGCCACCCGCATTTCCAGTTCCGGCGGCTCGACGGCGACGGTCAGGCCCCAGGCGAAGCGGGATTTCAGGCGGTCGTCGAGGCCACTGATTTCCTTGGGAAAGGTGTCGCAGGTGATGACAATCTGCTTCTTGTTTTCGATCAGCGAGTTGAAGACGTAGAAAAACTCTTCCTGGGTACGGTCCTTCTTGGCGAGGAATTGGATGTCGTCGATCAGCAGCAGATCGAGCGACATGTAACGCCGCTTGAGGTCGTCGAACTGCTTGTTGAGATAGGCCTTGACCACGTCATCCACATAATCGTTGGCATGGATGTAGCTGATTCGCGCATCAGGATTGGCCAGACGCACGGTATTGCCGATGGCTTGCAACAGGTGGGTTTTTCCCAGTCCGACGCCGCCATAGACGAACAGCGGGTTGTAGGCCACGCCGGGGTTGTCGGCGATCTGCAGAGCCGCCGCCCGTGCCAACTGGTTGGCGCGGCCAGAGACGAAATTGTCGAAAGTGAAGCCGGGGTTGATGCGCATCCCCATCTGAGCGGGAACTGCCACGCTGGCGGGCAGCGGCACGGGCGCAGCGACGGTAGACGGTGTCGTGTGCGTACGCGGCGCACTGGGTTTTTTACCAAGGGCATAGGTAATGGAGACAGGGCGGGCATAGAATTCCTGCGCCCAGCCATCGATATGTTCGGCAAATTTCTCGCGGACCCAGTCCATTACGAAATGATTGGGTGCCAGGATGCGGACCTCGCCGCCAGCATCCTCAAACACCAGGGGTTTGATCCATGTGCTGAACTGCTGCTGGGTCAGGTTGGCGCGAAAGCGCTCTTGGCAAAGGTCCCAGAAGGAATCCATAGTCGAGGGGAGAGGGGCGGAAAGCAGCATGGGATTCAAACGCGAATCTTACTCCCCTTCGGCAAGGTTATCCACAGGCAGGATGCCCCGGACATTGCGGGGTATTCTCGGCTGAACTTGACACCCCCCCGGTAGGGCGGGTCTAATATGCGGTTTTTCAACAGATTTTTTGTGTTTGGCCCGCCCGCACTGCGGGATGGGCCGATGCCCGCCAGAAAGGATATGCCATGAAACGCACTTACCAGCCTTCCACCGTCCGCCGCAAGCGCACCCACGGTTTCCGTGCCCGCATGAAAACCAAGGCAGGCCGTGCCGTGATCAACGCGCGTCGCGCCAAGGGTCGCGCACGTCTGGCTGTCTAATCAACGCGCATTTCAACTCAGCGGGTGGCGTGCGTCTCCGCGATGCGCGGCTGGTCGATAAGGCCGATTTCGATTGGGTATTTGCCGACAATCAACGCGCACGAACGGATTATCTGATGGTGATGGCACGGCCCAATCAGGTGGGATATCCCCGGTTGGGCATGGTCGTTGCCAAGCGCTTGCTTGTGCGTGCGGTGGATCGCAACCGCGTCAAGCGGTGTGTGCGCGAAAGCTTTCGACAGGCTTTGCCGGAACTGCCCGCATGCGATTTTGTCGTTCGACTCATTGCCAAGCCGGTTCCGGGCGATGAGGCACGGGATTTGTTGCGCACGTTCGCACGTGCGGGCCATCGAGCCATGGCAAAATGGCCCGCCATGGCAGCAGGCGAACCCCTGATTGCCACTCCGGAACCCCATCCCAACTCATAGCGCCCCGTTCCATGGATAACCAGCGGCTGATTCTTTTTATTGTCTTTTCCTTCTCCCTGCTTTTGCTGTGGGAAGCCTGGCAGGACAAGCATGCGCCCCCGCCGCCAGCCGTCACGGCGGTGAACGCGCCGGCCAGCACAAGCACGCCGCCCGTTCCAAGCCAGGGACTGAACGCCCCAGCCGCCGCGCCAGCCCAGGCCGGATTTGTGAAGGGTGCGCGTGCGGTGGTGGAAACCGATGTGTTGCGCGCCACGATCGATGCCAATGGCGGCGACCTCCGCCAGCTTCAACTGCTGACCTATCGCGAGACGGAAGAGCGCAACCAGATATTCACGCTGTTTGAAGACGATCCGACCCAGCCCTATCTTGCGCAGAGCGGTCTGCTCGGCAAGGATCTGCCGACACATCGCAGCGTTTTTCAGTTGAATCCCGGCACCTACCGCCTGACCCGGGGCGCCTCGCAAGTGGAGGTCCCCCTGGTGTGGAATGATCCCGCCACAGGCGTGCGCGTCGAAAAGACCTATATCTTCAAGCGCAACAGCTATGAGATCGCCCTCAGAACCCGGGTCATCAACAACGGGACCCAGCCTGTCGATCTGACCCCGTATTACCAGTTCACCCGCCATTCCGGCGCACCGCGCGGCGCGTCTTTCTTCCTGCATACCTTTACCGGTCCGGCGTTCTACACGGACGCCAAGAAATTCCAGAAGGTCACGTTCAAAGCTATCCAGGAAGGCAAGGCTGAGTTTGAAAAAACGGCCGACGACGGATGGGTAAGTTTGGTACAGCATCACTTTGTAGCGGCCTGGCTGCCCGAGGGCAACGTCAAGCGCGAGTATTACGCACGCGCCCTGGGGAACGACCTCTATTCCGCTGGCGTCATTCTGGCAGAGGGCACACTGGCACCGGGCCAGCAGAAAGTCTTTACCGTGCCCTTGTACGCGGGACCCCAGACGCAGAAATTGCTTGAAGCCGCCGCCCCCGGCCTGGACCTCGCGCGCGATTATGGCTGGCTTACGCCGCTCGCTTTCCCCATCTACTGGTCACTGGCAAAAATCGAGCATTTCGTCGGCAACTGGGGATGGGCCATCATCATCCTGACCATCCTCCTCAAACTGGCGTTGTTCCCGCTGTCGGCTGCCGGCTACAAGTCGATGGCCAAGATGAAGAAACTCACGCCGCGCCTGCAGAAGCTGAAGGAGACCTACGGCGACGACCGCGCCAAGCTGCATCAGGCGATGGCGGAAATGTACAAGACCGAGAAAATCAATCCGCTCGGCGGTTGCTTCCCGATCCTGATCCAGATTCCCGTGTTCATCGCGTTGTACTGGGTATTGCTGGCCGCAGTGGAAATGCGCGGCGCGCCGTGGCTGGGCTGGATCCACGACCTGACCGCGCCCGATCCTTTCTTCATCCTGCCGATCATCATGGGCATCACGTCGATCCTGCAGGTCAAGCTCAATCCGCAGCCGATGGATCCGATGCAGGCCAAGATCATGATGATCATGCCGGTGGCGTTTACCGTGATGTTCGTCTTTTTCCCGGCCGGCCTCGTGTTGTACTGGATCGTCAACAACATCCTGTCCATTACCCAGCAATGGGTGATCAACAAACAGGTTCAGGACGGTGGCAAGCCCGCCTCCAGCAAAGCCTGATCTGATTGCAGCCATCGCCACCGCCCCCGGACGCGGTGGCGTGGGCGTGGTACGGGTATCGGGGGCGGATATCGTCCCGCTTGCTCAGGCCATGCTCGGGCGCGTGCCCGTGCCGCGCCATGCGACGTTCTGTCGCTTTCTCGATCGCGATGGCGAAGCCCTCGACGAGGGAATCGCTCTCCATTTTGTCGCCCCCCATTCGTTTACCGGCGAGCACGTGCTGGAACTGCAAGGCCACGGCGGACCGGTGGTGTTGAACCTGATCCTGCAACGTTGCCTGGAACTCGGTGCGCGGCTGGCCGAGCCTGGTGAGTTTTCCCGTCGCGCCTTTCTGAACGGCAGGCTCGATCTGACCCAGGCCGAGGCGGTGGCCGATCTGATCGACGCGGCTTCCACCGAGGCGGCGCGCTCGGCGGTGCGTTCGCTGGCAGGCGCCTTCTCGGCGCGGATCGCGGAACTGGTCGACGCGCTGACGCGCCTGCGCATGCTGGTCGAGGCCACGCTCGACTTTCCCGAAGAGGAGATCGATTTTCTCAAACAGGCCGACGCCTTCGGGCGCCTCGATGCGATCGACGCCAGCCTGGCTGCGGTGCGATCGCAGGCAAAACAAGGCGCGCTGCTGCGCGAAGGCCTGACCGTGGTGCTGATTGGCCAGCCGAACGTGGGCAAGTCGAGTTTGCTGAATCAACTGGCCGGATTCGAGGCCGCGATCGTCACCGAGATCGCGGGCACCACGCGCGATACCGTACGCGAGGCGATTCAGATCGAAGGCGTGCCGTTGCATATCGTCGATACCGCAGGCCTGCGTGAAACCAACGACACGGTGGAGAGACTCGGCATCGCCCGCACCTGGGAGGCGGCGGAGAAGGCCGACGTGGCGTTGCTCCTGGTGGATGCGGCCCATGGCCTCAGCGAACGCGAGGCGGCGATCCTGGCACGCCTGCCGCCAGGGGTGCGGCTCACGATCCACAACAAGATCGATGTCACCGGCGAAGCGCCACGCGTGGCAGGCGACGAAGTCTGGCTTTCCGCCCGGACCGGTGCCGGGATCGATCTTCTGCGCGGCAAGCTGCTGGCATCGGTGGGTTGGCAGGCGGCAGGCGAGGGCACGTTCATGGCGCGCGCGCGTCATCTGGATGCGCTGGGGCGTGCCGCCGGCCATCTTGCCGTTGCGCGTGAATCGACCGGCCAGCTGGAATTGTTTGCCGAGGAACTGCGGCTGGCGCAGGCTGCCTTGTCGGAAATCACCGGTGAGTTTACGGCTGACGATCTGTTGGGTGAAATCTTCGGTTCGTTCTGCATCGGAAAGTAAATGGTCTTGCGCGTCGGCCAGCTCCGCTTCGCCGGCACGCTTCGCATTATTTGCCGGCCCATGCGTACCTTGGGGAACTCGGCATATGTTTACGCTATCCATAGACCTTTGCCGTTTTCTGCCCTCGGCCAGGAATGATCATGATTTCGCTCAAACCCTATTTGCGCACTGCGCCGTTGTTGATTGGCGCCTGCCTGATGCTGGTCGGATGCGGCCCCAAGGCCGATACGCATCCCGGCCAGCCGGTGACCAAGCGCCGCGCACTGTTGCAGGAAACCCTGCGTACATTTGAGCCGATGGGGATCATGGTGCGCGGCAAAACGCCTTATGTCGCAGCGAAATTTCTTACGCTCGCCGACAAGCTTCAAAGCCTGAGCACCCAGCCGTGGCCTTATTTTCCGCCGGGCAGCACCTATGCGCCGAGTCGTGCCAAACCCGCAGTGTGGCAACAAGCCGCGCAATTCAAACAGGCGCAGGACACCTACATCAAGGCGGTGTCCGGCCTTGCCGCGACGGCCAAGACCGGCAATCTGGACGCGATCCGCCCGGCCTATATGCATGTGAGCGACAGCTGCGCCGCCTGCCACAAGACGTTTCGGGGGCCGTCTGTGTTATGACGCAGCCTCCTGCGCGGGTCAGGGTATGGGATGTCCCGGTGCGGCTGTTTCACTGGCTGCTGCTGGCCTTGTTCGGATTCTCCTGGTGGAGCGGGGAGCAGGGCAACCAATGGATGGAATACCATGCTTGGTCGGGGCTTGCCATTCTTACGCTGGTGCTGTTCCGTATTGTCTGGGGGTTAGTGGGCAGCGACACGGCGCGTTTTGCGCATTTCGTGCGGGGTCCGCGCGCCAGCTACGCGTATTTTCGCAGCGTGTTGCAACGCCAGCCCAAGGCTTATCTGGGGCACAACCCGCTGGGCGGATGGATGATCGTGAGCCTGTTGCTGCTGTTGGTGGTGCAGGCGATGACCGGACTGTTCGGCAACGATGACAGCGATTACGAAGCGCCGCTCTCGCATTGGCTCGACCACGACACCAGCAGCCTCATCACCACCCTGCATACCTACAACTTCGACCTGCTGCTGGCTTTGATCGGTCTGCATGTTGCGGCGGTATTGACCCATCAGCTGCTGCGCCGTGACGACATGATCAAAGCGATGTTCTCCGGCATGAAGGTCGGGATGGCGGGTGCGACGGCCGGGCGCATGGTGTCGACCTGGCGGGCCCTCGTGCTGTTGGGTTTGATGGCGGCGCTTGTTTACGCGCTGCTCTGGATAGGCGGCGGCGTTTCAGGTCTATAAGTCGCTTCACGGGCGAGCCAGCCCGTAGCGCTTTTGTCCGGGCACGCCAACGCTTATGCTTGCAGCGTGTAACTTTCTTCAGGACGGTCAGTCATGCTGACGTGGCGCGGCATCGCCGACGAGCTCAACATCCATCGCACGCGCCTGCTGCAGGCCAACGTCATTGCCCTGCTGGCCGTGATGGCTGCCGTGCCGGTGCCGCTTCTGCTGCCGTTGATGGTGGACGAGGTGCTGCTGCATCATCCGGGGGCCTTCGTGGGCAGGATCGGCGCGGTCTTTCCCGCTGCCTGGCACGGCCCTGTGCTGTTCATCGGCGTGGCGTTGCTGCTGACGGTCGCGCTTCGCCTGACGTCGATCCTGCTCAACGTATGGCAGGGGCGGACGTTTTCCCTGCTGGCCAAGGACGTGGTCTACCGCATCCGGGTGCGGATGCTCGCCCGGCTGTCGCGCATCGCGCTGTCGGAGTTCGAGACGGTCGGCGCGGGTCGGGTCACCTCGCATTTCGTCACCGACCTCAATGCCATCGACAGCTTCCTCGGGGCATCGGTTTCGGGCTTGGTGGTGTCGGTGCTGACGCTGGTCGGGGTGGCGGCGGTGCTGTTCTGGATGCACTGGCAGCTGGCGCTGTTCATCCTCCTGCTGAACCCGGTGGTGATCCTGTTTTCCACCCGGCTCGGCAAGCGGGTAAAGGATCTGAAGCGGCACGAAAACCGCGCGTTTGAAGTGTTCCAGGATGCGCTGTCCGAAACCCTCGACGCGCTGACCCAGATCCGGGCGATGAACCGCGAAAAGCATTACCTGATGCGGGTGACGGACAAGGCGGCCGACATTCGCCGGCACGCGGCCGCGTTCGCCTGGAAGTCGGACGCGATGAGCCGGATTTCGTTCTTCGTGTTTCTTGCAGGCTTCGATGCCTTCCGCGCCGGCGCGATGCTGATGGTGGTGTTTTCCAATCTCACCATCGGCGAGATGCTGGCGGTGTTCGGCTACCTCTGGTTCATGATGACGCCGGTGCAGGAGCTGGTGAACCTGCAATATGCCTGGTTCGCCGCCAATGCGGCACTGGGCCGCATCAATGCGCTGCTCGGCCTGCACAGCGAACCGCAGCATCCCGCGCGGTGCGACCCGTTCGTCGGCCAGCCGACCGTCGGGATCGCGCTCGAGCACGTGAGCTTTGCCTATGCGGACGGCGAGACGGTGCTGGACGACGTCAGTCTTGAGGTGGCGGCGGGCGAAAAGGTGGCGCTGGTCGGAGCATCCGGCGGCGGCAAGTCGACGCTGGTGCAGGCCTTGCTGGGGCTTTATCCGGTGAAATCCGGCCGGATCCTGTATGGGACGGTGCCGGTCACCGAGATCGGCTGGGAAGCCGTGCGCGAGCATGTGGGCGTGGTATTGCAGCACCCGGTACTGTTCAACGAGAGCGTGCGGGCCAATCTCACGCTCGGCCGCGCAGCCGATGATGCCACGCTGTGGCAGGCGCTGGAAATCGCGCAGTTGAAGGACATCATCGCCACCCTGCCGTACGGGCTGGATACCCTCGTCGGGAAACAGGGGGTACGGTTGTCCGGCGGACAGCGTCAACGGCTGGCCATTGCACGCATGATCGTCGCCCATCCGCAGATCGTGATCCTCGACGAGGCCACGTCGGCGCTCGATACCGACACCGAACGGCGGCTGCACCAGGCACTCGGCGGATTCCTGGCCGGGCGCACGACGTTGATCATCGCCCACCGTCTGTCGGCCGTGAAACAGGCCGACCGCATCCTGGTGTTCGAGAACGGCCGCGTGGTGGAGGAAGGCGGCCATGACGAATTGATCGGCCGCGGTGGGCTGTATCACAAGCTGTATCACCACGCATAAATACTGTTCGGGAAAATCAGCGTTTTCTGATACACTGCGCGCAGTTGTGCATACAGCAGTGGGCAGGTCAGGCTTTTGCCGCCGTGCCTCGGGACTGTTCTCACAGCCCCATCGTCTTCGACCTCTCTTTTGTGCCGCCGGTTATTTTTTGCAGCCGGCAGTGACAAGTCTTGTGGTTGGCGCCGATGTGATCGACGCGACCCGTTGGGCGTCCAGGAATTAATCCATTCCAAACGCTGCTTATTTCCGGTTCGTATTTTGTGGCCTGTCTGGCGTCTGCCGGGCGCAGGTCTGATTTGCGCGTTTGAGCGCACTTTAAAAGGTTTGCCATGAGCTTTTCCGAACTGGGGCTTGATCCCCTCATCCTTAAATCCGTTCTGGCCGCAGGCTATGAAAACGCCACGCCGGTTCAAATGCAGGCGATACCCGCCGCATTGAGCGGGCGCGATCTGTTGGTATCCTCGCACACTGGCAGCGGCAAGACGGCGGCTTTCCTGCTGCCGTCGATCCAGCGCATGCTGGCCGAGCCGACCGTCAAGAGCATGGGCCCGCGCGTGCTGGTGCTGACGCCGACGCGCGAACTCGCGCTGCAGGTCGAAAAGGCTGCCATGACCTATGGCAAGGATATGCGCCGTTTCCGCACCGCCTGTCTGGTCGGCGGCGCGCCTTACGGCCTGCAGTTGAAGCGGCTGTCGCAACCGGTCGACGTGGTGGTGGCGACCCCGGGCCGCCTGATCGACCATCTGGAGCGCGGCAAGATCGACTTCTCGCGCCTCGAAGTGCTGGTGCTGGACGAAGCCGACCGCATGCTGGACATGGGCTTTGTCGACGACATCAAGGCCATTGCCGCGCGCTGCCCGGCCGAGCGCCAGACGCTACTGTTCTCGGCCACGCTCGACGGCGTGGTGGGCAACCTGGCACGCGAACTGACCCGCGACGCCCAGCGCATCGAGATCGAGGCAGTGCCGCACAAGGAATCCAAGATCGAACAGCGTTTGCTGTTTGCCGACAACATGGACCACAAGAACCGTCTGCTCGACGCGCTGTTGCGTGACGTGGAGATGGTGCAGGCGATCGTGTTCGCCTCGACCAAGCGCAGCACCGAGGAGATCTCCGACCTGCTGGCCGACAGCGGCTTTGCCTCCGATGCACTGCATGGCGACATGCAGCAGGGGCAGCGCAACCGTGCGCTGCAGCGCCTGCGCGAAGGCCGCACCAAGGTGCTGGTGGCGACCGACGTTGCCGCGCGCGGCATCGACGTGGCGAGCATCAGCCATGTCATCAACTTCGACCTGCCGCGTCAGGCCGAGGACTACGTCCACCGTATCGGCCGTACCGGCCGCGCCGGCCGCACCGGCATCGCGGTGAGCTTTGCCGGCATGCGCGAAGGCGGGCTGGTGAAGAACATCGAACGCTACACCGGCAACCGCATCGAGGTGCACACACTGCCAGGGCTGGAGCCGACCCAGAAGCCGGCCTCCGGGCGTCCGTCATCGTCGGGTCGCCCGCGCAGCAACAACGGCCCGCGTAGCTTCGGCGACAAGCGGTCCGATGGACAGAAGCGCAGCTTTGGCGAGCGCAACGAACCGCGTAGCTATGGTGACCGTCCGCCGCGTGGCGACAGCCGTGACAACCGCGATCGCGGCTACCGTGCCGACGCGCGTCCTGCCCGCAGCGATGCGCCGCGCGGCAACCGGTTTGAACAAACCGCCGTGCGTGGCCCGTCTGACGTGCCCCGCATGACCGGTGACCGTCCGCCACGCCACGAAGGGTTCCGCGGTGCCGATGTCCCGCGCGAGCCGAATGGAGAAATCAACGGCAACAGCGTCGAATATTGGGAGAAGCGCGAGCGCGAAGCCAAGGCCAAGGCAGCGGCCGCGGCGACCCGCAGCTACGGCAATCGTGCGCCTGGCGCGCGCGCGGGCGCAGCGCAGCCGCGTGGCAACGACAACCGGGGCGGCGCCAACCGTGTTGGCGTACGGGGCCGTTTCAAGGACTGATTGCGCGGACGTCCGGCCAGAGAAAGGGGGCATCTGCCCCCTTTTTTGTTGTCTCTGGCGTATCCGGGCTGTGCCGGGGCGTGGCTGACACAAGGCGGTCCATTACGACGTGGCGGGCTGTGCCAGATCCGTGAGACGGTTGAAGTGGCAGACCTGGTTCCGGCCATTGTGCTTGGCCGCGTAGAGCGCCTGGTCGGCCTTGTCGAGCAATTCGGCCAGTATTCGGCGCGTTTCGTGTTTCTGCGTTTGCGGGATGAGCGTGGCTATGCCGATGCTGGTTGTGATGCGGGTTTTCATGTTTTCGATGGCCGCCACGGCCGCGCGCAGCCGTTCGGCCGCGACCAGGCTTTCCGCTTCGCTCAATCCGAGCGCGGCCACGACAAATTCCTCGCCGCCATGTCGCGCCACGATGTCGTTATCCCGGGCTGCGGCCTTGAGGGTGGATGCGACGGCTTGCAGGACGCGATCGCCTTCGGCATGACCGAAGCGGTCGTTGATCTGCTTGAAATAATCCAGATCGATCATCAACAGCGTTGCATTTTCCTGCCGGCGATGTGCGGTTTTGAGCATTTGTTCGGCGTATTCGTAAAATGCACGCCAGTTGTATAGGCCGGTCAGGCCGTCATGATTGGCGAGCAGCTCCAGTTCCGCATGCAACCGCCGGAGCTCGGTGGTTTGCCGCGCGAGCGCATCCTGGGCGGCCTTGCGCTCGGTGATGTCGCGTACGACACAGAGGACCAGTTGGTCGCCATGAAGCATCATCGGGCTCAGCATGATGTCGACCGGAAACTCGCTGCCGTCCTGGTGAAGGGCGAAAAGCGCAGCGTCGCCGCCCATTGATCGGGTGTGTGCTTCGGTGATATAGCGGGCGCGATGGCCGGTATGGAGGGCGGCGAAGCGGGCCGGGATCAACATTTCGACAGGTTGGTTGATCAGCTTGCTTCGGTCGTAGCCGAACAAGGTTTCCGCCTGCGCGTTCGCCAGAACGATGCGCCCGCCCTGGTCGATGACGAACAGGGCGTCAGGTGTGTATTCAAAGATGTGCTGGTAGATTTCCATCGGAGAGATGAGACGCGATATTCCGTCAGGCGCAGGAAAGGACAGGGCGGTTGCGATACACGGCCGATCTCCGCGAGGGCGGGTGTTTACGCCTTGGCGACGCAATGCTTGCCTGGAGGGTCGACGGCCTGCGGGGGGGTTGTGCGGGGACTGCAAGCGCCGACATTGCCTTTACACTGGCGTCCATCAGCGTAGCGCTGCTTGCGATCCGTCGCATCATGCGAAACTCCGAAAAGGGACTTCACCCTATGGGAAAGCAGACAACCGGTCAACCTCTCGTCGCCTCTACTTGTTGGCGCTGGGTCGGCGAGCGCGGCCTGAGGGTCGAGACGGGTGCCATGACGCTGGCACGCTACATGCTGTTGATTTCGAAGAACTTAACAGACGTAGAAGACATTATTCCTGCAGATGGAAGCTTGTTGTTGATATTGCGGCGGTCTGCGAGGGTGTCGCCGGAGGTGCGGGCGGCGTTGAGTGCACCCCTGGACGTTGCGCAGACGGCAGTGAAAGGGAAACGGCATGAGATCGTCGTCGACTACGGCGGCGCGGCGGGACCGGATCTGCCGGCATTGGCCAAGCGCGCGGGCATGAGTGAGGCAGCCTATATCGATTGCCACGCCGCGACGGAGTATACGGTGGCGTTTTTGGGCTTCCAGCCGGGATTTCCCTATCTGCAGGGGTTGCCGCCCACGCTGCAGGCAGCGCGCCGGGCGTCGCCGCGGCAGCAGGTCGCGGCGGGCAGCGTGGCGATCGGCGGGCGCTATACCGGGATCTACCCGACAGATGGGCCGGGCGGCTGGCATGTGATCGGGCGGACCCATACTGTATTGTTCGATCCACAGCGTGCGGCGCCGGCCTTGCTGATGCCGGGCGATCGGGTATGTTTCGTTCCCGCATGATCGAGGTTTTGCGTGCAGGTCTGTGCGACCTGGTGATGGATTTGGGACGCCCGGGCCGGCGGATGCTTGGCGTGCCGGCGGGCGGGGCGGCCGATCCGGCGGCACTGGCGGCGGCCAACCACCTGGTGGGTAATGACGCGGCGGCGGCCGGGCTGGAGATCGCGTTGTCCGGGCCCCGGTTGCGGTTTCCGCTGGGCGGGGTGGCGGCGCTCACGGGCGCCCGTTTTGCCGCCCGTCGCAGCAGTGGCGCGCCCGTGGCGTGGAATGAGACGCTGGTGTTGGCAGCAGGCGAGGTTTTGACCTTGGATCGTCCCGAGTCAGGCTGCCGCTGCTGGCTGGCACTGCGTGGCGGGCTGGCGGTCCCGTCGGTGATGGGTAGCCGCAGCACCTTTCTGCCGTCGGGGTTTGGCGGACATGGCGGGCGGGCCCTGCAGGCCGGGGATGTTCTGCACTGCGGTGTGCCGACGAATGAAATGAAGCTGCTGCGTGCCAGTCCCCCGGCCGACGAGGCGGAGGGCGACCTGCGTGTAGTGGCGGGGCCGCAGGCTGGGCAGTTCGATGATGTCGGCTTGGCCGCATTTTTCGGCACGCCATATCGGGTCGATGCGGCATCGGATCGGCGGGGTGTGCGCCTGGCCGGGACGCCGGTCAGCCATCGCCGGGCCGAGTTGCCGTCGCAGGGCGTACTGCCCGGCAGCGTACAGATCCCGCCGGACGGTCAACCGATCATCCTGGGATGGGATGGGCCGGTGACCGGCGGTTATCCGGTGATTGCCGGGGTGATTACGGCGGACGTGCCCCGGCTGGCGCAATTGAAGCCCGGCGATGCGGTCCGGTTCGTGACGATCGAGGTCGAGGCGGCGTGTGAACTGGCAGCAGCGCAGTGGACGTTCAAGGAGCTGGCATGATCGAGTTGAATGCAGATATCGGCGAGGGCTGCGATGACGACGTACTGATGCCGTATCTGTCGCGTGTGTCCATCGCCTGCGGTGGGCACACCGGCGATGCCGTGAGCATGACGGCAGCATTGCGGCTGGCGGTCGAGCATGGCGTAGCGGTAGGCGCACACCCGAGCTATCCGGACCGCATCGGATTTGGCCGCCGCGCGTTGGCCGCTTCCGCGGAAGATATTGCGGCCTGGGTTACGCAGCAGACGGAAGCGCTGGCCGAACAGGCCGCACGGTTGGGCTTGCGGTTGGCTCATGTGAAGCCGCATGGTGCGCTCTACAATGTGGCGGCACAGGACCGCAATGTAGCCCAGGCCATCGTGCAGGCGGTCGCGGTATTCGATCCCGGTCTGGCGCTGGTCGGGTTGGCGGGGTCGCAATTGGTCGCTGCCGGCCGGGCGGCCGGACTGATTGTATTGAATGAAGCGTTTGCCGATCGCCGCTACCAATCCAATGGCCAGCTTGTTTCACGTGAAACCGAGGGCGCATTGGTGACCGACCCCGACGACGCGGCACGGCAGGCGCGCGCACTTGCGCAGGGTGGGGATGTTACCGCGCTGGATGGCACGTCCCTCCGGATTCGGGCCGAAACCCTCTGCCTGCACAGCGACACCCCCCATGCATTAAATATTGCGCGAGCCGTCCATGCGGCCCTCAATCACGGATAATTCCGCGCTTGTTGTTTCATCGCCCATACCATGCCGCTCCTTACGCTTGACCGACTTGAACTGGCCTATGGCCACTGGCCGCTGCTCGATGGCGCTTCGCTGGTGGTCGAGGCGGGCGAGCGTATCGGCCTGATCGGCCGCAACGGCACGGGCAAATCCAGTCTGCTGAAGATCATTGCCGGCGAGAGCCTGGCGGATGCGGGCGAGGTGTGGCGCGCGCCCGGCTTGAAGCTGGCCTATGTGCCCCAGGAGCCGCAGTTCCAGGCCGGCCACAGCGTGTTCGAGGCGGTGGCGGAAGGCGTCGGCGCAGCACAGACCCTGCTGGCCGAATACCATGCCGTGGCGCATGCCATGGCGGAAGGCGATGAGACGGTCTATGCCGATTTCGAGCGGCTGTCGCATGCGCTGGAAGTGGCGGACGCCTGGCGGCTCAACAGCCGGGTGGAAGAAACGCTGCAACGTTTGGGCCTCAATGCCGACGCGGCAGTGGAAACACTGTCTGGGGGACTGAAAAAGCGGGTGGCGCTGGCGCGCGCATTGGTGACCGACCCTGAACTGCTGCTGCTGGACGAGCCGACCAACCATCTGGATTTCTCCGCCATCGAATGGCTGGAGACCCTGCTCAACGATTATCGCGGCGCGCTGCTTTTCATCACCCACGATCGACGTTTCCTGGACAATGTCGCCAATCGCATCGTCGAGCTCGATCGCGGCCAGTTGCGCGAATACCAAGGCAACTTCAGCGCCTACCAGCTCAAGAAAGCCGAGCAGCTGGAGGTCGAGGCGGTCCACAACCGCAAGTTCGACAAATTCTGGAAACAGGAAGAGGCCTGGATCCGCAAGGGAGTCGAGGCGCGTCGCACCCGCAACGAGGGCCGGGTGCGGCGGCTTGAGGCGCTACGGCGCACCCGAGAGGCACGTATCGCCCATGCAGGGCAGGTGGGGTTCCAGATCGACGCCGGCGATCGCTCCGGCAAAGTGGTGGCCGAGCTCGATCACGTCAGCTACGGTTACGACAGCCGTGTGCTGATTCACGATTTTTCAACCACCATCTTGCGTGGCGACAAGCTCGGCCTCCTGGGTCCCAACGGCGTCGGCAAGACCACGCTGATCAGGCTGATCCTGGGCGAGTTGAAGCCGCAATCGGGTTGGATCAAGCAGGGGACCAAGCTCGAAGTCGCGTATTTCGACCAGTTCCGCAACCAGTTGAACGACGAGGCGACGCTGATCGATACGATTTCGCCCGGCTCCGACTACGTTGAAATCGGCGGCCAGAAAAAGCACGTCATCAGCTATCTGGAGGATTTTTTGTTTCCCGCCGAGCGCGCCCGTGCCAAGGTGTCGGCGCTGTCCGGGGGCGAGCGCAACCGGTTGTTGCTGGCACGCCTGTTCGCCCGCCCCGCCAACCTGCTGGTGCTGGACGAGCCGACCAACGATCTCGACATCGATACCCTGGAGCTGCTGGAACAACTGCTGCAGGACTATGGCGGCACCGTCATCATCGTTTCGCATGACCGTGCGTTCCTGGACAACGTTGTCACCCAGTCGATCGCGTTCGAAGGCGAAGGTCGGCTGACCGAGATCGTCGGCGGCTATGCCGACTGGCGCGCCTGGCAGCAGCGGCAGCGGGTCACAGCCGAGGCGCCGCGCGGGGCCGCCGCCCCCAAGGCGGCTGTCCAGACTGCGCCGGCCAAGCCCGCATCCAAAAGCAAGCTCAGTTTCAAAGAGACACGGGAGCTCGAAGCGTTGCCGGCACAGATCGAGGCGCTCGAGATCGAGCAGGCGCAGATCGCCGAGCGGTTGGCGGATCCGGTGTTGTATCAATCGAGCCCGCAGGATGCGGTGGCGCTGCAGGCACGCTCGGAAGCAATCGAAGCCGAACTGCTCGAAGCGCTGACACGCTGGGAAATGCTGGAGGCGAAAGCGTCTGCGGGCTGACATGGATTGAGTGGCGGAGCAGCGTAGCCATGCTTCGCGTTGCCTGTTTCACGTGAAACGGAGCCCGGCAACGGGTAGAATGGCGGCCATCATGAAATTCCCCGAATCCTTCGATGTCATCGTCGTCGGCGGTGGCCATGCCGGCACCGAGGCCGCGTTGGCGGCCGCACGCATGGGCGTGAAGACGCTGCTGCTGACGCACAATATCGAGACCCTGGGCGCCATGTCGTGCAATCCGTCGATCGGCGGCATCGGCAAGGGGCATCTGGTCAAGGAGGTCGACGCGCTTGGCGGCGCAATGGCCTTGGCCACCGACGAGGCGGGGATCCAGTTCCGCACGCTCAATTCGTCCAAGGGGCCGGCGGTACGGGCCACCCGTGCCCAGGCCGACCGCGTGCTGTACAAGGCGGCGATCCGGACACGGCTTGAGAACCAGCCCAATCTCACGCTGTTCCAGCAGGCGGTCGACGATCTGGTGCTCGAAGGCGACTGCGTCGTCGGTGTGAAGACCCAGCTCGGCATTGTGTTTTCCGGCCGCGCGGTGGTGCTGACCGCCGGCACCTTCCTCGCCGGCCTGGTGCACGTCGGACTTGAGAACTTCCAAGCCGGGCGCATGGGCGACCCGCCCGCGGTGTCGCTTGCCGTACGGCTGCGCGAACTGAATCTGCCCGTGGGACGGCTGAAAACCGGTACCCCGCCGCGTATCGATGGCCGTACCATCGATTACAGCCAGACCCAGGTGCAACCGGGCGACGATCCGGCGCCCGTGTTTTCCTTCATGGGGCGTGTGGCGATGCATCCAGAACAGCGTCCTTGCTGGATCACCCATACCACTGCGGAAACGCACGAGATCATCCGCGGCGGACTCGACCGCTCGCCGATGTACACCGGCGTCATCGAAGGGGTGGGGCCGCGCTACTGCCCGTCGATTGAGGACAAGATCACCCGCTTTGCCGACAAGGCCAGCCACCAGATTTTCCTCGAGCCCGAGGGACTGACCACACACGAGATCTATCCCAACGGCATCTCGACCTCCTTGCCGTTCGACGTTCAGCTTGCCATCGTGCGCTCGATCCCCGGACTGGAACAGGCGCACATCCTGCGCCCCGGCTACGCCATCGAGTACGACTACTACGATCCGCGCAACCTCAAGGCCTCGCTGGAGACCAAGTCGATCGCCGGGCTTTTCTTCGCCGGCCAGATCAACGGCACCACGGGTTACGAGGAGGCCGCCGCTCAGGGTCTGCTCGCGGGAATCAACGCGGGATTGCGGGTGCAGGAGAAGGCGGCCTGGAGCCCGGGTCGCCACGAGGCCTATCTCGGTGTGCTGGTCGACGACCTCATCACCCGTGGCGTGTCCGAGCCTTATCGCATGTTCACCAGTCGCGCCGAATACCGGCTGCAGCTGCGTGAGGACAATGCAGACATGCGGCTGACTGAAGTCGGGCGCGACCTTGGCGTGGTGGATGATGTCCGCTGGGATGCGTTTAATCGGAAAAGGGATGCAGTTTCACGTGAAACCGCACGCCTGAAATCGATCTGGGTCAATCCGGCCATTCTGCCTGCCGAGGCTGCCACCCGCCTGATTGGTCAGCCGATCGAGCACGAATACAGCTTGTTCGAACTGCTGCGCCGGCCCAATCTGAGTTACGCGCAGGTGGTGGCCCTGCCGGGCGGCGGCGCAGGAGAGGTTGACGCGCATGTCACCGAACAGGTCGAAATCGCCGCCAAATACCAGGGCTACATCGATCGCCAGAACGAGGAAGTCGACAAGCAGCGTGAACAGGAAAACCTGCGCCTGCCCGCGGATCTCGATTACACCATGCTGACCGGTCTGTCGATGGAGGTTCGCCAGCGTCTGCAGAAAGCGCGTCCCGAAACGCTGGGCCAGGCGTCCCGCTTGCAGGGCATCACCCCGGCAGCAATCTCGGTGCTGCTGGTGTATGCCAAGCGCGGCTTCAAGCCCGACGAGCAGAAGAAAAGCGCATGACCCTCCAGGCGCAACTCGCGGCGGGAATCGCCGCCCTCGGGCTGGCATTGCCCGCGGATGCCGAGGCGAAGCTGCTGGCCTATCTTGCGCTGCTGGACAAATGGAACCGCGTATACAACCTGACCGCGGTGCGCGATACCGAGCGCATGGTCAGCCATCATTTGCTCGATTCTCTGGCAGCCGTCCCTTTTTTCCCGGGCGGGCGCGTGCTAGACGTGGGTAGCGGCGGCGGTTTGCCGGGCATTCCGCTGGCGATCGCGCGGCCGGATTTGCAGGTGACGCTGATCGACAGCATTGCCAAGAAGACCGCCTTCCTCCTGCAGGCCAAAACGGAACTTGGTCTGGATAATCTGAGCGTGGTGACGAATCGGGTGGAGGATTATCGGCCCGAAACGGGATTCGACCTCATTACCTCGCGGGCATTTTCCGACCTCAAGGAATTCGTCACCTTGACCCGCCATCTGCTCAAGCCGACGGGCCACTGGCTCGCCATGAAGGGCTTATATCCGCACGAAGAGCTTGCTTTATTGCCGGTTGGCGTGAAAGTAAGCGCTGACCATGTGCTGGTCGTTCCGGGTCTGGATGCGACCCGCCACTTGATTGTTCTGGAGCCTGTTGAATGAGCCGAATCCTGGCAATTGCCAATCAAAAAGGCGGCGTCGGTAAGACGACGACAGCGGTGAATCTGGCCGCGAGCCTGGCTGAACTTGGGCAGCGCGTGCTGCTGGCCGATCTCGATCCGCAGGGCAACGCGACCATGGGTGCGGGGATCGAAAAGCGCACGGCGCTCCCGACCGTTTACCAGATACTGCTCAATCAGGTGAGCGTGCGCGAGGCGCGGATGCGTTCGGCGCCGGGGCATTTTGACGTCATTCCAGCGAACCGTGAACTCGCCGGCGCGGAAATCGATCTGGTGAATCTGGAACAGCGCGATCTGCGGCTGAAAGTCGCGCTGGCGCAAGTGGCCGACGACTATGATTTCATCCTGATGGACTGCCCGCCGACCTTGAATCTGCTGACCGTCAATGCCTTTGCTTCCGCGCAATCGGTGCTGATCCCGATGCAGTGCGAGTACTACGCCCTGGAAGGGCTGACCGATCTGGTGGCCACCATCAAGAAGGTCAAGCAGCGCTTGAATCCGTCGATCGAGATCGAAGGGTTGCTGCGCGTGATGTTCGATCCGCGCAGCACGTTGGCGCAGCAGGTATCGGACCAGATCAAGCAGCATTTCGGCACCAAGGTGTACGACACCGTGATTCCGCGCAACGTGCGGCTCGCCGAGGCGCCCAGCCACGGCCTGCCCGTGCTGGCCTACGACCGCCAGTGCAAGGGGGCCAAGGCGTATATGGAGCTCGCGGAAGAAACGTTGCGGCGTGCAGGCATTACAGCGGGGGAGACAGCATAATGGCCAAACTCAAGGGACTCGGGCGCGGGCTCGATGCGTTGCTCGGCGGGGAAGACAATGCCGCGCCGCCGCAAGGCGATCTGCGCATGATGAAGGTGGGGCAGCTGGCGCCCGGCAAGTATCAGCCGCGTACCCAGATGGACAGCGAGTCGCTGCAGGAACTCGCCGATTCCATCCGCGCGCAGGGGCTGATGCAGCCGATCCTGGTACGTGAAGTCGCCAGCGGCTATGAAATCATTGCCGGCGAGCGGCGCTGGCGAGCGGCGCAACTGGCCGGATTGAACGAAATCCCGGTGCTGGTACGCGAAGTTGCCGACGATGCGGTGGCGGCGATGGCGCTGATCGAGAACATCCAGCGCGAGGACCTCAATGCCATTGACGAAGCGCATGGCCTGCAGCGCCTGATCCACGAATTCGGCATGACCCACGATGCGGCCGCACAGGCGGTCGGGAAATCGCGGGCGGCCGTATCCAACCTGTTGCGTCTGCTGAACTTGTCGCACCCGGTGCAGGATATGCTCACCGCCGGGTTGATCGAGATGGGCCATGCGCGTGCGCTGCTGCCCTTGCATGCAGGCGCACAGCGCGAGTTGGCGCACGAAATCGAAACCAAAGGCCTGTCGGTGCGCGAGGTCGAGCGTCGGGTGGCGCGCCTGAAGGACGTCGCCGCCGCGCCAGCCGACGGCCGGACCGTTTCGCGTGACACGCTTCGCCTGGAAGAGGCGCTGTCGGATGCCCTGGGCATGACGGCCCACGTGCGAACCAACAGCAAAGGCAGTGGCAAACTCACACTCCAGTTCGCCAGCGCGGAAGAGTTGCAGGGTCTGCTGCAACGTCTGGGAATCCAGTTGTAGCGGGCCCGCCAGCAACATCACTACGTACTGAAATTCATCATCAAGCAGCCTGATGATTGCATAGACCGCACTAATTCTAGTATCATAATTGATTGGCTAAATGTTTAACGGCATCACAACCGGCACCCGACGGGTGGTTCGGGCGCAGTCGGTGCTCGTGTTCGTGGCCGCGCTAAGCGGCGCTGCGATTGCAGGGATGGATGCGGGACTGGCGGCTGCATATGGCGTGTTCGTCGCGCTGGCCGTGAGCGCGGTACTGGCCTGGCGTGAGCAGGAGTCGATGGCTCACCCGGAATGGGATCAGCATCGATTGTTGAAGATGTTTGTTCGCGTCAGCGTCGAGCGCCTGATCCTGTTGGTTGCCTTGTTGAGCCTGGGACTCGGCGTGTTGAAGCTGGATCCGCTGCCCTTGCTGCTTGGCTTGGTGCTGGCCCAGTTTGCCTGGCTGGCTGCTGTGGCAGGCCGAAACGGCAAATAGCCGAAGGGCGAAGTTTTGCCAAGGTTGGTTTTGAATGGGAACGCCCCGCGTGTTCATCCAAAACCCACTTATTGAAATAGATCACTATGGCTACGGAATCCCATTCCTCCGGTGAATACATCAAGCACCACCTGCAAAACCTGACTTACGGACAACTTCCTGACGGCACCTGGGGCTTCGCCCATGGCGCCGCAGAGGCCAAGTCCATGGGCTTCTGGGCGATCAACGTCGACAGCATGCTCTTCTCGATTGGCCTGGGGTTGCTCTTCCTGCTTCTGTTCCGCATGGCAGCCAAAAAGGCGACGACCGGCACCCCGTCCGGCCTGCAAAATTTCGTCGAGTGGATCATCGAGTTCATTGATGGTTCCGTGCGCGGCTCTTTCTCTCACCAGAATGCGATGGTCGCTCCGCTGGCCCTCACCGTATTCATGTGGGTGTTCCTGATGAACCTGATGGACCTGTTCCCGGTCGATTGGTTTCCCTATGCTGCGACGCTGTCGGGCGTGCCGCACCTGAAGATCGTGCCATCTACCGATCCCAACGTGACCTTCGGCCTGTCACTGTCGATTTTCTTCCTGGTGCTGTACTACAGCGTCAAGATGAAAGGCGCCGGCGGCTTCTTCTCCGAACTGGCCTTCCAGCCTTTCCCCAAATTCCTGTTTCCGGTCAATCTCTTGCTTGAGGGCGTCGGCCTGATCGCCAAGCCGATCTCGCTGGCACTGCGTCTCTTCGGCAACATGTACGCCGGCGAAATGATCTTCATCCTGATTGCGCTGATGTTCGGCGGCGGCTGGGTGCTGGCTGTGTTTGGCGGCGCATTGCAGTGGGCGTGGGCGGTGTTCCATATCCTCATCATCACGCTGCAGGCCTTCATCTTCATGACGCTGACCATCGTGTATCTGGATATGGCGCACGCCGAGCATCACTAAGCGGTCCCCCTGATTTCAATCGTATTTAATTTTCTGGTTTCTTGTTTTCAACTTTAATTTTTACTTCTAGGAGCAACAAATGGAAATGACTCAAGCCGTACTGTACATCGCTGGCGCCCTGATGATGGGCCTGGGCGCGCTCGGTGCAGCCGTCGGCATCGGCATCCTCGGTGGCCGCTTCCTTGAGGGCGCAGCCCGTCAGCCCGAGCTGATCCCGATGCTGCGTACCCAGTTCTTCATCGTGATGGGTCTGGTCGACGCCGTGCCGATGATCGCCGTCGGTCTGGCCATGTACGTTCTGTTCGCCGTTGCCGGTTAATTCGCGGGTTGCTACGGAACTTGTCTAACCCCCGTCATTAAAAGGTGCGGATATGAACTTCAACGCAACTTTGATCGGCCAGTCCATCACGTTCATCTTCTTCGTGTGGTTCTGCATGAAGTTCGTGTGGCCGCCGATCATGAATGCGCTCGAAACGCGTAAAAAGCAGATCGCCGATGGCCTGGCTGCTGCGGATCGCGGCAAGCATGAGCTCGAACTGGCTGCCAAGAAGGCCGGCGACAACATGCGCGACGCCAAGGCACAGGCTGCCGAAGTGATCGCCCAGGCTGAAAAGCGTGCGGCGCAGATCATCGAAGAAGCAAAAGTGGCCGCCAAGGAAGAAGGCGATCGTCAACTGGCTGCTGCCCAGGCCAATATTGCACAGGAAACCAACCGGGCACGCGAAAGCCTGCGCGAGCAGGTGGCCGGGCTGGCTGTGGCCGGCGCGGAGAAAATCCTGCGCCGCGAGGTCAATGCGCAAACCCACGCTGACCTGCTGGGCCAGCTGAAAGCCGAGCTGTAAACCATGAGCGAACTGTCTACCCTGGCTCGTCCCTACGCCGAAGCGGTGTTCCGCATGGCGCAGGGCGAAAATGACCTGGCAGGCTGGTCGAGCCGTATCGCCACGTTGGCGGCCATCGTTTCCGATGCCCAGGTGGCACGCCTGATCACCGATCCGGCCGTTTCGGCCGAGCGGGTGGCCGGCCTCGTCATCGACGTCGCCGGTGGCGACCTCGGCGAACGCGGCGCCAACTTCGTCAAGGTGCTGGCCGAGAACGACCGCTTGTCGCTGCTGCCGGAGATCGGTACGCAATTCGAGACGCTGAAGGCCAACGCCGAAGGCACGCTCGAGGCCACCATCACCAGCGCGCAGGAGCTGACGCAGGCGCAGGTCGACGATCTGGTCGCCGGACTCAAGGCCAAATTCAACCGCTCAGTGAACGTGCAGGTTGCGGTCGATCCCGAACTGATCGGCGGCGCGGTGATCGCCATCGGCGACCAGGTGATAGACGGCTCGGTCAAGGGACGGCTGCAGCGCATGGCTTTCGCGCTGCAAGGCTAATCACGAACTCAAAATTATCGGAACCTCACGGTTCGGAGAACAGACATGCAATTGAATCCAAGCGAAATCAGCGAACTGATTAAAGCCAAGATCGAGAACCTCGGTGCGTCGAGCGAACTGCGCACCCAGGGCACGATCGTGTCCGTCACCGACGGCATCGTCCGCATTCATGGTTTGTCCGACGTGATGTCGGGTGAAATGATCGAAATGCCGGGCAACACCTTCGGTGTGGCGCTCAACCTAGAGCGCGACTCGGTGGGTGCGGTGATCCTGGGCGATTACGAACACATCACGGAAGGCGACGTGGCCAAGTGCACTGGCCGCATTCTCGAAGTGCCGGTCGGCCGCGGCCTGCTCGGTCGCGTGGTGAACTCGCTGGGCCAGCCGATCGACGGCAAGGGCCCCATCGCGGCAGACACCACCATGCCGATCGAGCGTATCGCCCCGGGCGTCATCGAACGTAAGTCCGTCGACCAGCCGGTGCAGACCGGCCTCAAGTCGATCGATGCCATGGTTCCCGTCGGCCGCGGCCAGCGCGAACTGATCATCGGCGACCGCCAGACCGGCAAGACCGCGGTCGCGATCGACGCCATCATCAACCAGAAGGGCACCGGCGTTAAGTGTATCTACGTCGCGATCGGCCAGAAGGCGTCTTCGGTCGCCAACGTGGTGCGCAAGCTGGAAGAGCATGGCGCGATGGACCACACCATCGTCGTTGCCGCGACCGCGTCCGACGCCGCCGCGATGCAGTACATCGCACCGTACTCCGGCTGCACCATGGGCGAGTTCTTCCGCGACATCGGCGAAGACGCGCTGATCGTGTACGACGATCTGACCAAGCAGGCCTGGGCCTACCGTCAGGTCTCGCTGCTGCTGCGCCGTCCGCCGGGCCGTGAAGCCTACCCGGGCGACGTGTTCTACCTGCACTCGCGTCTGCTCGAGCGTGCCGCGCGCGTCAACGCCGACTACGTCGAGAAGATCACCAAGGGCGCCGTCAAGGGCAAGACCGGTTCGCTGACGGCGCTGCCGATCATCGAAACGCAGGCCGGCGACGTGTCCGCCTTCGTGCCGACCAACGTGATTTCGATTACCGACGGCCAGATCTTCCTGGAGACCGACCTCTTCAACGCCGGTATCCGTCCCGCGATCAACGCCGGTTTGTCGGTGTCCCGCGTTGGCGGCGCCGCGCAGACCAAGGTGATCAAGAAGCTGGGCGGCGGTGTCCGTCTGGCCTTGGCGCAGTACCGCGAACTCGCGGCCTTCGCGCAGTTCGCGTCCGACCTCGACGAAGCGACCCGCAAGCAGCTGGAGCGCGGCCGTCGCGTGACCGAACTGATGAAGCAGGCGCAGTACTCGCCGATGTCGGTGTCGCAGATGGCGCTGACCCTGTTCGCCGTCAACAAGGGCTATATGGATGACGTCGAAGTCAGCAAGATCCTGCCGTTCGAATCCGCCCTGATGGCGTTCATGAAGTCCAAGCACGCCAGCATCATGGACACCATCGAAACCAGCGGCAACCTGGATGATGCGACCGAAAAGGCGCTCACCGCAGCGGTGGACGAGTTCAAGAAAACCGGCGTCTATTGATAGACCGCGCTGATTAGTTAGGAGCCACTATGGCAGCCGGAAAAGAGATACGGACCAAGATCAAGAGCGTGGAAAACACGCGCAAGATCACCAAGGCCATGGAAATGGTCGCGGCATCCAAGATGCGCAAGGCGCAGGAGCGCATGAAGGCCGCGCGCCCCTATGCCGAGAAAATCGCCCGCGTGGCGACGCACTTGGCGTATGCGCACACGGAATACAAGCATCCTTTTGTGATCGCACGTGAAAACGTCAAGCGCGTCGGTGTCATCGTCATCAGTTCGGACAAAGGTCTGTGCGGTGGCCTCAATACCAACGCCTTCCGCGTGGTGGTGAGCCAGATGAAACAGTGGGAAGCCGCCGGTATCGGTATCGACGTCACCGCGATCGGCAACAAGAGCCTGGGTTTCATGCAGCGCCTCGGTGCCAATGTGGTGTCGCAGCTGACCGGAATCGGCGATACGCCGCACATGGACAAGCTGATCGGACCGGTCAAGGTCATGCTGGATGCGTATCTGGAAGGCAAGATCGACGCGCTTTATATCGTCTACAACCGTTTCGTGAACACCATGAAGCAGGAACCGACGCTGACCCAGCTGTTGCCGCTGGCGCAAATGGAAGACACGGAAGAAGCCAGCCTGAAAACGCACTGGGACTACATCTACGAGCCCGATGCCAAGCCGGTCGTCGACGGCATGCTGATGCGCTACATCGAATCGCTGGTGTATCAGGGCGTGGCGGAAAACATCGCGTGCGAACAGTCGGCACGGATGGTGGCGATGAAGGCCGCCTCCGACAACGCAAAAGACGTGATCGGCGAGCTGAAACTGGTTTACAACAAGACCCGCCAGGCCGCGATTACCAAGGAACTGTCGGAAATCGTGGCGGGCGCAGCAGCGGTTTGAGCGCGCGGCATACAGAATTTAATTGATTAGGAAATCAACATGAGCAACGGAAAAATTGTTCAGATCATCGGTGCCGTGGTGGACGTGGAGTTTTCACGTGATTCCATGCCCAAGGTCTTCGAAGCACTGAAAATGCAGACTCCCGAGCTGACCCTGGAAGTCCAGCAGCAGCTCGGCGACGGCGTGGTGCGTGCCATCGCAATGGGCTCCACGGACGGCTTGCGCCGTGGCATGGACGTGCTGGCCACCGGCAACCCGATTCTGGTGCCGGTCGGCCAGGCGACCCTGGGCCGCATCATGAACGTGCTGGGCACGCCGATCGATGAAGCCGGTCCGGTCAACGCCGAAAAGCACATGCCGATTCACCGCAAGCCTCCCGCCTATGCGGATCAGGCTGCTGCCGTGGAAATCCTCGAAACCGGCATCAAGGTGATCGACTTGATCATGCCGATCGCCAAGGGCGGCAAGGTCGGCCTGTTCGGCGGCGCCGGCGTGGGCAAGACTGTGACGCTGATGGAACTGATCCGCAACATCGCCGTGCAGCACAGCGGTTTCTCGGTGTTCGCCGGCGTTGGTGAGCGTACCCGTGAGGGCAACGACTTCTATCACGAGATGAAGGAAGGCGGCGTGCTGGACAAGGTCGCGCTGGTATACGGCCAGATGAACGAACCGCCGGGCAACCGCCTGCGCGTCGCGCTGACCGGCCTGACCATGGCGGAGTACTTCCGTGACGAAGGCCGCGACGTGCTGTTGTTCGTCGACAACATCTACCGCTATACCCTGGCCGGTACCGAAGTGTCCGCGCTGCTGGGCCGTATGCCGTCCGCGGTGGGCTACCAGCCGACGCTGGCAGACGAAATGGGCCGCCTGCAGGAGCGCATCACCTCCACCCGCACCGGCTCGATCACCTCGTTCCAGGCCGTGTACGTGCCGGCGGATGACTTGACCGACCCGTCGCCCGCGACCACCTTCGCCCACCTGGACGCCACGCTGGTGCTGAGCCGTCAGGTCGCCGAACTGGGTATCTACCCGGCGGTGGACCCGCTCGATTCGACGTCGCGTATTCTCGATCCGCAGGTTGTTGGCGAGGAGCACTACGGCGTCGCGCGTGCGGTTCAGGGTACCCTGCAGAAATACAAGGAATTGCGCGACATCATCGCGATTCTGGGCATGGACGAACTGTCACCGGAAGACAAGCTGGCGGTGTCCCGTGCACGGAAAATCCAGCGCTTCCTGTCGCAGCCCTTCTTCGTCGCCGAAGTGTTCACCGGCGCACCCGGCAAGTACGTCACGTTGAAAGAGACCATTGCCGGTTTCAAGGCGATCGTCGAAGGCGAATACGACCATCTGCCCGAACAGGCTTTCTACATGGTAGGTGCGATCGAAGAAGCCGTCGAAAAGGCGAAGACGATTCAGTAAAAGCGCAGGCGGGAGATAGGGCACAGATCAAAAATCTGCCCTGTCTCTTGAAACCTGGCCCATACGAGGTTAAAACATGGCCATGACCATTCACGTCGACATCGTCAGCGCAGAAAAATCGCTCTACTCCGGCATTGCCGAAGTGGTGATTGCCCCTGGTCAGCGTGGCGAGCTCGGCATCTACCCGCGTCACACGCCGCTTCTGACCACGCTCAAGCCGGGCGCGGTGCGCATCAAAGTGCCGAACCAGGCAGAAGAAGAACTGGTCTACGTGTCCGGCGGCATACTCGAAGTACAACCGCACATCGTCACCATCCTGTCCGACTCCGCCATTCGTGGGGCCGACCTTGACGAGGCCAAGGCACTCGAGGCCAAGCGCGCTGCCGAGGAAGCAATGAAGGACAAGGCCGCCACGCTCGACTATGCGCAAGCGCAAGCCGAACTGGCCCAGGCCGTGGCCCAGCTGGCGGCAATCAAGAAGCTGCGCAAACTGACTTGATTCGTCGGTGTTTTTGACGTAAAAAAGGGCAACCTCCGGGTTGCCCTTTTTGTTGGCAAGAACCTACTGCCTTGCCATTTATGAACCAGCGAAGGGCCAACCGTTAATCCACTCTGGAGTTACGCGCTGACGCGTCATGGCACATCCCGTACTTGATCCCAGGCTTGGCGTTGAGTGCACCTATGGCGATCCGGTCACGTGGCGCGAAGCGCTGGATCTGCTGTACGGCCTGTTGCCGGAATATGCCGACAATCTCCGTGCGGCCCTGGAAGCCGGAGATACCGCGCGCATGTACAGCGTGGCACATGGCCTGTCGGGCGCATCCAGCTACTGCGGAACCGTAGCCATGCATGCCTCAGCCAAGCAGCTGGAGGCATTATGCTTGCATGAAAATGCCAGCACTCTCCGGGAGCCGGTGAACGCGGTACTTCACCATATCGACCGTCTGATGCATTTGAGGCAATCGGGGCAACTGCCGGCTGCGGATGGCGACCCTATCTATTGAATGAATCGGCCGCACCCCGAAAGGGGCTTATGGGCAGCAACGCGTAATGGCTTCCATCACCCGTGCCGCGCTGAACGGCTTGACGATAAAGCCGTCGGCGCCATGGGCATGTGCCTTTTGTACATTGCCTATGGTCGAGTCCGAACTGATCATGACGACGGCAAGGCCCGGTATGGCATGGCGGGCATGCTGCAGTGTCTCAAAGCCATCCATCTCCTGCATATTGATATCCAGAAAAAGGATGTCGGGAATCTCGGCAGCACACTTTTGCAACGCCTCCTTGCCATTGCATGCTTCGCCGACGACTTCGACGTTGTGCTGGCGCAATAGCGTGCGCAGAAGATGGCGGGTCACGCTGTCGTCATCAGCAATGATGGCTTTGATCGTCCGTATCTTCATGGAGTCTTTATACGGTACACAGCGCAAAATTTTAACGGCTTTTTTTGACTATATTTTTACGGGTTGGCGGCGGGTCTACGTGCCCGGGCCGGCGTCTCATCAAGCCGTTCATGGCAACAGCTTCGTTTAGTTTATGGCGCAACCGATGCCCAGGATTTGATGCCCCCGTGAATGGGGATGGGGGAGAGAGGCGTTGCATGGCGTGTCCTCATGGTAAAGTTGGCGCCCGGCCGACAGCAGAAACCAGCGAATGCGCTAGATTGGTAATGTGCACACAGGATTGGGCATGACAATCGGCCGATCCAGCGATGTGCATTCAGGGGAAAACGAAAATCACGAGCATTTTCGTTTCTGTGGTTTTTAGATCATCAAAGGAATATCAAATATGCGAACAACCCACCTACTTCTCTGTGCCAGCGCGGCTACGCTGATGTCTGCCGGTGCGATCACGGCCCAAGCAGGCCAAGGCGTTTACTACGATCCCAGCAACGCGGCGAGTTCGACCGGGAAAACGACCGGCTACGAGCTCTACAGGACCATTGGTTGTCCGGGCAAGCAGCTTCTGGATCAACCCTGCACCGTGCCCAAGGAAGTCGATAGCGACGGCGACGGTGTCGTCGACAGCAAGGACAAATGTCCCGACACGCCGGCCGGCCGCAAGGTCAATGCCGACGGATGCGAACTGGACAGTGACGGCGATGGGATTGTGGATGGCGATGACAAGTGCCCCACGGTTTATGCCAAAACGGACGATGGCTGCCCGGCGGTGGTGGCCGCGCCTGTTGCACCTGCTGCCCCGGCCGCGCCTGCTGCCGCCCCAGCCCCCAAAAAGCTGGTATTGAACGATGTCAATTTCAATTACGACAAAGCCAGCCTGCGGCCGGAAGCGCACACCACCCTGGATGAAGCGGTAGCCAGCCTGAAGGAATGGGGCGACGGTAAAGTGGAAGTTGCGGGCCATACCGACAATCGGGGAACCGCGGCTTACAACATGCGTCTCTCGCTCCGCCGCGCAGAAGCGGTACGCGATTACCTGGTCAGCAAGGGGATTGCGGCAGACCGCCTGGTGGTCAAGGCTTACGGCGAATCCCAGCCGGTTGCCGACAACAAGACGGAGGACGGCCGCTTCAAGAACCGCCGGGTCGAATTGCAGCCGCTCAATTGAGCTTGGTTGCGGCAACGTGAGCCGGCGTACGGGGCGTGGTCCCGTATCGCGCAGGTAGGCGATACCACGTGCCAAAACAGAAAAGGCAACCTTCGGGTTGCCTTTTCATTTTGGCGGCCCCGTCCAGGCTTTATACTTGGCGCGCGATTTGCTCTCATTTTGCTGATGCGATTCACATATCCGGACGACCCGAATGCATTCCAAGCTTGAAATCCTGATACTCGCGGCGGGCAAGGGCACCCGGATGCGGTCCGACCTGCCCAAGGTGCTGCACAAGCTGGCGGGCAAACCCCTGCTGGGCCATGTCGTCGATACGGCCCATGCGTTGGGTGCAGCTCAAACCTGCGTGGTCTACGGCTTTGGCGGCGAGGCCGTGCCGCAGGCGATGGCTGACGACAAACTGACGTTTGTGCTACAGGCCGAACAGCATGGCACGGGCCACGCCGTGAAGCAGGCGCTGCCTCAACTGTCCGACGACAGTGTGACGCTGGTGTTGTATGGCGACGTGCCGTTGACGCATACGCGTACCTTGCGACCACTCGTGGGTGCGGCCCAGGCGGGCAAACTGGGGCTCCTTACGGTCAAGCTGGCGCAGCCCGACGGCTATGGACGCATCGTGCGGGATGCCGACGGCCGGGTGCGACGCATCGTCGAACACAAGGACGCGACCCCTGCCGAGCGGGCGATCCATGAAGTCAACACCGGCATCCTTGCGGTAGCGACCCGTCATCTCAGGCAGTGGATCGATGAACTGAAGAACGACAACGCGCAAGGTGAGTACTACCTTACCGACATTATCGCGCTGGCGGTGCGCGATGGCCTGACAGTGGAAACCCATCATCCCGCATACGAATGGGAAGTGCTCGGCGTCAACAGCAAGGCCCAGTTGGCCGAACTCGAACGCATCCACCAGGGCGAGATCGCGCAAGGATTGCTCGACGCCGGCGTTACCTTGATGGATCCCGCCCGGCTTGACGTGCGCGGCATGCTGACATGTGGGCGCGACGTCGTGATCGACGTCAATTGCGTATTCGAAGGTCTCGTGGAATTGGGCGATGGTGTGCAAGTGGGCGCTAACTGCGTGCTGCGGAACGTGAAGATTGCCGCAGCCACCCGCATCGACGCGTTCACCCTGATCGACGATGCTGTCATCGGCGAAGCCAACCGGCTGGGGCCGTTCTCGCGTATTCGCCCGGGTACCTCCCTGGCGCGCGACGTCCACGTCGGCAACTTCGTCGAGATCAAGAACAGCCAGATCGACGACGGCTCCAAGGTCAACCACCTGTCCTACGTCGGCGACACCACCATGGGCAAGCGAGTCAACATCGGCGCGGGCACCATTACCTGCAATTACGATGGCGCCAACAAGCACCGCACGGTCATCGAGGACGATGTTTTCGTGGGGTCCGACACACAACTGGTGGCGCCCGTCACTGTCGGCCAGGGCGCGACGCTGGGCGCGGGCACGACGCTGACGCGCGATGCCCCAGCCGGCGAGCTGACGTTATCGCGGGCGAAACAGCTCACCGTCAATGGCTGGAAACGGCCGGTCAAACAGAAGAAGGAAGGCTAGGTATGTGCGGCATAGTCGGCGCGGTAGCGCAGCGTAACGTTGTCCCCATTCTGCTCGAGGGCCTGCGGCGGCTGGAATACCGCGGTTACGATTCGGCCGGCCTCGTCACCATCAATGGCGGCCTCAAGCGGGTGCGTAGCGTCGGTCGCGTTGCCGGCCTGGCCGAAGCGTGCGCCGCGCAGCAGGTGCACGGCAACCTCGGCATTGCGCACACCCGTTGGGCCACGCACGGCGCGCCGTCGGAGGCCAATGCACATCCGCACGTCAGCGGCCGCCTCGCGGTGGTGCACAACGGCATTATCGAAAACCACGAAGCCCTGCGTACGCGCCTGAAGGCGGAAGGTTTCGCCTTCACGTCGGAAACCGATACCGAGGTCATCGCGCACCTGATCGAGCATTACTTCCGTCAGTCGAAGGATCTGCTGGCGGCTACCCGTGCGGCGGTGGCCGAACTGGAAGGTGCGTATGCCATTGGCGTGGTGAGCGAAGACGCGCCCAACCGCCTGGTGTGCGCGCGCAAGGGCAGCCCGCTATTGATCGGTCTCGGCATCGAGGAGAACTTCATTGCTTCTGACGTCTCGGCCTTGCTGCCGGTGACCCAGCGGGTGATGTACCTGGAAGAGGGCGACGTCGCCGATATCGGACTGTTGGCGGTGACGGTATACGACGCTGCGGGCAGCAAGGCCGATCGCAGCGTCCATGTGTCCGAACTGTCGGCCGACATGGCCGAGCTCGGCAATTACCGCCACTTCATGCAGAAGGAAATACACGAGCAGCCGCGTGCGCTCACCGATACCCTGCTGACTGCAGTGGCACAGGATCGTGTCCAGCCCGAATGGTTCGGCTTCGACGCCGCCGACGTGTTGGGCCGGGTGAATGCGGTGACCTTCCTTGCTTGCGGCACCAGCTACCATGCCGCGAAAGTGGCTACCTACTGGCTGGAGGAGATTGCCGGCATCCCGGCCTATGCGGAAATCGCCAGCGAATACCGCTATCGCACCAGTGTGCCGAACCCTGACGCGCTGATCGTCACCATCTCGCAGTCGGGCGAAACGGCCGACACACTGGCGGCGTTGAACCACGCCATCGCGCTTGGCCAGAACAAGACGTTGACCATCTGCAACGTGGCGGAATCGGCACTGACGCGCACTTCGCGGCTGAAGTTTCTGACGCGCGCCGGGCCGGAGATCGGCGTGGCCTCGACCAAGGCCTTCACTACCCAACTGGCGGGCCTGTTCCTGCTGACGCTGGTACTCGCCAAGCTACGTGGCCGACTGACGCCTGAGCAGGAGGCTGCCCACCTTGCCGCGTTGCGCAGCCTGCCGAACAAGCTGCAACAGGTACTGGCGCTGGAGCCGCAAGTCGAAGCCTGGTCGCAGCGCTTCGCCAACAAGCACCACGCGCTCTTCCTCGGCCGTGGCGTGCACTATCCGATCGCGCTCGAAGGCGCGCTGAAACTCAAGGAGATTTCCTACATCCACGCCGAGGCCTATCCGGCGGGCGAGCTCAAGCATGGTCCGCTGGCACTGGTCGACGAAGACATGCCGGTGATCACCATCGCGCCCAACGACCAGCTGATCGAGAAGCTGAAGTCGAACATGCAGGAGGTGCGGGCGCGCGGCGGCGAATTGTATGTGTTCGCCGACGGCGATGTGCATATCGAGGAATCGGCCTTCGTCCACGTCATCCGGCTTCCCGGCGGCAGCAACGGCGTGTTGTCGCCGATCCTGCATACCGTGCCGCTGCAGCTGTTGTCGTATCATGCCGCCCTGCAAAAAGGCACGGACGTCGACAAACCGCGCAATCTGGCGAAATCCGTGACCGTGGAGTAGTCGTGCCCACCCACAAAAAAGCGCGGCCTTGCAGCCGCGCTGTTGAGCGATAACAATCCCGTAAGTACATGCTTCCGTTTGGTCGGCGGTAGAGTGGCCGTGGCACTGATACGTTGCCGTGAAAATTCGTGGCGAGCAGCTCCTTTCGGGTCTACCGATAACCTCACCCGTAACAAATTCGTACCGTCTCTCACTCGGCCGAAGCGGCCGGTCAGACTTATCTCCCACTCTGCCAGGTCGCCGGCCCAAAGCAGGAATAAGAACATTCAATGTTCGCCATACCGGGCTGCAAAATCGGCGGCGTAGCGAGACAGGACAGGTGGAATGATGGGGGTACCCGCTTGGCTGAGGGCTCCCCCATTGGTGTTGATCTCTCGGTACCAATTGAAGTACACCCGGCTGATCTGGAACATGGTGCCAGGTCCAATTGACTGGGCTCGTACCCCGATTGGCCGGGAAGCTGATACCAAGGTTTGTTGCCATCTGTGCGAAGTTGCTATCGTTCTTGAGGGCGGATTCCAAAGCGGTATTGGCGGACTTGAAGTGTTCAGGCCTCGTGCCGAGCCCAAGTTTGGGAATCGTTGTCTCGAAGGCAACGGAATACGCATGTGCTCCGTTGGCACCGTTTTTCGCCTTGCTTACACCGCCACCCGGCGTCGCCAGCGTAGCACCAATCGCTGCGACCGCCGCTAGTTGCCCGTTCGGCGTGGAACCGTCATCGCCCTGAGCATGGGGTGCGAGTTGATTCGCCATCCAGCCATAGGCACCAAATGTACCTTGGTTATTCTGAACGAAATCATAGGCAAGCTTGCGCCCGAACTGATCGACCGCACCGCCAACGTCTTAGCCCAGAACTATGAATTGGTTGGGGCGTAAAGTCACCTGAGAAGTTGTCTCACCACGGTCATTACTAAACTCAATTTCATAAGCCTCTTCAGGCTCATCAAACTCAAAAACAACAACTCCAACAGAACCTGCCGCCAGATTCTCTTCTGGCAAGGGCTCTATAAGCTCGACAGTGTCATTTATTTTTGCCTTCATAACTATTTCACTTTACGAATATGGTTGTTAGCTCTGGCGTATTGGATCCTGGTTTATAGATCCAACCACTTCGAACGACGCCACTGCCTCCGGGGCCTGTAACTGGGATATCCACGGTAAATCTTGCTCCAAACTGATCTACCTTACCCGCGACTGCCGGGTTGTTTGTCACCCCTTGTCGCAGTTGCAGCATCAGATCATCTGCGTTGTTCTTGTTAAATCCTAATGCAGATTCGAATACTCTTGCTTTATCTCCCCCCTTAAGATGGGTGGGATTCAGTGCATACTCAGTGAGCTTTCGTGGATCAATGATGGCTCTATTAGCGCCAGCAAGAGAGAACGCACCTTCCGCCCCCTTTGCGGCCCCACCCGGCGTCACCAGCGTAGCCCCAATCGCTGCGACCGCCGCCAGTTGCCCGTTCGGCGTGGAACCGTCATAGCCTTGGGCATAAGGTGCCAGCTGATTCGCCATCCAGCCATAAGCACCAAATGTACCCTGGTTATTCTGAACGAAATCATAGGCAAGCTTGCGCCCGAACTGATCGACTGCGCCGCCGACGTCAAGCCCTGAAGCAAAGTCTGTCAGCCTCTGTCGGGCGTTATCCACTACACCCGACAGCCATCCGCCTGCATCTGCCGCCATCCCCCAATAAGCCGGGTTCATCGTCGTCCCGGCGAGCGCCGCTTCCATCCCGAACGGATCGACGAGGTTGATGGGGTTGTTGGCAACGTAGGCATACGGACTCACGCTGTCCGCCATCCCCATCGGATCACGGCTTGCAAATCGGCCGAGTCCGGGGTGGTAGTAGCGCGCTCGGTAATAGGTGAGTCCGGTGGCATCCGGTTCGCGTCCCGTATAGCCGTAGGTCGGAATCGTACCGGTTCCAGTGGTGCGATTGCCCCAGGCGTCGAAGCCCTGCAGCGTGTCCGCCACCGGCACGCTGTAGACTTCGGCCTCGGTCAGCCAGACCAGGTTGCTGGTCACCGCGGCGGTGAAGCGCACCCGCACCGCCTGCACCAGGGTGGGCGTAAAGCGCTTCTCGGCCCAGACGCTACTGTTGTCGGTCCACGGCGAGAAGTCGTTCTGGGTGCCGCTGGCTACCTGGGTCCAGGTGCCCGTTCCGGGCGCCTGGACTTCCACCACCCACGCGGCGGGGCGGTAGTTGTTGACCGCCATGAGCGCGATCCGGTCT
The DNA here is from genome assembly GCA_002343685.1 of Thiobacillus denitrificans. Lineage (GTDB taxonomy): Bacteria > Pseudomonadota > Gammaproteobacteria > Burkholderiales > Thiobacillaceae > Thiobacillus > Thiobacillus denitrificans_A. The sequence continues at coordinate 5,134 of DDRS01000031.1, read as the reverse complement.
ACCGCCTGCGGCGTGCCAAAGCTATAAGTGAACGCCGCGTTGGCATCGGTTTTGCCGATCCAGCCGGCGCTGTTTATCGTGGTCGCGCCGTCTCGCAATGCTTCGGGCGGGTAGGCGCTCGTGTAGTAGTCGCCCGTGGTGCCGAGCCCGGTTCCGGTCAACGGCGCGAGATTTTGGGCTTCCTGCAGTGCGCCGACCGCCGCCGTCACGCTGCCGAGGCCGTCTTGCAGATAGGCGATCTGGGCCGCGCCAGGCATGTTCGTCGTGCCGGTCAGCCGCAGCAGCGGCTCGTCGATGCCAGCGCCGTGGACATAGGCCGCCTGAGGCATGCCGTTGATGCTACCCGCCCATTCGGCATGAATCGCGTCGCCGTCGTACAGATAGCTCGTCGTCGTGCCGCCGCTGGTCTTGCTGATCCTTCTGCCGCTGTCGTCGTAGACGTAGCTCTCGGCGATGGCGCCGCTTCCGGTCCGCGTCGCCGTGACCAAGTGATCGAGCGCATTCCACACCAAAGCAAGGGTAGTGGCGCCAGTGCCGCTGGCGGTGCAGTCGGTGGCAGTCTTGGTAGCGCTCGTGCCTTCGCATAGTTTGACCATATGCCCATCGGCATCATGGACGGCGCCGCCGATCAGGGTGCCAGTGTCGGAGCCGCTTCTGATCTCGGCGAGTTGCTGCGCGGCGTCATACAGATAGGCCGTGGTTTGCCCGGATTTCGTTTTGCTGCGCCGGTTGCCGAAGATGTCGTAAGCGTAGGTCTCGGCGGCGCCGTCGCTGGCGCTGATGAGGCGATCGAGGTTATCGTAGGCATAGCTCCAGACCTTGCTGACGCCATTGATATCTTCGGTCTGGCCGGATCGTCTTCCCTGATTGTCCAGAGTATAGAGGTAGCTGGACAGCACGGTGGTGTTGAACAGGTTCTGTTTCTGTTTGAGATTGCCGTCCTCGAACCAGGTCTGTGTGGTTCTGAGTCCGGAGTTCAGCCGCCGCTCAACCAGCCGTCCACCGGCATCCCAAGTGAAGACGATGGTCTCGCCGTTGGGCGCGGCGATGCTCGAAAGCCGCCCCGCCGCATCGTAGGAGAAGCTGGCGACATGGCCGTCGGAATCCGCCACCCGTGCCAGACGGCCGCCCGGCGTCCAGGTGTAGACGAGTTGCTTGTTACCTCGAGTGTCGGCGACGCTCGCCAGCCGTTTGGCGGCGTCGTAGCTGTAATCGTAGGCAACGACTGTCTGGTTGATGCCGTTCTTCGTCTCCGCTTTCGTCACCAGCCCGAGTTCGTCGCGCATATAGGCGACGCTTTGGCCATTCGTCCCCGGCACGCTGCGCTGCTTGAGCAGCCCCTGGGTCTCGCCGGGCTGGCCTTTCGCACCGTAGGCGTAGGCCGTGGACTGCCCCGCCGCTGCCTGCACCGGTGTCTGGCTGGAGACGAGCTCATTGTGGACGTTCCAGTTCCACGTCCACACCTTACCGTTCGCATCCGTCTCGGTCAGCTTGCGGCCGAAGTCGTCGAAGGTGCGGGCGACCTGTTTCTTCACCGCCACGCCATCAAGGGTGCAGATCCTGCTCGCCGTATCCGTCGTGCTCCCGGTCCAGATCTCCTTCACGTCCCCAAGCGGCGTGTGGACAACACAGGTGACGGGCCGGTTGGTGTCGCTGGCCGATACCTGCGGGCCGACCTCGCGGACGAGCCGTCCGAGCTCGTCGTAGAAGCGGTAGGAATCCCGGATACTGCCGTCGGCAGCGAGGGTGTTGAGCTTGAGGGGACGGCCGGCGCCGTCGTACTGGGCGACTTCGACGGCTCGTCCTTGCGTCTGCCCGCTGACTTTGGGCAGGGTGGTGGTTTTGAGCCAGCCGTCCTGGGCGGCGTGGTAATACTCGTAGCTGGTGGTGAGATTATTGGGATCGGTGCTGCTGCGGGGCCGCCCGGCGGCATCGAGGATCAGGCTCACGCGCTGGCCTTCCTCGTTGTAGGCGCCGGTCACACGGCCCAGCGGGTCGCGGTCGAAACCGACGCTGTAGCCGTCCGGCGACGTGACCCGCGCGACCCGCCCAAGTGGGTCGTACTGCGTCAGCGTCGCATTGCCCGCGTAGTCCACTTTCCGGTCGGGCCGGTCAAGATCGTCCCAGGTCGCATAGTGGCCGTCCAGGTACGCCCCCCCGACCGTCAGGCCGACCATGAGCGGGTTGCCGTTGGCATCGTAGACGGTGTCCCACTGATGGCCGCGGCCGTCCGGCATCTTGACTGGACGGTCGAGGGTGTCGTACTGGGAGTCGGCGGCGTACCAGTTGGCATCCGGCCCGCGCGTGGTGCGGCCGAGGCTGTCATATTGGAAGTCGGTGTAGGTTTCGGTTTCGAGACTGGCGGGGGTGCCGTCCAGGTCGCCTCGGCGCGTTACGCTCGTAACATTGAGCTTGTTGGCGTCGTAAGCGGTTTCGATACCAGGGCCAACACCAGAGTTGGCGTCGCCGAGCGCAGCGCCCGTCCAGTCGCGCAGGTTGCGAGTTTTGACCGGGTTGCCGACGCTGTCGGAAGCGTACTGCATCCAGGTGACGATATCGCCGTTGGCGGGCTTGGTGTCGACCGTGGGCACGACGCCGTTTCTGAGCCGGATGACGTCGGTGAGCCGGCCCTGGGCGTCGTAGCGGTTCAAGGTCCAGTTGCCGTCGGCGTCCTTCACGCGCCGTGGCTGACCGTATTGATTGATGTCGCGGTATTGCAGCGTGCGGGCACTGGGCAGCGTCACGTCGGAGAGATTGCCCTGGCCGTCGTAGGCATAACCAGTGACCATGCCCATCGGGTCGGTCTTCGTCAGGCGAAGATACGTGCGGCCTGGCGTGGAGTCGTAAGTGTATTCGGTCGTCGCCCCGGCTTCGTCAGTGATGGTCAGAGGGTTGCCGTTGGGGTCGAAGAGGAAGCGGCGTTCGTTGCCCTGCGCGTCGATGCTCTTTGCTTCGCGGCGGAACTCCGTCCAGGCGAAGGTGGTGGCGTGGTCTTCTTTCAGCACGCCTGCCGTATCGAAAGGCGTGTGGCGGAAGACCCGGCCGTTGGCATAGTACTCGAAGCGCATGCCGTTGCCGCGTGGCAGGGTGTATTGCTTCATGGCGTGGGCGAGCTTGGCGCCGTCGAGGCTGCTGTAGTACTGGTAGGCGACGGCTGGCTGGCTGCCGGCCACGGCCAGGGGGTTCTTGAAGCTAACGAGGTCGCCGTTAGCGTCGTACTGATACTGCCAAGTTCGGCCCGTCCAGTCCTGAATCTGCGAAATGCGGTTGGCCGTATAGCCGAATGTCAGGGCGCGACCCAGAGCATCGGTAATCTTGCAGACATAGGTGCCGGCGCAGCCGGCAATCGGCGCGTAGGAAAGCGTGAGCGTGTTGCCGTTACGGTCAGTGACGGACAGGAGTCGGGCCTTGAGGCCGGTGTCGCTCGTACCCGCATTGATGCTCTCGAAGACGTACTGCATGCCGCTGCGTTCGACGAGCTGAAATTTGCCGTCGGACAAGCGCGTGAGGCTGGCGTAGATGCCTGCCGTACCAGCGAACGTAGCCCCGGCGCTGACGTTGCCGCTGGCGTGGTTGGCGGTGGAGAAGAAGCGTTCGCCGCCGGTGCCGTCGGTCCACGAGACTTTGGCGACGCCACCCTCGACGCCATAGAAGCGCAGGCTGTGGTTGAAGCTGTGGGTCCAGCCATAGCCGAGGGGGCCATCTTTGGCGCCTTTGCTGTTGTACCAGCGCTCGAACACGATGGGGAGACTTCCCCTTCCCTTGATTGCGATGTCGCGCTCGCTGTGGATGAGGTTGCCGGTGACCATGTTGACGGGGTCGCCGGCAACACTGGTGCCGGTGCCAAACCCCAGCGCAGTCTGGTATCCGTTCTGGCCGGCTAGCTGGGCGAAGGTGGGGGCGTAGGGGTCGGCGATGATGCCGGTGCCGAACGATGGGTTATAGAGGCTGCCAAGCGGATCCGCCACTCCATAGCCGCCGTAGGCGGTACCTGGGGCGCTGCCCGTGCCTGAACTGCCGGTCGATTCCGCGGAAGGTTCGACGGTAACACTGCCGGAGTGCCCACCGATAATGAAGCTGAGATGAGATGTCTCGGTGGAAGATAGTTTCTCACCATAGAAGATATAGCCCTTCCATCCAGTGACATCCGGATATTGGATCAGCCGGCGCGGAAGGCTTATCTTGAAACCATTGTTGACGGTATTTTCAATATTGCCGACGACACCCGCAGAGTAGTTGGTATCGGCCGGGTTGGTATTGAGTGCACTATTGGAGCAAGTGTTGGTGAGTTTGCATTTCTGGTTGTTCCAGTCGGTACTGTTATTGATCTGCAGGATTTCAATGTTCTGCTCATTGGCGAATTGCAGGCCGCGTGTGGTGGAGACGGCATCTAAGTTCGCTATTTCTTGCCAGATGTAAGCTTCGTAAGCAGAAGAGGCGTAACCGCCCAGTTTGAAAGCACGCTTGTCCGAGCTGTTCGGCGTGTCGAGCCGAGAGCCGCTATAGACAGGCCCACCAGGCCAGTCGGTGAGAAAGCCCTTGCGGTAAATTCCATAGGGCAGATCAAACAGATAGTTGACCTTGACCTGAGCGGAGGTCAGGCCAAGGCCAATGCCGCTTGTACCGGATTCACCAAAGAGCTCGCCTGCACGTTTGTATGCATCGGCTGTATAGCGGCTGTACTTGCTGGCCGCAATATTAAGGAATTCACCTTCGATGCCGTCGCGATCTGCATTAACGTTACTGTTATTGGCCTGCACGTTGGCCAACAGTTGCGCCGAGCGCTTGATGAGGTAGGCGTCGGAGGTGTGGTGAGCGTAGGCATGCAGAGCGTGCAGGTTGGCAGCTTGGATGCCAAGGCTGAATGCATCGTTTACAGTCGCGTACGTATCGAGTTCGTCCAGCACCACCTTCATGTATAGCGCGTTGTCGATCGAACATAGCGCTGTGGTGCCGCTCCCTGCATCCTTGACCTGTTCCACACCCTCCAGCTTCAGAACCGGCACCATATTCACCGTACTCGAACAAGTCGGCTGGGCACCAGGGTCGACCGCGTTAAACCATGTGTCAAAGGCGGTCTGGTCGCCAGCTGTCGCACCTTTGAAAGAGAGTGAAACCTCTGCTTAACTCCACG
>DDRS01000015.1 GCA_002343685.1 Thiobacillus denitrificans | reverse complement strand
TAGTTAAGCAGAGGTTTCAGAATGAAAACTTGCGCTTCATCCATTCAGGACAAAGACGCCGCTTCCCATTACAGGGGCATGGCCATGACGTGTAAATTGGTGTGATTCCTGTCGATTTACGTATGAACCCGCGATCAAATAAGGGAAATCCCTTGGTGCAGGATTCCCGATTCTGTGATCGCCGTTCATGCAGCGGACAAGCCGGATGCCGGTGATCGGGCCAGGAAGCGACAGAACTGCGCGGCTGCCCGTTGAAACGCTTGCGTAACGTCACCCGGATGGCGGCATACCTCCTCCACCGGGCCGATCGTCTTTCGGATGGTCAAGGCCGATCGGGCTCGGTCACAAACCCGATACGGGTGAGGCCGGCCTGCGCAGCCAGCGACATGACTTTCGCAACCGGTTCGTATTCGGCATGCCGGTCGGCGCGGATATGCAGTTCAGGTTGCGGCTGCTTTTTTGCGGCCTCGGCAAAACGCGGCGCGAACTGATCCATCGCAACCCGTTCGCCGTTCCAGTAGAGATCGCCGTTTTCACGGATGCCGAGTTCAATATGATCCGGCTTGGTGACATTGGGTGCGCTGCTTGCCTTGGGCAGGTCGATCTTGACCGCGTTGGTGAGCAATGGGGTGGTGATGATGAAAATCACCAGAAGTACCAGCATCACGTCCACTAGCGGCACCACGTTGATATCGGCCATCGGCCCCGGCCCCCGGCGCGGGTCAAAGCTTCCCATTGCCATGGCTCAGGCCTCCTTCACGATATGCAGCGGACGAGGTTCGCCGGCGGAACTGTTGGCCTTTTCGCCCACGGTGATGATGGCGTACAGATCGTGCGCGAACGCATCCAGCCTGGCGAGCCACACCCGGTTCCGCCGGTTGAACGCATTGAAGGCAAGCACGGCGGGGATCGCCACGGCCAGTCCCATCGCCGTCATGATGAGTGCTTCGCCTACCGGGCCGGAGACCTTGTCGAGCGTGCCCTGCCCCGACAGGCCGATATTGACGAGTGCGTGATAGATCCCCCATACAGTGCCGAACAAGCCGATATAGGGTGCGGCCGATCCCGCCGAGGCCAGGATGGTCAGGCCATGCTCGACACGCGTCGCCTCCTGGTCGATGCCGTTTCTGAGCAGACGCGTGAGAAATTCACCCAGGCCGCCTGCGGCCGCCAGCTTGTGCAGGCCATGCTTTTCGCTGTCGCTGGCGGCTTCCAGTGCATCATGCGCCAGTTCGGCAAAAGCATGATCGCGCGGCTGTCTGTGCAAGGCGGTGCGGATTTCCTGCAGCGAATCGGCTGCCCAGAATTGTTCGAGAAAGCTTTCGACGCGTCGCTTCGCCAGGTAGTTGGCGATCGTCTTGGTCACGATCAGGTACCAGCTCGCAACCGACAGTGCCAGCAGCAGAAACAACACCGTTTTCCCGAGCGCATCGGCCTGGGCCAGGAAATGGGCAAAGCCTATGTTCGTATCCATGTCATCGTCCTTCGAGTACAAAATTAAACGGCTGAGTGGCGACGGCGCGCACGGCTGCGCCATCGCGGCTGGCCGGTCTGCAGCGCCAGCGTTTGACGGCGGCCAGTGCGGCCCCGTCAAGGCGTGCGTAGCCGGAGCTGATTTTGATCGTCGCCCGATCGACCTGTCCCGTTTCGTCGAGCTCCACACGCAGCACCACCTTGCCCTCTTCCCCGAGACGGCGGGAAATCGCGGGATAGGACGGCGGCGCACGGTCCGGGCAGGTCAGCGCGAGTTCACTGCTCAACATGGCCGGGCCCACGGGCTTTGGCGGCGGCGCAGGCGGCACCGGTTCGGCCGGCGCCTCGATTCTGGGAGGCGGCGGTGGGGGCGACGACGGCACGACCGGATCGGACGGTGACACGACCGGCGTTTGCGCGGCCAGTTGCTGCGGAGGCGGCGGTTGAACGGGCTGTTCGCGTTTGACTGGTTTGACTTTGGGCTTGGGCGGGTCCGGCTTCGGCAGCTCGACCTTGGGCGCATCCGTCAGCAGGTCGACAAACAGTGTTGCCGCCTCGGTGGGCGGCGGCAGGACACGGTAGTGCCACAGGCTATAGAACAGCGCGCCGTGCAGGGCAAGCACGACGGACAGACCTGCCAGGCGCGCTTTCAGTTCTTTTTGCCGTGGGCCATGCATGCTCAGTAATCCATGCGCAACTCGGCCTGGTAGGTGCGCTGCGGGAAGGGATGGGGTCCGATGAAATAGTTTTCATTGGTCAGGTTGTCGATCCCGAACGAGGCACGAATCAGTTTCGAGAAACGGTAGCCAAGCTTCACGTCGACGGTGGTGTATTGGCTCAGGCTGCCGGTGTCGTTGTGATTGGTGTCCGAGTTGTCCAGGTTGCCGAACTGAAGTCCGCTGTAAAGCAGGCCGAGGGAACCGATCCAGTGTTCGTCGAAGCGATAGGAAGCGAAGATCGAGGCGCGCCAGTCGGGGATGCGCGGCACCTTCTTGCCAACGAGGGCGGGATTGCCCGGATCGGACAGGGTCTCCGAGTCGGTGTAGGTCAGGCTGCCATTGATATCCAGTCCAGGCATCATGAAGTCCACCGCTTCATACGCCGCCTCGGCACCTGTGATGCGGGTGCGGCCGATGTTCTGGACGCGGTTGACGAGGGTGGTCAGGTTCAGCTGGCTGGTGAGGAAATTGTCGGTGTGCTGGTCGAACAGCGACAGCCGCAGGTTGCCATTCCTGAGTGCATGCTCCGCGGTGAGGTCGGTCGCCAGGATTTTTTCCGGGTTCAGATTGGGATCGCTGATATAGGTGGTTCCGCTTTTTTTCTCGGTCTGGAACAGTTCCGTGACGGTCGGCATGCGGTAGGCGCGGGCAACCGAACCCCGGATCAGCCAGTCTCCAGCCGCCCGCCAGGCAAGCGACGCCTTGGGCGAGTGGTAGGTGTCGTCGCGGCTGGCAATCGGCGCATAGCCGCTGATGAAGCCGTTGAAGGCCTGCCAGCGCTCGGTTCGCCAGCCGAGCGTCAGCGTCAGGCGCGGATCGAGCTTCCACGCATCCTGCGCAAAAACGGCATCGGTGCGGGTGTCGCCCATGGTGGCGCTGACGGGGGAGGCGCCGATGCTGCTGTCGTCGGTCCAGCTGGACGCGGCGTATTTGGCGCTGCTGTAGGTGTAATGGTCGTAATGGTAGCCGAAGGTGACGGTGTGGTTTTTCCTGTCCTGGCCGGGTTTCCAGATTGCACGGGCGTCCAGGGTCTTCCAGCCGCTCTCGTCGCCGAACGTGATCGTGCCTGCCCCGCCTGCCGAACCCGGCTGGCCGAGGCCGCCTGCAACCGCAGTGGTCGGCGTCCGTGTGATGTCGCGGGGGGTGGAATAATCCGAGGCGCTCAGTTCGATCGACCAGTCTGGCGACAGGCGACTGTCCAGGCTCAGGCCCAGCAACTGGTTCTGCGTATTGCTGTCCGACGGGGCGAGCGCACTCGTGCTGACGGTGTAGCTCTTGTTGTCGATATTGACGTTGCCGCTCCATATGGGCTGGCCCGCTGCATTGCGCAGGTAGGTCCGGGTATCGCTGAAGCTGTCGTTCTGCCAGTAGGCATAAGTGAGCGCCGCGCGCGTGTCGGGCGTGAAGTCGTACGCCAGCCGGATTTTCATCGTGTCCTGCACCGAATGGTCCAGGCTGGTCGCGCCGAACATCATGCTGGGGACGTTCGTCGGGTTGGTGTAGGGCACGCCGCCGGAGACCGGCGTGCCTGCGGGGCTGGTGGATGCGGGGACGGCGGCCGTGGCGAAGTTGATCGGCTGCGAATGCGTATCGAGATGGTTGAACAGGAACGACCAGCTCAGGCTGCCGTTCACCCGCGCACCCAGCGCAAGCTGTTCCTGGTGGCCCCGGTAGGTATCGTCCGTGGCGTAATGCTTGTAGTCTTGGGACCATCCCTGGACCCGTGCATGGGCCTCGAACTGCTGCGGCTTGCGCGTATTGATCAGAATGGTGGCGCCGGCCGAATTGCCGGGCAGCAGCGCCGAGAACGGCCCGTACAGCACTTCGATGTTCTCGATTTCCTCGCTGCCGACGATATTCCAGCGCGGCGGAAAATTGTAGGAATTGCCCAGCAGGTTGGACAGCAGCAGGCCATCCGCATAGACCAGCGACCACGCACTCTGCAGACTGCCCGCCGTGCGGCTGGCGATGATGCCGTTGCGGTCGCCGACATAGCGCTTGCGTATGAAGAGGCTCGGTGTGTACTTGAGCGAATCCTCAACGTTGATGACGTTCATTTCGCGTATCTGGTCCTGGCTCACTTCGGCCGAGGGCGAGGGATTGTTCGTCACCACGGCAGGGCGCGGCAGGCTGACGATCATTTCCGGCAAGGCCTGCTCTTCAGCCCGGGCAGCAGGATGACCCAGCATGCTGGCGAGAACCAGCACCAAAGTTTTACGTTTCATGATTCTCCCTTGTTGGTTTTCTATTTGGCGGTGCCGGATCGCTGGCCCTGTTGTTCCAGCCAGGACTTCAGCCTGGCCTCATCGAGCGTGCCCACTGCTGCCTGGCGCCGGTGAGTCTTGTCGTACAGATACGAACGCGGCAGTTCGCCCTGCCATGCGGGATCGATGGATGCGCGCAGGCGTTCCGGAATGGGATCGTCGAAAACCCAGGACTCGACGTGGCTCAATCCGAGCTTGCGCAGGGTTTTCCGGATCGCGTCGCGATCCTCCGGGCTGTCGACCGCGACCAGTACCAGGGGCAGGTTCTTCTCGTTTTTCGACAGTTTTCCCAGCATGGTCAGTTCGTCGATGCAGTGCCCGCACCAGTTGACCGACCACAGGCTCAGGATGAACGGCTTGCCCGCATACCGCGCTTCGATCTTAGCCAAGCTGCCCGAATCGAAGCGCGCAGGCTCGGCTGCCGATGCGGGCCATGCGGCCAGACACACGAGAAGAAGACACAGACGGCGCAACATGATCACTCGACCTCCATGATCCGGACGCCTTCGCGGAGCGTGTTCCACACGACCTGCATCCGGCCGTCGTGGATGAGAGGCATCGGATAGTCCGCGGCATCGGCAGTCGTCGCGATACGGCGCGGCGCGCTCCAGCTGGTACCCCCATCCTTCGACAGCAATGCCATCGCGCCGTAAGCCTGGCCGTCGAACTCGCGCCAGGTGATCAGCACGGTCTGCCCGTCAGCCGCCACGGTGGCGTGGCCGGCCTGGGCCTGCGCATTGCCGAATGCCATGGGCGCCGACATCCGGTCACCTTTCACCTGCCGGTAAAACAGCCCCTGGCGGTTCTTGCCGTGGGTATACCAGACTGCGTGCAGCGTGCCGTCGCCGCCGGTTGCAATCCCGCCGCCATGGTGCGGGCAGGCATCGATGTTCCATTCGTCATCGGCCAGCCGCTGCACCTTGCCCGTGTCGAGGTAGGAAAATGCGAAGTCGCGCGTATTGGATCCGTACAGGTTGCGCCATAGGGCGACGGGGCCATCCGCTGTCCAGGCCAGCGCTGTCCGGCAGCATTCGCAGGTATGCTCGGCCAACTTGCGGTTGGCATGGAAGCTGGCACCGTCATCGTCGGAGCGTGCCACATACACCGATGTACCAGCGTATGCCACGCCCTGCTCTTTCGCGGCATCACGGTCACGGCCATCCAGCCAGACGATGGCCAGCCGGTCGCCGCCGTCCGAAACCAGCGAATCGAAACGGTGGCTGGTCAGGCGCTTGTCGTCGTTGATCGTGATGGGCGCCGAGTAGGTCTTGCCGCCATCGGTCGAGCGCGCGTAACGAATCTCGCCGGTGTAGGGTTGCGACAGCAGCAGCGTCCAGGTCAGGTGCAGCGTGCCATTGCGGGTGACGGCGATCTTGGGCCGGTTTTCACCTTCCGCCCCGATGTTTTCCGGCTCGGCGTTGACGGCGACCGGAGCAGAAAAATGCTTGCCCTCGTCGGCCGAATGCGAAACCAGGAGTGTTCGGTTTTCGACCCTGGCGAGCCATATCCGGCCCTGCGCGTCGACGGTGGCCCCGATCGCCAGCGTGGGTTTTGCCGGTCGGGACGCGACGGCCTGTCCCGGATTGGTCGGCGGCATGTGTCCATGCGGCAAGGCCGCGCCCGCATACCCCGACAGCAATAGCGCAGCTGCGGCCTGCGCCAGGCTCCAGCGGCCGGGAGCCGTTTCCATAATGCCCATCATGACGTCTCTCGTCCCCCTGGCCGGATACGAGCGAATACGCGGTAGTGGCTACCGCACATTCGCCCGGCAATCCGTGCCGGCCTGAAAACATTCAGGAAATTTATTGGTTTCTATTCGTGACGAGTGTAGGGTGCGCGACGTGCCGCGACAATGTGGCAAATTGCCGCAGCGTCGCAGCGGTCAATGGCGAGGCGAGACGGCATCCAGCGTGATGTCGATGTTTTCCTGTTTGCCCTGGCTGTCCCTGAAGGTCAAGGTCATGGGCACTTTCTCGCCCGCCGCGACCTGCGATGTGAGACCGATGAGCATGGCATGCAGTCCGCCCGGCTCCAGGCTGACCGTTTTGCCTTTCGGCAGCTTGATCGATTCAAGCTCGCGCATTTCCATCACGCCATCGTCCATGCGCATGAAATGCAGTTCGACATGATCTGCGCGGGGGGTCGTTCCCGCAACGAGTTCCATGTCCCGGTCGGCTGTGATCGCCATGAACGCGCCCGCTACTTTCTGGCCAGGTGCCGTGGCACGCACCCAGGCATGGTCGATCTTCACATCGCCGGCCCAGGACCAGATGGGGCAAGCGAGGGCAGCCAGCAATAGAAAAGCATGGGGATGGCGACGTGAGCGCATGAGAGAAAACTCCTGAGGTTGAAAAGGATTACCGGGATTCCATGCCCAATGCATGCAGGACCTTCAGGGCATCGACCGTGGCCGCGACATCGTGAACGCGCACGATCGCCGCACCTTTCAGTGCAGCCAGCGTGGCCGCCGTAATACTGGCGACCAGCCGTTCCGGCGCCGGCCGGCCGGTGAGCGTGCCGAACAATGATTTGCGCGAGATGCCCACCAGGGTCGGCGACGCCAATGTAAAACGGTCCAGTGCCTGAAACAGGGCGATATTGTGCGCGGGCGTCTTGCCGAAGCCGAAGCCGGGGTCCCACAGCAGGCGTTCCCGGGCGATGCCCGCCCGCGTCGCCGCCTCCGTACGCAGGTGCAGATATTCCAGCACCTCCGCGACGACGTCGCCGTATCGCGGCTGCTGTTGCATGGTCTGCGGCGTGCCCTGCATGTGCATCAGGCAGGCGCCGCATTGCGAAGCCGCCACAACCTCAAGCGCACCGGGCGCGCGCAAGGCATTGACGTCGTTGATCATGTCGGCCCCTGCGTGCAGGGTGGCCGCCATCACCGGCGTCTTCATGGTGTCGATCGACAGTGCAGCGCCGCAGTCGCGCAGGCCCTCAAGCACCGGCAGCACTCGCCTCAATTCCTCCTCGGCTTCCACCGGGGCCGCGCCGGGCCGGGTGGATTCGCCGCCGATATCAAGGATGTCGGCCCCCTCTTCGCGCAGACGCAACCCATGCTCGATGGCACGCTCGCGGGCTGCATAAAGCCCGCCGTCTGAAAACGAATCGGGCGTCGCATTGACAATGCCCATGACCAGGGGACGAGCCAGCGTAAAGTGGAAACGGCCGCAAATGAATGCCGTCATGCCGGGTCGAATTCCAGTACTTCGCAGTGATCCACCCAGACATTCCACATCTCGGGCAGGCTCAGCTTCCGGAAATGCCCCGTCACGGCCTGCAGGACCTCGTGGTGCGCCACCACCAGCACCGCGGACGCGTCTTCATGTTTGATTTCTTCCAGGAAGCCGTGCACGCGTCTGACCATCTCCGCATAGGACTCGCCTGCAGGCGCCTTCCATGAAAACGGATCGGCTGCACCGCGCATGGCCGACAGATACTGCGCAACCGGCTGGCCTTCGTAGCCGGTGTTGCGGTCGTCGAGCCGCCCATCCACATAGATGTCGGCGCAATGGGACGCGTTGACGATGGCCGCGGTTTCGTGGGCGCGCTTCAGGCGCGACACATACACGCGCCGGATCGGCACATCCCGCAAGCGTTGTGCGGCAGCCGCCGCCTGCAACCGGCCCTTCGGCGTCAGCGACACCGGAACGGCCGGATCGGCATTGCACAGGCCGCGCAGGTTGTACTCGGATTCGCCGTGGCGCAGACACACCATTTTCATGCCAGCACCAGTATCTCCCCTTTGCCGCCGAAGGCCAGATCGCCCATGTAGCGGTGTGCTTGCGTGGAAGCCGGCAGCAGCCCGGGCAGGAAGCTTTCCGCATGGCGATGCAGCAATCCCAGGTAACTCAGGTCGACCCGGCCCGAATCATTGAAGCTCAGTGGGATGGCTTCGGGGCGGCGGCCCAGGATCAGGCTTCCGCGTCGTAGGCCGGATCCCGGCAGGGTGCCGCAGCCACCCGCCACCACGAGCGTGCCGGCGAGGAGCCGCGCACCGCAGGCGTCCCCCGCCTGGCCGCGTACGAGAATCAACCCGCGCCGCATGCGATCGCCGAGACGATCGCCAGCATTGCCTTCGACCGCCACCACACCGCCCGCCATGCCGGTACGGTCGCCAATCAATGCGGCACCGAGCCAGTCGCCGGCATTGCCCCGAATGCGCAACAGGCCACCCATCATGCCGTTGGCGGCGCCATCTCCGGCATCGCCGTGGATATCGAGTTCGCCGCCGCGCATCCCCTGCGCGGCGTAATGTCCTGCCGGTCCTTCGATCCGCACGCTGCCCGTGCTCATGCCCTTGCCCAGGCAATCGAGTCGATCGCTATCGGTACGGATCACCAGCATGTCGGTTTCGTCCGCGTCCACCTCGAACAGGTCGCCCAGCATCATGGGGCTGCCTGCCAGATGGATGATCTGCTTCGCGATGTCGTCCGCACTCCGTCCGGCGAGCGTTTCCGGCAGTACGCCGGTCATGTCGACACGCCCGTTCGGCACGGCGCGCAAGCTTAGTGTCGTCATGCCAGAATCTCCCGCAACCGATAGTGGAACTGGCCCAGCTTTCCGCCGTAGTTGCCGGCCGACAAACGCACGATGCCGCCTGCCGCGCCAATCCCGCAGACCGCATCCATGCCGGCCTTCATCGCCACGCGCATGTCGGCGTCGGTGACGGCATCGATCACGATCTCGAGCACGGCGTCCACGCCCGGACTGAGCTCGGTTTTCGCCACGCCGCGCAGGGTCGGACAGAAGGCATCGTTGGTGGAGGCAGGCAGCGCCTTGTACTTGGAGCCCACCTTGGAGCCCGAGCGAACCACGCCGCCCGGAAACGGCGCGATGGCGCCGGGGACACGCGCAATGGCGTCCACTGCAGCTTCGCAGGCGGCCAGCGCCCGGCTGCGCGAACGTGCCAGTACCAGGAAATTGCCGCCGCCGACCGAACGCATCAGGCCGGTCATTTCCTCGGCCAGGAACTCGCCATCCATCACCGGGATGCGCCAATAGCGCCGTCCGGCAATGAGTTTGGACATCTGCCAGCCGTCACCGAAATAGCGCAGGTTCTTGCCCAGCGGCAGCGACTCTTCGCCTTCGCAGCCGGCGAATACGGCCGTGGTGGGACAGGTCAGCACGCATTGGCCGACGCGACGCTCCAGCTGCTTGGCCAGTTCCTTGGTGGAGACGGCAAACAGCAGGCCGGCCACGCCGGGACGGCCGTCCGGCGTTTCCGTCGGAGAGAGTTCGCACTCGATGCCTGCCTCGCAGCCGCACGCGATGACCGAGGTGGCAAAACCGAAGGCGGCGTTGGCCGCATGCCTTGCCCAGGTCAGATTGTCCGCGGTGATGACAATACGGGTTGCCTTCATGCCGAAGGCCTCCGCATAGGTATCGTCGATGAACACGCCATTGATGATCACGCCGCCCTCCCCTTGCACACATGGGGAATCAATTTGCTGGCGCCGCACGTGCAGACCTCTTCGTTGCTTACGCGAACATGTTCCATCCTGACTGTCATGTAACGATCGAAATAATCCTTCAGGGGTTTCTCAATACCCTTGTCGTACTCGGGCTTCACCACGTGCAGTGCACCATTGACCACGTTCACCACCTTGCCGTCGCGCACGATGAGCTGGCCGTCCTTGAACACATATTCGGGCTTCGCAAACATGGCCTCGCGGTCGGCATCGTCGCGGTAGACCACGATGTCGGCCGCAGCCCTTTCGCCCAGATGGCCGCGATCGGTCAGGCCGAGGGAACGGGCCGGTGCCGCGCGCGTCATGATGGCGATCTCGTAGAGGCTGTATTCCCGATCCAGGCTGCGCAACTGGCTGTGCGCAGCCGCCTCGGCGTTGATCTCGTCCAGCTTCGAATCGCGGAAGCGCTTGTCCATCAGCAGGCGAATCAGGTGCGGATAACTGGTGAAGGGCGCACCGTTTGGATGATCGGTGGTCAGGAAGATGCGCCAGGGATCGCCGACCCGAAGGAACAGTTCCAGGCCGATCGCCCATTGCAGGGCGTTGACGAAATTCTTGTCGCGGTACTTGAACGGAACCACGCCGCAGCCCGAGTCGCATTCGATGTCCATGACCACCCATTTGTCCGGGCTGGCGTGGCGATGGTTGCCATACTGCTTCATGCTGTCGCCCGAGACGGTCACCGTCTGGCCGAACAGGACTTGCCCGACGTCGGCCGACACATTGCTCATGCGATTGATGGCATCGGCGATGCGCTCGGCTTCGGAGGAAAACTTGCGCTCGCCTTCGGTGCCATAACTATGGAACTGGATGTGCGTCAGATGGATGGGCAGGCCCTCCGCCGCGGCCATGGTCGCCAAGGTGGTGTCGGCATTGCCGGGAACGCCCAGGTTGCTCGCGTGCACGTGCAGCGGATGCGCCACACCGAGGTCGTGGACGGCCCGTGCGAGTGCCTGCACCACCTGTCGGGGCGTCACGCGGTAATAGGGATGGGCCTCGTCCAGGTCCAGGCTGCGGGCATTGAACTTGAAGGCAGAGATGCCGCCCGGATTCACGACCTTGATGGCCATGGCCTGGCTCGCATCCAGCGTCCAGCCCACGTAGTCGTTGATCAGGCGCTGATCCGCCCCGCTGGCCAGCATGCGCAGGAAGAAATCGTCGCTGCCGAGCATGGCGTAGGCGCCCTTGTCCACCATGGGCGTATCGCCCATCTCGAGGTGAGTATGGCGCGCGTTGATCGGCTGCATGGCAGGTTCGAAGCAGGCGGTATAGCCCATTTCGGCATAGCGGTAGCCGGTGGTCCAGGTGGAGGGCGCGGCGTGGCCGCAGCCGGCGTGCATGCCGCCGCTGGTCGGGACTGGATCCTGGCGGTGGTCTTCCGGCAACAGTGCCCGCGCGATGTTCATCTTGCCGCCGCCGATGTGCGTATGCAGGTCGATGGCACCGCCCATCACCACGCGGCCGGCGAGATCGATGTCGCGATCGATTCTCGCACCCGGCCCTGGTGCGGCCACGATGCGGCCATCCTCGATATAGAGATCGCGCACCTCGCCGTCGACGCCGTGCGCGGGATCGTAGATCCGGCCATTCTTAAGCCGCAGCATGATTCGTCTCCCCCTGGATGATGGCAAGGACCTGGGCCACGCTCGGTAGGCTGGACGATGCGGGCGCCGTCAAGGGCAAGGCCACCACCGCATCCATGCGATGCAGGAAGCCAACATGCTGCACGCCCGGAACGGCCACCGGGATGAACACATCCGGCGCCCGGGCAAACCGCATGTCGGCCCGACCCAGCACCACGATCGGACAATCCGCGGCGGGTGGCGTGCGTTCGGGATCGAACGCCGATATCCAGACCAGCGCATCCACCTCCCCTGTTTTCAGCAGACGGTCGCTCTCGAACAGCAGCGGTTCATAGTGAGGGCCGGCGATTTCGTATGCGGTGCGCAAGGGGTAGCCGGTCTGCCAGGTGCAGGTTTGTGCGGCTGAGGTGCCGCCATCGTCGCCCCCCAGGGGCAACCCGGACCATCGCGTCGCCTGGTTGAGGTCCTTGACCAGATTCACGGCCGACTGGATGGTCAGATCGGCATGCGGAAAATCCAGTTCCGCCGCGTTCCAGACCAGCACCCCGTAGCGGGCCGCACGCATATCGGCCAACAGGGCCTCGATCTGCTCGATCGGCACGCCCGCCACGTCTGCGGCACGCGCAGGCATCCCTGCCAACCGGGCACGCATGACGGCAAATAACTCACCCAGGCGGCCCGCATCGATCGGGATGGAGGAAACGGATATACCGTCCATGGCGGGAATGGACAGCGCCGGACCCAGAACCACCACCTTGCGCGTCAACTCGCCAAACTGGGAAGCCGGGGCAAGACAGCGTTCGAAGAACCGCGGATAGCGCGAGGCATCCGTGCCGGCCAGCACGATCAGGTCGGCACGATTGCGCACCTCGGACAGGGTGGTCGTCACCCAGCCGCCATCCTGGAAAGCCCGAACATTACGGAACTGTGCACGGCCATGCATGTGATCGACCACCCCCCCCAGCTTTTCCGCCAGCGACAGGGCAGCGCGATGGCCCATGACATCGCATCCCAGTCCGCCGATCAGCGGACGGCGCGAACCTGACAGGATGATCGCCGCCGACCGGCAAGCTTCATCCAGGCTGATGGGCAAGCCGGCAATCATGGCCTGGCCAGGGTCCGGGATGGAAAACAACCGCGATGCGCGGGGACACGCGGGGCGCTCGAGCCGCACGCCGTCCCCCTCGCGCACGATTTCCAGATCGTCACACAGCAAACCGCAAAAAGGACAACAAACCGAAGGACTGGACACTGAGATAGAGGACTCAAAAAGACTGAAGTGCAAGGTATTTAGCAGGATCCATGCCATGCGTGTCGCGATCGCGCCTATGTGTCTGGCCAGGCAGGCAGTTTCCCGTCGACGCATGCCGCCTCCATCCATAAAAGATGTCACGCGGCCGATGCGAGCGGCGTGACAGTCTGTCACATCGGCGCTCTGAGCATGCAAAGCTAGACGATTGATTATTTATGCATTTTCCCATTGGCATAGCAATTGCTTCCTGAGGCTTACACGTTTTGCACCACTCAATACACATGCCACATACCGCCACGATCAGCGTTACCGTACGAGCCTCCGCACGGCTTCACATGGGGTTTCTCGACCTCAATGGCGGGCTGGGGCGGCGCTTCGGCAGCCTGGGCCTGTCGTTGGACGAACTGGCCACGACGCTGACCGCCTATCCGGCCGAACAGGTTTCGGCGGAAGGTCCGCAATCCGAGCGGGTGGAATCATTCGCGCGCCAATCGCTCGCGGCCATGGGCATTACGGATGGCACCTATATCCAGGTCCATCAGGCCATCCCCGATCACGCCGGCCTCGGCTCGGGTACCCAACTCGCCCTGGCCGTCGGCACGGCGCTTGCCCGGCTGTATGACGTGGATTGGCCGGTCCACGACATGGCCAGGAAATTGAACCGGGGCGCGCGTTCAGGCATCGGCCTGGGCCTGTTTACGCAGGGCGGGTTCGTGGTGGATGGCGGACGCAAGGACGAAGGCGACCCGCCCCTGGTGATTTCGCGCATCGAGTTTCCCGCGCAGTGGCGCGTGATCCTGGTGATGGACAAGACCTACAAGGGCTTGCACGGCGAGCAGGAAAAGCGGGCCTTCGCCGCCCTGCCAAAATTTCCCGAGGCGCGAGCCGCGCACCTGTGCCGGCTCGCGCTGATGCAGGCCATGCCGTCTCTGGTCGAGCAGGATCTTCCGGGATTCGGCGCCGCCATCCACGCCATCCAGCAGACGGTGGGCGATCATTTCGCGCCGGCCCAGGGTGGACGGTTCGCCAGCCACCACGTGGCCAGCGCGCTGGCCTGGCTGGCACGGAACGGCGCCGAAGGCATCGGGCAAAGCTCGTGGGGACCCACCGGTTTTGCATTGATCGACTCGGAAATTCAGGCGCGTTCCCTGGCACGTGCCGCGTACAACGAGTTCGGTACCGAAGGGCTGGAATTCATGGTGTGCTCCGGCCGCAACCGCGGCGCGGAAATCCGTACCGAAGCATACCGAGCCCAGGCGCATTCCTGAATAACAACAGCTGGAGAAAACAATGGAAAAACCCTATTTGCTGCACTTTGCCACGCCCGGCACACGGGTCAGCCCGTTTGACGTGAACATGGCCTACGATGCCGGCTGGAACGCCGTGATCCCGTATTCGGGCGTAGGGCTGGAAGACATCGCAGGCTTTACCCAGGACGCCATTTTTTCCAGGGGTCCAAAAGGCGTGAAGCACACCGGCATCTTCATCGGCGGGCGCGATCCCATGCTCGCCGCCGGCATGCTCGACGCCGCCCGCAAGGCGATGGTGCCGCCCTTCGAAATATCGGTCTTTGCCGATCCGAGCGGCGCCTTCACCACTGCTGCGGCCATGATCGCCGCTGTGGAAAAAGCCCTGGCCGCTACCCATGGCAGCACGCTTGCCGGCCGCCGCGTCACCGTTTTCGGCGGCACCGGCCCGGTCGGCATGGTTGCAGCCGTGCTCGCCGCCCAGGCGGGCGCCGAGGTCACGATTCCCGGCCACGATGGCTTGTTCCGGGCACAGTCCGCTGCCGAGGCCATCCAGGCCCGCTTCGGCGTGACGATACGCCCCATCGATGCCAGTTCCGACGATGCCAAGGCGGCGCTCATCGCGGACACTGAAGTCGCGCTCGCCACGGCGAAGGCCGGCGTCCAGGTGATGGGCCCCGCGCATCTCGCACACGCGGCGCGGTTGCTGGTGGCGGCCGACATCAATGCAGTCCCGCCGGCCGGGATCGAAGGGATCGGCGTCATGGACGATGGCAAGCCGCTTGCAGCAGCGTCCGGGCATGCCGTGGGAATCGGGCCGCTCGCCATCGGCAACATCAAATACAAGGTTCAGCAAGGCCTGCTGCAGGCCATGCTGCGCACGGACAGCCCGCTTTATCTGGGCTTTGCCGACTGCTTGCGCGAGGCCAGGTTGCATGCCGCCTAAGGCCTTTCTGCTCACCTCACTATCCGGGCGCATACTGGCCAAGGCAGCGGCGCGCGCGCAGCGCTCGGTGGTCGGGATCGACGCCTTCGCCGACCAGGATACCTGCGGGATGGCCTTGCAATGGACACGCTCGCCCCTGGACCGCAACGGCGAATTCGACGCGACCGCCATGCTGGATGCGGCCGACCTGGTCTGTCCGCCTGCCGCCTGTCTCGGCCTGGTCTACGGATCGGGGCTCGAAGCCCAGCCGGCTCTGCTGCGCGGGCTGTCCGAGGGGCGGATCGTGCTGGGCAATTCGCCGGAGGTCCTGGAAACCGTCGCGGATCCGGAACGCTTCAGCAACCTGCTCGCGGCGCTCGGCATTCCCCATCCCGCAACCCGCATGTCACGCCCTGCAGAAGTCGCCGGTTGGCTGTCCAAACAGGCCGGTGCATGCGGCGGCACGCATGTACGCCTCGCATCCGTCTTGCCCGAACGCGATGCGGGACGCTATTTCCAGCGACAGGTCGCCGGCGAGGAATGGTCCTTCCTGTTTCTGGCCAATGGACGCGACATCTGCTCAATCGGTTTCAACCAGCCCCTGACGACTCCGCCCCAGGCATCCGGACGTTGGAGCTATGCCGGTGCGACACGCATGGATGCAGGCCCGGCCGGGGTCGACGAAGCCGTCATGCATGCGGCACGCGCGCTCACCGCCCGGCTCGGCCTGGTTGGCCTCAACGGCCTCGATTTCATTGTCACCCACTCCGGCTGGGTATTGCTGGAACTGAATCCGCGTCCGCCCGCCACGCTGGAATTATGGGATGTGCCGCTGCTGCCCTGCCTGTTCGATCTGCACGTCGAAGCCTGCAAGGGCCGACTGCCGGCCCGCCTGCCCCAGCCGGGCGGCAGCATGGCCGTGGCGGTGGTCTACGCCGAAACCCGCTTGCTGATCCCGGCCGATTTCGCTTGGCCTTCCTGGTGTGCTGATCTGCCTTGGGCGGACAGCGTGATCGAGGCCGGCGACCCTGTCTGCACGGTCCGTGCGGACGGCCCGGATGCGGCCACCGCCCGGCACCAGGCGCTCGGCCGGCGCCAGGAAATCCTCCAGTGGCTGGATCGTTTCGCCTCCCCCTCAGCCGGCTGGAATGACCATGCCGTCGCGCAATCCACCCAGATGTTCCCTGCCTGATGACACATCCGATGAATCACGTTCCCAGCGTCAACCAGCTCGCATCCCCCTTGGTCGAATACCTGGTGGACCACGCCGCGGAACTGCGCCTGGCGGTTTCGCGGCAAGACAATGGCGTACGCATCGTCGATGCCGGCATCCGGGTGGCGGGCGGCATCGAGGCAGGCCGGCGCATCGCCGAAATCTGCCTCGGCGGCCTCGGACGCGTCACGCTCGTTCCGGCCGCCGCCCAGGCCGCCTGGCCATGGGAGTTGTCCGTTTCCACAGCGCAGCCGGTGCTGGCCTGTCTGGGCAGCCAGTACGCCGGATGGAGCCTGTCGCACGGCGAGGGCAAGGGCAGTTTCTTCGCATTGGGATCGGGTCCCGGCCGCGCACTGGCCGGCAAGGAAGAACTCTTCGGTGAACTCGCTTATCGCGATCGCGCGGACTCGGCCTGCCTCGTCCTGGAAACCGACAAGATCCCGCCGCTGCCCTTGCTGGACAAGATCGCCGGCCAGTGCGACGTCTCCCCCGACCGGCTGACCTTGATCCTGACGCCCACCACCAGCCTGGCCGGCAGCGTACAGGTAGTGGCCCGCGTACTCGAAGTGGCCCTGCACAAGGCGCACTTCCTGGGCTTCCCGCTCGATCACATCGTCGACGGCATGGGCACGGCCCCGGTCTGTCCGCCCTCGCCGGATTTCCTGACTGCCATGGGCCGTACCAACGATGCGATTCTCTTCGGCGGCCGCGTCCAGTTGTTTGTCGCCGGCGAGGAAGCGGCAGCCGAGGCGCTTGCGCAGCGTATGCCGAGCGAGGCTTCCAAGGACTATGGCCAGCCTTTCGCACAGGTTTTCAAGAATGCCGGACACGACTTCTACAAGATCGACCCGCTGTTGTTCGCACCGGCACAGATCATCGTGACCAGCCTCAAAACAGGCCGCAGTTTCCGCGCCGGACAACTCAACGCAGACCTGCTGGAGCGTTCTTTCTCATGACACGCCGCATCGCGATCTTTACCGACGATCCGGGCTGGCACGGCAAGCAGCTCAAGCGTGCGTTCGCGCGCAGAGGCTACGCGGCCAACTACCTGTCGCTGACGGATTGCCGGGTGGATCTGGGGCTGAGCGGCGGCGTGGCGATACCCGGTTTCGAGCATGAACTGCCCGACGGCGTGTTCGTTCGCGGCGTGCCGGGCGGAACCCTGGAACAGGTCATCCTGCGTCTCGATTTTCTGCACGTGTTGCCGTTGCTGGGCGTGCCCGTCTACAACTCGGTCCGCGCCATCGAAAAAAGCGTGGACAAGGCCATGACCAGCCTGCTGCTGCATCGCGCAGGTATTCCGACGCCGCCCACGTGGGTGACGGAGTCCGAATCCCAGGCGCGCACCCTGATCATGCGAGAAATTGCACTGGGGCACGAACTGGTGTTGAAGCCGCTGTTCGGTTCCCAGGGAGCAGGCCTCAAGCGCCTGGCTTCGCCCGCCGATCTCCCGCCGGGTGAGGCATACCAGGGGGTGTATTACCTGCAGCGCTACATCGGCGGCGTGACGGGTTCATGGGAGGACTACCGGGTGCTCGTGGTCGGCGGTCGCAGCCGTGCCGCCATGACGCGCCAAGGCACCAGCTGGATCAACAACGTGGCCCAGGGCGCCGCCTGCCGGCCTGCCCCCATCGACCCTGAGTTGTTCAGACTGGCCGAGGATGCCGCCCGTGCGCTCGACATGGATTATGCGGGGGTCGACCTGATACGCGATCCCGAGGGCCGCCTCAGCGTACTGGAAGTGAACAGCATTCCGGCCTGGCGGGGCCTGCAAAGCGTCGTCAAGGACAACATCGCCGCCATGCTGGTGGATGATTTTCTCGACCGTCACGTGGTCAGGGAAGCTCGGGAGCAATGCGCATGAACGCCCTGCTGCAAATGCCCGTCGCCCAGCCGATGTCCGACCTGTTTCTTGCCGCCTGCGAGATGGATGTGGTCGCCTTCAAGCCTGGCAACGTGAGCTGGGAATCCCCGGGACACGGCATGACCGCCGAAGATTTCCTGATCAGCGCCAAGGCAGCCGCGCCGCATGTCGCCGATCCCGACCTTGAGATCGGCGAACGGATCTACCGCGCGGTCGAGGCCACCCGGGAAGCGGTCGGCTGCAATACCAATCTCGGCATCGTGCTGCTGGCCGTGCCGCTCATTCATGCCGCCCAGCACTGCATGCCGGGAGATATCCTGGCGCACCGGCTCCAGCGCAGCCTGGCTGCACTCACCCGCGATGACGCGGAATGGGTCTACCGGGCCATCCGGCTGGCCGCACCTGGCGGACTCGGCGAAAGCCCCCGCCACGATGTCCGGGAAACGCCGGTCGTCACGCTGCTGGAAGCCATGCGGGAAGCGGCTGCCCGAGATCGTATCGCCTATCAGTACACCCATTGCTATGCCGACATCCTCGGTCCCGGACTGATTTCTCTGCATCAGGGACGCATGCACTGGGGCAGCGAGACAGCGGCGGTCACGACCGCCTATCTCGGATTCCTGGCCAGTTTTTCCGACAGCCACATCTGGCGCAAACACGGCAGCAGTGCAGCGGGCGCCGTGCGAACAATGGCCTTCGACTGCATTGCCCGCTTGGGCCAATGCGCCGACTGGACTTGCGCCAAAACCCATTTGACGGGTCTGGACACGACCCTCAAATCCACAGGTTTCAACCCGGGCACGAGTGCCGATCTGACCGTGGCAGCATGGCTGGCAGATCAGCTTCTGCACGGGGAAGGAACCTGTATTCCAAACCATACCCAGGGGGATTCTCAGTTTGTTTGATCTACTGAAACACCTGGTTGGTCATGCAACAAGTGGTCAGCCGACGGACGACTCGGCGCTGGCGAGCCGCTATAACCCAACCGAGTCTGTTCAACTTAAGGAGTAAATGATGGCGAAAATCAATAGCGTAATGGTCGGTGAATCCCTGGTTGGCGAAGGCAACGAAGTAGCCCATATCGATCTGATCATGGGCCCGCGCGGCAGCGCCGTTGAAGCGGCGTTCTGCAATGGCCTCGTCAACAACAAAGACGGCTTCACGTCCCTGCTGGCTGTCGTGGCGCCCAATCTGCCATGCAAACCCAACACCATGATGTTCAACAAAGTGACCATCAAGGGCGCCAAGCAGGCCGTTCAGATGTTCGGCCCGGCCCAGCGCGGCGTGGCGATGGCCGTCGCGGATTGCGTGGAAGACGGCACCATCCCGGCCAATGAAGCGGACGATCTGTTCATCTGCGTGGGCGTGTTCATCCACTGGGAAGCCGAGGACGACGCCAAGATCCAGGACTACAACTACGAAGCCACCAAGCAATCCATCAAGCGTGCCATTACTGGCACACCCAAGGCGGCTGAGGTGGTTGCCCAGAAAGCGAAGGCAGGTCATCCCTTCGCTGCGCATATCTAATCGGGAGAACGGGCGTGATTTGCAAGGAATGCGGGGCCATGGTGAGCGAACTCGACAACGAGCACCTGCTCGCCTGTAGCGGCCTGACCTTGCAGGAGTATGCATTACGTCACGCCTTGCCGCTCGACCTGCTGGTATCGCCGGACAGGATCGAGGCAGGCGCCGCGCAGGCGGAGCTCCCGCTCATGCCTGTCGCCGTGCCTGATGAGACGGCACGGGCCGTGCTGGCCGGCTTACGTCTGGCTGGCAAGGTCCATGATGCCGGATCGGTCTGTTTCGTCGAGGGCGAGGTCTCCTGGCTGGATCTGTTGTTCTGCGATCTGGCGCAACTCGCTCCCTACGGCTTCCGGTTTCACCAGGAATATCACTACGCACCCGGCACCCATCGGGTCGTGGCAAAGAACCGCCTGGTGACGCAAAAGCGCAATCTGGTCGGCCCCTGGCTCCCTGCCAGGGTGCCTCCACCGGAGCAACGCCTGAAATATGCAACCTATCTGGCCCATGCAGCCGAACTGCATGCCGGATTTTTATTCCTGCCTTTCGCTTCGAACGACGAAGCCGAAGCGGCAACCGAATTCCTGTCGCGCGAATTGAACGTGCGTACCCGCCATCTGGCTGCCGGCACGCCGCTGCTGCGCACGCTGACCAAGGCCGATACGACGCGCCTGCTGGACAGCCTGCGCGGCGAGCTCGAAGCCATGCCCGGCGTCTGGTCGCGCTTCCATCCGGATACCCCGGAGGTCACGGTGAGCAAGGAGGTCGTGTTCGATTCCGCCCACTTCCTCACCGACCATCCCGCCAAATGCAGCAACCTGCATGGCGGACGCTACGTCCTGCACGTCAAGGTACGCGGGCAGATCGACCCGATCACCGGCTGCGTGCTGGATTACGGCTATCTCAAGCGCGTGGTCAACACCCGCGTGGTGGAACGCTTCGACCACCACACCCTCAACTACGCCGGGCCGGAACTGGCCTGGCGCTCCACCACGGAATTGCTGAGCGTGTACATCTGGGAACAGCTCATCGATTTCCTGCCCGAACTGATCGAGCTGACCCTGTACGAAACGCCGCAGTCATGGTGCCAGTACAGCGGCCCCGATCTGGAAACCTGGCAACGCCAGGGCAGCCAGCCGCTGCTGGGTCGATTTACCGATCCGGCGCTGGGACATTCGCCCTGGCGTCACTGGCTGCGGACGTGGGATGGGCAGCATGAAAAGCGTCAAGCTCAGGGCGACTGAGCCTGCCGTCGTGCAGGGCCGATGCCAGCAGGACACCGGCCGCCCCGGCCTGGGCCAATGCGGCCAAATCGTCAACGTGGCGTACGCCGCCTGCCGCATATATGCGGCAGGCGGCGTTCAGGCGCTGTATGTGCGCCAGCCGAGCCAGATCGGGGCCGGCATTCAGGCCAACCCGCGCCAGGGTCATGACGATCACCTCGGCCGGCCAGCGTTCGGGATGGCTCAACAGGGTAGCAGGGCCAAGAAACGCGTCTCCCCGGAAATCCAGCGACAGCACGCCCTGCGCCGGCCATGCGTCGCGTTCCGGCAGAACCGCCAGACTCTCGCTGCCCAGCACCGGCCGTCCCCGACCCGTCGCCTGCCAGGCTCGGGCCGCCGCTGTATCGGAAAAGCCGCCGTCCACCCAGAATTCGAGATCCGGATACGAGCGCTGCAGCCCCTCCACTACACTTCCGTGATTGCCCCGTCCCAGGATGGCATCCAGATCGGCGATATAAATCCGTTGGAACGGATACAGCGCAAGCAGTCCCGCCACCACGGCCTCGGGACGGCTGGAATCGCACAAGGCCGATTCCAGTGGCTGATATGCTTCGCGTCGGCCGCCAAAAGCGCGCACGACCTGCCCGTCCATCAGGTCGAGTACGGGGATGAGCGCTAGGGAGGTGGGCATGAAAGTATTTGTTTTCGAGTATGTCACAGGAGGAGGGTTCGCCAGTATGGCGCTGCCTGAGTTTTTACACGATGGCGAAGTCATGTGGCAAGCACTGGTCGACGACCTGCGCGCGCTCGATGGCGTGGACGTGCTGACGCTGCGGGACTGTCGCCTGCCCCGGCCTGCCATGGACAAGGTGGAGATCATCGATACGGAGGCCCATCGCTTCAGTGAGGATTACCGGCATTGCCTCGCCCGGTCGGATGCGGTGTGGCCGGTCGCGCCGGAAGAGGCTGGGATACTCGAATCCCTGAACCAGGAAATCCTGGCCGCAGGCAAGCGCCTCCTGGGCTGCCAGCCCGACGCCGTGCGTATTGCGGCCAGCAAACATGCCACCGCGCAGCGACTGGGCCGCACGGGGATACCCGTGGTTCCCACGTACACCTCACCCTTCGTGATGTCGACGAAAGGCCCGGTGGTAGCCAAGCCTGACGAGGGTGCCGGCTGCCAGGACACCCTGTATTTCTATAACCAGGCGTCAGCCGAGGCATGGGCGCTGGACGAAGGAGGCGCAGGATTTGTTTTTCAGCCGTTTCTTTCGGGCGACCCGTTATCCCTGTCCGTGCTGTGTCAGCCGGGCGAATGCCAACTGCTGTCGGTCAACAGGCAACACATCCGGCTGGAAGATGGCCAGCTGCATTTCCATGGCGTGACGCCCCACGCCCTGCCCGATCCGGACGAACGCTATGCCGGCCTGGCTCAGCGTGTGCTCTCCGCCATCCCCGGCCTGTGGGGGTATGTAGGGATCGACCTGATCGATACGGAAAACGGGCCGGTGGTTCTGGAAGTGAATCCCCGCCTCACTGTCTCCTATGCCGGTCTGCACTCGGTGCTGGGATTCAATCCTGCCGGGAAAATCCTGGCCTTGCCTGACCACCCGCCCATGAGCGCATTGCCGCCGGCCAACCTGATGAACGATACGCGCGTATCGCGCTCCCTATGAACGCGCCGGCACGCATACCGCCCATGGATGAAGCCGTGATCGGATGGGATGTCGGCGGCGCGCATCTGAAGACCGCGCGGATCGAGCGTGACGGCAAGGTCTCCGGCGTCTGGCTCGTGCCCTGCGCGCTATGGCGCGGTCTCGATCAGCTGCACCAGGCCATCGACCGGATCGAGGCCACGATGCAGGCAGGCGATGCCTGCGTGCATGCCGTCACCATGACCGGGGAAATGGTCGACCTGTTCGAAACGCGGCAAGCCGGTGTGCAGGCCCTGGCCACCCTGATGAGCCAGCGTCTGGGCGCCGACCGGGTCCGCTTTTATGCCGGCGGTCAGGGCTGGTACGATGCCGGCCAGGCCTTCCAGTACGCCGGGCGCGTTGCCTCCGCCAACTGGCATGCCACGGCCCACCTGGTTTCGACCTGCGTCAGCGAGGCCCTGCTGGTCGATATCGGCAGCACCACTACGGACCTGATTCCCATCCGGGACGGATTGGTAGCCACACCCAGCAGCAGCGACCGCGATCGCCTGTCCGCCGGCGAACTGGTCTATACCGGCGTGGCCCGTACGCCGCTCATGGCCTTGGCTAGCGAAGCCCCGGTGGCCGGGCATTTCACGCCGCTGATGGCAGAGCATTTCGCGACCAGTGCGGATATCTACCGGATCCTCGGCCTGCTCCCCGAACAAGCCGATCTGCATGACGCCGCGGACGGCGGTGCCAAGACCCCGTCAGCCAGCCGGGTGCGCCTCGCCCGCATGGTGGGGCGCGATGCCTGGGAGTTGCCCGACAAGGCCTGGGCCGAACTCGCGGCCTGGTTTGCAGATGCCCAGATGACCCGGATCGGGCGCGCGGTGCGGCAGGTATTGTCGCGCGAGATGCTGGCCGCAGAGGCCCCGCTGGTCATCGCAGGCGTCGGCGGATTCCTCGGCCCGCGGCTCGCCGCCCGGATCGAGCGACCGGTGATCAATTTCTCGCAGATTCTGGCCGCCCGCGCCCATCAGGATATGATTGACGGATGTGCCCCTGCCGTCGCGGTGGGACGGCTGCTCGCAACCCACCGCCACCCTCCAGGCCTTACGCCTGCGGACTTACCATGCGGATAAGCGCTCTTCCTTATTGCCCCGACAGTGCCGAACGCTTCGAGGCCATCGCCGACGAACCCTGGTCGGTATTCCTCGACAGCGGACGGCCGCGTTCCACCATGGGACGCTTCGACATCCTGGCGGCGCGCCCCTATGTCACGCTGGTGACCCGGGGCGGCATGACCGAAATTCGTGAACGCGACCGGCCGACACTCTCTCCGGCGGACCCGTTCGAGCTGCTGCGCCGTTATCTCGCGGCGGACGGACACCCCACGGCCCTCCCGTTCGCAGGCGGTGCGATCGGCTATTTCGGCTACGACCTCGCTCGCCGCATCGAGCAACTGCCCGACCACGCGCGTGACGCCGAAGCCATCCCCGACATGGCAATCGGCATCTACGACTGGGCCGTCATCGTCGATCATGCGCAACGTGCCAGCTGGCTCGTCGGCTCCGGGCGCGACGCCCGGACCGACGCCAGCTGGAACGAACTGATCGCTCTGTTCAGCGATACACCGCACATCACGGCACGGCGTCCTTTCCAGGTCGGGCCCGTCAGCTGCAACTTCACGCCCGACAGCTACCGCCAGGCATTCTCACGCATCCAGCATTACATCCGCGCCGGCGACTGCTACCAGGTCAACCTGGCCCAGCGCTTTGCTGCCGAGGTCAACGGCGACCACTGGCTGGGATACCAGACGCTGCGCCGCCTCAACCCGGCGCCCTATTCGGCCTATCTCAATTTCCCGGGTGCACGCATCCTCTCCTCCTCGCCGGAGCGTTTTCTGGAAGTGAAGCAGGGACGGGTGGAGACCAAGCCGATCAAGGGCACGCGCCCCCGTGCTGCCGCGCCCGAAGCCGATTCGGCACTGGCCCGCGAACTGCGCGACAGCACCAAGGACCGCGCCGAGAACCTGATGATCGTCGACCTGCTGCGCAACGATCTGGGCAAGGTATGCGAAGCGGGTTCGGTGGCCGTGCCCAGGTTGTTCGAGGTCGAGAGTTTCGCGACCGTGCACCATCTGGTCAGCACGGTCACCGGCCGTCTCGGCAGGGACATCGACGCAGTGGGCCTGCTGCGCGCGGCCTTTCCAGGCGGCTCCATCACCGGCGCGCCAAAAATCCGTGCCATGGAAATCATCGAGGAGCTCGAGCCGAACCGTCGCGGCGTCTACTGCGGCGCCGTCGGCTGGCTGGGATTCAATGGCGACATGGATACCAATATCGCCATCCGCACGATGGTCAGCTCGGATCATTCGCTGCGTTTCTGGGCAGGCGGCGGCTTGGTCGCCGATTCCCGCGCAGACGACGAATACCAGGAATGCCTCGACAAGGCATCGGCCATGTTGAAACTGATGCGGGAATGCGGAGGCCATCTGGAAGACGGACAATGCTCCGGGTTGTGAAGCTGGGCGGCAGTCTGTATCGCGTGCCCGAGCTCGCCCAGTGCCTCGCCGCGCTGGCCGCCGCGGGGGGTGAAACCGTGCTGGTACCCGGCGGCGGCCCTTTTGCCGACGTCGTGCGCACGGTCCAGACACATTCCGGGATCAGCGATGCCGCCGCGCACCACATGGCCATCCTGGCCATGGAGCAGTATGGCCTGATGCTGTGCGACCTGAACCCCAGCCTGGTTCCTGCCGACAGTCTGGGAAACATCGGCCATGCGTTGCGACAGGGATTCACGCCCGTCTGGATGCCGGGCGAGATGTGCCGGCATGCGGCCGAGCTCCCGCAAAACTGGTCCGTCACATCCGATAGCCTGGCTGCGTGGCTGGCGATCCAGCTGTCCGCCGACAATCTCACGCTGGTCAAGTATGGACAGCCCACCGATACCGATCCCCTTGCGATGGCCGCGTCGGGCTGGGTGGACCAGGGCTTTCCCGCCTTTGCGAACGCATTCGACGGAAGCCTCCGGGTACTGGATTTCCATGGGGCCAGCACGATCTCGGCCTGGCTGCTCGAGCCGACCTGATCAGGGAGACACCGATGCTCAAGACACGCAACGGACTGGAACAGGGCAGCGTCAGGAACCTGCTGTATTTCCTCTGCGCTTTGCCTGTCTGGGCGATTACCGCCGGGGCGACCGAGACGAGCCGCGATCCTGAAACCGGTCTGGAAAGCTGGCAGGTCGAGACACGCGGCATCCAGGTTCGGCTGACGCAGATCAGCCCCGATCAGGCGCGGGCCTTCTATCAGGCGCGCGGCTTCACCCCGGAACAGGCGGAAGAGTATGCGTCCAGCTGCGTCTTCATGACGGTCGTCCGCAATATCGGCACCCTCCCGATCGAACACCGCCTGGCCGACTGGCGCTACGTCGCTGGCGACGGCAAGGCTCGCGCCCTCCGCAGCAAGGCTGAATGGGATGCGACATGGGTCGACCGCGGGGTCTCCGAGCCTGCCCGAATCGCATTTGCCTGGGCTCAGTTTCCCGCGACCCAGACTTTTCACGCAGGGGACTGGAATCAGGGCATGACGACCTACCAGCTTCCGCGCGGCAGCCGCTTCAACCTGATCGTCAACTGGCGCGCAGGTGACGCAGGGCGCAAAACAACACTCGAAAATGTGAGGTGTACGGATGAAATTCAGTAGCATGATGGGCGCCCTGCTCATGACAATGGGCATGACGACCTTCGCGGCGGATTTGCCGGCCTTGTCCCACAGCCTGACCGAGCAGGCCGCGAAAGCGCCGGCCCCGGTGCTGGCCCTGAAGGATCTCGATGGACAGTTGCACGACCTCGCCAGCCTCAAGGGCAAGGTCGTCCTGGTCAATTTCTGGGCGACCTGGTGCCCGCCCTGCCGCCGCGAAATGCCGTCCATGGATCGCCTTGCGCGCAAGCTGGCCGGTACATCGTTCGTCGTGCTGGCGGTGGACATCGGCGAAGATGCCGATACCATTCACACCTTCATCAGCCAGCTGGACGCGACGCCCGCGTTTCCCATCCTGCTCGATCCGCATGCCCGGATCATGCAAACCTGGAAAATCTCCGGTCTGCCCACGACCTACCTGATCGACTCGCAGGGCCGTATCGCCTACAGTGCGGTAGGCGGCCGCGAATTCGACCATCCGGAAATCGAACGCCAGGTGCGTGCCCTGCTCAAACCCTAGGAGCCCCATGCCATTCGACCGGGAAAGCCTGGCCCTGCTGGACGAAGCCCTGGCCGTACTGGCGGACGGCTTCCGGCATCTTCCCGACGTTCCGCAGACCCTCGACCTCGCCCAACTGCGCGAACCGCTGCTCGCCGCGGCCCGCCGGCTGCAGGACAACGCGCCCTACCATCATCCGCTCTACGTCGGGCACATGCAGAAGCCGCCGCATCCCGTCGCGCGGCTGGCCTACACGCTGACCCTCTGGCTCAACCCGAACAACCACGCCTACGACGGCGGCCGCGCCAGTTCGATCATGGAGCAGGAAGCCATCGGCGAAATCGCGCGCATGGTCGGCTGGCCGGACAGCCAGGGGCATTTGTGCGGCGGTGGCACACTGGCCAATTTCGAAGCGCTCTGGGTCGCGCGCGAGCAGCACCCCGGCATGGCCATTGCCGCGTCCAGCCAGGCGCACTACACCCACGAACGCCTGTCCGGCGTGCTTGGCGTTCCGTTCCGTTCCATCGCGGCCGATGCGCGCGGACGCATGGATGCAAGCGCCCTGGAAGACGCCTTGCGGGACGGCACGATCGGCACGGTGGTCGTCACCCTGGGCACGACGGCAACCGGCGCCGTCGATCCGCTCGAGCAGATCCTTGCCCTGCGCGCGCGCCACACGTTCCGGATTCATGTCGACGCCGCCTATGGCGGTTACTTCACGCTGGCCGACAACCTGGATGCCGACACCCGACAGGCGTTCGACTGCGTTGCGCAGGCCGACTCCCTGGCCATCGACCCCCACAAGCACGGGCTCCAGCCCTATGGCTGCGGCTGCGTGCTGTTCCGCGATCCCGCCGTCAGGCACCACTACCGCCACGACTCGCCCTACACCTACCTGAGCTCGGACGACCCGCATCTGGGCGAAATCTCCCTGGAATGCTCCCGTCCAGGTGCCGTGGCCGTCGCGCTGTGGGCCACCCAGCGCCTGCTGCCGCTGGTGCCCGGCGGAACCTTCGCGCAAGACCTGGCGGCTGGCCGCATGGCCGCCCTGACCCTGCATGGTGCCCTGGCTGGCGACGCGCGTTTCGCCCCGCTCTTTCCGCCCCAGCTCGACATCGTCGTCTGGGCCGTCCGGGCCGACACCGCCAGCCAGGCATCCCTGCGCGCGCGCGCCTTGTATGCCGCCGCCAGGGAACACGACCTGCATCTGGCGCTCGTCACCCTGCCCAAGGCCATGCTGGAAGCCTGTACACCGGTACGAACCTGGGATGCAGACACGTTGACCTGTCTGCGCGCCTGCGTGATGAAACCAGAACACCGTGAATGGATGGACAAGATATTGGCACGCCTGGATACGGCTGCTGAGCTTGCCGGGTAAACGCGTTATCGGCTTCGGCTCTCCGGTCGCCGCTTTCGAACCGCCAATGAGCCCGTCACATTCGTACATGCGAAGGTCCACAACTAACGAGACGAGTCATTTCCAGCGCGTGAATCGACTTGAGTCGCCCGTCTGATCCCCGCTTTTTCAAATCACCTGTTTCGCTTGGGTGATTGGGATCCCCTGCAGATTTCATTCAGGCATGCGCACTTTCAAGAATCCGCATGGTCAGGCTTAATATATCGCTCATTTAAGGATCGGGTATGACCCTCGTCAAGACAGCCCTATTTTTGCTAATACTCGCCATCTTTGGCGCCGGCGTATTCATATGGTCAGGCACCTACAATCCTGGCGCCGACAGTCCTCACTGGAAAATCACCTACGCGCTGATGCAAACCGCGCGCGAGCGTTCCGTCGAACGCCATGCCTCCGCCATCGCGCTACCCACCAACCTCGATGATCCGGACGTAATCCTAAAAGGCGCGGGCCAATATGCCGCAATGTGCACCAGTTGCCATCTGGCGCCAGGAATGAGGGATACCGAACTGCGTCCCGGCTTGTATCCCAAACCGCCCAATCTGAGCAAAGGC
The DNA here is from genome assembly GCA_002343685.1 of Thiobacillus denitrificans. Taxonomy (GTDB): domain Bacteria; phylum Pseudomonadota; class Gammaproteobacteria; order Burkholderiales; family Thiobacillaceae; genus Thiobacillus; species Thiobacillus denitrificans_A. Next base: position 125,736 of record DDRS01000015.1, on the reverse strand, counting down.
AGCGTAGAACCCCGGGAGGCCTTCTGGGTCATCAAGCACGGCCTCAAGATGAGCGCGATGCCGGCCTGGGGAATGAGTCATGACGATCCGACGATCTGGAGCATGGTTGCCTTCCTGAGGAAACTACCCGCCATGACCCCGGCGCAATACAAGGAGATGGTCGCCAAGGCCCCGCCAGACGATGATATGGAGTCGGGCGGGGACGGCTCCGATGGTCACGCCCATGGCGACCACTCGCATGTCCCCGAGTGAGCGATCCGGCTCACGTGCCTGCTAACGCCTGGTCGAGCCGTGGTTTCTGTTGGGCGAATGTTCCATAAAAAAACGACGCGCCAATGACCGTGATGGGGGCGACCCGAACCCCATAGCGTGACTTGGCTTCATCGGCCACGCCCGGAGCGGTAATGTCCCGCTCTTCAAACGGGACGCCGCGATCCGCGAGATAGCGCTTGACCGCGGCACAATCGGGGCATCCCGGGCTGGTGTAGACGATGACTTGCCCGTTGCCGGAGCGAGTGCCGGTCATGGCCTGGTCGACACGGACAGGCCCATGATCAGCCGGGCAAGCTGTGTTGCCTGAGCATCGCTGGCAAACCCCGGCGGCATGCGGCCAAAACCGTGCGCAATGTGCATGGCGAGCAGGTTTTCCGCATCCGCCCGACTCGAATAGTTTGCCGCGATCGACTCGAATGATGGACCGAAGCCCGCCCCCGAAATGGAATGGCATTGCAGGCAGGCCGGATCGTGTTCATGAATGTAGCTCAGCAGCGCCTTGGCGCGGGTCGGGTTCACCTGGCCGGACGAAGCCTCCTCGGGACTGCCTGGAGATCCCATCATGCCTGGCCCCATCATGCCTACGCCCATGCCACCCGCTTCGGCCAGCCTCGGGCCGGCAAGGCATGTCAAGCCGAATGCCGCAGCCAAGCCAAAAACCATTGCTTCACGTGAATAGCGCATGAAACCTCCTCATCGAGAATCGTATTGCAATAACGACCCAACGGCCTGCCAAAGGCAGCGCACCAGGATCAGGCATGGGCCCTTGGGATGCCAAGGGTACGCTCAAACCGACTGGCGTGCCCGCAGCACCTTGATCTGGAACAGCGTGTTGCGTTCGTCCTCTTCCAGCGCGGCACGGATGTGTTGTACGGTCGCCTGATAGCGCGGGATGATGTTGTATTTCAAGGCATTGACCCGTTTCTGCGTCTTGCGGCTGGCGGCGAGCAACCGCCACAGTGCGTTTTCAGCCTCACCCAGCCGCGCCAGTGTCACCGTCAGTTCGCGCAGGCGGATACGCGCTTCGTCGAAGCTGACGTCGGTCCACATCAAGCCGACCGGCTGCAAGGGCAACGGCTCGGCCGACACGCTGGGATATTCCACGCCGACGCTGGAACGCGCCACCACCTTGATCGCCACCGCCGGCTTCAATCCGACCGACGCCTGGCGCAGCATTTGCTCGCCCATGCGCATCTGCACGATACCGAGCCAGCGGTAGGCTTCGGCAAGTTCGCGCTGGGTCTGCGCGCGCAACTCGCGATATTGCGCCAGCCGTTCATAGACCAGCCGGGTCAGCAGATCGCGTTTCTTTTCCAGCATCTGCCGGCCCTGCTCCAGGAAACGCGCCTGCCTGCCGACCTGCAGCAACGCGCTTTTCGTGGGCGGGACGGGAAGGCGTTTTTTCATTATGGATGAGCAGTAAGCGGTGAACGGTGAGCGGTGAGGGTGGCAGCGAGACGGGGGTTTCCGCTCACCGCTACTCGCTTACTGCTCCCCCGTTTCATCACGCTGCCCCCTTGTGATATTTCGTCAATTCTTCCTCCGATACCCGGATCAGCGATTCCGGCGGCAGCATGGAAAGCAGATCCCAGGCGAGGTTGAGCGTTTCATGGATGCTGCGGTCTTCGTCCTCGCCCTGGTTGATGAAGCGTCGCTCGAAGGCGTCGGCGAACGCCAGGGTGCGGCGATCGGCGTCGGAGAGTTCTTCGGCACCGATGATGGCGGCCAGTCCCCGCACTTCCAATGCCTTGGCGTAGCTGGCGAACAGCTGGCTGGCGACATGCGGATGATCCTCGCGGGTGAAGTTCTTGCCGATGCCGTCCTTCATCAATCGCGACAACGACGGCAGCACGGTCACCGGCGGGTAGACGCCCTGGTTGGACAGCTCGCGCCCGAGCACGATCTGGCCTTCCGTGATGTAGCCGGTGAGGTCGGGAATCGGATGGGTGATGTCGTCCGACGGCATCGACAGCACCGGAATCATGGTGATCGAGCCGCGCCGGTTCTTGATGCGTCCCGCGCGTTCGTAGAGCTCGGCGAGATCGGAATACAGATAGCCGGGATAGCCCTTGCGCGCCGGCACGTCGCCGCGCAGCACCGCGACTTCCCTCAACGCTTCCGCATAGGCGGTCATGTCGGTCATCACCACCAGCACGTGATAGTCGAGGTCGAAGGCGAGGTATTCCGCGGCGGTGAGCGCCGCGCGCGGCGTCAGCAGGCGTTCGATCACCGGCTCGTCGGCGAGGTTGAGGAACATCACCACCTTGTTGAGCACCCCGCTTTCCTCGAAGCTTTCCTGGAAGAAGCGGGCGTCGGCATGCGAGGCGCCGAAGGCGGCGAACACCACCACGAACTCGGCGGCTTCCTCGCCCAGCAGTTTGGCCTGGCGTACGATCTGCGCCGCCACCCGGTTGTGCGGCAAGCCGCCGCCGGAAAAGATCGGCAGCTTCTGCCCGCGCGTCAGCGAATTCATGCCGTCGATGGCGGAGATGCCGGTCTGGATGAATTCGCGCGGGTAGGCACGCGCCGCCGGGTTGAGCGGCTCGCCGTTGATGTCGCGACGGTCGGCGGAAATGACGGGCGGGCGCCCGTCGCATGGCCGGCCGGAGCCGTTGAACACGCGGCCGAGCATGTCGCGCGACACGGGCAACTTGTAGGGTTCCTCCAGGAAACGTACCCAGGTTCGTTCCAGATCGAGTGCATCGGTCCCCTCGAACACCTCCACCAGCACGGCATCGTTGGCGCTGCGGATGACCAGGCCGGAACGTACACGGCCGGCGTGGTCGCGCAGTTGCACGCGCGAGCCGGCCGCCACGCCGGGCACGCCGGCCATGACGACGAGCCCACCCTGGGCGGATGCGGCGGTGCGGAATTCGATGTTCTTCATGGCCGGATCTCTTCCATCGCCGAAGACGGGGCAGCAGGCGCGTATTCCAGCAACAATGGCTCGAAGGCCGCCGGGATCGCAGCGATCTTCGCCTTCAATGCTTCGAGGTCGTCCGAGCTGTGCTGACTCTTCCAGCGTCGCGCCTGGGCGAGCAGCGGCATCTGGATCAGGCGCCGGGCCGGCGCGCCGAGCTTCACCAGTTTCATGCCCTGACGATAGATATCGAGCAATGCCGTCAGCAGCGCGAACTGCTTTTCAGGCGAGGCGAAGCTGTCGACCTCGTCGGTGGCGGCCTGCTGCAGCAAGCCTTCCTTGATCAAACTGGCGGCTTCCAGCGTCCAGCGCTGCTCGGACGACAGCGCCTCGACACCGACCAGGTTGACGATGCGTTGCAGCTCCTCGGATGCGGCGAGCAGATCCAGCGCGGCGGCACGCGAGGCTTCCCAACCCGGATCGATGTTGTCCGCCCACCACTTCGCAGCGGAGCTTACATAGCCCGAAAAGCTTTCCAGCCAGTCCACGGCCGGGTAATGGCGGGCATCGGCCAGCTCCTTCGACAGCGCCCAGAAGGTCTGGATGATTTCCTTGGTATGGCTGGTCACCGGTTCCGAGAAGTCACCGCCCGGCGGCGACACCGCACCGATCAGCGTAACCGAGCCGTGGTCGCCGGCGAGGGTTTCCACGCGTCCGGCACGCTCGTAAAAAGCCGCCAGGCGCGAACCGAGGTAGGCCGGGTAGCCCTCTTCGACCGGCATCTGGCCCAGCCGGCCGGCAACCTCGCGCAATGCTTCGGCCCAGCGGCTGGTGGAATCGGCCACCATCACCACGTCGTAGCCCTGGTCGCGGAAATATTCCGCCAGCGTGATGCCGACATAGATCGAGGCCTCGCGCGCCACCACCGGCATGTTGGAGGTGTTGGCCACCAGCAGGGTGCGTTCCATCAGCGGGCGGCCGGTGTGCGGGTCCGTCAGCGTGGGCATGGATTCGAGCACGTCGGTCAGTTCGTTGCCGCGTTCGCCGCAGCCGACATAGATGACGATCTGGGCGTTGCACCAGCGTGCGACCTGGTGCTGCAGCATGGTCTTGCCGGCACCGAACGGACCCGGAATCGCCGCCTTGCCGCCTTTCAGCAAGGGATAGAAAGTATCGAGGATGCGCTGTCCCGTGATCAGCGGCGCGACGGCATGGTCGCGTTGCCTGAACGGGCGCGGCGTGCGTACCGGCCAGCGATGGAACAGGTGCAGTTTCTCGATGCGGCCGTCGGCGAGTCTCACCCGGCCGATCACGTCCTCCACGGTGTGCTCGCCTTCCGGCGCCAGTTCAAGCAATTCGCCCTGAACCCGCGGCGGGACCAGGATGCGGTGCTGGATCGACTCGGTCTCCTGCACCGTGCCCAGCACCTCGCCACCGACCAATGGCATGCCGGCAAGACACCGGGGATCCGGCGCAAAATGCCAGCGCCGGTCGCGTGGCAATGACGCCACCGCGACGCCGCGGGCGATGCGATCGCCACTCTGTTCCCACATCGCCTGCAAGGGGCGCTGCACGCCGTCGAAAATGCCGCCCAGCAAGCCTGGCCCGAGTTCCACCGACAGCGGCCAACCCAGGCCTTCAGCTTCTTCGCCCGGGCACAGCCCGGCAGTGTCTTCGTACAACTGTGCCAGCGCCGTATTGCCGTCGCGGCTGATGACTTCGCCTACCAGGCCCAGGCGGCCGACCCGCACCTGCTCGCCGAGCACCGTCTGCGGCAGGTCGAGTTTGACCAGGGGGCCGTTGATCTCGAGAATTTTGCCCATATTCGCTACCCGTGAATCAGCGTGCCAAGGTCGGGCGCGCTGGCGAACAGGCGTTCCATCGTCACGCGTGCCAGTTCGTCGGCCAGGCGCGCGCGGCGGGCTTCGACCGTCTGGTCGTATTGGGCGCGATTGTCGGCCAGCCGTACCCGGATGCCGCCTTCGCTGGGTTGTCCGTGCGTGGCGAGCGTGACGCTACGCCCCGGCGCTGCGCGTGCGCGCATTTCATTCCACCGCGGCGCCAGGCGCTTTTCGTCCTCGGGCCGGACTTCCGCCACCAGATCGCCCGGCGGCAGGGCCTGTGCCGCCGCCGCCAGCCAGGCTTCCAGCACGCCCAGATAACGCGTCTCGTCCTGCACCAGATGCCGGAAAGCCATCCTGACCTCCGCCAACGCGGACTCCGTGAGCGCCCAGCGCAGCCGGTCGAGTTCGGCTGCCAGCCGCGTTTCCGCCGCCTGGCCTTGCCGCCGCACCAATCGCTCAGCCTCGACCTTGGCGCCCAGCACTTCGTGCTCGCCGGCCAGTTTCAGCTTCTCGGCCGACTCGGCGAGCATGCGCGCGCGTGCCGATTCGGCATTCTGCAAAAGTTCGCGCGCCAGCGTCCCGGCCTGCTGCTGCAGCGCCTGCTCGAGTTGGGAGACCTGTGTATCCGATCCCATTTATGCTCCACAATCAGTAGCTTGCATGGAAAAATTCAAGTCATTTCTTTCGTGAAAAGTCTCGGCATCCATGCATATATCGTCTCTTGCATCCACATGTTTCATCTATTTCAGCGCGTCCGGCCCGAGGACAGCCCGCACCACGTCGTCGACCGCCGGCGCATAATCCTGGGGCGAGGGCAAGGGCGGCAGCTCGGTAATGACGATGCGCCCGCCTTCGTTGCGCAAGCGATTGAGCCAAGGGCCGCCGGCATGGGCCAGCGGTGTCTCCAGCAGTACCAATGCCGCCTCGCCGCTGCGCACCAGCTGCTCCAGCACCGTTTCCACGGTGGCCGGTTCGGCATCGGCGTACACGTCGGCGCCGATCAGGCTGAAGCCGTCGGCGAGGCCGGCGCTGCCCAATACAACCAGACGCGCGCTATCAGGCGGGCTGCCGGTTACTGGCGGCATCGGCTCAGAGCTTGCCAAGCAGCAGGATCGACATGACCAGGCCGTAAATCGCGATCCCTTCGGCCAGCCCCATGTAAACCAGGGTGCGGCCGAACATTTCCGGCTTTTCGGCGATCACCGCTAGCGATGCGGAACCGATCGGCCCCAGTGCCATCGCCGCGGCAATGGCAGCCAGGCCCGTCGGCAGGCCGATGCCGAGCAGGGCCAGCCCCTGCCCCAAGGTGATCTCGCGCGCGGCCGTCGCAGCCGTTTCGGCCGCCATGACTTCCTGCACGCCCGTCAGCAGGACGCCTGCAACGCCCAGGCCGAACAGCGCCAGGTTGGCCAGCAGCCCACCCTTGAGCCAGCCCGCGGATACGCGGCGCGGCTTCAGCATCAACCAGATTCCCACGCCCAGCGTGGCCGCCACCGGCACCCCCATCAATGCAATCAACCAGGTCATGTTTTCTCCTTACTTATGGTGAACGGTGAGCGGTAAGCAGCGGGGCGGATACAACCCACTCGCTGCTCACGGCTTACCCCTCACGCCTTCTCGATTCGCAACGGCACGAACGCCCTTCCATCTCCGCTGAAGAAGCGCGAGAACCCCTCGTAATACATCAGGCGCAGCGCCTGGATCGCAACTATGCCGCCTTCTAGCACGATGATGACGACATTACCCAGTACAAGCGTGATCCCGTGACCGACCATGCCGAGGCCGTGCGCCAGGGTGAAGACCGCCAGCGCCAGCGCCACATGGTTGAGGCTGAAGGCCGCCACGCGCATGAACGACAGCGTATTCGAAAACAGGTTGATCGCGGTTTCCAGCGTTTCGATGAACGTGACCAGCATGCGCTCGCCCAGCCCCGCCCGGGTTTCATGCCACTTGAACGCCGCCACCCCGGCGATTCCCAGCCCGGCCAGTATCCAGGCTGTCTGCGCGACATCCGCCACGCCGACCAGGCTCGCCAGGATGCCGACGGCACCGAGATAGAACGCCAGGCCGGCGAGGCCGCTGGAATCGAACAAAGCCTCGCCACCCCGTCCGGCCGCCCATTTGTTGCGTACGTTGACCAGCAGCGTGAACACGATGAACCCGACGCCGAACGTCACCGCTATCGTCAGCACGCGGATCGGATCGTGCAGCGGCGACAACCAGCGCGGCGAGACGATGTCCTCGTAGCCGAAGACGCTGCCGTAGAAAAAACCGAACAGCATCGACACGGCGCCGGCGGCCACGCCTATCCAGGCCATCTGGCCGAGGCGCCGCGCGAATGCCAACGCCAGCAGCAGAATCGCCGCACCGTGGCCGATGTCGCCGAACATGGCGCCGAACAGCAGCAGGTAAGTGACGGCGAACGGCAACGCCGGGTCGAACTCGCCGTAGCGCGGGACCCCGTAGCTTTTCACCAGTGGCACGAAGGGCTTGAGCCAGCCCGGATAGCGCACCAGCGACGGCACCTCGGCCGCGTCGCCGGCAGCGAGTTCGCGCGGGTCGAGCCAGTAGCGGCCATGCAGGCGCGCGTCCAGCGTTTCTCGCAATTCATCCAGCTGTCGGCGCGGGATCCAGCCCGACAAGGCAGCCAATCCACCGCGGCCGAGTATGCCTGCCTGTGCGGCCTCGGCCAATGGACGCGCCAGGGCCAGGCGCAAGCGTGCTTCATGCAGGCGCGGACCGAATTGTTCGCGCAGTCCGTCCCGGACCTGGCAGGCCGCGCCGGTTTGCGCGTTCAAGCGGATGCGTTCGGCCTCCAGCCAGGCGCGTGCCGCCTGCGGATGGGTACGTAGTTCGTCCGGTACCGGCAGTTCGCGCCAGCCCGCCTGAGCCAGCAGGCCGCGCACTTCGTTCCGGCGGGTGCGCGGTCCGGCAATCACCGCGAACACCTGTTCGCCTGCCTGATCGAAACGCGACACCAGGTACCCGGTCATGGACAAGGCTTCGGTCACGCGTTTGAGTTCCGCCGCCGGCAAACTGCCGATGCTCGCCGACAGCAGACTGTCGGGACGCAGCAGGTATGCCAGGTTCACATTCAGCCCTTCCAGCTTGGCCAGCGTGTCCTCCAGCGCACCAAGATGGCTGCGCTCATCCTCGATCCTCGCCTCGTTCTCATGGCAATCGAGGCAGTCTTTCCACACGTCTTTCAGCCAATGGTTCAGTTCCTGCAGATCGGCGAGCGACGGCGCTTCGGCATCCGCCGGCGGATTCAGGGGGCCGGTGTCGCCGCATTCCTCCTGCAGCTTGGACAGGCGGGCCTCCGCCTCGAGCCAGGCTTCGCGATACGCAGCCGCAGGCGATTCCGCAAACGCGGTCTCCTTGCACGGCGCCGGATTGAACACGCCGAAGCGGGCCAGCGCCAGGGCGGCATCCTGCGCTTCGGACGCCAACATCAGCAATTGAATCCTGAGCAGGGGTTCGGCGCGCAGCATCAGTTGAACTCGACAGGCTCGCGGCGCAGTGCCAGACGGATATCGTCGTCTGGCAGCCCGAGGTGACGCCCGCGCAGCACCGCCCGGACGGCGCGCAGGTCGCGTTCGCGCAGGATCAGATAGGCGAACGCGCGGGCGATGCCGGGGGCGCGGGAACGAAGCACCCGCAAGGCCTGTTCGGCGGCGACGTGCTCCATGCGCGCGAAGACATCGGGCACATCCGTTACGCCCGCCAGCCGGGCCTGCCATGCCGCAGGCAGCGCAGCCAGCACGGCCTCCAGGCTGTCTTGCGCAGCGAGATCCCGCAGCCGCGCGCCGGACAGGGCGTAATGCGACGCCACCAACAGGTAATACACCTCGGCAGGCGGCAATCCGTAATTGAAGCGGTAGCGCAACAGCCAGACCAGGTTGATGCGGTCGATGAGATTGGCCATGAGGCTGCGGAACGGCGCACCCACCGCTTCTTCAAGCGGCTGGGCGCGCTGGACCAGACCTTCGTAGTAGCCGCGATCGAGCGCGGCATCGAGGCTGAACGGATCGTGGCTCTGTTCGAACGCACGCCGCGCGCGGCGCACGATGCCGGCATAGGGGCCGGCTTCCAGGCGACGCAACAGTTCGCCGATATCCTCGGCGTGCGCCAGATCCTGATTGTCCAGACGGCCGAACGTCCCCATCGGGATCAGCCGGGTGAGGACGGCCGCGGGACGCTCGTTGGTCATCTTGCTGCGCAGCAGCGTCTTGACATTGGACATCTCGAAACGCGCCGTCCAGAAGGTCAGGAACGCGCGCGCTTCCCCGGACTGGGGCCGGATCAGCACGCGCGTCTCGTCCAGGATCTGGGCGATGATGCGTTGTTCCAGCGAGCGGGAACCCTGGGCTCCCCCGGTCCGGTCGTAACCCGTTGCCAGTTGCGGCAATCCGTGTCCGATCAGCCTTTCCGCCACTGCGCCAGCCGGCGCGTCGATCAGCGCCGCCAGGACATCGTCCGGCCACAGGCGGCCGGCGTACAGGCTGACTCGGGTATCGAGGTAGGCGGACATGGCAGCGGGCCGGCGTATTCAGGCAGCCCTGTCCGACCAGGGCCAGGAGGCCTTCATAAGGTCGGGTCGAGCAGCAGGGCCAGCGCCGCATCCACGGCTTCGGACTCGTGGCGGGCGGCCAGTTCGCGCAGCATGCGCTGACGCTCGCCGTATTTGCGCGTCAGCTCGGCCACCATCTGGTCGGCGCGCCCCTGCGCTTCGTGCAGGTAAGGTGTCCGCAACTCGGCTCTCCCGGCGTCGAAACGCGCCTCGGCCCCACGCACGGCAGCCAGCGCCTCATCCATCATGCGCTGGCGTTCCCGGCTGGCGTCATCGATGACCGCTTGCGCGCGGGCCTCGGCGTCGAGCAGTCTTTGCAGCGAATCATCCACCCGATTGGCTTCCTTCAGTCCGGTTCAGAAATAGCCCGGCGCACACCATCCAATCACGCCAGAACCAGCAAGGCTGCACCGGTAGCCGCGATGCCGATGCCGGCCATCCGCATCGCGCGTCGGCCCAGCAGGCCGCCAGCGATGCCCACGCCATGCAGGCAAGCCGTGGCCAGCACGAAACCCAGGGCATACAGCACGGGCGACGTGGCCTGCGGCATTTCCATGCCGTGCGCATAGCCGTGGAAGAGTGCGAACGTGCCGGCGATCCCCATGCCGACGATGACGGAGGCGCGCCGCTGCGTGGCGACCAGCAACCCCAGCAACAACACCGACAGCGCGATGGCCATCTCGACATGCGGCAGCGCCCCTCCTGTCCAGGCCAGCACGCCACCCAAACCCATCGCGCCGACAAACGCGGCGGGCACCGCCCACAGCGCCCGCCCGCCTTGCTGCGCGGCCCACAGGCCGACCGCGATCATGGCGAACAGGTGATCCACGCCCAGAAACGGATGCGCGAAGCCGCCGGCGAAACCGGTCGGAGGATGGCCGGGGTGCGCGTATGCCGTGCCCGCAAACAGGCAGAGGACAGTCAGGACGATTGGGCGCGAGTAGTTCATCGGTTTCATTGCATGCTCTCCACGTTCAGAATCTCTTCGGCAAGTCACTTGATTTTCACCTGCACCAGCTCCTCGCCATCCGGGTCGGTCACGTGGACGGCACAGGCAATGCAGGGATCGAAGGAATGGATGGTGCGCAGGATCTCGATCGGCTGCTTCGGGTCCTGCATGACATGGTTGTCCTGCAGCGCCGCCTCATAGGCGCCCGGCTGGCCTTGCGCGTCGCGCGGGCCGGCGTTCCAGGTGCTCGGCACCACCGCCTGGTAATTGCTGATCTTGCCGTCGTCGATGACGATCCAGTGCGAAAGGCCGCCGCGCGGCGCTTCCATCAGGCCGACGCCCTGCATGTGCTTGGGCCAGGTCGACGGCTCCCAGTACTGCTCGTTGAAAGTTCGGATGTCGCCGGCCTTGATGTTGGCGATCAGCTGGTCATACCATCCTTGCATGGCGTCGGCGAGGATCTTCGATTCCAGCGTGCGCGCGGCGGTACGGCCCAGCGTCGAGAACAGCGCATCGACCGGCACGTCGAGCGTCTTCAGCGTGTAGCCCACCAGTTCCTTCGCCTGGGCGTTGCCGGTGGCATAGAGCATCAGCACGCGGGCAAGCGGGCCGACTTCCATGGATTTGCCCTGCCAGCGCGGCGACTTCAGCCAGGAATATTTCTTGTCGACGTCGAGTTGTTCGTAAGGCGGTTTCGGCCCGGTGTAGTGGAGTTCGGTCTCACCCTTGAACGGATGCAGGCCCTGTGCGTCGCCCTGGCTGTACTTGTACCAGGAATGGCTGACGAATTCCTGGATCTCGCTGTCCGCATCCAGATCGATGGGATGGATCTTGGAGAGGTCGCGATTGAGGATGACGCCGCGCGGGATGAGATAGGAATCGGTATCCCAGAAGCCTTTCGACGGCAGGTCGCCGAACGACAGGAAGTTGCCCAGGCCTTCGCCCCGCCCGGCCCAGTCCTTGTAGAAACCGGCGATGGCGAGCGTGTCGGGCACGTAGACCTGGTCGACGAACTCGCGCATCTGCCGGATGACGTTCTGGATCGTCTCCAGACCCACCACGTTGAGCGCGGTGGCGTCCTGGCCGCCGCGATAATGCGGCCCGCCCTGGCCCGCGCCGGGCTGGACGGAAATGGCCGAGGGCACGCCGCCGACCACGAAGTTGGGATGCGGATTCTTGCCGCCGAAGATGGTGTGCAGCTTGACCACGTCGCGCTGCCAGGCGAGCGCGTCGAGGTAGTGCGCCACCGCCATCAGGTTGGCCTCCGGCGGCAGCTTGTAGGCCGGATGGCCCCAGTAGGCGTTGGCGAAGATGCCGAGCTGGCCTTGCTCGACGAAGGTCTTCACCCGCTTCTGCACGTCGGCGAAATAGCCCGGCGACGATTTTGAATAGCCGGAAATCGACTGCGCCAGCGTGGAGGTGGCCTTGGGATCGGCCTTGAGCGCCGACACCACGTCGACCCAGTCGAGCGCATGCAAATGGTAGAAGTGCATGACGTGGTCGTGCACGTATTGCGCCGCGATCATCAGGTTGCGGATCAGCTCGGCATTGTGCGGAATACTGTAGCTGGGGATGGCGCGGTGCAGCGCATCCTCGACCGAGCGCACCGAGGCGATGCCGTGCACCAGGGTGCAGACGCCGCAGATGCGCTGGGCAAACGCCCAGGCATCGCGCGGGTCGCGCCCGCGCAGGATGATCTCGATGCCGCGCACCATGGTTCCGGCGGAATATGCGTGGGTGATCTTGCCGCTTGCGTCGGTTTCGGCCTCGATGCGCAGATGCCCCTCGATGCGGGTGATGGGGTCGACGACGACGCGCTGTGCTGTGGTCATGTATTCAGTCCTCCAGGTGTTCCGCCAGCAGCTCGGTCAGGCCGAGCAGTTTGGTATTCATCTCATAGTGGTCGAACCCTTCCTCGATCGTGATGCGGCAATTGGCGCAGAACGTCACCATGGTGTCGACGCCCGCCTCCTCGATCTGGCGCTTCTTGATGCGGAAGGCCTTGGCGCGCAGCGCTTCCGCCGCCTCGGTGTGGATCGCCGACGCGCCGCCACCACCGCCGCAGCACCAGTTCAGCTTCTGCTTGTCGGCGATCGGGATGTAGTTCTCCGCGACCTGCTGGATCAGCGGCTCGGGCGCCTGCAGCACGCCGCCCCGGCGTACGATCTGGCAGGGGTCGTGCAGGATGAGCGGATCCTTCAGCTTGTCCTTCATCTTCAGCACGCCCTTCTGGCGCAGTTCGTCGAGCAGTTCCAGCACGTGCACGACCTTGAAGCCGAAGGGACGGCCGACCAGATTGGGACCTTCCCAGCGGATCGCCATGTAGGCATGGCCGCATTCGGGCGACAGCACATTCTTCACCTTCAGCTTCTCGGCGGCGTCGACGATGCGCGAGACGATTACCTTGGCCAGGTCGGAACTGCCGATCTGGATGCCGGCGTTGGTCGCCTCGTAAGCGTCGGACGCGAGGGTGAAGCTGATGCCCGCCTTGCGGAAGATCTTGGCCAGCGCCTCGATGTATTCCGGGTAGTTGACGATCTCCATCGACGACAGCAGCACCAGATAGTCGGCACCGGCCTGGTCGACGGGGACCTTCAAGCCGGTGTTTTCTTCGACGTGCTTGAGTACATTGGCGACCGCCGGCCACTTCAGGCCCATCGGTCCCCCGAGTTCGACCGTACGCTTGGTCGCGCTCCGGATGCCGTCGGGGACGTGGCCCGACACCGCCATGCCTTCGCGGAACTTGCGCACCATGTAGACGATGTCGTTGCCCACCGGGCAGACCAGCGAGCAACGTCCGCACAACGTGCAACTGTCGTAGACCAGTTCCTGCCACTGGTCGAGCTCGGCGTCGGTCACCGGTTTCGACAGGCCGACCATTTTCTTCAGCCGCCCGAGCAGCGTGTATTCCTGCTCGTAAACGCGGCGCAGCGGCTCCAGCTTGTGGATCGGCGTGTATTTCGGATCGCCGGTCTCGGTGTGGAACAGACAGGCCTCGGCGCACAGGCCGCAGTGCACGCAGCTTTCGAAATAGCTGGCGATAGGCGCGTCGATGACTTCCTTGAGGGCGTGGATGCCTTTTTCGAGTGAGGCGCTCATACCGCTTCCTCCTTGATGGCGCTTGTCAGCAGGTCATGGATGTCGTGTCTCATACATACGCCCTCCGTCGCGATGTCGCTTATGCTGAGGCTGGTGCGTCGGGCGTGGCCGGTATTGGCTTCGGCCGCCACTACGTGGCTTAACTTGCCTAAGCAAGTTAGCCTGCGCCGAAACTTCGTTTTCGCGGGCGCTCGCATCCCCGCAAAGCGGGGCCCCTGCTCCCTGCTCATACCGGCACCCCCTTATGCGCATTGACCCGGCCGTTGTACCAGCGCGAACCGAACAGCGTGAAACCATGGAACAGCTTGCTGAATGGCAGCACCACGAGGAGGATTTCCGCGGAGAGGATGTGCAGCGCCAGCATCTGGGTGTAGGGCAGCAACAGGTGCTGCGTCGCCATCCAGCCCGTCAGCACCGGCAGGAAGGTTACCGCCCAGGTGAACCAGTCCTCGAAGGTGCTGAGGAAGCGCTTGACCGGCTTGTTGATGCGGTCGGCCAGCATCACCACCATCGCCGCCATCGTCACCACGGCCGTCAGGCCGATGAACTGCGAGGGCAGCGAGGGCCACGACAGCCCGACAAGGTTCTGGATCAGCAGGATGTGCGGGGCGCCCAGGAACACGATGATCGCCAGCCCGATGTGGAAGATATAGCCGCCGATATAGCTGACCGGCGAACGCTTCAGCATGCCGGGTGGCGGCAGCGAACGCCGGAACACCGTATGGAGGCCGGACGCCCCGGCAGCGTGGCGCGGTGCGGCGAGGTCCTTCTTGCGGCCGAGCGTGTAGATTTCGATCAGACGCCACAGCACACCCAGGAGGAAGATGCCGACGGCGATGTCGAGGCCCGGACCCCGGGTCCAGGTCAGAAACTCCAGTTCGTTCATGCTCATTTCTCCAGGTCGGCCAGCGTGGTGGTCTCATGCGTCGCCTTGGCGGCGCTTTTCTTGACCCGGTTGGCGACGCTGACCGCCACCCCGGCACCGGCGCCCACGACCGCGGCGGCAGCGGCGAACTTGAGCGGGTCGGCCGGCGCCGACAGCGCCTTGTAGAAGCCACCGCCGTCCCAGAAATCCGGTTCGGAACAACCGAGGCAGCCATGCCCGGATTCCACCGGCCACGACGTACCGCCGTTCCATTTCACCGTGGCGCAGGCGTTGTGCGTCACCGGCCCCTTGCAGCCGAGTTCGAACAGGCACCAGCCCTGGCGTGCGCCTTCATCGTCGAAGGTCTTGGCGAACTTGCCCTGGTCGTAGAACGGCCGGCGGTAGCAGCGGTCGTGGATGGTCTCGCCGAAGAAGGATTTGGGCCGACCCTTGTCGTCGAGCTCGGGCAGGCTGCCGAAGGTGAGGTAGTGCGCCAGCACGCCGGTCATCACCACCGGGATGGGGGGGCAGCCGGGAATGTTGACAATGGGTTTGTCCTTGACGAGGTCGGACACCGAGACCGCGCCGGTCGGGTTCGGGTTGGCCTTCGGGATGCCGCCGAAGGACGCGCAGGAGCCGACGGCAATGACGGCAGCCGCCCCCTGCGCCGCCTCCTTCAGGATGTCCACGTTGGAGCGTCCGCCGATGCAGGAGTAGGCGCCGTCCTGCCCCAGCGGGATCGAGCCGTCGACGATCAGCAGATACTTGCCTGCGTTGTCCTGCATCGCGGCATGCAGGGCTTCCTCGGCCTGGTGGCCGGCGGCGGCCATCAGCGTTTCCTGGTAGTCCAGCGAGATCATGTCGAAGATCATGCCCTCGATGGTCGGCGAGTGCGAACGCGTAATCGATTCGGTGCAGCCGGTACATTCCTGGAACGGCAGCCAGATCACCGATGGCCGTCGCGCCGCCGCCATCGCCTCGGCCATGGCACGGCCTGCCGTCGGCGGCAGGGCCATCATCGAGGCCAGCGTCGCGCAATACTTGAGAAAGGTACGGCGTGTCACTCCCCGCCGCGCAAGCGTATCGATCAACGGACCCTGCATGATGCGTGCCTCCTGACAAGAAACATTCCCGCGCTCCCCTACACCTTAGAGGTCGGATACCAGCAGTTCAAGATATCCCGATCCAATTTCCACATCCTGGGGATGGGCCTTGACCAGATCGGGAACGAATGCCACTTCGATGAATTGCGACGTCACCGCGCCTTGTTCGTTGTGATGCGTCACCCACCACACACCGGGGCATGCCGTTTCATTCAGTGTCGATTCGCCATTGGCCTGCAGGGTGACGCTGATTTCCCCGGCGCCGAGCTTGTCGCGCAGCCAGTCCAGGTCGGCCGGCGTCAGCGGCAGTGCAGACAGATCGATGGCGGACGGCTCGCCGGTCTCGAGCAGACGCCGCACCATCTCGAGCAATTCGCGCAGGAGGGGCGGCGCATTGCCGGTCAGGCCGGGCTCGCCCGGTGGAACGACGTGTATGGGAATGGAATCAAGCGACATGGCGCCATGCCCGAATCAGGTCACGGATCGCCGCACAGGCGGGGGAAATGGCGGCGGCGACGGCAGCGGTGGGATGCTCGCCCCAGTCGATGGTCTGCGGCTGGATGGCCAACATGGCACGTTTCTCGGGCCAGTGCCCCGCCAGGATGGCGATGGCGCGCAGATCGGTCAGCCCCACCTCGTGCACCGAGGCCTTGCGATTGCTCATCAGGAATGCGTCCATCTCCTCCCCCTCCAGCAATGTCCAGTCGCCTGGTTTCGATTTGATATTCGCGGCATCGACGACGATCAACGCATCGGCTTCCTCGATCGGTCCTGCCAGGGTGAACGAAAGCGTGCCGCCATCGAGCAGGGTCACATCGGACCAATTTGCCAGTTCGGGCTCGAGTGCCTGCAAAACATGAATGCCAATGCCTTCGTCGGTAAGCAGGGTGTTGCCGATCCCGAGCACGAGCGTTTTCATTGGTTCAATCTACCAGCCTAAAATTAGAATAACAACCAAGTAATTCGCTCAAGCTTCTGATTCTCCATCATTATTTTGTAATATTTCGGATCCGGCAGAGGGCCAGCAAATCACATATACTGGTTCGAGTGTAGATTTTGATTGCCACCCATGTGTCTCGCCATTCCGATGCAGATCGAATCGATCGAAGGCTTCACTGCCCGCTGTCAGGCCAAGGGCGTGTGGCGCGACGTCAGCCTGTTCATGATGCAGGACGAGCCGCCCGCAATCGGTGATTTCGTCATGGTGCACGTCGGCTATGCGATCCAGAAAATCGCCGAATCCGACGCCCGCACCACGTGGGAATTGCTCGACCAGATCCTGGAGGAAAGCGGTGCATGAACTGGCCGTCGCCCAGGCGCTCGTCGAACAGGTGGATGCCGTGATCGATCAGCATCAGGCGGGCCGAGCCATCCTGATCCGCGTGCGCATCGGCCCCCTGGCCGGCGTCGTGCCTGACCTGCTGGCCACGGCTTTTCCGCTCGCGGCGGCCGGCAGCCGCATGGAACACGCCGAACTCGAATTCACCCATGCGCCGATCCGGGTGCATTGCCAGACCTGCGGCGCCGAGACCGAGGCCGCGATGAACCGCCTGCTCTGCGGCGCCTGTGGCGACTGGCATACCCGGATCCTATCCGGCAACGAACTGCTGCTGGAAAGCGTCGAGCTCGAAACGGCGCCTGCCCTGCCCCTTGAAACCTGACTCCTGACCTCTGAAAAATGTGTGATACCTGCGGCTGCAACCTCACTCCCGGCAACCAGCACCTCGCGTTCAAGCCCGTAGCCAAGGGCGCGACTGCGGTCTCCGTGCTGAAAGGCCTCCTCGCGAAGAACGACGACCAGGCCGGGCATAACCGTGCACACTTCGACCAGCGCGGCATCCTCGCGATCAACCTGATGTCCTCGCCCGGCTCCGGCAAGACCGCGCTGCTCGAAGCCACGCTCACCGCACTGAAGGACGAGTTCACCTGCGCCGTGATCGAGGGCGACCTGGAAACCGAGAACGACGCCGAGCGCATCCGCGCCAAGGGCGTGCAGGCGCACCAGATCGTCACCGGCACCGCCTGTCATCTCGATGCCCATCTGGTGCACGACGCGCTGCATCACATGACGCTCGACGGCGTCGACATCCTGTTCATCGAGAACGTCGGCAACCTGGTGTGCCCGGCGAGCTTCGACCTCGGCCAGCACCTCAACGTCACCTTGCTCTCGGTCACCGAGGGGGACGACAAGCCGGCCAAGTATCCGGTGATGTTCCGCGCCGCCGATGCCATGTTGTTGACCAAGACCGATCTGCTGGCGGTACTCGACGATTTCGACCCGGACCAGGCCGAGACACACCTGCGCAATCTCGCCAATCCTGCGCCGGTCATGCGCCTGTCGGCACGCAAGGGCATGGGCATGGACGCCTGGCTGACCTGGTTGCACGAACAGCTCGCCGCCCAACGCGCCCGCGTCGCCATCGGACAGTCGCGCCGCCCGGCGATCCAGTCCGATGGCATGAAATATCACAGCGTGACCGCCTGATGATGGAAGCCCGCGCCTGGCTGGACAAGATCCACGCCTTCGAATTCGACCGCCCGATCAAGATCATGAATGTATGCGGCGGCCACGAACGCTCGATCACCCACGCCGGCATGCGCGGCGCCTTGCCGAAATGGCTCGAACTGGTGCCCGGCCCCGGCTGTCCGGTGTGCGTGTGCCCGGAAGAAGACGTCTACCAGGCGATCCAGCTGGCGCTCTTCGATAAGGTGATTCTGGTCGCCTTCGGCGACATGCTGCGCGTGCCGGTGAACGTGAAGAAGGGCGAGGTGCGCTCGCTGGCCGAAGCACAAGCCGCCGGCGCCGACGTGCGGCCGATTGCCAGCCCGCTCGATGCGCGCAGGATCGCGCAGGAGAATCCCGAGCGACCGGTGGTGTTCTTCGCCGCCGGCTTCGAGACCACCACCGCGCCGGTGGCGGCGATGCTGGCAGAAGGCATACCCGGCAATCTGTCCATCCTGTTGTCCGGACGGCTCACCTGGCCAGCGGTCGCGATGCTGCTTGATTCCGGCAGCCCCGGCTTCGACGCGCTGGTCGCGCCCGGCCATGTCTCCACGGTCATGGGGCCGGAGGAATGGTCTTTCGTCATCGACCGGCACGAGATTCCCGCCGCAGTGGCCGGCTTCGGCACGGAGTCGCTGCTCGCCTCGTTTTATTCGGTGCTGCGCCAGCTGAAGAGCGGCGAGCGCTTTCTCGACAACTGCTATCGCGAAGTCGCCCACCCGGGCGGCAATCCGACCGGCCGCCGCCTGCTCGATCACACGCTCGACATCGTCGACGCCAACTGGCGCGGCATCGGCATCATTCCAAACTCCGGCTACGCGCTGAAACCTGCCTTTGCACAACACGACGCGCGCCTGCTGTTCCCCGACCATACCGACCCCGACCGCCGCCGAGCCGGCGAAATGCCGCCCGGCTGCGATTGCGCGCAAGTGGTGCTGGGCAAGATCTATCCCAACCAGTGCCGCATCTACGGCAAGGCCTGCACCCCGCGCAATCCGGTTGGCCCTTGCATGGTGTCGGACGAAGGCGCCTGCCGCATCTGGTGGGCAGGCGGCGTGCGCGTAGCCGCCGATGCCTGAACGCGTCGCCCGCTTCATCACGATCAGCGGCAGGGTTCAGGGCGTAGGCTTCCGGCCCTTCGTCTATCGGCTCGCCTATCGGCATGGCATCACCGGCTGGGTGCGTAACGCCAACGGTGCAGTGGAAATCCATGCGGAGGGACAGCCCGCCCAACTCCAGCGATTCAGCGACGCCTTGCTGAACGATGCACCGCCCTTGTCGGCACCTGCCAAGCTGTCCAGTGAAAACTGCCCGCCCGAAGCAGCACACGCATTCTCCATCCTCGACAGTCAGTCCCGGAACGCGGCCGATATCCATGTGCCGGCCGATGGTTTTGTCTGTGCGGACTGCCTGGCCGAACTGCACGACCCGGCCAACCGCCGCCATCGCTACCCCTTCATCAACTGCACCCAGTGCGGGCCGCGCTACACGCTGATCACCGCCCTGCCCTACGACCGGCCCAATACGGCGATGCACGATTTCACGCTGTGCCCGGATTGCCGGCAGGAATACGAAAACCCGCTCGACCGCCGCTTTCATGCCGAACCCATCGCCTGCCCGGCGTGCGGTCCCCACCTGCAGTTCGTCTCAGAGGACAAGACAGCCGACGGCGACGAGGCCGCGCTGGCCGCAGCCGTCGCCGCGCTGCAGTCCGGAAAAACCGTCGCGGTGAAAGGTGTCGGCGGCTACCACTTGATGTGCGATGCCGCGAACGATGATGCCGTCGCTTCACTGCGTGCGCGCAAGTCACGCCCGAGCAAACCGCTGGCGGTGATGTTCCGCAATCCCGACGCCATGCGCCGTGCCGTGCACATGACACCGGAACGGGCGGATTTCGTGGCGTCGGCCCAACGCCCCATCGTGCTGCTACCGAAACGGGCTGAATCCGGCCTGAGCAATCTCATCGCCCCCGGCCTCGCGGAAATCGGCTGCCTGCTGCCCTACTCTCCGCTGCACGATCTGCTGCTGGCCGATTTCGGCGGGCCGCTGGTGGCGACGTCCGGCAATCTCTCCGGCGAGCCGGTGCTGACCGACAACCTGGAAGCGCAAACCCGGCTTGCCCACCTTGCCGACGCGTTCCTGCACCATGATCGTCCCATCGTACGGCCGGCCGACGATCCCGTGTACCGTCCCATCGCCGGCACGCCGCGGCCGCTGCGCCTGGGACGTGGCAATGCGCCGCTGGAACTCGGGCTGCCTGCTCCCTTGCCCGAACCCGTGCTGGCGCTTGGCAGCCATATGAAAAACACGCTCTGCCTCGCCTGGGGATCGCGCGCCGTCATCTCGCCGCATATCGGCGAACTCGGCACCGCACGCAGCCAGGACACCCTGGCGCAGGTGGCGTCCGATTTGCAAAACCTGTATCAGGTGCGGGCAACACGCCTGATCGTCGACCGCCATCCCGGCTACGGCACGCGCCGTTACGCCCGCGCTGGCGGCTTGCCGGTGTTCGAGGTCTGGCATCACCACGCCCATGCGTCGGCACTGGCCTGGGAATTTCCGGACGTCGCCGACTGGATCGTGTTTGCATGGGATGGCGTCGGCCTCGGCGAGGACGGCACGCTGTGGGGTGGCGAGGCCTTCACCGGCGCACCCGGACGCTGGCAGCGTGCCGCCTCGATACGGACATTTCGCCTGCCTGGCGGCGACAAGGCCGGGCGCGAACCGTGGCGCGCCGCGGCGGCACTGCTGTGGGAAACGGGACAGCCGGCACCCTTTGCGCCCGAACCCCTGCATCAGGCATGGTCGGCCCGGCTCAACAGCCCGCCCAGTTCCGCCGTCGGGCGCCTGTTCGATGCCGCTGCGGCCTTGTGCGGCGCCTGTACCCACGCCAGTTTCGAGGGCGAAGCGCCGATGCGGCTGGAAGCGGCCGCGGCCGCATCGGCCGGCAATGCCGTCGAACTGCCGCTCGCGCGCGACCCGCTCGGCCTATGGCGCACCGACTGGGCGCCGTTGCTGCCCATGCTCGGCGACACGACCCGGTCGCCCGCCGAGCGCGCAGCCGGCTTTCATCTGAGTCTGGCGCAGGCGCTGGTCGAACAGGCGCAACAGTTGCGCACGCAAACCGGCATCCGCTCGGTCGGCCTCACCGGCGGCGTGTTCCAGAACCGCGTGCTTGCGGAAGCCGCTATCGGCCTGCTTGAACGCGCAGGCTTCAGCGCTCATCTGCCCCAATGTGTCCCCGTCAACGATGCCGGGTTAAGCTTCGGCCAGGTCATCGAACTCCTCCACCAATAAAGACACGCCATGGACGACACCCGCATCCTTCTCGCACACGGCAACGGCGGCCGCCTGATGCGCGAACTCATCACCGACGTCTTTGCCCGCCATCTCGGCAACCCGCTGCTCGACACCGACGCCGATGCTGTCACGCTGCCGCACGTGGACGGCGAACTCATGGTCACCACCGATGGCTTCACCGTCGAGCCGCTTGAATTTCCCGGCGGCGACATCGGCTCGCTCGCCGTGCATGGCGTGGTCAACGACCTGGCGGTGGCCGGGGCCGATCCGCTTTATTTCACTGTGTCTGCACTCATCGAGGAAGGACTGGAAATCGGCGCGCTCGATCGCTATATCTCCAGCTTCGCGCGGGCTGCGCGACAGAACCATGTCGTCGTCGTGGCCGGCGACACCAAGGTGGTGCGCCGGGGAGAAGGCAGCGGCCTGTATCTGTCGGTCACCGGCATTGGCGTCCGGCGGTCTGCCGTCCGGCTGACGATCGATCGCATCGCGCCGGACGACGTGGTGCTGGTGTCCGGCCCGGTTGGCGATCACGGCATCGCGGTGATGCTGGCGCGCGAGCAGTTCGGCCTGTCCGGCGAGCTGCGCTCCGATTCGGCTTCGGTGCTGCCGCTGACGCGCGCCGTACGTGACTTCCCCGACCTCAAGTTCATGCGCGACCCGACGCGCGGCGGCCTCGCCACGGTGGCCCACGAAATCGCACGCGCCAGCGGCCACAGCGTGACGCTCGACCAGAACGCGGTACCGCTGCGCCCGGAAGTCGTGTCGGTCTGCGAAATGCTGGGCTACGACCCGTATTTCCTGGCCTGCGAAGGCCGGGTCGTCGCCGTCGTCGACCCCTTCGCAGCCGACGACGTACTCGCCCGTTGGCATGCCCTGCCGGAAGGACGGGACGCCTGCATCATCGGTCGCGTCGAAACAGGCGGCGGACGCGTGATTCTGGAAACCGGTCTTGGCGGTCGACGCGTGCTGGACGAGCTGGAAGACGATCCGCTACCGCGGATCTGCTGAACGGCGGCGTCGACACGTCACGCCAAATACAGTTTCAGCGCCTGTGTCGATTGCATTGACGGATAATGCCCGGCTTCGCTCACCCTCTGGAAACCAGGCCGCATGCAAAAAGAAGTCAAAGAAGCCCCTCAGTACGCCGTCGTGGCGTCGGTTCAGCTCCCGGGGGTGAGCGATATGGAGTTTGAAGCTTCGCTGGCCGAGCTGCGCGAGCTGGCCAAGACACTGGGCTTCACGGTTACCCGTACGTTCACGCAAAAACGATCCGGCTTCGACTCGACGGCCTATCTGGGCGTGGGCAAGCGGCGGGAGATCCACCATTTTGTCCAGGGCAAACCGGATAGCGAAACCGAGCCCGGCGTTCGTTCGCTGAACCCCTTGTATCGCCTCGACACGGTTGTCGAGGGAATGGACGACGAAGCGCCGGTCTCGCCCGACCCGATCGACGTCATCTTCGTCGACCACGAGATTTCCCCGTCGCAGGCGCGCCATCTCGAAAACGAAGTCGGCTGCCAGGTGATGGATCGCACCATGGTCATTCTCGAGATCTTTCACCGCAACGCACGTTCCCCCGCTGCGCGCGCGCAGGTGGAAATCGCGCGTCTGGGCTACCTGGCGCCGCGCCTGCGCGAGGCGGCGAAGCTCGCCGGACCACAAGGGCGGCAACGCAGCGGCGTCGGCGGACGCGGGGCCGGCGAGTCGCACACCGAACTGGACAAGCGCAAGATCCGCGACCGCATCGCCGAGCTGCAGAAGGAGATCGCGGCGATGGACGCCGACCGCAAGACGCAGCGCGCCCGGCGGCAAGCGCACCAGGGACTCGCCAGCGTGGCGCTGGTCGGCTACACCAACGCGGGCAAGTCCACCCTGATGCGCGCACTCACGGGCAGCGAGGTGCTGGTCGCCAACAAGCTCTTCGCCACGCTCGACACCACCGTTCGCACCCTGTTCCCTGAGAGCGTCCCGCGCGTGCTGGTCAGCGACACGGTCGGTTTCATCAAGAACCTGCCGCATGGACTGGTCGCCTCGTTCAAGTCCACGCTCGAAGAGGCGCTGGATGCTTCGCTGCTGCTTCACGTCGTCGACGCCAGCGACCCGGGGTTCGAACGGCAGATCGAAACCACCGAGCATGTGCTGGACGAGATCGAGGCGCAGGACGTGCCGCGCATCCGGATTTTCAACAAGATCGACCACGTCGGCGATGCGGCGGCACAGGCCGAGCGCGAAGCCGCGCTGCGCGCCGCGTATCCGGGCTGCATCGTGATGAGCGCGCGCCGTCCCGACGACGTCGCGAAACTACACCAGGCGATCGTTGCCTTTTTCCAGCGCGATCTGGTCGAGGCCGAGCTTTTCCTGCCTTGGTCGGCCCAGCAACTGCGCGGAAGCATATTCGCGCGCTGCGAGGTCCTGACCGAGCGTGCCGACGCTGAAGGTGCGTTCTTCAGCGTGCGGGGCGAGCAAGCCACCCTGGACAGCCTGCGCGAGCAACTTGGTCAGACGCATTGAGGGATCGCCGTATCGAGCCGCTCACCGTTTGCACACCCACACCGATCGCCCTCAAACCCGTCGCCTTCGGCTGAGGAAACCAACAGGTTGTCAGGATTTGGCCTGCCTGCGACAACGATCCGCCCACACGGCCGCCTCCACCCGTGAACGCAGGTTGAGCTTCTTCAACAGATGCTTGACGTGGACCTTCACCGTACCTTCGGCGATATTCATGTCGCGGGCGATCAATTTGTTGCTCTTGCCGCCGATCAGGTGATCGAGGATGCGGCTTTCCTGCTCGGTCAGGCCGGCTTCGGCAAGACTGGTCGGACGGCTTTTCTCGCGCAGCGAGGCGACCAGCAACTGGGTCAGACGCTCGCTGATGGTGATCTTGCCGTGCGCAGCCTCGACCAGCTTCTGCATCAGATCCTCCGGTTCCATGTCCTTCAGCAGATAGCCGTCGGCTCCGGCCTGCAGCGCCGCCATCAGATCGTCCGCCTGGTCGGACACAGTGAGCATGATGACGCGGGAATCGAGCCCTTCGTCCTTGATCGCCTTCAACACGTCGACACCGTTCATGTCCTTCATGTTGAGGTCGAGCAGGATCATGTCGGGATGCAGGTGCTGCGCGAGCTGGATACCTTCCTTGCCGCTAGGAGCTTCACCGACAAAGCGGAATTCGGGGGTGGCCTGGATCAGTTGGATCACGCCCTTGCGGAACAGAGGATGATCGTCAACGACCAGGATGGTGTAGGTATCGGACGGGTTCATAGGGATGGGGGCAATTGTTCGGTAGGCAAAGGAAGGGGCGGGCGCCGCGAGGTCGGCATGAAGTGCAGGGTGACACGGGTGCCGGCGGCAGGAAGGTTCTCGACGCTCAGCTGGCCGCCCAGGTTTCTGGCCCGCTCTTCCATGATCGTCATCCCGTAATGATGCGCCCCCGCTGCCTGGCGGACGCCGATGCCGTCGTCGGTCACAATCGCCGACACCGACCCGTCGCTGTTGCAGAGCACGCGGATCTCCGCCTGTTGCGCCCGGGCATGGTTGAGCACATTGGAAAGCGCCTCGCGCACGATCTGCAGGGCATGGATTTCTTCGTTGGGCGTGAGTGTACAGCCGGCCAGATGGACGTCCAGCGTGATCGGGATGCCGCCGCGGGCGGTGAATTCATTCACGGTGTCCTGCAGGGCGGCGCCCAGGCCTTCTCCTTCGATACGTAGGCGGAAGGTGGTGAGGAGTTCGCGCAACTGGCGGTAGGCGCTGTTGAGACCTTCTCGCAGCTCGGCCAGCACTTCGTTGGCTTCGCTGCCTGCGCCGGGCTGCGACGCCGGCAACAATGGCTTCAGCCGGCTGACCTGGATTTTCATGTAGGCGAGCGACTGCGCCAGCGAATCGTGCAGTTCGCGCGCCAGCGCGGCACGCTCTTCCAGCAGCGACAGCCGGCGACTCTGCTCGGTACGGCGCGCGGTGCCGATGGCGATGCCGATATGGCGCGACAGGGCCTCCAGTAACTGGGTCTGCCATTGCGCCAGTTCCTTGCCCGGGGGCATCTCCAGTTGCAGCACGCCATAATGATGCTCGGTATCCTTGAGCGGCAACGTCAGCATGCGACGGCCATCCGGCAGCGCATGGACGGCCAGCGTCCGGTGGGCGAGACATTCTGCGCAACTCGTCAGACCGCACTGACTGGGATCGCCGGCGTCCGGGTGCAGCGTGCTGGCGATCACGCGCGCACGCGTCTCGCCGGCCTCCACCAGACAGGCGAGCCCGTGCCCGACGCCGAGGACATTCTCCAGGTCGTTCAGCAGGATGGCATAGGTGCTCGCCGCCACCGGCCCGTTGTAGAGCCGGGCGATGGAGTGGTAGAGCAACTCCAGCGAACGGTTGGCGATGGTGAGCTCGGCGGTCTTTTCTTCCACCCGCGCTTCCAGGTTCTGATACATCCTGGAAAGATCCTCGGCCATGTGGTTGAAGGCCTGCCCCAGCCGTCCGAGCTCGTCGCTGCCGGTGTGTTCGGTACGCACCGCGAGGTTGCCCCGGCCGACATTGGCCGCAAACGACAGCAGGTCGCGCAGGGGCAGGATCAGGTCGTTGCGTGCCAGATACAGCGTGAGCGAGCCGACCAGCAGCGTCATCAGCAAGGCGGCGCCCAGCACCATGCGCAGGACCAGGATTTTCGCCTCGGTATCGCGTTCGATCTGCTTGACCAGGTGATCGATCTTGTCGACGAACCCATTGACCTCCGCGATCAGCGGGACCTGATTTGCCATTGCAGACGCGCTGCCCCCCACTTCCGCCCTGAAACGCGGTTTCATCTTCTGCCAGGCCTGTAGCACGGTCGCATAGCTGCGCGAGATCTCGGTTTCGGCCTGCCGCGGCATCAATTCCGTGATGCGGGAGTCGGTCAGGGTGGATTCGAACGTGTCGATCGCATCGCCGAGCTGGACGGCGGCATTCCCGTCTGCCGACTGCCTGGCCGAGAGTGCGAGGCTGCTCATCCTGTAGGTCTGCATGCGCAGGCTGCCCGCAAGGTTGATCGCTTCGCCGCTACCCTGCACGGATTCGGCGATGATTCCCGAGCTGGCCATGCCGAGGATGGCGAAACAGGCGATCAGCGCCAGGGCCCCGCCCAGTTTCAGCAGCAGCGAATGCTGCAGGAAGCCACGTTTTTCGCTCATATCCGCCTTGGGGCCGACCAGGCGCCCGAAAATAAAGAGGTACCTCGAAAGTACCATTTGTCCAAGATCATGCTAGCAACGATTTCCCGATTTGTTGTGAAAACATGGACTTAACAATCTTTCACCATACATCTTTTAGCCGACTCCATCGGCTGACAACACCGTGATTAAAATCAATATTTGCAGACCTAGAGATCGTATTTTCTTTATATGCTAGATTCCAAATGCGACATTTTGTCGCAGCGGCAAGCGACCGGGATGGTCGCCTGCCGGATTCGAGCGATCCGGATTGCCTTGCGCCAATCCGAGTGAACGTGCCGATTATTTTCAGGATGGGGAGCACCACGACATGACACAGGACCATACGCAGGACGATAGCAAACTATCTGACACCCAGCCCGATCTGGGTCGCCGAAAATTCATGAATACCGCCGCCCTGGTCGGGCTTTCCGGCGCAGGGCTTTCGCTGGGCCTGTCTGCATGCAACAAGAAATCGGCACCGGCGACGGGTGAAGGCGCTGGCGCAGGCGCCCCCGCGGCCCAGGCCGGGAGCGGTATCGATTACAGCAAATACGAAGTCCCGCCAGGGCAGCTCGACGAATACTACGCGTTTTCCAGCGGCGGCCATTCGGGCGAGTGCCGCATCTATGGCATCCCGTCCGGGCGAGAGTTGAAGCGCATCCCGGTCTACAACATGGACGCCCTGGTCGGCTGGGGCGTGACCAACGAATCGAAGGCGATCCTCGGCACCAAGCCCAACGGCACGCCCAAGTACACCACCGGCGACACGCACCACGTCCACCCGTCCTATACCGACGGCACCTACGACGGCAAGTACCTGTTCGTGAACGACAAGATCCACGGCCGTCTCGCGCGCATCCGCATGGACACCATGGAATGCGACAAGATCACCGAGCTGCCCAATGTCCAGGGCTTTCACGGCACCTTCCCCGACAAGCGCGACCCGGTCGACTCCAACGTCAACCACACCACCCGCGTGTTCTGCGGCGGCGAGTTCTCGATTCCGCTGCCCAACGACGGGCGCGACCTGGAGGACGGCAGCAAGTACAAATCGATATTTACCTGCGTCGATTCCAATTCCATGGAGGTGCGCTGGCAGGTGCTGATCGACGGCAACTGCGACCTGGTGGCCAGCTCCTATGACGGCAAGCTTGCCGCGACCAACCAGTACAACACCGAGATGGGGCTCCATTATGAAGACATGATGGCGTCGGAAATGGACGACTGCCTGTTCTTCAACGTGGCCCGCATCGAAGAGGCCGTGAAGGCCGGCAAGGTACGCTATATCGCCGGCTCAAAGGTCCCCGTCGTCGACGGCACCAAGGCGGCCAACCAGGACCCCAAGACGGCGCTGACCTGCTATGTACCGATCCCGAAGAACCCCCACGGTGTGAACATCAGCCCAGACGGCAAGTACTACGTCTGCTCCGGCAAGCTCTCGCCGACAGCTTCGGTCATCGAGCATGCCCTGGTGCTGAAGTGGTTCGACGGCGGCCTGGCCAATCCCCGCGACGCGGTGGTCGGCGAACCCGAGATCGGCCTCGGGCCGCTGCACACCGGTTTCGACAACAAGGGCAACGCCTACACCACCCTCTTCCTCGACAGCCAGATCGTGAAGTGGAACGTGGACGCCGCGA
Organism: Thiobacillus denitrificans; assembly: GCA_002343685.1. Lineage (GTDB taxonomy): Bacteria > Pseudomonadota > Gammaproteobacteria > Burkholderiales > Thiobacillaceae > Thiobacillus > Thiobacillus denitrificans_A. The sequence continues at coordinate 97,541 of DDRS01000015.1, read as the reverse complement.
TCAAGGCATACAAGGGCGACAAGAACGCCAAGGTGGTGCTCGACCGCATCGACGTCCACTACCAGCCGGGCCATGGCTTCACGTCGATGGGCGAAACCAAGGAATCGGATGGCCGCTTCTTCATTTCCGACAACAAGTTTTCCAAGGACCGTTTCCTGCCGGTTGGACCGCTGCATGCCGAGACCGCGCAGCTGATCGACATCAGCGGCGACAAGATGAAGCTGGTGGCCGACCACTCCGTGTATTCGGAACCGCACGACTCGATCATCATCCGCCGCGACATCATCAAGACGCGCCAGATCTACAACATGGACGAGTTCCCGCTGGCGGTGAAGGATCCCAAGGACTCGGGCGTCTTCCGCAACGGCAGGAAGGTGACCATCAAACTCACCAGCCAGGCGCCGACCTTCAGCCTACGGGAATTCAAGGTCAAGAAGGGCGACGAGGTGACCATCATCCTGACCAACCACGACAAGGTCGAGGATCTGACGCACGGCTTCGCCATTCCCAAGTACGACATCCAGTTCATCGTCAACCCGCAGGAGACCAAGTCGGTCACCTTCGTCGCCGACAAGCCGGGCGTCTATTGGTGCTACTGCACCAATTTCTGCCATGCGCTGCACCTGGAGATGCGCAGCCGCATGCTGGTCGAGGCGTGACCGGCTTCTCCGTTCCCTGGCGCAGGGGAACGGAGGAGCCCCATTCAGGTACCGTCGGCAAACCGGCGGCCAGGATGCGCGGCTGCACACAGGATGTAGGTGTTGCGCGTGTTCCAGTTGATGCTCTGACCTTTGCGGTGTATTAAATGAATTCTCTTGCCCGCCTGATCGCCCGTCTGCTGACCATGCTGTTTCTGTGCTGCTCGTACGGACCGGCCATCGGTAGCAGCTACGAGGCACCGTTGCCGGTGCAGTTGTCCACCGATCCCGATCTGTGCGCGTACGTTCCCTGCAAGGACGTCATGCCCGGCGCCGACTATTTTTCCAAACGCATGGGCAAGCCGGCCTATGTCGAGGCCTATCAGAGCCGAAAAGACGACCATGGCGGGAAGGACCATCACGACACGAACGCCAGAAGCGAGAAAAATGACCGCAAGCTGATCGGCTACGTATTCCTGTCCACCGACATCGTCGACATTCCGGCCTACTCGGGCAAGCCCGTGGTGACGCTGATCGGCATGGACACCAAGGGCATCATCACGGGTGTCCGGGTCCTGAAGCACTCCGAGCCGATCCTGCTGGTGGGTATTCCGGAGTCGCAACTCACCAAGTTCGTCAAGCAGTACCTCGGCAAGTTTGTCGGCGACAAGATCGAAGTAGGCTCGGCCCGGCCCGGCGAGGGCATGATCGGCGTCGACGCGATTTCCGGCGCCACCGTGACGGTGATCGCGGAGAACCAGGTCATCCTGCGCAGCGGCCTCGGCGTCGCCCGGCAGGTGGGCATCGTCAAGCCCACGATCAGGCCCCAGGCGAAGTTCAGGGACGTGCCGGGCACGCTCGACTGGCAGGCGCTGCTCGACGAAGGCAGTGTCCAGGAACTCAAGGTCAAGGCGGACGAAATCGGCCAGGGGCCCGGGGGACAGCCCTACATCGACATTTATTTCGGTTACCTCAACGACCCGACGATCGGACGCAGCGTGCTGGGCGAACACGGCTACGCCTCGCTCATGTCCAAGCTCAAGCCGGACGAACACGCGATTTTCCTGATCGCCAACGGCACGGGGTCCTTCAAGGGCTCGGGCTTCGTGCGCGGCGGCATCTATGATCGGGTTCTGGTGTCGCAGGACATCGATTCCTTCACCTTCCGCGATCTGGATTATCTCAACCTGTATGGCATCGAGGCCGCCGGTGCGCCGCGCTACAAGGAATCGGCCATCTTCATCATCCGCTCGCCGATCTTCAGTGCGGCCTATCCCTGGAGCCTGGTCTACCTGGCCAACAAGATAGACCGGCAAACCGGCACCAAGACCTTTACCAGCTTCGACCGGGAATACTGGTTGCCCGCCCGCTACCTCGAAGGCGGGCGTCCGGAAATCGTCAAGCCGGAGGCGACCTGGGTGAAAGTATGGAAATCGCGCAAGATCGAGGTCGTGCTGTTCCTGCTGTGGCTCGTCGCTGCGGGCACCGTCTACGCGTTGCGCGACAAGCTGGTCCGACGCTCGACGATGAAGGACACGCGCTGGAAGGAAATCCCGCGTTACCTGCTGTGGGTCTCGTCGATCGGCTTCGTCGGGTTTTACCTGCTGGCCGTGCCGTCCATCACCCAGGTGCTGACCTGGTTCCACGCCATCCTGTTCGAGTGGCGCTGGGAACTGTTCCTCTCCGACCCCTTCGTCTTCCTGTTCTGGATCTTCATCATCGTCACCACGTTCTTCTGGGGGCGCGGGATGTTTTGCGGCTGGATGTGCCCCTACGGCTCGCTCGCCGAGCTGGTCTACCATGTGGCCGGCAAGCTGGGACTGAAGCGCTACCAGCGCCACCTGCTGCCGCAGAATTGGCATGATCGGCTGAAATGGATCAAGTACGGCATTTTTACCATCCTGCTCGCCGTGTCCTTCTATTCCATGGGATTGGCGGAAAAGCTCGCCGAAGTCGAACCGTTCAAGACCACCTTCCTGGTCGGGGTGTGGAACCGCTCTTGGCCTTTCGTGACATTCTGGACCGTCCTGATCATCGCGTCGGCTTTCTTTGAACGCCCATTCTGCAAGTATCTGTGCCCGCTTGGCGCAGCGCTCGCGGTGCCTTCGACCTTCCGCTGGTGGGGACTCAAGCGCAAGCAGGAGTGCGGGCCGTGCGCGGCGTGCCAGGTGGGGTGCGGCTCGCAGGCGATCGACGACGCCGGCCGCATCGACCAGCGCGAATGCCTGCTGTGCCTCGACTGCCAAGTCCTCTATTACGACACCCATGCCTGCCCGCCGCTGGCGCAGGAACGCAAGCGCCGCACCCGGGCCGGCGAGCCGCTGACCGCGATCGGGGCGGACGGCTACTACATCCCCATCGTGCCGGCAGCCGCTGCCCCCTCGCCTGCCGCCGCCGTGCGCCCAAGCCTGCCTGCCTTCATCGGACAGGAATTCTTCGACCACCTGTTCCCCTGGAGCCGCAAGGTCTTCCAGCAACCCATCCTGCTGCAGGCAACCACATTTGCGCTGACCGTGCTGGTGACGTGGGTGTGGGTGCTTGGCGCCGCCGGCCAGATCGGCCCCGGCATCGTGCTCGGCTGGTGGCTGGGCTGGAGCGCCTACGAACTGGTGGTGCGCATGCGCTGCAAGCCCTACGTCAAGGACGGCCCGTGGTGGGGGCGCAACCTGCGCCCCGCCTCCTGGGCCGACATGGCCTCCTACGTGGCATTCAAGAACCTGCTGATTGCCGTCGTGTTGTTCCTGATCATGAAGGGCACGGGGATACTGGATTTCCTGCAAAGCCTGCCGTCGCTGCAATGGTTCTACTAGCCGCCAGGACGACCGCACGGTGGGTGCACGCCGCATGGCCAATCCGGCCGGCCGTGCTGCTCGCCCTGGCTAGCCTGCTGGCCTGTCTGACGGTCACGGGCCGGGCGCTCGCCGAGATACTGACGGTGCACCCGGGCCAGTCCATCGGCGCGGCCATCGCCCAGGCCCGCCCTGGCGACGAAGTCCGGGTGGAACGGGGCTTGTACCGGGAAAACCTGCTGATCGACAAGCCCCTGACGCTGAAGGGAATCGACCGGCCCACGCTGAGCGGCGGTCTCAAGGGTGACACGATCCGCATCACCGCCGAGGACGTCACCATCGACGGCCTGATCGTGCGCGATTCCGGCGACAGCCTGGTCGAGCAGAATGCCGGCATCTACATCCGGCCGGGTGCGAATCGCGCAATCGTGCGCAACTGCGACCTGACCTACAACCTTTTCGGCCTGTGGATCGAGTCGGTCCGGGATGTGAAGGTCATCGACAACGTGATCACCGGCAAACGCGATTACTCGTCCGCGCGGCGCGGCAACGGCATCGAGCTCTATCACACCGAAGGCGCGCAGATCGTCGGCAACAACATCAGCTTCGTCCGCGATGGCATCTACGTGGATGTGTCGAATCACGCGCTGTTCCGCAACAACCGCATCCACAATGCGCGCTACGGCACCCACTACATGAACTCCAACGACAACGTGTGGGAAGGCAACGACTCGTACCACAACCGCGGTGGCCTCGCATTGATGATGGCGCGCAACCAGGTGGTGCGGAACAATCGCGCCTGGGGGAATTCCGACCACGGCATCATGTTGCGCACCCTGCAGGATTCGGTGATCGAGGGCAACATCGTCGCCGGCAATGCCCGCGGTTTTTTCATCTACGACGCCGAGTACAACATCATCCGCAACAACCTGGTGATGGACAACACCGTCGGCGTGCATCTGTGGGCTGGCTCTTACCGCAACAAGGCGGAAGGCAACGATTTCATCCTCAACCGCACCCAGATCAAGTATGTGGCCAGCCGGGACGAGATCTGGCCCGGCAACTACTGGAGCAATTATGTCGGCTGGGACCGCAATGGCGACGGCATCGGGGATGTACCCTACGAAGCGAACGACATGGTCGACTACCTGTCCTGGCGCCACCCGATGATGAAGCTGCTGCTGGCCAGCCCGGCCGTGCAGACGCTGCGCATGGTCAGCCAGCAGTTCCCGCTGCTGCGCGCCACCAGCATCGTCGATCCCAAACCGCGGATGCAGCCGCACAACCCCGACTGGAGACAATGGCGTGGAATCTTCCCTTCCCACCCCCAATGACGCCGGCGCGCCCCTGATCGTCGCACAGGGGGTGCGCAAGCACTACGGCAACATCCACGCGGTCGACGGCGTCGACCTCGACATCCGCTCCGGCGAACTGTTCGGCCTCATCGGGCACAACGGCGCCGGCAAGAGCACGCTGTTCAAGATGATGCTCGGCCTGATCCCCGCCACCTCGGGCGACATCCGCATCGGCGGCGCGCTCGTCGCCGGTCGGGATTTCCGTGCCGTCAGGCGCACGGTCGGCTACCTGCCGGAGAACGTGGTGCTCTATGACAACCTCACCGGCCTCGAGACCCTATGGTTGTTCGCCAAGCTGAAAGGCGCTCCGCCGGCCGAAGCCGCTCCGACGCTCGAACGCGTGGGCCTTGCGCACGCGGCCAAACGGCGCGTGCGCGAATACTCCAAGGGCATGCGCCAGCGTCTCGGCTTTGCCCAGGCGCTGCTCGGCAAACCGCGCATCCTGTTTCTCGACGAACCCACCACAGGCCTGGACCCGGAGGCGATCCGCAGTTTTTACGCAACGCTCCGACAGCTCAGAAGCGAAGGCGTGACGACGGTCATCACCTCCCATATCCTCGCCGAGATCCAGGAACGGGTGGATCGCATTGCGATCATGACCGCCGGCAAGGTGCAGGCCCGCGGCACGGTCCAGGATTTGCGCGAGCAGGTGGACCTGCCGCTGTGGTTCAGCGTGCGCGTCTCGAAGGAGGATTTCGAGACGGTGCGCGCGGCACTCTCCCACCTGCAGGTGGAGGCGATCGAGGCGCACGACGACCACGTGAAGGTGCGGTGCCGGCGCGACGCGAAGATGGCGGTGATCGAGGCGCTCGCCCGGCTGGATGGCCGGGTCCGCGACCTCACGGTGCGCGAGCCCTCGCTTGAAGACGTGTTTTTCGGCTTTTCGGACTGAGAGGGCGGCATGGAAATCACACAGATCGCCACCATCGCGAGCAAGGAATTCTGGGACCGTATCCGCAATCGCTGGGTACTGGCCGTGGCGCTGGTATTCACCGCCTTCGCGCTGGTCATTGCCTATTTCGGCGCGGCGCAGCAAGGCACCGTCGGCTTCCGCTCGATCGATCTCACCATCGCCAGCCTGGTCAGCCTGGTCATCTACCTGATCCCCCTGATCGCGCTCGTCCTGGGTTTCGACGCCATCGTCGGCGAGCGCGAGCGGGGCTCGCTCGATCTCCTGCTCTCGATGCCGATCACGCGCCTGGAATTGCTGCTGGGAAAATACGTGGGGCTGGCGGCGGCGCTGACTTTCTCGACCATCGCCGGTTTCGGTCTGGTGGCGATCGTGCTGTCGGCCCGGCTCGATCTCAACGCCCTGTACCACTATGTCGGCTTCATGCTCAGTTCGGTACTGCTGGGCTGCGCCTTCCTGAGCCTGGCGGTGATGCTGTCGGTGTTCGCCGCCGACCGCACCCGCGCCTCGGGGCTCGCGATCGCCACGTGGTTCTTCTTCGTGCTGGTGTTCGACCTGCTTCTGCTCGGCGCGCTGGTCGTCACTGGCGGCCAGTGGGGCGGCGAGATCTTTCCCTACCTGCTGCTGGCGAACCCTGCCGACGTGTTCCGCATCCTCAATATCTTTTCCCTGGACGACGTCCGTACCCTGTACGGACTGGCGACCGTTTTTCCCTCGGCACTGGCCAATCCCTGGCTGCTCGGCCTGGTGATGCTCGCCTGGATCGTGGTGCCGCTGGGTATCGCAAGCTGGAGATTCCGCACATGACCTCAATCAGACGCACGCTCATCCTTGCCTCGCTCACAGCAACCCTGCTCGCGGCCTGCGGGCAATCGGCGGGCCCGGGCGCCGTGGCGCCGCTGGAAATCACCCGTGATACTTCCTGCTCCCTCGACGGCATGCTGCTCGCCGACTACCCTGGTCCCAAGGCGCAGATCTTCTACGCCGGGCAGGCGGAGCCGGATTTCTTCTGCGACACGATCGAGATGTTCCATGTCTACCTCACTCCGGAACAAGTCCGGGAGGTGCGCGGCATTTTCGTGCAGGACATGGGCAAGGCAGCCTGGGACGAACCGCACGGCCACTGGATCGACGCGAAATCCGCCTACTACGTCTACGGCAGCAAACGTGAAGGATCGATGGGGCCGACCATTGCCAGCTTTGCGCTGGAGCAGGACGCGACGAAATTCGCTGCCGAGTATGGCGGCAAGGTCTATCGCTTTGCCGATATCCAGCCCGACATGGTCGTGCTGGATGGCGGCGTGCTCAACGACAGCCACATGTAAGGACACCATGCCCGAATTCTTTGAAAGCGTCGCGTTCGAGACGGCAACCGAAATCGAACAACTGGCCCGGCTGGCCTACGAACTGCGCGAGAACCGCCAGGCCGTCCTGCAGTTCCACGAGGTCGCGGACGAGGCGGCGCTGCTGCAGAAAATCCAGTCCGGCGAGGTAGATGAGCATCCGGCCTATGAACACTATCTGGCGGCCCGGATTCTCGAGGATACCCGCGAAACGGCCCGGGCTGCGCTGGCCGAGCGCGTAAAAGAGGCCAACAGGACATGAGCCTGCATCTCGAACTCGGCAAGGCAATCGAGCACGCATTCCCGAACGATCTGGATGGAGTGATCGAACACCGGCAGGACGCACTCAGCGTCCGCCTGAGGAATGGCGTGACGCTGGAGGTACGTTATGCCGCGTCCGATGCCTATTCCTTGCGCTGGGTCTACGGCGAGGTCGAAGCCGGCATCGACACGGCGCCCTTGCACCCTGGCCTGGCGACCTTCCCCAACCATTTCCACGATGCGGCCAAGCGCATCGTGGCCGACCCGCTCACGCGTCCCGATGCCGCGCCGGAAGATAACCTGAGCCGATTGATCCGCGCCCTGCTCGACGACCCGATGCTCGGCGCCAGGGACATCGGCTGATGCCACGGCCATCCAGACTGTTGTCGTCGGGTGGCCTCACGATCGCCTTCACCACCTCGCTGCTGCTGTTCGCCGACGGGCAGCCGGCACGCGACTTCGATCTGTCCAACAACACGCTGTGCATCGTCGCCCCTGCCACCCCCTACGACCCGGCGTCGGGCCTGCCCATGTACACGCCGCGGCCGGTACCCGCCGATGCACGCTGCCCGGTGTGCGGCATGTATCCCGCCCGCCATCCGCGCTGGGCCGCCCAGATCATTTTCAAGGACGGGGCGGCCCATTACTTCGACTCGCCGGTCAACCTGTTCGACTTCCTCCACAAGGTCGATCGCTACGATCGGCGCTACACCCTCGACGACGTTGCCGCGAGCTATGTGCGCGACCTCGAGAGCGGACAATGGATCGAGGCCGGACAGGCCCATTTCGTCCACGGCTCCGCAGTCACCGGTCCGATGCGCACCGCCGACCTCCCCGCCTTCGCCAGCCGCACGGCTGCCGACGCCTTTGCCCGCCAGCACCACGGTACCGTGCTGACCGCTGCGGACATGACGCCCCGCCTGTTGGCATCCCTGAGCCGAAACGGCCGCCATCGCCACTGACACAGGGAATCGACTCAGCCAAACAGGCTCAAAAAAACGGGGGAGCTCGATGCTCCCCCGTTCTGCATTGCACAAGTCCGGCCATCGGACCCGGCATTTATTTGACTTTATCCACCATGTAGTCCACCGCCGCCTTCACTTCGTCATCCGTGAGCTTGGGGTTGCCGCCACGCGCGGGCATTGCGCCTTTTGTACCGTTGAAGCCTTCGAGCGCATGCTTGTACAGGACGTCCATGCCCTGGGCGATGCGCGGCTCCCAATCGGCCTTGTTGCCAAACACGGGGGCACCCGCCGCGCCTGACGCATGGCACAACGAACAGACGGCGCCGAACACCTTCTTGCCCACGTCATTTGCGGGTTCCTCATGCTTTCCTATGGCGGCTGGTGCCGGGGCAGCCGCCTCGGGCGCGGCCGGCGCAGCAGCCTCAGGCGCACTTTCCTGTTTTCCGCAGGCGCCCAATAGCGTTGCAAGTGAAAGGGCGAGGATGAGCGATGCTTTTTTCATTTGGGTTTCCTGTTGTGCTGGTAAAGGGGTGTGATTTCTTAAAGCGCCCGGCCCAGGCGGCCCACGCATCACATCGGACAGGCCACCTCGTTACGATTCAAAATATAGCACCTCACTTCCGGGCAGTCTCCACCGCTGAAGAGCTACTCCCAATATATCTATTGCCCTGTCCCACGCCAAACAATATCCAAAATACCTGTGATAAAACATTGAATTAGCTGAATACCCCCACTACCTCTTTGGAGGTAGAAAGCGTCCCAAAACATACAAATCCCGCTCTTTTCATCTACATCCATAGGCATACACTGCGGTCAACATTTCAGATAAACCAGTCTTGAAATCTCGGTAAAGGATGCGTCATGGCGACCCAGACCCAAAAGCAGATTTCCGTGCTCACGCTGAGCACGCTGGCGTTCACCACCTGCTTCGCCGTGTGGATGATGTTCGCGATCATCGGCATCCCCATCAAGAAAATGCTGAGCCTGAACGAGACCGAGTTCGGCATCCTGGTGGCCACGCCAGTGCTGACAGGCTCGCTCATCCGGTTGCCACTCGGCATGTGGACCGACAAGCTGGGCGGCCGCATCGTCTTTTTCGTATTGATGCTGGCGACGGTCGTGCCAATCTGGCTGATCGGCTACGCCACCGCATACTGGCATTTCCTGCTGCTGGCGCTGTTCGTCGGCGTGGCCGGGGGATCCTTCTCGGTCGGCATCGCTTACGTGGCCCGCTGGTTCCCGAAAAAGCGGCAGGGATTTGCCATGGGCATCTTCGGCGCCGGCAACTCGGGCGCGGCGCTGACCAAGTTCGTCGCGCCCTCCCTGGTGGTCGCCTACGGCTGGCAGTCCGTGCCGCACGTGTATGCGGTGGCCATGCTGATCGTGGCCATGCTCTTCTGGATATTCACCTATACCGACACGACGCATCACGTGTCCGGGCACATCACGTTCAGGCAACAGCTCGCCGCGCTGAAAGACCCCAACGTCTGGAAGCTCTCCCAGTATTACTCGATCGTGTTCGGCGGCTATGTGGCCCTATCGCTCTGGCTGACCAAATATTTCATCACCGAGTACGGCTTCTCCATCAAGACGGCTGCACTGATGGCAGCCTGCTTCTCGCTGCCAGGCGGCGTGATGCGCGCAGTGGGTGGATGGATCTCCGACAAGATCGGCGCGCACCGGCTCACCTGGTGGGTGATGTGGGTATCGTGGATCTGCCTGTTCCTGTTGTCTTACCCGCAGACCGACATGGTGGTCCAGACCACCAAGGGCGAATTCGCGCTGCACATCGGCCTCAACGTCTGGGTGTTCACCGCGCTGCTGTTCGTGCTGGGCCTGTGCTGGGCATTCGGCAAGGCCTCGGTATTCAAGTACATCTCCGACGAATACCCCGACAACATCGGCGTCATCTCCGGCATCGTCGGCCTGATGGGCGGCCTCGGTGGCTTTGTGCTGCCCATTCTGTTCGGCGCCATCGTCGATCTCACCGGCATCAACAGCGGCATCTTCATGCTGATGTACGGCATCACCTGGGTATCGCTGATCTGGATGTACCTGACCGAGGTCCGCAAGCTGCCGATGATCAGGACCGCAGGCGCCGACCCGCTCGAGTAATCCCCCCTTTCACGCCAGGAGCGATCTATGCCCACCAATATCAAAGAATGGAACCCGGAAGACGCCACCTTCTGGGAAACGACCGGCAGGAAGATTGCCTACCGCAACCTGTGGATATCGGTTCCGGCCCTGCTGTGCGGCTTCGCCGTGTGGCTGATGTGGGGAATCATCACCGTGCAGATGGCCAACCTGGGCTTTCCGTTCAGCAAGGACGAGCTGTTCACGTTGACCGCGATCTCTGGCCTGGCTGGCGCGACCATGCGCATTCCCTCCTCCTTCTTCATCCGATTGGCGGGCGGGCGCAACGTCATCTTCCTGACGACCTCAATGCTCCTGGCCCCCGCGATCGGCACCGGCATCGTCCTGCAGCATCCGGACTGGCCGCTGTGGTCGTTCCAGCTGATGGCGCTGTGGTCAGGCGTGGGCGGCGGCAACTTCGCCAGCTCGATGTCCAACATCAGCACCTTCTTTCCGAAGCGCCTCCAAGGCACCGCGCTGGGAATCAACGCCGGGCTCGGCAACTTCGGCGTCACCACCATGCAGATCCTGATTCCGCTGGTGATGACGGTCAGCGTGTTCGGCGCGCTGGGCGGCGAGCCGATGACACTGGTGAAGGACAGCGGCTGGATCTTCGGCAAGATCCTCGCCGGCACCCCCACCTACATCCAGAACGCCGGGCTCACCTGGGCGCTGTCTCTGGTACCGCTGGGCATCATCGCCTGGTTCGGCATGAACAACCTGTTGCCTGTATCTCCCGACATCGGCGGTACCGTGTTTGCCTTTATCAAGATCACCTGGCTCTATACCCTGGTCTTCGTGCCCGCCATCGGCGGCCTCTATCTCTACCTGCCCGCGCCGACCGGCCTGGGCGTGCTCAACATGTGGGTGGCGATGCCGCTCATCATCGTGGTCACCCTGCTGATCCTGAAGCTGGCAGCCTTCGGCACGATGAAGGAAAACATCGGCAAGCAGTTCGCCATCTTCAAGAACCGCCACACCTGGTCGATGACCGCGCTCTACCTCGTCACTTTCGGATCCTTCATCGGGTTCTCGATGGCGCTGCCGCTGTCGATCAAGGTGATCTTCGGCGACAGCCACACCCTGGATGCCGCCACGGGCATCTGGACGCACGTCAACAACCCCAATGGGCCATCCGCGCTGACCTATGCCTGGATCGGTCCCTTCGTCGGCGCGCTGATCCGTCCGGTCGGCGGCTGGATCGCCGACAAGGTGGGGGGCTCCATCGTCACCCAGATCATTTCTGCGGTGATGGTCGTCGCTTCGGCCTACGCCGGATGGGTCATGATGCAGGCGTATCACTCTGCCACCCCCGAGATGTATTTCACACAATTCCTGGTGGTGTTCGTCGTGCTGTTCGCCGCCACCGGGATCGGCAACGGCTCGACCTTCCGGACTGTCGGCGTGATCTTCGACCGCGTTCAGGCCGGCCCCGTTCTGGGTTGGACATCCGCCGTTGCCGCCTATGGTTCATTCATCGCCCCCGAGGTGATCAAGAACCAGATCAAGGCGGGCACACCGGAAATGGCGATGTACGGCTTCGCCGTCTTCTACGCCCTATGCCTGCTGATCAACTGGTGGTTCTACCTGCGCAAGAACGCGTACATCAAGAATCCGTAAGCAGGAAGCGGTGAGCAGGAAGCGGAAAAGCCGCAGTCTCACTCACCGCTCACTGCTAACCGCTTACCGCGAACAACTTTAGGAGCGAGCAAAAATGAGTCACTTCCTCGACCGACTGACGTTCTTCAAGAAGACCCTCGGCGAATTCTCCGACGGCCACGGCGCTATCAAGGATGAAGACCGCAGCTGGGAAAACGCCTACCGCAGCCGCTGGCAGCAGGACAAGGTGGTGCGTTCCACCCACGGGGTGAACTGCACCGGATCGTGCAGCTGGAAAATCTTCGTCAAGAACGGCCTCATCACCTGGGAAATCCAGCAGACCGACTACCCGCGTACCCGCCCCGACCTGCCCAACCACGAGCCGCGCGGCTGTCCGCGCGGGGCCAGCTATTCCTGGTATGTCTATTCGGCGCAACGGGTGAAGTATCCGCTGATCCGCGGCCGCCTGATGGAAATGTGGCGCGAGGCACGCAAGACCCTGGACCCGGTGGCGGCCTGGAAATCGATCAGCCAGGACCCCGAGAAGGCGAAGCGCTACAAGTCGGTACGCGGCCAGGGCGGCTTCGTGCGCGCCAAGTGGGACGAGGTGACGGAAATGATCGCCGCTTCCAACGTCTTCACCATCAAGGAATTCGGTCCCGACCGCATCTACGGCTTCTCGCCGATTCCCGCCATGTCGATGGTGAGCTACGCGGCCGGCTCGCGCTACATGTCGCTGATCGGCGGCGTCTGCGGTTCGTTCTACGACTGGTACTGCGACCTGCCGCCCTCGAGCCCGCAGGTGTGGGGCGAGCAGACCGACGTACCGGAATCGGCCGACTGGTACAACTCCACCTATCTGATGGTATGGGGCTCCAACGTGCCGCAGACCCGCACGCCGGACGCCCACTTCTACACCGAGGTGCGCTACAAGGGCACCAAGACGGTGGCGGTATCGAGCGACTTCGGCGAAATGGTGAAATTCGGCGACATCTGGCTGGCGCCGCGCCAGGGCACCGACGCCGCGCTGGCCCTGGCGATGGGCCACGTCATCCTCAGCGAATTCCACAACAAGAACAAAAGCCAATATTTCGATACCTACTGCCGCCAGTACAACGACATGCCGATGCTGGTCATGCTGAAGATGCACGAAGGCCAGCTGATCGCCGACCGCTATCTACGTGCCTCCGACCTCACCGGCCACATGGGGCAGGACAACAATCCCGAATGGAAAACCGTGGTGTACGACGAGAACACCGGTTACCTGGTCGCACCCAATGGATCGATCGGTTTCCGCTGGGGCCAGTCCGGCGCCTGGAACCTGGAAATGCGCGACGGCTATTCCAATAAAGAGGTGAAGCCGCAGCTGAGCCTGCTGAGCAACTACGACGACATCGTCGAGGTCGCCATGCCCTACTTCGGCGGCGACGATCACGACGAGCTGCTCGTCCGCAACCTGCCGGTCAAGCTCATCAGCGTCGGCGGCAAGGACGTGTATGTGGCCACCGTCTACGACCTGACGCTGGCCAACTATGGCGTCGACCGCGGCCTCGGCGGGCCAAACCTGCCCAAGAGCTACGACGACGATGTGCCCTACACCCCGGCCTGGGCCGAGAAGCACTGCGGCGTACCGCGCGCCGACATCATCACGGTGGCGCGCGAGTTCGCCGACAACGCGGACAAGACCCTGGGCAAGTCCATGGTCATCCTCGGCGCGGCGCTCAACCACTGGTACCACAACGACATGATCTACCGCGGCATCATGAACCTCCTGATGATGTGCGGCTGCATCGGCCAGTCGGGTGGCGGCTGGGCGCACTACGTCGGCCAGGAAAAACTGCGGCCGCAGACCGGCTGGGCGCCGCTGGCGTTCGGCCTCGACTGGCATCGTCCGCCGCGGCAGATGAATTCCACCTCCTTCTTCTACGCCCACACCAGCCAGTGGCGCCACGAGAAGCTGGCGGCGTCGGAGATCCTGTCGCCAACGGCGGACAAGAAAAACGGCGACTACCGGCTGATCGATTTCAACGTGCGCGCCGAACGCATGGGCTGGCTGCCTTCCGCGCCGCAGCTGGAGACCAACCCGCTCGACATCACCCGGGCGGCGGACGCTGCCGGCATCGACCCGATCAAGTATGCCGTCGAACAGATCAAGAGCGGCGCGCTCAGGTTCTCCTGCGAGGATCCGGACAACCCGAAGAACTTCCCGCGCAACCTGTTCGTGTGGCGTTCCAACCTGCTGGGTTCCTCAGGCAAGGGCCACGAGTATTTTCTCAAGTATCTGCTCGGCACCCAGAACGCGGTGCTGGGACCGGACCTCGGTGAATTGGGCGAGGCCAAGCCGAAGGAAGTCGTGTGGCACGACAAGGGCGCCGAAGGGAAACTGGACCTGCTGGTCACGCTGGATTTCCGCATGTCGACCACCTGCCTCTATTCCGACATCGTGCTGCCGTCGGCCACCTGGTACGAGAAGGACGACCTCAACACCTCGGACATGCATCCTTTCATCCATCCGCTATCCGAGGCGGTGCAGCCGCTATGGGAATCGAAGTCGGACTGGGAAATCTACAAGACCATCGCGAAGAAGTTCTCCGAGCTCGCCGCCACCCATCTTGGCACGCAGAAGGACCTGGTGCTGACGCCACTGATGCACGACACGCCGTCCGAACTGGGGCAAAGCCTGGGCGTGCGCGACTGGAAGAATGGCGAGGTCGATCCCATCCCCGGCAAGACCCTGCCGACGATGACCGTGGTGACGCGCGATTATGGCGACACCTACAAGAAATTCACCGCACTGGGCCCGCTGATGACCAAGGTCGGAAACGGCGGCAAGGGCATCAGCTGGAATACCGAAGTCGAAGTGCAGCAGCTCGCCGAACTGAACTACACCGTCACCGAGGAAGGTGTCAGCCAGGGGCTGCCGAAGATCGAATCGGCCATCGATGCCTGCGAAGTGGTCCTGATGCTGGCGCCGGAAACCAATGGCCATGTGGCGGTGAAGGCGTGGGAAGCGCTGTCGAAGATCACCGGCCGCGACCACACGCATCTGGCCAGTTCGCGCGAGGACGACAAGATCCGCTTCCGCGACATCCAGGTGCAGCCGCGCAAGATCATCTCCTCGCCGACCTGGTCGGGTCTGGAATCGGAGCACGTGTCGTACAACGCCTGTTTCACCAATGTGCACGAACTGATTCCATGGCGCACCCTCACCGGACGCCAGCAGTTCTACCAGGACCATCAGTGGATGCTGGATTTCGGCGAGGGCCTGTGTGTGTACAAGCCGCCGGTCGACACCAAGACGATCGCGCCGCTGCTGGGCAAGAAGCCGAACGGCCACCACGAGCTGGTGCTCAATTGGATCACCCCGCACCAGAAATGGGGCATCCACAGCACCTACACCGACAACCTGCGCATGCTCACGCTGTCGCGCGGCGGCCCGCACGTCTGGGTGTCCGAGATCGAGGCCAAGCAGGCCGGCCTGGTCGACAACGACTGGGTCGAGGTGTTCAACGTCAACGGCACGCTGACTGCGCGCGTCGTGGTCAGCCAGCGCGTGCCCAAGGGCATGTGCCTGATGTATCACGCGCAGGAAAAGATCATCAACGTGCCGGGAGCCGAGGTGAGCGGATTCCGTGGCGGCATCCACAACTCGGTGACGCGCACCATCACCAAGCCCACGCACATGATCGGCGGCTACGCGCAGCTGGCCTACGGCTTCAATTACTACGGCACGGTGGGTTCCAACCGCGACGAATACGTGATCGTGCGCAAGATGCAGAAGGTGGACTGGATGGAAGGTCCGCTGGTCGAGCACTGAAATGAAACGCTTCAAGAAGGGTGTCTCCCGCCCTTCTTACCCGCGCCACCTCTCTCCGGTGCGGGGTTTTTACAACGCACAGGGGCACGCCGCCCCTGTCAGGCAAGGAGTAACAACATGAAAGTGCGTGCGCAAATCGCGATGGTGCTGAACCTCGACAAGTGCATCGGCTGCCATACCTGCTCGGTCACCTGCAAGAACGTGTGGACCTCACGCGAAGGCATGGAATACGCCTGGTTCAACAACGTCGAGTCCAAGCCCGGTATCGGCTATCCCAAGCAGTGGGAGAACCAGGACGTATGGAACGGCGGCTGGAAGCTCAAGGGCGACGGCAAGCTCGAACCGCGCCAGGGCAGCCGCCTGAAAATCCTTGCCAACCTTTTCGGCAACCCCAACCTGCCGGAGATCGACGACTACTACGAGCCCTTCACCTACGACTACCAGCACCTGCAGAAGGCGCCATTGTCCGAAACGCCGCCGACCGCGCGCCCGATCTCGGCCATCACCGGCAAGAAGATGGACAAGATCCACTGGGGCCCGAACTGGGAAGACGACCTCGGCGGCGAGTTCGCCTCGCGCAGCCGCGACAAGAACTTCGACAACGTGCAGAAGGAAATGCACTCGACCTTCGAGAACACCTTCCTGATGTACCTGCCGCGGCTATGCGAGCACTGCCTCAACCCGACCTGCGTCGCCTCCTGCCCCTCGGGCTCGATCTACAAGCGCGAGGAGGACGGCATCGTGCTGGTCGACCAGGACAAGTGCCGCGGCTGGCGCATGTGCATCTCGGGCTGCCCGTACAAGAAGATCTATTACAACTGGAAAAGCGGCAAGGCGGAGAAGTGCATCTTCTGCTATCCGCGCATCGAGGCCGGCCAGCCGACCGTCTGCTCGGAATCCTGCGTCGGCCGCATCCGTTATCTGGGGGTCATCCTGTACGACGCCGACCGCATCGAGGAAGCCGCCAGCGTGACCGACGAGAAGGAGCTCTACGAAGCGCAGCTGAAGATCTTCCTCGACCCAAGCGACCCTGAAGTCATCGCCGCCGCGCGCGCCGAGGGCATCCCGGAAGCCTGGCTCGATGCCGCCGTGAAGTCGCCGGTGTACAAGATGGCGATCGACTGGAAGATCGCCTTCCCGCTGCACCCGGAATACCGCACGCTGCCGATGGTGTGGTACGTGCCGCCGCTCTCGCCGATCCAGGCCGCGGCCGAATCGGGCCAGATGGGCATGAACGGCATCATTCCCGACACCAAATCCTTGCGCATTCCGATCACCTATCTCGCCAACCTGTTGACCGGCGGCAAGGAAAAACCGGTGATCACCGCGCTCGACCGCCTGCTGGCGATGCGCGCCTACATGCGCGGCAAGTCGGTGGAGGGCAAGCCCAACACCGCCGCGCTCGACCAGGTGGGACTCACCTCGAAGCAGGCCGACGAGATGTACCGTTATCTCGCGATCGCCAACTACGAGGACCGTTTCGTCGTCCCCACGACCCACCGCGAGGAGACGATCAACACCTTCGAGGAGAAGTCGAGCTGCGGCTTCACCTTCGGCAACGGCTGTTCCGACGGCGTCTCGCCCAAGACCACCCTGTTCGGCAACCGCAGGAATGCCGTCCCGGTCGACCTGTCGCAGCTGCACGCCAAGAAGAAAACCGGTTAAGGAGCCCGCACCATGAAAACCTTCAAAGTCCTGTCCCTGCTGCTGTGCTACCCGGAATCCGAGTGGCTGGCGGCGCTACCCGAGATGCACGCCGCGCTGGAGGACGAAACCGACTTCAATGGCGACGCGCCGACGCGACTCGCGCCGCTGTTCGACCTACTGCACGAGTCGAGGCTGATCGCGCTGCAGGAAAACTATGTCGCCACCTTCGACCGCAATCCCTCGCACTCGCTGCACCTGTTCGAGCACATCCACGGCGAGTCACGCGACCGTGGCTCGGCCATGATCGATCTGCTGCAGGAATACTGGAAGCACGACTTCGATGCCAGCGCCTCCGAACTGCCGGATTACGTGCCGCTGTTCCTCGAATTCCTCTCACTGTTACCGGTCGAGGAAGCTCTCGAACTGCTCGGCGACGCCGTGCACGTGATCGCCGCCATCGGCCGCAAGCTCGACGCCAACGGCAGCCCCTACGCCGCCGCCTTCCAGATACTGGAAGCACTGTCTCCGGTGGCCGCGCAGGAACTGGCCGAACCACCGGTGCGCGACATGGACGAGGCCATGGAACTGTTCGGCCCGTCGATCGACGGCGTCGAACCGCTGCTCAAGCCCGGTCCGCAGGTAACGGTGGTACAGATGCCGGCCTCGCGCAGGCAGGCGGCCGCTTCAACGCATTGATCAGGAGGATCGAAACATGTCCTATTCGCAAACGTTCCTGTTCGGGATCTATCCCTATATCGCCCTGACGATCTTCCTGCTCGGCAGCCTGATCCGCTTCGACCGCGAGCAATACACCTGGAAGAGCGATTCGTCGCAATTGCTGAAACGCGGCCAGCTTAGGCTGGGCAGCAACCTGTTCCACGTCGGCGTGCTGTTCCTGTTTTTTGGTCATTTTTTCGGCATGCTGACGCCGCACTTCGTCTACGAGCCTTTCATCAGCGCCGGCGCCAAACAGGTGCTGGCCATGGTGTCGGGTGGAACGGCGGGTGTGTTGGCTTTCATCGGCATCTCGCTGCTGCTGCATCGCCGCCTGGCTGAACCGCGCATCCGTGCCACGTCGAAAGCCAGCGACATCCTGATCCTGCTGCTGCTCTGGCTGCAGCTGCTGCTCGGCCTCGCGACCATTCCGCTGTCGGCGCAGCATCTGGACGGCAGCATGATGATCCGCCTGGCCGAATGGGCGCAGCGCATCGTCACCTTCCGCGGCGATGCGGTCGAACTGCTGGTCGGCGCGGGCTGGGTGTTCAAGACGCACCTGTTCCTCGGCATGACGATCTTCCTCGTCTTCCCGTTCACGCGCCTGGTGCATGTGTGGAGCGGCTTTGCCGCGACGACCTACGCCGTGCGCGCTTGGCAACTGGTGCGCCCGCGTGGCTGAGCAGCGTGACCCCAACGAATCAAGGAGACTGAAATGACGCATGTTGTCATCCTGGGTGCCGGCATCGCGGGCGTGACCGCGGCCTACGCCCTGAAAGCCCAGCTGGGCCCGCACGACGAAGTGACGGTGGTGTCGGACAAGCCCTATTTCCACTTCGTGCCGTCCAATCCCTGGATCGCCATGGGTTGGCGCGAGCGTGCCGACATTGCCTTTCCCATCGCACCCTATCTGGAATCTCGCGGCATCAAATTCGTCCACAGCGCCGTCGAGCGCATCCATCCCGACGTCATCCAGGTCGACCTGGAGAACGGCGATGTGCTCTATTACGATGCGCTGCTGATCGCCACAGGTGCCAGCGGCATGACCGACGCGATTCCCGGTCTCGCCGACTACACGCATTCGGTGATCCACATCGACCAGGCCGAGCGCGCACTGGCAGCCTACCGTGAGTTCGTGCGCCACCCCGGACCGATCGTGATCGGGGCGGCGCCAGGCGCCAGCGTGTTGGGACCGCTCTACGAGTATGCCTTCCTGATCGATGCAGACCTCAAGCGCCGCAACATCCGCGAACGGGTGCCGATCACTCTCGTCACGCCCGAACCCTGGCCCGGCCATCTCGGCCTTGGTGGCGAAGGCGCCAGCCGCGGCGCGGTAACCGCCGCGCTGGTCGATACCAAGATCAGTGTGATCTGCAACGCCATCACGACACGCATCGACGCGGACATCCTTCACATCGCCGAACTCAATGCCGCCGGCGGCACCAAACAGACCCATGCGCTGCCATACGCCTATTCGGTCTACTGGCCGGCTTTCGGCGGGGTGCCCGGCATACGCAGTGCCGCCGGCCTGGTCGACAAGCATGGACTGGTGATCGTGGACGAGTACCTGCGCAACCCGGACTATCCCAATGTATTCGCCCTGGGCGCCTGCGTGGCACAACCGGCAGTGACCCACACCCCGGTGCCGGTTGGTGCCCCCGACTCGGTATACGCGATCCAGAAAGCCGGCGAGATCGCGGTACACAACATCCTGGCCCAGCTCGGCGATGCGCCGCTGACGAGTTATGTCCCGCAGCGCGCCAAGTGGCTGAGCGACATGGGCAACACCGGCGCCGCCTACCTGTCGGAACCCCAGGTGCCCTTGCGCGACATCAACTGGATGCGCCAGGGGCGCTGGGTGCATCAGGCCAAGGTCGATTTCGAGAAGTACTTCGTCAACCGGATCCGCCTGCAGCCTGTGGGTCAGGCCCCTTCCGTCGCCTCGCACATCGCCGGCGTGATGAGCCGAGTGCTGGCCGGAAAAAGCGGCGAACAACACCCGACGATCGCGGCTCCCAATGGAGGCAAACCCCTGGAAATCCGGCTGCCGCCGGACCCCTGCATCGAGCTCCGGGCACTGGCCAAATCGGTCGGCCGCGATCCCGACACACTGGCGGCCGATCTGCTGGTTGCCGCGGTGTCCGACGCCAAATCGTATCTGAACGAACCTGGCGTCGAGGCCATGGCGCTGGCGCGGCGTGAACTCCTGGTGGAGGCCCTGCCGGAGCGCCAACCTGGAGTCGAGTTCCACGGTGGCGGGACGTGACGAAGTGCATCTGCCGATCCCGGCTTGATCGCATCGGCAGAACATGTAAACATATATAAATAATGAATTATTAAGCAATGTAATCGGAACAGGAGAAAATCATGGCCATCGATTTGCCCGAACGCGACGCGGAAGGTTATCTGATCGAGCCGGGAGACTGGAACGAGGAAGTAGCCAGAGCCCTGGCCGAAGACGAGAACATCCAGCTCACCGACGACCATTGGGATGCCATCCGTTTCATGCGCGAATACTATGACGAGCACCAGATCGCAGCCGATGCCCGCTTCGTCATCAAGCATCTGGCCGAACGCATGGGCAGGGACGCGCAGAAGAAGCTGTTCGAACTGTTCCCGTATGGCTATGTGAAGCAGGCCTGCAAAATCGCCGGCATGAAGCGCCCGCGTGCCTGGAGCACGGGCTGATCGACGACCCACGGACAGCTCCGGCTAGTGCCATGTATCTCCAGTTGAATCCCACCTGCACTGCATGGCCATGCCGTCCATCGACGATCTAGCGAAGCGTCCGCCGCCCACCGGTTGGGCCCCATTCGCGCTCGGCTTTCGACCGTTTTTCCTGGCGGCCGGCCTCTATGCCGTGCTGATCATGGCGCTGTGGCTGCTAATTCTGAGCGGCGCCGTCATTCCCGGCGAACTGCTTCCGCTGGTCTGGCATGGCCATGAAATGGTGTTCGGCTTCGCCGTATCGGTGATTGCCGGCTTTCTGCTGACCGCAGCACAGAACTGGACCGGCCTCCGTACGCCCTCGGGCCGTCCGCTGGCCGCGCTGTTCCTGTTGTGGCTGGCGGGGCGGCTGGGCTTCCTGATTCCGGGCCTTCCTACCAGTCTGGTCGCACTGGTCGACCTGGCGTTCCTGCCGGTGCTGGCCGTCACGCTGGCAGTGCCGATCCTGCGGACGAAGCAACTGCACAACTATCCCTTCCCCATCCTGTTGCTGGCGCTGGCTGCGGCCAATGGGCTGGTGCACGCCGATGCCCTGCACTGGATGTCCGGAACGGCACGACCAGGGCTGCATCTGGGCATCTATGTGGTGGTCATGATGATCACGGCAATGGGCGGACGGGTGATCCCCAGCTTCACCGACAACAAGCTGCGTACCCGCGCGCGCCGCTGGACAATCATCGAATGGCTGGTGCCGGCCGCCACCCTGCTGGCATTGATCGCCGCACTGCTCGCACCGGCCTCGCCTGTCACGGCCCTGCTTGCCGCTGTAGCGGCGGCGGCCCACGCGATCCGCCTGGCAGGCTGGTACACCCCCAAGTTCTGGCCGGTACCGCTGCTGTGGATCCTCCATCTGGGCTATGCGTGGATCCCGCTCGGCTTCGCACTGCTGGCGCTGTCGGCGGCAGGATGGCACATGGCCACCAGCAGCGCGCTGCATGCCTTCACCGCCGGCGCCATCGGCGTCCTGACCCTTGGCATGATGGCACGCGTGTCGCTTGGCCACACCGGCCGATCGCTGGAACCGCCGCCGATCATGACGCTGGCCTTCATCGCGATCAACCTCGCCGCACTGGCCCGCGTCGCGCTGCCGCTGCTTTTTCCCGCCGCGTATACGCAAGTCATGACCGTGGCCGGTCTGGTGTGGATCGCCGCATTCGGCCTGTTCGTGGCGGTGTATGCCCCGATGCTGCTGCGCCCGCGCGTCGACGGCAAACCCGGCTGAATACCCGGTCCGCGCATTGACGCGCGCGACCAAACCGGTGCAGGCTCTGCCCTGCCCTCTTTTCTGCCGATCCCGGCCGTGGCCCATGATCCGTATTGCGCACTGGTTCATCTTCTGTCTGCTGTCCTCCTCCGTGCTGGCCGCCTCGCCCGAGGGTGTGGTGGCGGTCTCGCAACCGGCCGCTGCCGCGGCCGGTGCGCGCATGCTGGCACAGGGCGGCAATGCCATCGATGCCGCCGCCGCCGTGCAATTCGCGTTGAACGTCGTCGAGCCGCAATCGTCCGGCATCGGCGGCGGCGGCTTCATGCTGGTCCACCTGGCCAAGACCGGCGAGACCTACTTCGTCGATTCGCGCGAACGCGCCCCTGCACGCGCCCGTGCCGACATGTTCGCGCCCGACGGCCTGCCCATGAGCTTTCCCCTTGCCTCGACCAGCGGCCTCGCGGTGGGCGTGCCCGGAACCCTGCTCGGGGTCGATACCGCCCTGCGCCGCTGGGGCACGATGAAGCTGGCCGCTACGCTGGCGCCTGCGATCGAACTCGCCGAGCACGGCTTCCGTGTCAACCGTTTCCTGGCGGACGACATCGCGAACGATGACGGTCGCACTCGGATCCAGCCGGAAACCGCGGCGACCTTCCGTCCCGGCGGTGTACCGCTCGCCGAGGGCGACTGGCTGGTGCAGCCCGACCTGGCGAAGACCCTGAAACTGATTGCGGCCGAGGGCCCCGATGCCTTCTACCGCGGCCCGATCGCGCGCGCCATCGTCAAGGCGCAGCAGCGCGGGCGCAGCGAACTCGGCGATGCGGGCAAGGGCCGCATGACGCTCGCCGACCTAACACAGTACCGGGTGGCGATTCGCCGGCCGCTGGTCGGCCACTATCGCGGCTGGACGCTCGCCGGCATGCCGCCCCCCTCCTCCGGCGGTCTCACCCTCTTCGAAATCCTGAAGCTGCTCGAACGCTTTCCGCTCGGCGACGTTGCACAAGGCTACGGCTTCGGCAGTCCCAAGACCCTGCATGTGATGATCGAGGCCATGCGCCTGGCCTTTGCCGACCGCGCAGTATGGATCGGCGACGACGATGCCGCGCCGGCGGCGCAACGCGTCCTGCTGAATCCCGAGTACCTGGCGACGCGCGCGGCATTGATCAAAACGGATCGCCGCATGGATACGCCACAGGCAGGCGATCTCACGCCCTGGAGCGCCCCCGCCGCCATGCGGCCGAAGCCGGCCCGCACCCACGAGGAAAGCCTCCACACCACCCACTTCGCCATCGTCGACCGCTGGGGCAACATGGTGAGCTACACCACCACCATCGAATACACCTGGGGTTCCGGCATCACCGTGCCGGGCTATGGCTTCCTGCTCAACAACGAGTTGACCGATTTCAATTTCCTGCCCAGCGCCGACCCCACCGAAGGCAATCCCGGCGCCAACGACGTCGCGCCATTCAAACGTCCGCGCTCCAGCATGGCGCCGCTGCTGCTGCTGAAGGATGGCAAGCCCGTCGCCGCCTACGGCTCGCCCGGCGGCGCCACCATCATCAACTCGGTGCTCAACGTCACGCTCAACCTCATCGACCACGGCATGACGATGCAGCAGGCCATCGACGCACCGCGCCTGTCGGTTACGAACGCGGCAGGCAAGGTGAGTTGCGAAGGCGGCCAGACCTTCATGCAGCCGCCCTTCACTCTCGCCACGCAGGACGCGCTGCGCACACTCGGGCATACCGGCCTGGGCGAAGCCGGAACGGACGGCTGCCAGGAAACCATCGGTTCGGTGCAGGCCGTCGTCGTCGATCCCGCGACCGGAACGCATGGCGGGGCCGCCGACCCACGACGCGAGGGGACGGTGATTCGGGTAGGACGTTGAACGGCGACTGCTGTTTTACGCTTGGGTTGTTCCGAACGAAAGGACACGCATGCAACACGTACTCATCATCCATGAAGTCGCCTCCTACCCGGCATGGAAGACCGTTTTCGATCAGGCGGCAGCTATCCGGAAAGAGGCCGGCGAAATCAGTTATCGTTTGCTGCGCTTCGACCGCGATGCAAACCGCATCGTCCATTTTTCCGCATGGTCTTCGCTGGATGCCGCACGGCGATTCTTCGAGTCAGCGGAACTGGTTGAAATCAGAAGGCAAGCCGGCGTCAAGGCGCCCGAGTTCCTGTATCTGCATGAGATCGAGCAGGGTGTACTGTAGCGTCATCGTCACGCGGCGAATGCCTTGCCGAGCGCGAAGCAAGCTCGCTAACATGAGGGCCTGTGGGGACTGGTGCAGACTGCTCGCCGCCCCGGAAGCGCTCATTCCAAATCCTGGCCGCGCAACACGTGCGTGACCGCAACCGGATACAGAAAAGGAACATGCCGCGACGTCACAGGGAACATCACCGCACGGACCGTATCGGCTGGCTGCGCGCAGCGGTGCTGGGGGCGAATGACGGCATTGTTTCCACGGCCAGCCTGATCCTGGGCGTTGCATCGGCACAGGGCGGCCACAGCAGCGTGCTCGTCGCAGGCCTTGCCGGCCTGGTCGCGGGTGCCATGTCGATGGCGGCCGGCGAATATGTCTCCGTGCATTCCCAGGCGGATACCGAGCAGGCCGATCTCGAACGCGAGCGTCAGGAACTGAAGACGAACGATCCGGGCGAACACCGGGAACTGGCGGCAATCTATGTCAAGCGGGGACTCGATCCGGCGTTGGCGAAGCAGGTCGCCGACCAGCTCATGGCTCACGACGCGCTCGGCGCCCATGCGCGCGACGAGCTCGGCATCTCCGAGGCGCTGACTGCCCGGCCGATCCAGGCGGCACTTTCTTCGGCTGCCAGCTTTTCCTTCGGCGCAGCCATGCCGCTGTTGGTCACGGTATTCGCGCCGGAAGCGAGCCTGATCCCACTCGTCTCGGCAAGCTCGCTCATGTTCCTGGCGCTTCTGGGCGGCGTGGCGGCCCGTGCCGGTGGTTCGCGGGTGGCGATGGGCGCCCTCCGCGTCACGTTCTGGGGTGCGTTGGCCATGGGCGTGACGGCCGGCGTCGGGGCCTTGTTTGGCACGCTAGCCTGATCGGCTACATAGCGGGCCTTGGATAACGCCTCGTGCTTTCTGGAGAAAACACCTATGAAACCGCGTATCACCCTGATTACCCTTGGCGTGGACGACCTCGACCGTGCAGTGAAATTCTATGCCGAAGGCATGGGCCTCAAGACCGAAGGCATCGTGGGCCGGGAGTTTGCTTTCGGTGCCGTCGCATTCTTCGAACTCCAGGGTGGCCTGAAGCTGGCGCTGTGGCCCCGGGCAAGCCTCGCCCATGACACCGGCCTGCCCCCAGGCGCGCCCAATGCCACCGACATCTCGCTTGCCCATAACGTTGCGTCCAGGGCCGACGTCGATGCGGTGATGGCCGAAGCCGCCGCCGCAGGCGCCCGCATCGTCAAGCCTGCCCACGATACCTTCTGGGGCGGATACGCAGGCTACTTCCTGGATCCGGACCAGCATCTCTGGGAAGTGGCCTGGAATCCCCAGTGGGTCCTGGATGCGTGACGCCTGCCCCGTATCGCTCCCAGAACAACCGAGGTTTCCATGAAACAGCCCTCCGGCAAAGGGCTTGGAGGCAGCGCTGAAGGCGGATACCCTGTCGCCCAACGTCGCCCGGCCTCCTGATGGCGATCGAAAGAAGCCTACCATGTCCCATACCCGCACCATCACCCTGACGTCGCTCGCCATGCTGGCCTTTGCGGGCAATTCCCTGTTCTGCCGGATTGCCCTCAAACACACCAGCATCGACCCGGCCAGCTTCACGACCATCCGCCTGGCCTCCGGCGCGCTGACACTCTGGCTGCTGGTGAAGGCAAGACAAGGCACCACGGCCGGGAGCGGCAACTGGCTATCCGCGCTGGCGCTGTTTGCCTATGCGGCAGGCTTTTCCTTTGCCTATGTGAGCCTGCCGGCGGCAACGGGTGCGCTGCTGCTGTTTGGCGTCGTCCAGGCGACGATGATCGGCCACGGCATGTGGATGGGCGAACGTCTGGGACGCATGCAGCTTGCCGGCTTCGTCCTCGCTTTCGGGGGCCTGGTCGGCCTCCTGCTCCCGGGCCTCTCGGCGCCGCCATTACTGGGCTCGGTATTCATGGTGGGCGCCGGGATTGCATGGGGCATCTATTCCCTGCGCGGGAAAGGGGCAGGAAACCCCCTCCGGGTCACGGCGGGCAATTTCCTGCGTGCAGCACCCATTGCAGTCGCGTTGAGCCTGTTCATAATGCACGGCACGCCGCTGGATTACGCCGGAATCGGGTATGCGATCCTGTCCGGCGCGCTGGCGTCCGGGATGGGCTATGCCATCTGGTACATGGTCTTGCCGGCATTGAAGGCCACCCAGGCTTCGATCGTGCAACTCAGCGTCCCCGTGATTACCGCGCTGGGCGGCATCCTGTTTCTGGGCGAGTCACTCACCATGCGGCTGACCTTGGCGTCCGCCGCCATTCTCGGCGGGATTGCGCTGGTCATTCTCGAAAGGCCGTCCATACGCCCGCATGCGATCACGGCAAGCCGGCCGTAGACGACAGCGCCAGCCTCACCCCCTCAATGCACCTGATGCGCCCGCCTCGTCTCTTTCTCTGGCTCGCTGTCATCCCGATCGGCGGATGTGCGCCGCTATCCCATTCTGTCGTCCCGCTCGACGTCGCCATGACCGACGACGCTGCCGAGGTTGCCGTGCTGAGCGACCATACTCGGCACCCCGTGTTGCTGCGAGGCGTCGACCTGAAGCCTGTATCCGCGACCCGCATCCCGAATGCTTTCCGCGACACGAGTTACCTGCTGTCGCCAGGCCTGCATGTCCTGTGGGTAAGCAGCGTGCCCTACGGACACCCCCTCCTGCCCCAGACTGTCCG
This sequence comes from Thiobacillus denitrificans, assembly GCA_002343685.1. Taxonomy (GTDB): domain Bacteria; phylum Pseudomonadota; class Gammaproteobacteria; order Burkholderiales; family Thiobacillaceae; genus Thiobacillus; species Thiobacillus denitrificans_A. The sequence goes on along the minus strand of DDRS01000015.1, from coordinate 70,537 downwards.
CTGCTATGTCCTGAGCGCACATTTCGAACGAGGCGCGCGCTATGTCCTCGAAGAGGATCCCGACAACGCACGCGTTCGGATGCTGCGAGAGGGATCGGAGTTGCCGGCAGCATCCGGCCAACTGGTAGACAAGGCTCCCGTCTTTCTGAGGGATTGCAGATGGCGGTAAGACCCGGCACGGGACGCTGGCATGGCCGGATCCAGGCCTCGACAATGCGCACTTGCCAAGGACGGAACATGGCCTACGCTTCCAGATGATCCGCGGTGGACATCCCGCTCGCCGGCCGCGGGCGCTCACCCTGCACTTCCCCCAGAAGGAGCCCGACATGAAAGCCCGGTTATTGGTATGTGCCCTCGTTTCCAGCCTTGCATCCTGGAGCGCCATCGCCGACATGGCGGTCCCGATGCACAGCGTGAACGAACAAGGTATCGGCCCGTCGGTCGGCCAGATCACCGTCTCGCAATCCCGCTACGGCCTGGTGTTCACACCTGATCTCAAAGGTTTGGCGCCCGGCCTGCATGGATTCCATGTGCACCAGAATCCCGATTGCGGTCCGAAGGAAAAGGATGGAAAGATGGTCGCCGCCCTTGCCGCAGGCGGGCATTACGATCCTGAAAAGACCAATCGCCATGGCACGCCCTGGGGCGATGGGCATCTGGGTGACCTGCCGCCGCTCTACGTCGACCCGAACGGCAGTGCAACCCAGCCGGTGCTCGCGCCGCGCCTGAACATGGCGGACCTGAAAGGACGCTCGCTGATGATCCATGCCGGCGGCGACAACCACGCTGACCATCCGGCCCCGCTGGGCGGCGGCGGCGCACGCGTGGTGTGCGGTGTCACGCCATAGGGCCTGCGGGTGGACATCCGCGTCAAGCGGGTCTACGAAGCCCCCTCCGCTGAAGACGGCATGCGGGTTTTGGTCGACCGGCTGTGGCCGCGCGGGCTTGCCCGCGACAAAGCCCGCATCGACCTGTGGCTTAAGGAACTGGCCCCCAGCACAGAACTGCGCAAATGGTTCAATCACGAGCCCGCGAAGTGGGAGGAATTCCAGCGTCGCTACCTGCAGGAATTGCAGCAGCAGCCCGCAGCGCTGACACATGCGATCGCGGCCCTCGGAACCGGCCCGGTGACGCTGTTGTTCGCTGCACGGGAAGAACGATTCAACGATGCTGTCGCACTGAGGACATTCCTGCTTTCCCGGCGCTGACCGGAAACCGGACACGGCCTGCCCCACACAGGCTTCCCGGGCCGAGGCCGGCCATAGCATAATTCCGGGGCGATCCCGCACGATGCCAGAGGGCTGGCCGTGCCGACTCGTACTACCCCAGGAATGCATCGTGTCGCCAAACGAACTCGAACACTATCTACATCAGCACATCCCCCTGTCGCAGGCCATGCACGTCTCGGTCGTGTCGGTACGGCCCGATGACGTCGTACTGAGCGCGCCCCTGCCGCCGAACATCAACCACTGCGGCACCGTGTTCGGCGGCAGCGCCTCGGCCATCGCCATCCTTGCAGCCTGGTCGCTGCTTCATGCGCGTTTGCACGACGAAGGCATCGACAGCCGGCTGGTGATCCAGCGCAATACCATGCGCTACGAACGCCCCATCGGCGGCAGCTTCACGGCGCGCTCCTTTCTTTCGGATCCGCTGGCCTGGACCGTTTTCACGCGCACGCTTCGGCGACGGGGCCGTGCCAGGATCGCGGTTTCATGCGTGCTCGAATACGCCGGTCGGCCGGTTGGCCAGCTTGACGGGCTGTTTGTCGCACTCGGCAAGGACAGCGATTAAATCCCCGTCAAAGGCCAGTACGTCGCACGGGGATTCCTGAAGCCGGCCAAGTGGCCGATTTTTTCGCAACGATGATCCTTTGTCATTGCGATGTCATCTACGAATCCAACAATCCGGGCAGCAATTTCGATTGCCGACCCGGCGTCTTCCAAATCCTGTCGTTGCGGTGAATGGGACGTCGCCCTCCTCATGACCACGACCACCGGAGAATCAAACCGTGCGAAAACTCATTCTTCCCCTGATGCTGGGCGCCAGCGTGTTTGCAGCCACCGCAGCCCAGGCCCATTCGTTCCATGACAAGGCATCCCATGATGCGCATGGCGTGCTCGGCATCGCCGTATTCGGCGACTCGCCCTACGGCACCAAGGACGCCGACACGGCCCAGTTCGATGCCACCCCGGCGTTCATCAAGACGATCAACGACGATCGCGATGTTTCGCTGGTTCTCCACGTCGGCGACATCCACTCCGGCAAGCAGACCTGCTCCCAGGCCTACGATCAGTCGATCTACGACCTCTGGACTGCCTTCCAGTCGCCCGTGGTGTACACCCCCGGCGACAACGAATGGACCGACTGCCACAAGAGCAAGGAAGGCGGTCTCGATCCGCTCGCGAACCTGGGATATGTCCGCGACATTTTCTTTGCCACGCCCGGCAATGCCATCGCCGTCGACAAGCCGCTGATCTCGCAGGCCCAGGCCTACGATGCGAACTATCCGACCGACGCCGAATACGTAGAGAACGTGATGTGGGAGCAGGCTGGCGTCGTGTTCGTGACCCTGAACGTTCCGGGCGGCTCGAACAACGACGAAGACAACTGGTTCGGCCTCGACCGCACGCAAGCGCAGACCGACGAGATCCTCAAGCGCACCAGTGCCGACCTGCGCTGGCTCGACAAGGCCTTCGCCCTCGCCAGGACAAATCACGCCCGGGCCGTGGTGATCCAGATCCAGGCCGACATGTGGGATCTCGACGGGCATGATCCGAAGGACCTGCACATCGCCAACTACCGGCAGTTCATCGACAGCATCGCGCTGCACACGACCGCATTCGGCAAGCCGGTTCTGCTTTTGAACGGCGACTCCCACGGCTATCGTTCGGACAACCCGCTGCTCAAGGGCGCGCCCTGTGCCGCCGAGAATGGCGCCACGGAAGCGGCGTGCAGCGACGACGCCTATGACAGCCATCCCAACGGTTACGACGTGAAGAACTTCCACCGCATCGTGGTGCATGGCAGCGTCGCCCCGATGGAATGGGTCAAGCTCATGGTCAAGCCGGGCGACAGCGATGGCCGCGCCAGCGCGAGCAGCTTCGGGCCGTTCAGCTGGAAGCGCATGGTCCAGGCCTTGCCGCCGGCGCCGTAAGCCGGCCCGGCCTGTCCGCGCACGCCTGTTCGCGCATGCGGATAGGCGCGTGGAGTCCCGAAACCGGCGCAAGCCGGTTTTTTCTCGCCAACCGGCGGCCCGTCAGGCATGCGCCAAACCGGCGCGCGTGTCCGGATCGAAGATCCGGTAGGCGGCGAGCTTGGCAAGATCATTGATGAAAAACCACGCCAGGGCATACCCCCACACCATGAGCGCCCAGCCCCAGCCCAGCGGCGTCATGAATACGCCGTAGACCGCGATCAACGTCGCCACCAACTGCGTGCCGACCACCGCCAGCAACAGGATCGGCGCGGGACGTATCGACCAGAACGGGCCACGCGTACGGGTCAGGAAAATCGTCAGGTGCCCCGCGACGGACAGTTTCAGGTACATCAAGGTCTGGACATGCGCACGGTCGAGATGGAAGACGCGCTCGCCGAGATAGAACAGGCCAAAGGCGGAAACGACCCCGGTTACCCCCAGCACCGTGGCGACACCCAGTACGCTGGGCATGTTCCAGGCTTCGGGCGTGTTCTTGTAGTGCACGTTGTCGTAGGCGATGGACAGAATGGCCCCGTCGTTGAGCAGGGCCAGCATCACGATCATCACCGCGGTCACCGGGTAAAAATTGAACACCAGGATGGACAGGGTCATGAACAGCAGTACGCGCAGCGTTTCCGTGATGCGATAGATCGCATAGCTGTTCATCCGCTGGAAAATTTTCCGGCTTTCCTTGATCGCGTCGACGATCACCGACAGGCCGGGCGTCATCAGCACGATGGACGCCGCCGCGCGCGCCGCATCCGTCGCGCCCGAGACGGCAATGCCGCAGTCGGCCTTCTTCAATGCGGGGGCATCGTTCACCCCATCGCCTGTCATGCCGACGATATGCCCGCGTTGCTGCAGGACGTCGACGATGTGGTATTTATGTTCGGGAAAGACTTGGGCAAAGCCGTCGGCATTTTCGATGGACGCCGCCAGTTGTCCCGTTTGCTGATGCCGGGTGTCGCCAAAGCCGCTGGCATCGAGGAGATTTGCTCCCAGTCCCAGCTTGCCCGCAGTCTCGCGCGCGATGGCCAGCGCATCGCCCGTCACCATCTTGACGCTCACGCCCATTTCGCGCGCGGTTGCGATGGTCGCCCTGGCCTGCTCGCGCGGCGGATCGAACAAGGGCAATACGCCGACAAACTGCCATTGACCGTCGCCATCGGTTCGCGCCACACCCAGGGAACGAAAACCGCGCGCCGCAAATTCATTGACGGCCTGATCGACAGCCGTGACGACCTCATCGGCATTGGCTGACAATTCCAGGATCACCTGCGGCGCGCCCTTGGTCACCTTGAATTCGTCGCCACCCGGCCCCTTGACGGTCGCCTCGGTACGCTTGTGCACCGGGTCGAATGGCTGGAAGTGAAGCACCCCATAAGCCTTCAACGCATCCTTGTCTTTCAGCCCGCCCAGGACGGCCAGATCGATGGTGTCCTGGTTGTCTGCGCGCGAGGCCAGTGCGGCGTCGAGGATGACCCGATCGGCCGGGATGCCATCGACGCTGAAGGGATCGCCCAAGGTCAATTTATTCTGGGTCAGGGTGCCGGTCTTGTCCGAACACAACACGTCCACCCCCGCCAGTTCCTCGATGGCCGCCAAGCGGGTGACGATCGCCTCTTTCCTGGCCAGCAGTCGCGCGCCGACCGCCATGGTCACCGACAGCACGGTAGGCATTGCAACCGGGATTGCGGCCACGGTCAGCACCAGGGCAAACTGCAGGGTGGTGAGAATGGGGTCATCGCGAAACAGCGCGACGGTAATGATGATCGCCACCAACACCACCGCGAGGACGATCAGGTAATTGCCGATTCTCAGCACCGCGCGCTGGAAATGGCTGGTTGTCTGCGCCCCCTGTACCAGTTGCGCCGTCTTGCCGAAATAGGTGTTCGTTCCCGTGGCATAGACCAGCGCGTCGATTTCGCCGGTGCGGACGATCGAGCCGGAAAATACCGCCTCGCCGGATGTGTGCGTGACAGGCAAGGATTCGCCGGTCAGCGCGGACTGATCCACCTCGATCGGATCGCCTTCCAGCAAGCGTGCGTCCGCCGGCACGATATCGCCCAGACGCAGATGGATGACGTCGCCCGGCACCAGTTCACGCGCCGCCGGGGTGGTCCACTGCCCATCGCGCTTCACCTGGGCCTTGATTGCCAGTTTGGCCTTCAGCGCGGCAATGGCGTTGCCCGCCTGGTGTTCTTCCCAGAATCCGACCACGGCATTGGCTAGAAGCAGCACGAGGATGATGACAAAGTCCGGCCAATGTTGGGCTACCGCCGAGAGGATGACAGCGGCTTCGATCATCCACGGGATGGGACCCCAGAAATAGCTGAGGAATTTCAGGAAAGCATTGGCCTTTTTCTCTTCCAGTTCGTTCGGCCCGTATTGCGCCAACCGCTTCTGCGCTTCGGCCTGGCTGAGACCGTCCGGCGACGACCCCAGTTTTTTCTCCACTTCCGGTAGCGGCAGGGATTTCAGATCGTCATGTGCGCCGGGCTTCAATCCGGATAGCTCGGCCTGGCCACGATTGGCTTCCATATGGCTCTACTCCTGTCCTTGCGCTGACACAGGGTTCCTGAGCCATCGGAGTGGCTCATGCTCATGCCCTTGGCATTCGCTGCATTGAATGAAACCGAAGCCGTTGCGCTTCCCTCAACCACGCCCCTGCTTCGACCGCGTCGACGTGACCAAACTATTGACCGCCGCTTTCGTGAATGGTTTGCAGAGTGTCGCCATGCCGTGCTGCCAATCCTTTTTCCAACCCCCGTTCATGCATCCCCACTACCCGGTTCCCTGACTCATCTGGCCGAACGTTGCCGAGAGGTTGAATACGATGCATGAAGGGAAACGGCGTTTCACGGCTTCCTGCCCATGCCTGTTCAGTTTTTGTGCAACAACAGGATCATGCCGCCCAATGCCGCCAACACCACCAGCCACAACGCAATGGCGATGCGCGTGGCTTTCGAGGCGCGATCTTTCTCCCACCATGTCGCCGGACGAATGCCCTGCACCAGAAACGTCGTTACTCCAGCCAGATTCACGCAGATCAGATTCATCAGAAACAGTGACAACGCACCCATCGCCAGTGCCGCATGCCCGCTGCCAAGCAGCAGCCCGAATGCCACCAGCGGCGGCAATAGCGCCACGGCCACCATCACCCCGATCAGGATCGCCGACACCCCTGTCGTGAACGCCAGTGCCCCTGCCGCACCCGATGCCAAGGCCACGACGAGGTCGCCCAGCCCCACTCCGTCGCGCGATGCAATTTCCGGTATTGCCGGGTCCACCTGCAGCAGCACGCCGATGATCATCGACAACACCATCGCCACCGCAATCCCGGCCAGCGCTGTCAGGAACGCACGCCGAAGCAGGGTCAGGTCGCCAAGGGTCGTGGCGAGCGCCAACGCCATGTTCGGCCCGAGCAGGGGTGCGATCACCATCGCCCCGATGATGATGGCCACACTGTTGTAATACAGGCCAACGGCTGCCACGATGGTGGACAACACCACCATCGTCAGATAGACCCGCGAGCACTGCGCGGCATCCTTGATGTCCTCGTACAACTCCTCACGGCTGATCCGTTCCGGCGGTTTCTCCTGTGGAGCGGGCTGCTCGGGTTCTGGCTCAGGCTCTGGCTCTGGTTCAGCACGTGGCAAGGTCGCCTCAACAGCCAGAATCACCACCCGGTTGCCCTCTTTTCCGGCGTAACGTTCCCCCAACAGATCGAGCACGGCCTCGCTCTGTTCCGCATCCAGCAATATCCTCACCAGCACGTCCCCATCGGGCAAGCGGATCTGCCGGTATTCGAGCGTCTTGTGCTCCTGGAGAAGCGCACGGATTTCCGTGCCGTCCTGCTCCGGCAACACCATTTCGATCAGTCGCAGCGCCATCGCGGCCTCATCCTTTCCATTTCCAGTTGCGAATCACCGGCATGGTTGTTCCGCCTGTGTCCGGCGTTCGGAAACGGTTCGCGGGATGGAAGTGTGCCCATCTATCCAACCGCGCCTTGGCGAATAGCGTGGTTACGCCTCAGACCGTGCCCCACTTCCAATCCCGAATTTCCGGCATGTCCTGGCCGTACTTGTTGATGTACTGCTTGTGCTCGATGAGCTTGTCCTTGAGCTGCTGCTTCAGGTAGACGCCCTTATCACCGGTCTGCGGCAGGCGGTCGATGGCGTCCATCACGAGGTGGAAGCGATCGAGGTCGTTCAGTACCGTCATGTCGAAAGGCGTGGTGATGGTGCCCTCCTCCTTGTAGCCACGGACGTGGAAGTTGTCGTGATTGGTACGGCGGTAGGTGAGCCGGTGGATCAGCCACGGATAGCCGTGGAAGGCGAAGATCACCGGCTTGTCGCGGGTGAAGATCTCGTCGAAATCCCTGTCGCTCAGACCGTGCGGATGCTCCGTCTGCGGCTGCAGCTTCATGAGGTCGACGACGTTGACCACACGGATTTTCACATCGGGCAGGCGCTCGCGCAGAATGGAGACGGCAGCCAGCGTTTCCAGCGTAGGCACGTCGCCACAGCAGGCCATCACCACGTCGGGCGCGACGGCCTGATCGTTGCTGGCCCATTGCCAGATGCCGACACCCTGGGTGCAATGCTTGATGGCCGCATCCATGGTGAGCCACTGCGGCGCCTGGTACTTGCCGGCGATCACGACGTTGACATAATGCCGGCTGCGCAGGCAATGGTCCCAGACCGAGAGCAGGCAGTTGGCGTCCGGCGGCAGGTAAACGCGCACGATGGCGGCTTTCTTGTTGACGACGTGATCGATGAAGCCCGGATCCTGGTGGGTGAAACCATTGTGCATCTGCTGCCAGACATGCGACGCGAGCAGGTAATTCAGCGACGCGATTTTCCGCCGCCACGGCAGGTCAGCCGTGACCTTCAGCCATTTGGCGTGCTGGTTGAACATCGAGTCGACGATGTGGATGAACGACTCGTAGCTGTTGAACAGGCCGTGTCGCCCGGTGAGCAGGTACCCCTCGAGCCACCCCTGGCACTGATGCTCGCTCAGCATCTCTATGACCCTGCCGTCCAGGGCGAGGAATTCGTCGTTGTCCTGCGTGCGTGCGTCCCACTGCCGATCGGTGACCTCAAACACGGCATTCAGGCGATTGGAAAGCGTCTCGTCAGGGCCGAAGATCCTGAAATTGCGTTGCGCCCGATTGAGCTTGGCCACGTCGCGCAGGAACACGCCGAGTTCGTGCGTGTCGGCCGCCGTCACGGCCCCGGGCGACGGCACCGTCACCGCGTAGTCCTGGAAATCCGGCATGATCAGATCACGTAGCAGCAGGCCTCCGTTGGCGTGGGGATTGGCGCCCATGCGTCGCTCACCTTCTGGCGCGAGTTCGGCCAGTTCCGGTTTGAGGCGGCCCGACTCGTCGAACAGTTCCTCCGGCCGGTAGCTCTTCAGCCACGCTTCCAGCAGCTTGAGGTGTTCGGGATGCTCGGCATCCACGGCAATCGGCACCTGGTGCGCACGGAAGGTGCCTTCGATTTGCAGGCCATCGAGCATCTTCGGCCCAGTCCAGCCCTTGGGCGATTTGAGCACGATCACCGGCCAGCGCGGGCGCATGGTGTTGCCGTTGACGCGTGCTTCGTGTTGGATGCGCTTGATCTCCTCCATCGCGATGTCGAGCGTCGCCGCCATGGCCTCGTGCATCAGCGCCGGTTCATCACCCTCGACGTAATAGGGCATCCAGCCGCAGCCGCGGAAGAACTGATCCAGTTCTTCCGGCTCGATGCGGGCGAAAATGGTAGGGTTGGCGATCTTGTAGCCGTTGAGGTGCAGAATCGGCAGCACCGCGCCATCGGTGACCGGATCGAGAAACTTGTTGGAATGCCACGCCGTGGCCAGCGGTCCGGTTTCCGCCTCGCCGTCCCCGACGACGCAAGCGACGACGAGATCGGGATTGTCGAACACCGCCCCGAAGGAATGGCTGAGCGAATAGCCCAGTTCGCCGCCTTCGTGTATCGAGCCCGGGCATTCAGGCGACGCGTGGCTGGGAATGCCGCCGGGAAAGGAAAACTGGAGAAAGAGCTTCTGCAACCCCGCCTCGTCCTGGCTGATGTTGGGATAGATCTCGCTGTACGTGCCTTCGAGATAGGTATGGCTCACGACGGCCGGACCGCCGTGCCCGGGGCCGGACACGTAGATCATGTTGAGGTCGTACTTCTTGATGAGCCGGTTCAAGTGCGTGTAGATGAAGTTTTGGCCCGGCGTCGTGCCCCAGTGCCCCAGCAGCATGCGCTTGACGTCGCCCATCGCCAGCGGCCGCTTCAGCAACGGGTTGTCGTAGAGATAGATTTGCCCGACCGAGAGATAGTTTGCCGCACGCCAATAGGCGTCCATCCTGTTCAGCAGGTCCGGCGAAAGGGTCTTTGGCGTGGCATTCATGTGGGCTCCTTACTTATTCATAAGATCGAGAATGCGGCAGACCGATCGGGCGATCATCTGCTCTTCGTCCGTGCGGATGACGCGAACCCGCACCCTGCTGGCGTCCGCGGAAATCACGCCCGCGTCCACCGCGTTACGCGCCGCATCCAGCTCGATGCCGAGGAAGCCGAGTCCCTCGCCGATGCGCGCACGAACGGCCGGCGCGTTTTCGCCGATGCCGCCGGCGAAGACCAGCGCATCGATCCCGCCCAGCGCGGCGGCATGGGCGCCGATCTGTTTCTTCGCCTGATAGCAGAACAGCGCCACCGCTTCCGCTGCGCGGACATCGTCCGCTTCGCGCGCGAGCAGGTCCTGCATGTCGGCGCTGGTCTCCGATACGCCGAGCAATCCCGATTCATGGTTGACCATATGGTGGAATTGTTTCGCCGTCATGTTCTCGGTACGCGCCAGATACCAGGCCAGTCCCGGATCCAGATCGCCGCTGCGGGTGCTCATGGGCAGGCCCGCGGTCGGCGTGAAGCTCATGCTGGTGTCGATGCTTGTCCCTGCATGCACGGCCGTCACGCTCGCGCCATTGCCGAGATGCGCCAGGATCACCCGCCCCTGCGCCGATCGGGCGCCGTCCAACCGCGCGAGTTCTTCCATGAGGTAGGCGCAGGAGAGGCCGTGAAAGCCGTAGCGCCGGACGCCCTGCGCGTCGTAACGCCGCGGGATCGGCAGCAAGCGGGCCACGCGCGGCATGTCATGGTGGAAGGCGGTATCGAAGCAGGCGATCTGCGGAACGTCCGGAAAACGGCGATGGAAGGCTTCGGTCAGGAGAATTTCTTCCGGCAGATGCTCGGGGTCGAACGGGCTCAGCTGATGCAAGGTTTCGATCATCGCCGGCGTGATCCGCTGCGCTTCCCAGTACGCGGGCCCGCCATGCACCACACGGTGGCCGATGGCAGCCAGCGCCCCGCTTGCGATCTGGCCCTCGATCCAATCCATCAATACACCGACCGCGGCCATGTGATCCGGGGCGGACACGGGACGCGAAAAGGCATCGGCACGATTCGTTCCCTGCACCGTGAACGTGGCGGCCGGCATGCCGATCCGTTCGATCCTGCCTCGCAGAACCCGATGCAGGGACGTACCCGTGTCGAACAAGGCGAACTTGATGCTGGACGAACCACCATTGACCGACAGGACGAAGGATTTTTCAGGTTTCAGCATAGATCGAATTCCCCGGGTGGAAGGACGTCATCTTCGCGTTGCGAGGACGACGCCCGTGCGCGGTGCGACCTGATAGGCCACGGGTGCATCCAGCCGCGGCGCCGTGCCCGGCGAGGCGATATCCTCGGGCGCCGGACGATGCGTATCCACCACCCGATGCCAGTGCCGATCGTCCGGCGCCTCGGGCACGCGAAAGTCGACGCACTCGCTGCCGGCATTGAATATGAGGAACAGGCTGTCATGCGCGTCCTCCCGTATGCGGCAAGCCAGCTGTCTGGCCGACGGATCGAACCAGTCGGGCACATTGCCGTCCGGGCCGAACCACTGGATCTCCGCTTCCGTATAGAACTGTTCCCGGCTCAAGACCGGATGCGCCCGGCGAAAGGCGAGCATTTCGCGCACGAATCGATGGAGTTCCCGGTGCTGTTCGAGCAGTTGCCAGTCAACCCAGCTCGTCTCGTTGTCCTGGCACCAGGCATTGTTGTTGCCGCCCTGGGTACGACGAAACTCGTCCCCGCCCAACAGCATCGGCACGCCGCGCGAGATCAGCAGCGTCAGCAGGAAATTCCTGATCTGGCGACTGCGCATCGTCTCGATCGCAGGATCCGTCGACTCCCCTTCGATGCCGCAAGCGTCGCTGAAGTTGGCGTCGGTCCCGTCCCGGTTGTCCTCACCGTTCGCCTCGTTGTGCTTGGTGCGATAGCTCACCAGGTCGTTCAAGGTGAAGCCGTCGTGGCAGGTGACGAAATTGATGCTGGCCTCGGGACCTTTGCCCGACTGGGCATAGATGTCGGCGCTGCCGCAGAGGCGGCTGGCAAAAAGACCGAGCATTCCCGCATCGCCGCGCCAGAAACGCCGGACGTCGTCCCGATAGCGTCCGTTCCATTCCGCCCAGCGCCGTTCGGAGAAACTTCCCACTTCATAGGCGCCGGCGGCGTCCCACGCCTCGGCGATGAGCTTCACATCCCGCAGGATCGGGTCCTCGGCGATCCGCTCGAGCAGCGGCGCACTGGCCAGCAGTCTGCCCGCGCCGTCGCGCCCGAGAATCGACGCCAGGTCGAAGCGGAATCCGTCCACACGCATCTCCACTACCCAGTGGCGCAACGCCCCCAGGATGTGGTCCCGCACCACGGGATGATTCGCGTTGATGGTATTGCCGGTGCCCGCATAGTTCCTGTAATGGCGCAGGTCCGGCGTCAGCATGTAGAAGATCGCGTTGTCGATCCCGCGAAAACTCAAGGTCGGCCCCAGCTCGTTGCCTTCCGCCGTATGGTTGAAGACGACATCCAGGATCACTTCGATCCCGGCCTGGTGGAGCGCACGTACCATCTCCTTGAATTCCAGCGTCTGCTGGCCCTGGCCACCCGCGCTGCTGTAGGCGGCCTTCGGCGCCAGAAAGGCCACGGGATCGTAGCCCCAGTAGTTTCTGAGCGGTGTGCCGGTTTGTGGATTGCTGCCCGGCAACGGGCATTCGTTGAACTCGTGCACCGGCATCAGTTCCACAGCCGTCACGCCCAGGTCTTTCAAATAAGGGATCTTTTCCATCAGGCCGCGGTAGGTGCCCGGATGGTCGACGCCAGCAGTGGGATGGACGGTGAAACCGCGGACATGGGTTTCGTAAATCACGGTCTCAGACCAGGGGCGCCTGGGCGGCAGGTCGTCATGCCAGTGGAACGACTCGTGGATGAACACGCATTTCGGCATGGAGCCGGCGTCGTCCACCGGGGAAGGCATCCGATCCGGATCTGGCGCCGCTGGATCGTATCCACGCGCCAGCCCGAAATCCCAAGGCGAGCGTTGCGAGATTGCCGTCGCGAAGGGGTCCAGGAGCAGCTTGCGGAAATTGAAGCGATGGCCGTCCTGGGGCCGGTACGGGCCGTCGACACGATAGGCATACAGCTGGCCCGTTTGTATCCCCTGTACCCAGACATGCCAGACGTCGCCGGTGCGATTGCGGGCCGGGTCCAGATCGATGGCCCGGGCTGGCACGGCGTCATGCGCCCGATCGAACAGTTCCAGCCGAACACGGCTGGCATGACGGCTGAACAGAGCGAAGTTCGCGCCCCCTTCGGACGCATGGACCCCCAGGGGCAAAGGCACGCCCCGCCGTATGTCGGTGCGCTCGGACACCTCGGCGACGTAGTCGTGCAGCGGGCGTTCCGGGGAGTTCACGATCGACCGACCTCAACGTTGCCAGAGGATATGCGCATCTTCCAGCGGGACCGCCAGGCTGGCGTGGAACGGAATGAGGCGCGCCGTGTAGTCCGTCGCCGGACGGGTTGCGGGGACCACGGCATGATACGCATAGCCGTTGGCCGCCCCCACCAGTTGCCGCACCCGCTGCATCGCCACCCGCACGGAGGGCGCACCGTCCACTCCATTGGCATACAGTTCGACCCGCACCGTATCGGGATCGACGTCGTCGAGGTACAGCTGGATCTCGAATACGTGCTGTCCGTCCGTGCTGTCCAGTTTGACTTCCCCAAACCGCAGGGCCGTCCAATCCTGTTCCAGCGTGTGCCGCATTTTCACCAGTTGCGCACCGAGCGCGCCCTGCTCGGCGGCGCGTGTGAGATAGGCCGAGGCGGCCGGGAGATAATGCTGCTCGGTGTATTCGCGCACCGCGCGGTTGGTGGAGTAGCGCGGCGTCAATTGCGCCATGCTTTCCCGCATCCGCGCCACCCAGGCCCCGGGGATGCCCTGCTCGTCGCGCGTATAGAATTCCGGGATCACTTCGCGCTCGAGCAGGTCGTAGAGCGCTTCGGCTTCGGCCGCGTCCCAGGCCGGATCGTCATCATGCTCCTGACCATCCCCCAGCGCCCATCCCACTTCCGGCGTGTAGGCTTCCGCCCACCAGCCGTCCAGTTCCGACAGGTTGATGCCGCCATTGACCAGCACCTTCATGCCACTCGTTCCACACGCCTCCCAAGGGCGTCGCGGCGTGTTGAGCCAGATGTCCACGCCCTGCACCAGGTGTTCGGTCAGGTGCATGTCGTAGTCGCTGAGGAAGATCACGTGCGGGCGCGCCTCGGGACGGCGGATGAAATGGATCCATTGCTGGATCAGGGCCTGCCCGGCCAGGTCGGCGGGATGGGCCTTGCCGGCGATGATGAGTTGTACCGGGCGTTGCGGATTGGACAGTAGGCGCAGCAGGCGTTCCGGATCGTGAAGCAGCAGGTTCGGTCGTTTGTACGTCGCGAAACGGCGTGCAAAACCCAGCGTCAGGGTATTGCAGTCGAACAGGTGCTTCGCCTCGGCGATGGCTTCGGGCGGCGCGCCGGACGCCGTAAGCTGCCGGGACAGGCGGTCGCGCGCGTAGTCGACCAGGGATGCGCTGGCGGTCGTGCGGAACTCCCAGAGCCGGGCATCGGAGAGGCGGCGTATGTCCTGCTCCAGCGTACCCGATCCATCCAGCCAGCGGTCCTTGCCGCAGGCTTCCGTCCACAGCACGTCGGCCGCGGCCGAGTCCCAGGTCGGCATATGGACGCCGTTGGTCACATGGCCGACGGGCACTTCGTCCACCGGCCAGTGCGGAAAGAGCGGCGCGAACAGATGCCGGCTCACCCGGCCGTGCAGGCTGCTGACGCCATTCACCGCGCCGCTTCCGCGAATCGCCAGATACGCCATATTGAAGGGTTCCGAGGCGTCGTTCGGGTTCTGCCGGCCCAAGGCCAGCAAGTCATGGCGCGTGATACCGAGCTTCTGCTCGGCGTATCCGCCCAGATATTGCTCGACCAGGGCCGGCGCGAAACGGTCGAATCCGGCCGCGACCGCCGTGTGCGTAGTGAAGAGATTCCCCGCGCGGGTGACGGCGAGCGCGACTTCGAACGGCTGCCCGTTCGCCTGCATGAAGCTGCAGGCGCGTTCCAGCACGGCAAAGGCCGCATGCCCTTCGTTCAGATGACAGACTTCCGGCTGGATGCCGAGCGCCTGGAGCAGCCGCCAGCCGCCGATTCCCAGCAGCATTTCCTGCTTCAGCCGCAACTCGGGGCCGCCACCGTATAGCTCGCTGGTGATGCCGCGATGCGCGGGATAGTTCGCGGCGTCGTTGCTGTCCAGCAGGTAAAGCTTCACGCGGCCGACCTGGACCTGCCAGGCGCGCAGCCAGACCGAGTATCCGGGCAGCGCGATTTCCAGCCGCAGCCACTCTCCATCCGGTTTGCGCAGGGGCGTGATGGGCAGCTGTCCGGGGTCGTTGTAGGGAAAGCGCGCCTGCTGCATGCCGTCCTTGTCGATCTCCTGGCGAAAATAGCCTTGCTGGTAGAGCAGTCCCACCCCGATGACCGGAATGCCCAGATCGCTGGCCGCCTTGAGCTGATCGCCCGCCACGTTGCCGAGCCCGCCCGAATAAATGGGCAAGGCCTCGCTCAACATGTATTCCATGCTGAAGTAGGCGACACAACCGAGTTGCGCGCGTGGGTGGGCCTGCTGAAACCACGCCGGGGCCTCGCCGGCATTTCGTCGCGTCTGCACGAGCGCGTCAAGACTCTTGCGGAAAGCAGGATCGGCCAGCACGCCCTGCAATTTCTCGCGCGACACCGTCTGCAACACGACCCAGGGATTCCGCGTCAGCGCCCAGAGTTCGGGGTCCAGTTTTCGCCAGACAGGGTCGGTGGCATGGTTCCACGACGAACGCATATCCAGGGCCAACTCGGCCAGGGAATCGAACCCCTCGATATCCGTGGGAAGCAGAAGTTCCTTCGGATGGCCGGATGGGGTGGGGTCATTCATGCTCGCTCCTCAATTCGATGTCGCTTCGTCAGGCCAGTCTCGTCGCTATACGGCGGGGGACGGCGGTTCTTCGGGTCGTGCCGTCGTGCCGCCATGATCGGCGCCCAGCATCATGTACATGGCCGGCACCACGAACAGGGTGAACAGCGTGCCGATCGACAACCCGGTCGCAATGACCAGGCCCATGTTGAAGCGGCTCACCGCGCCCGCGCCACTGGCGGTGATCAAGGGCATCACGCCGAACACCATGGCCGCAGTGGTCATCAGGATCGGCCGCAGGCGCAGGCCCGCAGCATGCTTGATGGCGTCGAGCTTGCTCTGCCCTTCGCGCTGCAGGTTGTTGGCGAACTCCACGATCAGGATGCCGTGCTTGGAGATCAACCCGATCAGGGTGACCAGGCCCACTTCAGTGTAGATGTTCAGCGTGGCATGGCCGATGCCGAGGTTGATGAACAGGAGCGCCCCCGAGATGGCCATGGGGACCGACACCAGGATGATGATGGGATCGCGGAAGCTCTCGAACTGTGCAGCCAGCGCCAGGAAGATGATCACCAGGGCGAAGAAGAAGGTCAGCACCAGCCCGCCCGATTCCTGGACGAACTGGCGGGAAGGCCCGGCGTAGTCGAAGGTATAGCCGGCGGGCAGCGTGCGCTGGGCCAGCTGCTTCAGGCTCTCCAGCGCCTGTCCCTGGGCCACGAAGGGCAAGGCCACGCCCTGGATGGTGGCCGCGTTGGCCTGCTGGAAGTGACTGATCGTTTCGGGCTGGACCACGGTACTGAAATGCACCACGGTGGACAGCGGCACCATGCTGCCGCTCGCGGTGCGCAGGTAGTAATGCATGAGCTGATCCGGATTCAGGCGGTAGCGCTGGTCGACCTGGGGGATGACCTTGTAGGCGCGGCCGCCCAGCTCGAAGAAATTCACGTAGCCGCCGCCCAGCATGGCCGACAGCGCCGAGCCGATGTCCTGCATGTTCAGGCCCAGCTGTGCGGCCATATTGCGGTCGATCTCGATGCGGGTCTGCGGCAGGTCGAGGCGCAGATCGGACTGCAGGAAGATGAACTGCCCGGTCTTCTGCGCCTCCTGCAGGAACTGCTGCGATACCGCGTACAGCTTGTCGAACGACTCGGAGGTGGTGATGACGAACTGGATCGGCACGCCGCGGGCACCCGGCAGCGGTGGCGGCTGGAACACCGCGATCTGCGAGCCGGCGATCTGGCCCAGTTTCTTCTGCAATGCAGGCTGCAAATCCGTGGCGGTCTGGGTACGCGCATCCCAGGGCTTGAGTACCATGCCGCCGATGACCTGGGCGGGCGAATTGACCTGGAAGACATGGTCGGTTTCCGGAAAGCCCTTGAACACGTCGTAGATCTGGCTGGCGTAGAGCTGCCGCTGATCGATGGTGGCCGTGGGATTGTTGAAGGCGATGCTGATCAGCACGCCCTGGTCTTCCTGCGGCGCCAGCTCCGACATCGAGGTCGAATACAGGTAATAGATGGAGCCGAGAATGATGGCCGACATCACCGCCGTGACCGGCAGGTGATTGAGCGAGCCTTGAAGCAGGCGCTCGTAGCGTGCGTGCAGGCGCTCGAAGCTGCGATCCAGGAACAGAACCAGCCGGTCCTGCCAGTTGCGGCTCTGCGGATTGGGCGCTTTCAGCAGACGCGAGCACATCATCGGCGACAAGGTCAGCGCGATCACCGCCGACATGACGACCGTCCCCACCAGGGTGAAGGCGAACTCGGTGAACAGCGCACCGGTCAGCCCGCCCATGAAGCCGATGGGGACGTATACAGCCACCAGCACGATGGTCATCGCGATGATGGGATTCGCCAGTTCGCGCGCGGCGCGCACCGCCGCGTCCATCCGCGACATGCCGTTCTCGAGATGGCGGCTGACGTTCTCCACGACGATGATGGCGTCGTCGACCACCAGGCCGATGGCCAGCACGATCGCCAGCAGCGTGAGCAGGTTGATGGAATAGCCCAGCGCCAGCATCACGGTGAACGTGCCGACGATGGACAGCGGGATGGCGACCAGCGGAATGATCACCGAGCGCAGCGAACCGAGGAAGATGAACACGACCGCAGTGACGATGAGCACGGCCTCCATCAGCGTCTTGATCACTTCGTTGATCGAGGAATTCACGAACTTGGTCGAGTCGTAGATGATGCCGCCCTGCAGGCCGGTCGGCAGTTGCGACTGGATGTCGGGCATGACCTTGCGCACGCGGGCGATGACGTCGAGCAGATTGGCGCCCGGCGCGACCTGGATGCCGACGAACACCGACGACTTGCCGTCGAAGGCGACCGCTGTGTCGTAATCGTCGGCGCCCAAGGAAACGTTGGCCACGTCCGTCAGCCTGACGACCTGTCCACCGACCATCTTCACGATCAGGTTCTTGAACCCTTCGAGCGACTTCAGGTTGGTATTGGCTGTCAGGTTGACCTGGACCATCTGGCCCTTGGCATTGCCGGTGGAAGAAAGATAGTTGTTGGCGGCCAAGGCCGAATACACATCGGATGCGGTCAGGCCGTGGGCGGCGAGTTTCTGCGGGTCGAGCCAGGCGCGCAGGGCGAAGTTCTTCGCGCCCAGGATCTCGGCGGTCTGTACGCCGTCCACGGCCTGCAGCCTGGGCTGCACCGAGCGGTTGATGTAGTCGGTGATCTGGTTGGGCTTGAGTACGTCGCTGTTGAATCCGATGTACATCGCGTCGATGGTCTGGCCGATGCTCACCGACAGGACAGGCGTCTGGGATTGCGGCGGCAACTGGTTGAGCACCGAATTGACCTTGGCGGTAATCTCGGTGAGCGCCTTGTCGGGCGCGTAGTTCAGCCGCAGGTTGACGGTGATGGTGCTCATGCCCTGTACGCTGCTCGACGTCATGTAGTCGATGCCGTTGGCCTGGGCGATGGCGTTTTCCAGCGGCGTGGCGATGAAGCTCGCCACCAGGTTGGCGTCGGCCCCCGGATAGACCGTGGTGACCGTGACCACGGCGTTTTGCGTGTAGGGATACTGCAGCACCGGTAGCAGCCCGATCGAACGCAGCCCGAGCACCAGGATCACCAGGCTGACCACGGTGGCCAGCACCGGGCGCCTGATGAAGATATCCGTGAATTTCGTGTTCATCGCGGCGGCCTTCAGGGGGTGGGCACGTTCGGGTTCGGACTGTTCGAAGGCTGGACGCTGTTGTTCACCGTGACAGGAGAGCCGTTGCGCAGCTTGAGCTGGCCGGCGGTCACCACGGTTTCACCCGCTTTCAGGCCCTTGAGGATGGCGACCTGGTCGCCGCGCGTCGGACCGGTCGTGATGAAACGCTGCTCCACCGTCAGCCCGGACTTGCCGTTCGCGCCCTTGCCATGATCCGTCACGATGAACACGGTGGCGCCATAGGGGTTGTAGGTGATGGCGGCGTTGGGCAGGGTGACGTATTGCGCAGGCTCGCCCTGGCCGATGCGCACCGTGGCGAACGCGCCCGGCAGCAAGGTATCGCGGGGATTGGGCACGCGGGCGCGCACCTTGAGATTGCGCGTGGCAGTGTCGATCTGCGGCTCGATCGCGGTCACGATGCCATGGAAGGTCTGGCCCGGCACCGCGCTGGTTTCGATCTGGGCCTTCATGCCCACGCGGACCAGATCGATCTGGCTTTGCGGCACGGTGAAATCGACTTCCATCGGGTCGAGTTTCTGCAGCGTGACCACGGCCGTACCCGGCGCCAGATACTGGCCCAGGTTCACCTGGCGGATACCGAGCTGGCCGGGAAACGGCGCGCTGATCGTCTTCTGTGCGATCAACGCTTTTTGTGCCGCCACCTGGGCTTGTGCACTCTTGAGTGTGGCCTTGTCGGTATCCACCACCGACTGGCTGATGGCCTGCACTGCAAGCTGCGCCTCGTCGCGCTTGAGCGTGGTCGCGGCCAGCGCCGCCGCCGCTTCGAACTGGGCCAGCTGCGCTTTCAACGGGGCGGGATTGAGCTCAACCAGCGTCTGGCCGGCGCGTACCTTCTGGCCCGAATCGAAATGGATGACCGTGACCTGTCCGCTGACCTCGGCACTCAGGGCCGCCTGCTGACTCGCGCTGAAACTGCCCAATGCCTCGACGGTCGGCTGCCAGGTGCTCGTCTGCGCGACCGTCGTCGAAACCGTCTGCGGCGGGTTGGCCTGGCCCTTGATCGCCTTGCCGATCATGGTGTTCTTGAAACCCTGGAACGCCACCACGCCGCCCACGATCACGCCGGCGAGAATGAGCATGATGATCATGCGCTTGGTTGTACCTGGGGTCATCGCGTGCTCCGTTGTGCGTTTGCCTGAGAGGAATCGAGTTGCAGATGGCCGGCCGTCAAGGGACCGTGGCAGAGGTCGCGGCAGGCGTCGCCGCTACTGTCTCCTTGGGCGTGTCGAGCACCCCGCCCCCCATGGCCTGGTACAAGGCCGCGCTGTCGGCCAGGCGGGCGGCCTGCGCCGCGATCAGGCCGATGCGGGTCTGTCGCGCCTGCTGCTGGGCCGTGAGGAGCTGCAGGTAGCTCGCCGCACCCAGATGGTATTGCTGCCGCACCAGATCGAGCGACGCCTGCGCCGAGGCGTCGGCTGCGGCCCGCGCTTGCAGGGCCTGGGCATCGTTGTCCAGCTGGCGCAAGGTGTCGGCCACATTGCGCAGCGCCTCCAGCACGGTCTGCTGGTAATTGGCGCCCGCCGCCTGCAAACTGGCTTCGGCGGCGTTCGCACCGGCTTTCAGGCCGGCGTTGAACAGCGGCTGGGCGAGTTGCCCGGCCAGAGTCCAGATCATCGACCCGGGACCGAACAGTGCGCCGGTGGTCAGGGCCTGCGTACCCAGGCTGGCGCTGAGATCGATCTGCGGATAGAGGTTGGACACGGCCACGCCGTACTGGGCCGTAGCCGCATGCAGCAAGGCGGTGGACGCCTGGATGTCGGGCCGCTGGCGCACCAGATCCGACGGCACCACCACCGGCAAGCGTTCGGGCAGGGTGAAATCGGTCAGCGTGAAACGCGGCATGTCGGCCGCGCCCGGCGCCCGGGCCGTCAGCACGGCCAGCAGATGGTCGGCCTGCTCCAATTGGTTGCGCAGGGGTGGCAGGCTGGCGCGGGTCTGCTCCACCTGGGTTTGCAGGGCCAGTACATCCGTCCGGGCGGTCGCGCCCAGTTCGAAGCGCTTGCGGGCGATGTCGAGCTGGTCTTGTTGGGCCTGCAGGATGGCGTCGGTCGCCGCGATCTGCTCGCCCAGCTGGGCCTGTGCGAAGGCCGTGGTCACGATGTTGCCCGCCAGGGCCAGGCGCGCACCCGCCAGTTGATAGGCCTGGTAATCGGCCTGCGCCGCCAGTGCTTCGAGCGCACGACGGTTGCCGCCGAACAAGTCGAAATTGTAGTTGACGGCGACCCCGGCGTTGTACAGGTTGTAGAGCGTCTGCTGGTTTCCGCCCTCGCCGCGGCCTGCCGCGTTGGCCTGGTTACGACTGGCGCCGAGCTTGGCATTGACGGTCGGATACAGGGTGGAACCGGCCTGTGCCGCATGAAGTTGCTGAGCCTGGCGCAGCGTGGCCTCGGCTGCAGCCAGGGTGAAATTGTCATGCAGCGCCTGCTTCACCAGATCGTCGAGTCGGGGCGAGCCGAAGGCCGTCCACCACTCGGGCGCCACGGCCTCGCCCATCACGACGCGTTGCGGCGGCGCCTCTCGCGTGTAGCGGGTAACCGTGGGGGCATCCGGCGTCCTGAAATCGGGACCCACCGCAGTACAGCCCGCCACCATCGCGGTAGCGGCCAGCCACCCGACATAGCGCTGCGGCAACAGGTTGAAAGTCGGCATCGATCGTACCCGGTTGATTGGCTTGGCCAGCCTGGACTGCAATCCCTCCATCATCTACCGATGAAAGACGCCGCCAGGAATGGCTGATGGAGCGGTACGCGCAGGATTTGGTTCAATGTATCCCCAGTCGCCACGGGTTCTCTCATTGTTGCGAAGCGGCTGCCAATGCGTCGCTGACGATGGCCTGGGCCTCGACCTGGATGCGATGCAGATGATCCGTGCCGCGGAAACTTTCCGCATAGATCTTGTAGATGTCCTCGGTACCGGAAGGGCGCGCCGCGAACCACCCGTTCTCGGCAATCACCTTGAGGCCACCGATCGACGCGCCGTTGCCCGGCGCCTGGGTGAGGATGGTCTGGATGGTTTCGCCAGCCAGTTCGGCAGATTGCACCTGCCGGGGCGAGAGTTGGGCAAGCTTCTGCTTCTGCGCCGGCGTCGCCGGCGCCTCGATGCGATCGTAGACCGGCTCGCCGAACTCGCGTGTCAGGTCGCGGTAGAGTTCGCCGGGATCGCGCCCCATGCGGGCGGTGATCTCGGCCGACAGCAAGGCCGGTACCATGCCGTCCTTGTCCGTTGTCCAGACACTGCCGTCCCGCCGGACGAACGAGGCGCCCGCGCTCTCCTCTCCGCCGAAACCCAGCGAGCCGTCGTACAGACCTTCCACAAACCATTTGAAACCGACCGGTACTTCGACCAGCGTGCGGCCGAGCTTCGCGGCGACGCGATCGATCATCTGGCTGCTGACGACGGTCTTGCCGACTGCCGCCTCACTGCGCCACTGCGGCCGGTGCTGGAACAGGTAGTCAATGGCTACCGCCAGATAATGGTTGGGCGGCAGCAGACCCGCGTGACGGGTGACGATTCCGTGCCGGTCATGATCAGTGTCGCAGGCAAAGGCAATGTCGAAGCGATCCTTCAAGCCGATCAGGCTCTGCATGGCATAGGACGAGGATGGATCCATGCGTATGCGGCCATCCCAGTCGACGGTCATGAAGCGAAAGGTCGGGTCGACGGCGTCGTTCACGATCGCAAGGTTCAATCCATAGCGCTCGGCGATCGGACCCCAGTAATGCACGCCGGCCCCACCCAACGGATCCACGCCCAAGCTGATGCCCGCGCCGCGGATCGCGTCCATGTCGAGCACGCTGCCGAGATCGCCGACATAGGCCGTGACAAAATCATGTCGATGCGTGGTCGCTGCGCGCCGGGCCTGCTCGAGCGGGATTCGTTTCACGCCCTTCAGTCCGCTTTCCAGCAGCGCATTGGCGCGGGCTTCCATCCATCCCGTGACATCCTTGTCTGCCGGCCCGCCGTTGGGCGGGTTGTACTTGAAACCGCCGCTGTCGGGCGGGTTATGTGAAGGCGTGATGACGATCCCGTCCGCCAGCCCTTTGTCGCGGCCGCGGTTGTAGGTCAGGATCGCGTGGGAAATCACCGGGGTGGGCGTGTAGTCGTCCTTGTCCGCGAGCATGACCTCCACGCCATTGGCCGCCAGCACTTCGAGCGCACTGGCAAACGCCGGCTCCGACAATGCGTGCGTATCGATGCCCAGGAACAGCGGTCCGTCGATATGCTGCTGCATGCGGTAATCGCAGATGGCCTGGCTGATGGCCAGCACATGCCATTCATTGAAACTGTTCTCGAATGCGGAGCCGCGATGCCCCGAGGTGCCGAATGCGACCCGTTGCGCGGGCACCGAAGGGTCGGGCCGGTTGCCGTAATAAGCCGTGACGAGTCTGGGTACGTTGACCAGCATGGCGGGCTGGGCGGGCTTCCCTGCAAGCGGGCTTGTTTCCATTGCTTACCTCTTGTACGACGCACGAAATCGTCCAGGCTTCCTGGGCACGCTCGAGCCGCGCGGCCATCCCGTTCAGGAATCGGCCAGCCGGCCCGCTTTGTCGCAGCGTCCTCGTGGACATGCCGAAAACCCGGTCGCCCCATTGTGCCACGCATCGCGCCCTTCACGTCCGGATCGGCCGAAGCGCTCCTGTCTCGCTGCCATTGAAGACAGTCCCCCGTCGTCCAAAGTTCAAGGCGCCTGGATTTTTCGGCGCATCGAAGCGAAACGATTCGTCGCATGGTACGAGATGGGACAAACCATCTGCTATACATCGATATAGCCAGCGCGATCACGCATTCATGATCCGTCTGCATCCGACAGGAAATGCCATGACACACAATTCCATCGATATCGCCAGCCGCGTCAGTCCCGCTTTGTCGGCGTTGCTCAACAGCCGGGTCAACAACCCGGAATGCGAACAGCCGGTGACGCTCAAGGCCGTACGCCGTTTTCTGGCCGACCTGCTGCCCGCCGACTTCAAGGAAGCCGAACGACTGCATCGCATCGACGTGAGCGAATCGCTGCTCGACGAACTGGATACCCTCATCGAAGAATTCGGGGCGACCGCACTCGCCGTGGATTTCATCCAGACCAGCGCCAGCGAACCGCTCTCACGCGCAATCGAGACGGTCGTGAACGACGAGAACCGGGAAAACCCGCCTACGCTGGCGGCTGTCCGCGATGCCATCCTGTCCGGTCTGGGCGCCCGGCTTGTGGGAGACGGCGTGCTGGAAGACGACGAGGGCGAGACATTGTTGTCGGAGATCGAAGCGCTGATCGAGCAATTTGGCGCCGATACGCTTGCCGAGGATTTCCTGCGCTATGAGTAGCGGCTCGTTCGAAATACGAGAGACACCCCTATGCTGAGAAACCGGCGCGTGCGGCATGCACTGGCGATATCCCTGGCGGTACTGGGCGGCCTGCTGATGGCCTTGGCGCCTGAAATATGGGAGGGGCTGATTGCCTTTGCACTGGGCGTCGGCATCGAACTGGCCGGGATCGCCATGGAGCGCAAGACCTAGCCGGCCGGACGCGATCCTGCACTTGTATCGCGAATGAGATGACGGTATCCCGGCCGCCTTGATCGGCTTTCGTTTCATTGCAGCGTCAGGCACATATTGCCTTGTGCAGGACAGGGTGAACCGGTCGGCCTTCCCAACGTACGGACAGCCCGGCTACGCGCGCATGCGGCTATCCACTGCCAAAAAATCAACACCTTGCCCGTTGAACGGGGAGGTCTTCATGTCCCGTCAAAGCGGAAAAGTCCGTCGCCGGGAATCTGTCTGCATGAATCCGAACCCGGCCTTCGCCCCCTCCGGCCTTGATCGCCATCTAATTCGCCCGGGCCACTCATTCATGTGTTGACGGCATATTTATCCGGCTACAATTCTGCCATGAGCCCCCATCGTGGATACCGGGTTGTTGTCCCCTCTACCCTGCGCACGGCGCCGGGACATTGTCTGACCACCTGGCCATGAAGGCGCTTTCAATTTCGAGACGCCTGCTGCTGAGCTACCTGCTGGTAGCCGTGCTGCCGCTGACAGGACTGGCTGCGTTCTACCTGGCATCGTTCGAAGCGTCGCTACATGAAAGCGTGCTGACGAACATGGTCACCATCTCGGACAAAAAAGCCGATCAGATCGATCGCTACATGCTGGAGCGGCGGGCGGATGCCCGCTTGCTCAGCCAGAGGAACCTGATCCGTCATGGACTGGCCCAGCTGGAGCTGGCTTACCGTACGGGTGGACTGCACTCCCCCCTCTACCTGGCTGCTGCACGCCCGTTGCAAAACGACCTGAGCATTTCCTACGAGGCCGGCAATTTCCACGATTTCCTGCTGATGGACACGGCAGGCAACGTGATTTTTTCCCTGCTGCACGAGCCTGATCTCGGCACCAATCTCCTGTCCGGCGCATACCGCGACACACCGCTGGCAAGAAGTTTCAACCTGACCCTGCAAAGCCTGCAAACCCGCCTCTCGGAATTCGCACCGTATGCGCCTTCCGGAAATCGGCCGACTGCCTTCTTGACCACGCCCGTGCTGGACAGGGACAAACTCATCGGCGTGCTGGCCCTGCGGCTGGATGTGAACAAGCTGGAATCGGTCACGGCCGATCGCACCGGCCTCGGCCGCACGGGCGAAACGGTTCTGGCGCAACGCGATGGCAACGAGGCTTTTTACACCGGACCGCTCCGTCATATCCCTGACGCGGCCTATCGCTACCGGGTGCCGCTCAAGGCCGCCGCGCTGCCGATGCAGAAGGCGCTGGCCGGCGACCATGGCAATGGGTTCGTACGCGACTACGCCGGGGTCGACAGCGTGGCGGCATGGCGCTACCTCCCCGAGTTGAGGTGGGGGATGGTGGTGAAAATGGACAGCGCGGAAGCGCTGGCGCCCGCCGCGCATCTGCGCCATGTCACCTATGTCGCGCTGGCACTGTTCCTGCTCCTCTCAGGCGGCGCGGCCTATCTGCTGGGGCGCGGTCTGTCGCGTCCCATCCGGAACCTCACCCGGGTGGCCGACAGCATCGCCGCCGGCGATCTGTCGCAGCGCGCCCCGCAGGACGGTCCCGACGAACTGGGCCACCTGGCCCATGCCTTCAATCATATGACGGATGCGCTGGAAAACATCCACCATACGCTGGAAGCCCAGGTGGAAGCGCGCTCGCACGAGCTGCGCAAGCTCTCCCTGCTGCAGGGTGCCATTCTCGATAAGGCCGGGGCACTGGTGGTGGTGCTCGACCGCGAAGGCCGCATCCGCCGCTTCAATCGCGCCTGCGAAGAACTGTCCGGCTACGCGTTCGCAGAAGTCGAGGGACGGTTCGTCTGGGATTTTCTGCTGCCGCCAGAGGAACGCGAACGGGTGCACCAGGAGGCGTTCGACGCACTCGTTCGCAATCCGCAATCCTTGAGAGGCTCGCACACCAACCACTGGATCACCCGGGACGGAGCGCGGCGCCTGATCGAATGGTCGAATTCCGTATTGCCGGACGAACAGGGCGAGATGGAGTTCATGGTGAGCATCGGCACCGACGTGACGGAGAAACAGCTGGCCCAGGCCGCCCTCAAGGAAAGCGAAATGCGCCTGAACGAAGCACAGCGCATTGCCCAGGTCGGCAGCTGGGAGTTCGATGTGGCCAGCAATACGCTGACCTGGTCGGACGAGACCTTCCGCCTTTTCGAGGTTGACCGGGACGCCTTCGGCGCATCGTACGAGGCGTTCATGGACGCGGTGCATCCCGAGGACCGCGAGCGGATCAGCCAGGCCTACCTCGACTCGTTGACGAACCGCGAGCCGTATGAGATCAGCCATCGGATCTGCATGCCGGACGGCCGCATCAAATGGGTGAACGAACGATGCGAAATGCATTTCGACGCCGAAGGCAAAGCAGTCTGCTCCACGGGCACCGTGCAGGACATCACCCAGCGCAAGCAGGCGGAAGAAGCATTGCGGCTCTACGCCAACGTGTTCGAGCACAGCGGCGAAGCCATTCTCATCAGCGACAGCCACAACCGCATCCTGGCGGTGAATCCGGCCTTCACCCGCCTGACGGGCTACGGCATCGACGACATCCGAGGCGAGCATCCGCAGATCCTGACGGCCGGGCAGGCACTCGACGACACTCATCAGGCGATGGCAGCCGCCCTCGAACAAGTGGGCTACTGGCAGGGCGAGGTGCTGGACCGGCGGAAGGACGGCTCGCTCTATCCGAAGTGGATGTCGGTCTCGGTCGTGCGCGACCTCGACGGCCGCCTCTCCCATTACATCACCAGTTTCACGGACATCACCGCACGCAAACTGGCCGAGGCACAAATCAGCCAGCTGGCCTACCACGACGCCCTAACCGGCCTGGTCAACCGCTTCAGCCTGCAGGGCCAACTCGAGCAGGCACTCGCCATGGCCCACCGGGAACAGCGTGCGCTGGCGGTGATCTTTCTGGATCTGGATCGCTTCAAGACCATCAACGACACGCTCGGGCATGCAGTAGGCGATGCATTGCTCAAGGACGTGGCGCAACGCCTGCGCGACAGCGTGCGCGAGAGCGACATCGTGGCCCGTCTCGGCGGCGATGAATTCGTGGTGGTGCTGACCGAAGTGGAAGGCGCCACGACCGCAGCCCGCGTCGCCGACAAGATCCTGCACACGCTGTCCCAGCCCTATCGTATCGGGAAAGATGCGCTGCATTCGACGCCAAGCATCGGCCTCGCGTTCTACCCGGACGACGGGGAGGACAGCGAAACGCTGATGAAGAACGCCGACACCGCCATGTATCACGCCAAATCGCTGGGGCGCAACAATGTCCAGTTCTTTACGGCCGAGATGAACCAGGCCGCCATGAAGCGGCTGACCATGGACCATGACTTGCGGGTGGCCGTGGAAAACAAGGAATTCGAACTGCATTACCAGCCCCAGTTCGACAGCTGGAGCGGCCGCATCGTCGGATTCGAGGCACTGGTACGCTGGCGCCACCCGCGCATGGGCCTGGTACCGCCTGCCGAATTCATTCCCATTGCCGAGGAAACCGGCCTGATCCTGCCGCTGGGCGAATGGGTACTGGACGAAGCCTGCCGCCAGCTCCGCGCATGGCGCGATATCGGCATCGCCGACTTCAGCATGGCCGTGAACCTGTCCGCCCATCAACTGCACTCTGCCATCCTGCTGGCCCATGTCGCAGGGGCCTTGAGAAAGCATGGCCTGAAAGGCGCCGACCTGGAGCTCGAAATCACCGAATCGGTTGCCATGCACGACCCGGCCGCCAGCATCAGCCAGCTCAAGGCACTGCGCAACCTGGGCGTGCGCCTGTCGATCGACGATTTCGGCACGGGCTACTCCTCGCTCAGCTATCTCAAGCTGCTGCCGATCCACACCCTGAAACTCGACCAGTCCTTCGTACGCGACATCGAAAGCGACAGCAACGACGTCGCCATCTGCACCGCCACCATCGCGCTGGCACACAGCCTCGGCCTGGCCGTGACCGCCGAGGGCGTGGAGACCGAAGCGCAGCGCCATTTGCTGACCTCGCATTTCTGCGATTTCATGCAGGGCTACCTGTTCAGCAAGCCGTTGTCCGCCACGGAGGCCCTCGCCTTCATCCAGAAGCGGCAGGCGACCTGAAAGATCCAAGCATTGCCATCCGTAGGTCGCCAATTAAATGGGATATTGCTATCCTTTAAATAAGCGCTACGTTGATTCAACCCATATATGCAGGAGGTCAGATGTCCGTACTCAGCCAAACCCAACTCGATCAGCTCGCCCGGAAACTGAGGGAAGACTATCAGGCACTCGTGCGCGAAGTACGCGACGAACTGGAGAACTCGGGCAACCAGCATCGCATCGACCTGCTCAACCGCGAGCCGGGCGACAGCGGCGACGAATCGCTGGCCAATGCGCTGGCGGATTTCAACCTGACCATACTCGATCGCCATATTGACGGGATGCGGGATATCGAGGCCGCCCTGCAGCGCATCCGGAATGGCGAATATGGCGTCTGCACCGACTGCGGGGATGCGGTCACCTTCCCCCGGCTGATGGCCTATCCGACGGCGAAGCGTTGCATCGTCTGCCAGGAACAACGCGAAAAACTCTACGCCCAGGAAGGCCGCCCGAAAATGTAAACGAAGACAGGACAAGCCTGCCTCCATCCACCCCCAACGGAGTCATTATGAAAACCCCGCTTCAAGTCACCTTCCGCGACATGCCCCCCTCCGATGCACTCGAGACGCATATCCGCGAGAAGGCCCAGAAACTCGAACAACTTTTCGCCGACATCGTCAGTTGCCGCGTCGTGGTCGAACAGCCTGCAAAACATCAGCAACAGGGCAAGCCATTCAACATCCACATCGACCTGGGCGTGCCCGGGAAGGAAATCGTGGTGGACAGGCAGGAGAACGAGGATGCCTACGTCGCCCTGCGCGACGCCTTCGACGCCGCCAAGCGGCAGCTGGAAGACTACGCGCGGCAGTTGTGAGTCGCCCCGTCCGGACGCGCAGACATGAATGATTCCTCTGGATCGATGCAGGAGTTGGCCGAACTGATCCGGAGCCTGCATGATCCAGCCTGCTACGACCACCCCGCCGGCCCGGTGCAGGTGATCGAAACGCATATCTCCTACGTTCTGCTCACGGGCGCGTTCGCCTACAAGATCAAGAAGCCGCTGGATCTCGGTTTCCTCGATTTCAGCAGCCTCGCTAAGCGCCTGCACGCCTGCTGCGACGAAGTTCAGCTCAACCGGCGGCTCGCGCCCGACATCTATCTCGACGTCGTCCCCATCACCGGCACACCGGCCGCCCCGCACCTCAACGGCAGCGGCGAGACGTTCGAGTATGCGGTGAAGATGCGCCAGTTCCCGCCCGATGCCACGCTCGACCGGCTCGATGCGGCAGGCGGAATGACCGCGCAACACATCGAAGCGATCGCCGCCGTCCTCGCCCGCTTCCATACGGAAGGCTGCGCGCGTGCCGGACAAGACAGTCCATGGGGCAGTCCGGACGCCATCTGGGACCCGGTGGCCCAAAACTTCGTCCGGATTGCGGCGCATCTCGACGACCCGGCCGACCGCGCGCAACTCGACGCCCTGCGGCGCTGGAGCGAAACCGAGCATATCCGGCTCGCCCCGTTGATGGCGGCTCGCAAGGCCGACGGCTTTGTGCGCGAATGCCACGGCGATCTCCATCTGGGCAACCTCGCCTGGGTCGACGGCCGGCTGCTCGTGTTCGACTGCATCGAATTCAACCCCGAATTGCGCTGGATCGACATCCAGTCGGAGGTCGCATTCTGCTACATGGACCTGCTGCAGCGCGGCCATGTCGAATGGGCCTGGCTGTTCCTCAATACCTGGCTGGAACAGACCGGCGACTATGCCGGGCTTGCCCTGTTGCGCTATTACGCCGTCTATCGTGCACTCGTGCGTGCCAAGATTGCCGCCATCCGCACCGCCCAGACCGCGGGTTCCGAACGCAATGCCGCGTTCGCCGGAATGCGCGCGCTGCTGCATCTGGCCACAGCGCTGACGCGTTCCCTGCCCGCCCGGCTCGATATCACGCACGGCCTGTCGGGATCAGGCAAGACCACCGTCACCCGCAAACTGATGCAGGCCCCGGGCGCAATCCGCCTGCGCTCCGATGTCGAACGTAAACGTCTCGCCGGGCTCGACGCCCTGGCCCGCAGCGGCTCGGGCATCGGGCAGCAGCTCTACGGTGCCGATGCCACCCAACGCACCTACGCGTATCTCGCCCGCCTGTCAGGCGCTCTCCTGGATGCCGGCTGGCCCGTCATCGTCGACGCCACCTTCATTGCCCGCTGGCAGCGCGACCTGCTGCGCGAGACGGCGCAATCATGCGGCGTCGAATTTCATATTCTCGATTTTCCGGTGCCCGTCGCCATCCTGCGCGAGCGCATCGTCCAGCGCGCTCGTACGGGCGGCGATGCGTCGGAGGCGGACCTGTCCGTGCTGCAACATCAGCTCGACACCCAGGAAACCCTGGGCCCCGACGAGCACGCGCACGTTGTACCGATTGAGGTTTAGTGATTCAAGCGCCGGTTTGCCGGCGACGCCAAACGCACGTCAGCCATGCTGCCAGGCCTGTGCCAGGATGAATACGCCCACGGCGACCAGGACGCAGGCGGCCAAGCCGTTCAGTGTTGAGCCCAGCTTCGCTCCGATGAATATCCCGACTTTATCGGCCGCGTAGGCGTAGCCCAGTTTCACCCCGCCCACAGCCAATACCGCGCTGGCCAGGACGGCTCCGATATCGGGATGGGACAGGGTCCCCAGCTCGATGAAAGCAGGCAGGAAACCCAAATAAAAAACGACCGCCTTTTGGTCGCCCAGGGTGACGAGCAGGCCTGTCATGAAGCTTGATTTCAATGTGGCAGCACTGTCGGCAGGCCTGGCCTGCGTCGATCGACCACGCTTCCATAGGACGATCCCCAGCCAGACCAGATATGCTCCGCCGAGATATTTCACCAGGAAGAACAGGTCGCCCATTGCCTCGGCAAGCAGTGCCAGGCCAAACAAGGCCAGCAGGATGAACAGCGCATCGCCGACGACAACCCCCATGGCCGCCGCCGCGCCATGCGCAAAGCCGTCGGATACCGAGCGCGCGGCAACCGTCAGAACGCTCACGCTCGGAACGGCCGCCAGCACTGCCATGGCGCCGAACAACGCAAGCCAATTGCCGAATGTCATGCCACGATCCGCCGGCGCCGCGCGTCCCTCGCCGTCACTCGCCCTCCCAATAATCGAGGGAACCGTTCTCCCGCCCGACGAAGACGAACCGTTGCGGTTTGCCATCCGCACCCGCAACAAATTCGGCCAGGACGCCAAATTTCCCCGAATCCGGATACTCGCAGATTTCGGGCGAGAGCTTGGTGCTCACCGCCAGATAGCGCAGCTCTTCCGTGCCGGTATTGGTGATCTGGTGGGCCGCTTCCTTGCCGCCAGCCGGACACGCGATCACATCACCTTCGCGAACGGGATAGGTCTGCGCTCCAATTCTGGCCTCCCCCGTGCCTTGCAGAATGAAGAACATCTCTTCGTTTACCTGGTGATTGTGGAAAGGAAACGCGCGTTTCCCGGGCGGTACGGCCGTGATGTTGTATCCGAGCTTCTGCGCGCCGACACGCGGACCGATAAAACCCATCCTCGCATCAAAGCGCTCCGTGGCCGCCCCCGTGGGTGCGAACGCAGCAGGACGCGGTTCAAGTTCGACATCGGCAATGTTGATGATGGGTTTGGCCATGCAGTCTCTCCAGTTGTTTCGATGGAATCCCGGATAGTGACGCCGGTCGCCCGCCGGAGGGCGGCAAGGCGCGGAGTCCGGCGCCAATCGGCAGATGGAACGCGCCCATCTGCGTCTTTGAATGATGCCGTTGTTTGGCAGCGTCTGCCACCCCTGAAAAAAAGGAACTTCTTCAGACCCGATCCCTCTTAAACTGCCGGCAAATTGTCGTTCATTCCGGCCTGCCGCAGCGGGAGGCCCAGTGTTTGCAATACGGGGAAAAACCATGGCCTGTAGCGTTGACGTTCTTAAAGAAGTCCCACTGTTTTCCTTGCTCGACGATGAAGAGCTCGCCGTCCTCGCAAGTCAGGTCGAGCTGCGAAAATTCACGCCGCGCCAGCGGATCTTCAAGATTGGCGACCTGAGCGAACGCGCGTTCATCATGGTCTCGGGTTCCGTCGAGGTCACGACCATCGACGAGGACAACCAGGTCGTGCTCCTCGACATGCCCAGCCATGGCGACGTATTCGGCTTCGCCTCGATGCTGGCGCAGACGCCGCACCAGACCGAAGCCACGGCCGTCGAGGAAACTGAATGCATCGAAGTGGATCTCCATGACATCACCGTCCTCCTGAGGAAGAAGCCGGACGCCGGACTGGACCTGATGACCGTCATGGGCAAGCAGTTCCATGCCGCGGAAAGACTGGTCCGCCTCCGCGCCGCGCGCAACCCGAACGATGTGATCGAAGAGGCCGAGACGCTGGGCGAACGGATTGCCGACGTCGTGGCCTCCTTCGGCGGCTCGTGGACGTTCATCATGGCGTTTGCCGTGGTCCTTGCCGTGTACTCCGCCATCAACGTCGAACTCGGCAGCAAGGCATGGGACCCCTACCCCTTCATCCTGCTCAACCTCTTTCTTTCGATGCTTGCCGCCATACAGGCCCCTATCATCATGATGAGCCAGAACCGCCAGGACAAGAAAGATCGCCTGCGGAGCGAACTCGATTTCGACGTCAACCGCAGGGCGCATGCCGAAATCCAGGGACTCGCCCACAGGATCAACATGCTGCATGACAAGATCGACGATGTCGGGGAAATGGTCCGTACGCCCAAGGCATCATGACGCTGCGGAGGGCTGAATGGGACCGGACCCCGGGCCCAATCCGTCCCGTTCGGATCAAAGCTTGATGGTGGCTATTTGCAGCCAGTTTCCTTGGGGACTATCGACAACGTCGAATCCGAATCCCCGGACGAATTCGATCATGTCGCGGTTGCTTTCGAGGATGCGTCCATACATCGTATGGATCCCCTGGCTTTTCGCGCTATCGAACAATGCTCCCATCAGCTGGTGGCCGACGCCATGGTGTTTCCAGTGGTCCGCCACGACGATGACGAATTCGCAGCGTGTCTTGTCGGGCTGGGTCACGTATCGCGCGGAGCCAATCACGGTGTCGCCGTCTGCTTGGTGCGTCACGACGATCAAATGCAGGCCCTGCTCCGGACCAAGCATGCAGGCCCGGAGTGCATTGTCCTCGCCGGGATCGTAATCCGCGTCTCCGAAGCGGAAGTAACGCGCGGCAAAGGACAAGCCCCTGATGAAGGCAGTCAGGGCCGGGACGTCCGATTCAGCAAGTTGACGCAGGGTAAATAAGGATCCGTCATCCGTCTTCCAGATTCTCGGTAATTCCACGATGGCTTTCCCGTATTGAATTGCGCCCGATGAGCCAGACGCATTAATCCCTTGAACATAAGCATCCGGCACGGCCCGATCGCCGACACCGAATATCCGGAAATAATGGCGGAAGGAAGTGGGAGTCGAACCCACCCGGGAGCGACTGACACCCCCAACCGAATTTGAAGTCCGGCCGCACCACCAGGCACGCTTCCCTTCCAATTGAAACCCGATTCTCCTGTCGATCGCTTCAGGCTGCATGATCCATCCTGCCGAACAGATCGACATTGCGCAATCGGTGCGCTTCGCGCACGCGGCGCGTGTAGCCCACCCTGTCGAAAAATTCCAGTACCTGCACCGCGCGCTTGCGGCTCAAGCCGCTGCGGTCGCGGAATTCGGCGGCACGCGTCTCGCCGTTCACGTGTTCCAGTTCCTGCACCAGGGCCGCCAGTTGCGCCACGCTGTCGGGCAGATAGAACAAATCGCGCACCACTTGATACAGTTTTCCCTGGCGCGCCTGCTTTTGCAGCAGACGCCGCATCGACGCCTCGTTGCACCCCGCGCGTCGGGCCAGATCGCGCACCCAGGGCGGGTCGAAGGCCCCTTCCTCCAGCCAGGGGAGGATGCGCTGATAGAGCGCATCCTCCTCGCGGCTGAGCGCAACGCTGTGCGTCGGCAGGTGCAGCCAGGGGCCGCTGCGCCGCAAAACGCCCGTCGCCAGCAATGTATCCGTCAGCGCGGCGAACGCGGCGGCCGGCAGCGCCGGCAGGAACATGCGCCTGGCGCGCGTGGCATCGGGGCCCAGCTCGTCGGGGAAACGTTCGTGAAACGCCGCGAGATCGGTGTGCAGCTTGTCTTGCAGGCTCGTCCAGTGCGCGGCGGAAAACGCCCAGGTGACGTGACCGGCACGCACCAGCGTGCTGTCGATCGGCAGGTGCGCAGCCGGGTCCTTGTCGTTCCAGTGGATGGCAAGCCGGTCAAGGTCGAGTCCCCGGAGAGTGAGCAACTGATGCAGCCGCTGTGAGGTGTCGGCGATATCCAGCGCGGCGAGTTCCGCCAGCCGCTGCGGCGTCTTGCGCTTGCGCGCGGGCGCATCGGGATCGAGCACCTTGCCGCCGCCGATCGTGTGGCGGGCATCGGCGTCGCGCAGGATGAAGCGGTCGCCATGGAGCGCGCCGAGCGGGCGGTCCGTGACCAGCTGCGCCAGCGCGCTGCCGCCCGGAGACAGGCTTTCGCCTTCCAGCAGCGCCACGCGCGCCATGACATGCGCCGCGCCCAGGTGCAGATGGACCGGCGCCCAGTGCACAAGGGCCGCAGGCGCCTGCGGCGATAGCGTCAGCCGTACGTCGAGCCGCGCGGTCGGTGCGTGCAGGCGCGGCGCCACGATCCAGTCGCCACGCGCGATCTCGTCCTTGCCTGCGCCGTGAAGGTTCAGGGCACAGCGCTGTCCGGCCTGCCCCCACTGCGATGGGCGGTTCATCACATGCAGGCTGCGCAGGCGAACCGGCCGACCGGATGGCGTCACCATCAGATCGTCGCCCACCTGGACACTGCCGGCGAATACGGTGCCGGTGACAATGGTGCCCGCGCCTTTCAAGGTGAAGCTGCGGTCGACCGCAAGCCGGAACCCGCCGTCGGCCGCCGTCGAAGGCATGGCCTGTGCGGCTTCGTGCAGATGCGTGCGCAGGGCATCGACACCCTGCCCATCCGGTGCGGAAACCGGAAATACCGGTATGCCCGCGAGCGCCGTTGCGGCCAGCAGTTGATGCAGATCGCGCTCGACTTCGGCCAGGCGCCTAGGATCGGCCCGGTCGATCTTGGTCAGCGCCACGGCGCCGCGTTCGATGCCGAGCAGGTGGAGGATGTTGAGATGCTCGCGCGTTTGCGGCATCACGCCGTCGTCCGCTGCCACGACCAGCAGGGCAAAATCGATCCCGGCCGCACCGGCGAGCATGGTGTGGATGAAACGCTCATGGCCGGGTACGTCGACGAAACCCAGCACCCCGCCACCGGGCAAGGGCTGGTAGGCGTAACCCAGCTCGATGGAAATTCCGCGCAGTTTCTCGGCGGCGAGCCGGTCGGTATCGACGCCGGTGAGCGCCTGCACCAGCGTCGTCTTGCCATGATCGATGTGACCGGCCGTACCGATGATCATGATGGTGTCGTGATGTCCCTGGAGGTGATGCGGTAGCTGAAGCTCGACGCATCCAGGCTGTCCAGCATGCCGTCTGCGGTTTCGGCCTGCGGATACATGAGGAAAGGCAGCGTGACATCACGCGATCCGGGCAGTGGCAGGTCGTGCGCGGTGTTGTAGGCCAGCCAGTTCATCTCCCAGGAACCGAACAGGCGCTTCCTCGCATCGACCACCATTTCGTCGGTGAGGCTGCGGCCGCCGGGCGGTTCCTCCAGCATCACCTTGCGCACGTCGGCGGGGTCGACCGGCACCCAGCCGTGTCCAGAGAGCCATACTTCGGCGCGGCAGTGCTGGGCCTTGCTGATGTCGCCGCTCTTGCCCAGGCTCTTGTAGCCGAAGCGCGAGTCCGCCACGCGGATGCCGTAGACATCGCGCGCCGGCAGGCCGGCGGCCCGTGCAAGTCCGACGAAGAGGGAATTGAGGTCGGCGCATTTTCCCGTCAGGTCGCCGGTTTCGAGCATGAAGCGGATATCGCCGAGCCCACAGCCGCGGGTTTTGGGGTTACGCGCCGTATTGTCGACCACCCACTCGTAAATGGCCCGCGCCTTGTCCTGGTCTGTTTTCGCGCCGCGGGTGATGTCGAGTGCGGTCTTCCTGACGATACCGTCGGTGGGAAGCAGCTTCGTGGCCCGGGTATAGCGGCGGTGCATCGAAGCAGGCAGCCGGGCCATCTGCCCGGTGCGGGTCAGATCGATGGCGCGGTCGCGCGTGGCGAATCGGCTGGTCACCTCCAGTACCGGCTTCTTCTCCGGCGCCCACTCGCCATAGAGCATATCGACGCCACGCTCCCGGTCATGCAGCAATTGCGCGCGGTCGGCATCGCCTTGCCATAGATTGCCCATGGGCCGGATCCAGTCCTGTTCCTGCATGGAGGGAAGCGGCAACCAGACACGGGTTGCACCTTGCGGCTTGAGCACCTCCACCCGATGTGTCACCTCAAACGTTCGCCAGCCATCCTCTGGCGACGGATCGAATGCCGCCATGGCCTGGCTGGCTGGCCACACCGCTCCCGCAGCCAGGGCAGCGGAAGTCATCAGGAAATCGCGCCGTTCCATGCATCGCTCCTTCTCTTTCAAATGATCAGGCGACCAGCTTCGCGAGCTGGCCGATGAAATCCGCTTCGTCTGCCGCTGACAGGCAACGCACATCCAGCCGCAATCCGCCGTCGGCGATACGGCCGATCACCGGTACGGGCAGGCCACGCAGTGCCGCTTCGATCTCATGCAGTACGCCGCTTTTCCGGCCGCGGGGCCGCACGACCAGCGCATGGCTCGGCAGGCGGTCGACCGGTAGCGAGCCGCTGCCGATCTGCGACAGGGCCGGTTCGGCAGACACGTTCGCCGGCCAGTGGGCAAGCGCCAGCTGCATGTTCGGCAGCAGACGTTCGGCCTGCACCCGGATGTCGTCCGGCGGCCGGGTGAGCAAATGCAAGGTCGTGAGTCGATCGCCCAGGCGGTCGGGGTCGCGATACAGGCGCAGGACCGCCTCGAGCGCCGCCAGCGTCAGCTTGCCGACGCGCAGCGCGCGCTTGAGCGGGTTCTTCTTGATGCGCTGGATCAACGCGCGGCGGCCCACCAGGATGCCGGCCTGCGGTCCGCCCAGCAGTTTGTCGCCGCTGAAACTGACCAGGTCGGCCCCGGCTGCAATCGACTCCTGCGGCGTCGGTTCGTGCGGCAGGCCGAAGCGCGCCAGGTCGACGAGCATGCCGCTGCCCAGGTCGATCACGAACGGCAGATCGTGGGCATGCGCAAGCTGCGCCAGCTCCGTCTCCGGCACGTTGGCGGTAAACCCCTGGATGGCATAGTTGCTGGCGTGCACCTTCATCAGCATGGCGCTGCGCGGACCGATGGCGGCCTCGAAGTCGCGCAGGTGCGTACGATTGGTGGTGCCCACCTCGACCAGTCTGGCGCCGGCGCGGCCCATGATGTCCGGTACCCGGAAGGCCCCGCCGATTTCCACCAGTTCGCCGCGCGAGACGATCACCTGCTTGCGCATGGCAAGCGTGTTGAGCTGCAGGAACACGGCAGCCGCGTTGTTGTTGACCACAGTGGCCGCCTCGGCCCCGGTGAGTTCGCACAGCACGGACTCGACGACGTCGTCGCGGTCGCCGCGCCCACCGGTCTCGAGATCGTATTCCAGCGCACAGGGATGGCGTGCTGCCAGCAACAGCGCCTCTACCGCTTCTTCCGGCAGCGGTGCGCGCCCCAGGTTGGTGTGCAGCACCGTGCCGGTGAGATTGAATACCCGTTTAAGGCGAGGTGCATTGTGCTGCGACAAATGCACGGCAAGCTGGGCCGCCACCGCGGGCTCGGTGTAATCGACCCGGTCACCGCTGCGCGCCGCCTGGCGCGCGCGATCGAGCACGCTGCGCACGCCGGCAAGGACCGGCTCGCGGCCGTATTCGGCAATCAGCGGGGAAACAGCCGTCCAGTTGAGGACGCGATCGATCGAGGGCGGGCGGGGGGCGCTATGCACGATAGACAATCCCTTGTTGGCGAGTGAACAGTCAGGTCAGGCCGTGGATCAGGTACCAGTTGATTCCGCTGCGGGCGAAGCCCGCCTCGTCCATGAGCAGGTCCAGCGTCAGGGTGGCGAGGTCATCGGCCACCGGATCGGCCAGCGGGTCCTTCTCCTGCTGGACGACTTTCAGATAGGTCTGGCACTCCGGGCAGCTCTCGGCCTGTACGAGCCGGTCCTTCCCTTCCAGATGATAGTAGGTGATGCCGCGGGAATTGTCGCAGTTGCTGCACTTGGCGCGGACCACATGCCATTCCGAATTGCACAGGGCGCAATGCAGATAGCGCAGGCCATTCGCGGCCCCGCCGATGCGCACCACCGAACTGACCGGATGCGAGCCGCATACGGGGCACAGATTGGGATGCTCGGGTCGCGCCACGTGTTCGGGCTGGAGTTGGCGCGCGAGATGGGTCCAGTGCACCTGCAGGGCCGCACCGATCACCGGCGCGATGGCGGCATCGAGGTCCTGCGTATTGCCTTCGACCAGTCGCGTGGCCTGCGCATCCAGCCAGGCATCTTCGCTGCCCAGAATCGATTCCAGCGCCGCCTGGCCTGGTGCCGGCAACCCTGGCTTGACCGCCCGTGCCAGGTGTCGGGCCGTATCGCGCCAGCCTGCCGGCAGGCCGAGTCCGGCAGGCGCCAGCGGCGGCATCTGATACTCGCGACACTGCGCAAGCCTGTCGGCAGCAGGAAGTTCCCCCGATGGATCGGCGTCCAGCACCGCCTGCTGGGCGTGGACAAGGCGCGCGACAAAACGCAGATAGTCGCCAAGCGTGTGGCCCTCGGCGAGCTGCTCCAGCCGGCGCGCACGCGTGAGAAACAGATCGGCAGGCGGCAGCCGCAATTCGGGAATGTCGCCGGCCGCGGCTTCGATTTCGCCGGGCTGCAGGAGTGTGGTCGTCATGCGCGCATCAATCCTTCCTTGTCATGCATTGCAATCACTTGCCGGTCATCTCGCGATACCAGGCACGATGATGGTGTTTGGCCCAGGCCTCGGAAACCGTGCCGCGCGTCATGGCGCGAACCGAGCCCTTGACCCAGATGGCCGCATAGACGTGCACGATAATGCCGAGGATCATGATCCAGGCTGTCAGCGCATGGACGACCACGGCGGCGCGCAATAGCCAGATGGGGAAATACGGCGCAAACCAGGGTTGCCAGATCACGATGCCCGACAGCAGTAACAGGGGAATACTCACCACCATAGTCCAGAACAGATACTTCTGCCCGGCGTTGTACTTGCCGATCTCAGGCAATCCCTGATCGCGATTCCTGATGACATCTCCGATGCGGGCCATCCACTGGCGGTCGGCGGCCGTGAAATGGTTGAAGCGCCAGAATCGTGCTGCCATCGCCATGAAAAACAGGAACATCACCACGCCGATGAAGGGATGCAGGATGCGGGTCCAGGGGCCGCCGCCAAACAGATTCGTGAGGAAGAAGAAGGCCGGATGGAACAGCGCCAGCCCCGACAGGCCGGCCAGGATGAAGGCGATGGCCACGACCCAGTGGTTGCTGCGCTCTCGGGCGGTGTAGCGTTGTATCGGCTTGCTCATGATCGCTCCTTGATGTCGGTGAAGTGAAGGGAAGCGGACGATTCAATCCGTCTTTTCTTCTTCCTCCACCTCCTTGGGACCTGCCGTGACGTAATGGAAGAAACCGGCAAAGACAGCCAGGCCCAGGCCAAGATTCATGAGAGGCTTGGTCACGCCCTTCCACAAGCCGACCAGCGGACTGATGCCCGGATCCTTCGGCAGGTTCGCATACAGTTCGGGCTTGTCGCCGTGTTGCAATACATACATCACGTGCGTGCCGCCGACCCCTTTGGGATCGTAGAGTGCCGCATTGCTGTAGCCGCGTTCCTTGAGGTCGGTGATGCGCCCTTCGGCGTGGTGGATCATGTCGGCCTTGGAGCCGAACACGATCGCTCCGGTCGGGCAGGTCTTCACGCAGGCCGGCTCCAGCCCCACCCCCACCCGGTCGGAGCAAAGGGTGCATTTGTAGGCCTTGTGGTCCTTCTTCGAGATGCGCGGAATGTTGAAGGGGCAGCCGGTGATGCAGTAGCCGCAACCGATGCAGTTTTCCTCGTGGAAATCCACGATGCCGTTCGAGTACTGGACGATCGCGCCCGGCGACGGACAGGCCTTGAGGCAGCCCGGGTCGGCGCAATGCATGCAGCCGTCCTTGCGGATCAGCCATTCCAGCCGGCCTTGTTCCACTTCCACCTCGGAGAAGCGCATGACGGTCCAGGACTGGTCGGACAGGTCGTGCGGATTGTCGTAGACGCCGACGTTGTGGCCGATGTCATCGCGCAAGTCGTTCCATTCCATGCAGGCCGCCTGGCACGCCTTGCAGCCGATGCATTTCGAGATGTCGATGAGCTTGGCCACCTCCGTCGTCTTGCGTGCTGCAGGCGACTGCGTGGTCGTGGCGGAACGGGCTTTGATATCGAGTGATTGCAGTGCCATGTCGCCTCCTTATACCTTCTCGATATTCACCAGGAAGGCCTTGAATTCCGGCGTATGGGCCGTGGCATCTCCGACGAAAGGCGTCAGCCGGTTGGCCAGGAAGCCCTTCTTCGCCACACCGATGAAGCCCCAGTGGATCGGAATGCCGATGGTATGGACCTTCTTGCCATCGATATCCAGGGGTCGCAGGCGCTTGGTCACCACCGCCACCGCACGGATATAGCCACGGTTGGAGGTGACCTTGACCGTGTCGCCGTGGGCGATCCCTTTCTCCTTGGCCAGTTCTTCATTCATCTCGATGAACTGCGACGGCTGCAGGATGCTGTTGATGCGCACGTTCTTGGTCCAGTAGTGGTAGTGCTCGGTGAGGCGGTAGGTCGTCGCCACATAAGGGAATTTGTCCGCCTTGCCGAGCTGGGCCTTGTCGTACGCGAACAGGCGCGACACCGGGTTGCTGGTGACCAACGGGTTCTTCGGATGCATCGGGTTGACGCCCAGCGGCGTTTCGAACGGTTCGTAATGCTCGGGGAAGGGCCCGTCGGCCATGCCCTTCAGGGCGAACAGATGGCCCACGCCGTCCGGATGCATGATGAACGGGCCCACGTCCTCCTCGGGCGCCGCATCCGGCCGCATGTCCGGCACGTCGAAACCCGTCCATTTGCTGCCGTCCCAGGCGATGGTCTTGCGACTCGGGTCCCAGGGCTTGCCAGATACATCGCAATTGGCCCGGTTGTACAGTACCCGCCGGTTGGCCGGCCATGAGAAACCCCAGTTGGGATAGAAGCCCAGGCCGGAGGGATCGCTGGTCTCACGGCGCGCCATCAGGTTGCCCGCCTGCGACCAGGAACCGCAGTACAACCAGTTGCCGCTGCTGGTGCTACCGTCGTCGCGCAGATGGGCGAAGCTGGCGAGTTGTTCACCGGCCTTGGCCAACACCTTGGTGGGATCCTTGGGATCGGTGACATCAGCCAGTGCCTTGCCGGAAAACTCCCGTGCCAGTTCTTCCGGCGATGGCTGATCGGGAATCGAATAGGGCCAGGTCAGATTCAGGATGGGTTCGGGGAATGCGCCTCCCTCCTTGCGATACATGTCCCGCATCCTGGTGAAAATCCCCGCAATGATTTCCACATCACCCTTGGCGTCGCCCGGTCCGTCGGCTGCCGACCAATGCCATTGCAGCACACGCCCGGAATTGGTGTAGGAACCCGTTTCCTCGGCGAAGCAGTTGGCCGGCAGGCGGAAGACTTCCGTCTGGATCTTGGACGCATCCACGCTGTTGAGCTCGCCATGGTCACGCCAGAACTCGGCCGTCTCCGTCGACAGGGGATCGATCACCACCAGGTACTTGAGCTTGCTCAAGGCCGCGCTGACCTTTTGCAGGCAGGGCACCGCGGCCAGCGGATTGAATCCCTGGCAGATGAAGCCGTTCATCTGTCCGTTGTGCATGCGCTCGAACATCTGCAGCACGTCGTAGGGTTTGTCGTACTTGGGGAACCAATGGTAGGAAAAATCGTTTTCCTTGGTCGCGGCTTTGCCGTAGAACGTCTTGGCAAGCGAAACCCAGAATTTCGGAAAATTCTGCCAATAGCTCATCTGGTTCGGCCGCAAGGGCTTGAGCGCGCGCTTGGACAGGAAGCCCTGGAAATCCTGTTCTTCGTCCGCAGCCATGCGCAGGTAGCCCGGCATCACACCGGAGACCAGGTTCATGTCGGTGATGCCCTGTACGTTGGAGTGCCCGCGCAACGCGTTGACTCCGCCACCCACGCGTCCGATATTGCCCAGCAGCAGCTGGATCATGGCCATGGTGCGGATGTTCTGCGAACCCGTGGTGTGCTGCGTCCACCCCAATGCGTACAGGATGGTCATGACCTTGTCGGGACGCGAAGTCTCGCCGATCATCTCGGCCACCTTCAGGAATGCCTCCTTGGGCGTGCCGCATACCCTGCTCACCGTCTCCGGCGTATAGCGGGCGTAATGCTGCTTCATCAGCTGGTACACGCAACGCGGGTTCTGCAAGGTTTCGTCGATCTCGACGTAGCCATCCTTGCCCAGTGCGTAATCCCAGGTATCCCGGTTGTACTTGCGCTTCTCCGCGTCGTAGCCCGAAAACAGGCCATCGTTGAACGAAAAGTCCTCACGCACCAGATACGGTGCGTTGGTGTAGTGCTTCACGTACTCCTCGTGAATCTTGTTGTTGCTGAGGAGATAATTGATGACCCCGCCGAGGAAGGCGATGTCGGTTCCCGGCCGGATGGGC
This sequence comes from Thiobacillus denitrificans, assembly GCA_002343685.1. Taxonomy (GTDB): domain Bacteria; phylum Pseudomonadota; class Gammaproteobacteria; order Burkholderiales; family Thiobacillaceae; genus Thiobacillus; species Thiobacillus denitrificans_A. The sequence goes on along the minus strand of DDRS01000015.1, from coordinate 27,504 downwards.
GCGTAATAATCCGATACGGCGGCCGAGCGGTTGAAGCGCGGGTCCACGACGACCAGCTTGGCGCCACGGTGCGCCTTGGCCTCGGTCACCCATTTGAAGCCGCAAGGGTGCGCTTCGGCGGCATTGCCGCCCATGATGATGATCAGGTCCGCATTCTTGATGTCCACCCAATGGTTGGTCATCGCGCCGCGACCGAAACTTGGGGCAAGACTTGCCACCGTCGGTGCGTGTCAAATGCGGGCTTGCGTGTCGACCGATACGATTCCCAGGCTGCGAACGAACTTGGCCGAGATCATCCCCGTCTCGTTGCTTGCCGCGCTGCTTGCGAGCATGCCCGCAGTCAGCCAGCGGTTCACGGTTTCGCCCTTGTCGTTCTTGGCAACGAAGTTGGCATCGCGATCCGCCTTCATGTGCTTGGCGATGCGGGTGAAGGCGTCGTCCCAGGAGATCCGTTGCCACTCGTTGGAACCGGCCGCGCGGTATTCCGGGAATCTCAGCCGGCTTTCGCTATGAACGAAATCCAGCAGGCCGGCCCCTTTCGGGCACAAGGTGCCCCGGTTGACCGGATTGTCGGGATCGCCCTCGATATGGATGATGGACGTCTTGGCGTTCTTGGCCTTGTCCCCGACCCCATAAACGAGCAGTCCGCAGGCAACCGAACAGTAGGGACAGGTGCTGCGGGTCTCGGATGCCCGCGCCAGCTTGAACTCCCGTACTTCCGCCAGGGCCTCGCCGGGCGCGAATCCCAGCGCAACGAGGCTGGAGCTGCCGACCCCCGCTGCGCATATCTTGAAAAACTGTCTCCGGGTCACTTGCATCTCGGTCCTCCATTCTCGTGAATTCAGGCACGCATGGAAAAACTATAGAAACAAAACATTCCCTTACAAATATTATTTATCGATCACCGCCATAAAAAACGTTCCAGCGATGGGCAGGAACCCGCCTGTCATGCGTCTGGCGGCGTGGTGAGCCCCCGGTTTCTGGACGTTCGGCCCGCTTCCAGGGCGCAAATCAAACGCGCCCGACTGCGGAATGGCGGGAAGGGACTAGCGCCCATCCTCGCCGCTGTCGCTGAAATCGCCCAGCGGCCGCTTGAACGTATAGTCTGCCGGCCGGAGGATCAGGTGTCGTGCCGACGTTTCCACGCTTCCGCTGGGGATGGTGAAAGGCAGTGCCACTACGGTCAGCACCGTCCCCACGACTGTGGCCGCCAGTCCCAGCGGCCGCATGACCACCGCGTCCACCACCATGTCGGTAGTCTTGTCGCCGCTGACGGTGTCGTCCTGCTGGGCAGGCGCGGAGATGGGCATCAAGCCGAGGGTTGCAGCCAGCAGCACGGAGGCCAGTCCGTTACGCAGGGCGGCGCTCATGCCTTGCCCTGCGGCAGGCCCACGCCTGCCGATACCAGATAATCGCGCACATGCCGCAACTCCTGTTTGCTGCAGGTATTGCTGTTGTGCGGGCGGTGCAGGAAACCTTCCACGCCGTTCAGCACGACCCGGAAGCTTGCGCCATGATGCGGCTCCACGTTGGCACCCAGATGCGCCAGCATCGCTTCCACCTCGCGCCAATGGACGTTGCCGCTGACCGGTCCTTCGAAAATCGCTCGCAACAAATTCTCGTGCTTGTGACTCATGAACAGAGACTCGGAACATTCAACACTCCTCCAGCATAGAACCGCCAACGCCTGACGTGAAGGGGAAATGGCGCCGGGGTCAGTCAGGGCATGCGCAAGAATGCATCCACCGCCGCCGGCGCCAGCGGCCGGCTGAACAGGTAGCCTTGCACCTCGCTGCACCCGGCCTCGCGCAGGAACGCCAGTTGCTCCGCCGTTTCCACGCCTTCGGCGATGATGCCCAGCCGCAGGCTGCGCGCCAGTTGGATGATGGCGCTGACGATGGCGGCATCGTCCGGATCGGTGTGGATGTCGCGCACGAAGGACTGGTCGATCTTGAGCCGGTCGACGGCGAAGCGCTTGAGATAGCTGAGCGAGGAATAGCCTGTGCCGAAGTCGTCGATCGCCAGTCGGATACCCAGGGCTTTCAACTGCCGGACCGTATCTAGGGTGTTCTCCACATCCTGCAGCAGGATGGATTCGGTCAGCTCAAGTTCCAGCAACTGCGGCGGCAGCCCGCTGCGCGCCAGCGCGCCCGCCACAGTCTCGATCAGGCCGGCACGGCGAAACTGCAAGGCCGACAGGTTGACCGACATGGTGACATCGGGCAACCCCGCCTGCCGCCACGCCTGGGCCTGGCGGCAGGACTGTTCGATCACCCAGGCCCCGATGGGCACGATCAGGCCACTGTCTTCCGCCACCGGAATGAAGCGGGCCGGCGATACGTCGCCCAGTTCCGGATTGTGCCAGCGCAGCAACGCTTCCACACCAGTCACCTTGCCGCTGTCGGCGTTCAGTTGCGGCTGATAATGCAGCTGCAGTTCGGCCCGATAGAGCGCCTGGTGCAGACGGTTCTGCAGCATCAGGTGCTCACGGGCCTGCCGATTCATGCGGTCATCGAAGAAGCGGTAGGTATTGCGGCCTGCGTCCTTGGCGTTGTACATAGCCGTATCGGCCTTCTGCAGCAGACTGTCGAAATCGCTGCCGTCCTGCGGGTACATGGCGATGCCGATACTGCAGGATGCGTTCATCGCGTGGCCGTTGATCTCCACCGGCTCGGCCAGCAGCCTGAGGATGTCTGCCGCGACGCGCTCCACTGTTTCCATGTCCGGAATCTCATTGAGCAGCAGGATGAATTCGTCGCCGCCCTGGCGGCTGATGGTGTCGCTGTCACGCGTGCTGTGCGTCAGCCGCTTGACGGCTTCCAGCAAGAGCTGGTCGCCTGCAACATGCCCCAGGGTATCGTTCACCCGTTTGAAGTTGTCGAGGTCGAGGAACAGCATCGCCACAAGTCTCTGCGACCGTTGCGCCCTGGCCAGCGCCTGCTCGAAACGGTCGCGCAGCAGCACGCGGTTGGGCAGGCCGGTGAGGACATCGTGATGGGCGAGAAATTCGATGCGCGCCTCCGCCTGCCTGCGTTCGGTGATGTCCTGGCAGGCGCCATACAGGCGGTTCCCGGGCCGGTCATCTTCCGCCTCCACGGCCAGCGTATACGCGTGGATGTAATGGATGGTGCCATCCTTTGCCAGGATGCGCAGCTCGCATTCGCTACGCTGGCCCGGCGCGAGACAGGCAATATTGCGATCGAATTCGGCAAAGTCATCCGGATGAACGAGATGGCGCCAGCAACCTTTCGCCATGATCTCATCCAGCGAATAGCCGAAGACCTGATCTGCCGAAGTCGTCGCCCAGTCGATGATCAGGTCCCCGTCCGCCGTCTGCATGCAGGAATACAGCAGGTCGGTCGACACACTGGAAATCAGGCGGTAGCGCTCTTCGCTCTCGCGCAGCGCCTGCTCCATCCGCTTGCGTTCACTGATGTCGATGAAGTTGACCACTGCCCCTACCAGCTGGCCGTTGCGATACATGGGATGGGACCAGTATTCGACCGGGAAGCTGGTGCCATCCTTGCGCCAGTGCACTTCGCTGTCCACATGGGTGGGCTTGCCCTCCAGGGTGGAACTGCGGATGTGGCACTGCTCCTTCGGATAGGGGCGGCCGTCCGGATAGCTGTGGTGGATCAGGGCATGGATACTCTTGCCGAGGACCTCCGCCTGCGTGTAGCCCAGCATGTCGAGACAGGCCGGATTCACGAACGTGCAGATGCCCTGGCTGTCGACCCCGAAAATCGCCTCGGGGGATGCGTCCAGCAGCAGGCGAAAACGCTCTTCGCTCTCGCGCAGCGCGGCCAGGGCTGCACGATGGCCCATGGCCACGCCGAGGTCGGCAGCCAGCTTCTCCAGCAGGATCACCTTTTCCGGGCTGAATGCATGAGGCTCTTCGCTGTATACCGTCAGGGCGCCGATGACCCGTCCATACGCCCGCAACGGCGTCGCGGCCGAAGATCGATAGCCATGGATGAGCGCACGTTCCCGCCACGGCGCAAACTGTTGATTGGTCTCGGTATCGTCGTTGATCGCCGTGATGCCCAGGCGTATGGCGGTCCCGGTGGGCCCCTGGCCCTGGGGGGAATCGTCGCAGCGGATTTCCGCCTTGGGCAGATATGTATTCTCGAAGCCCGCCTCCGCCACCGAATCGACCGTGACGCCATCCTCGTTCACCAGGCCGACCCAGGCCATGCGGAACAGATCGTCCCGCACCAGTTCCTGACAGATGCGAGCCATCAATTCGTGCTCGGGCCGCTCCGCCATCAGCATTTCGTTCACCGCCGCGATGATCTGCAGCAACAGGTTGCGCTGCCGCATGACCAGCGCTTCGCGCCGCAGCTCGGTCACCTCGCGCAGGCTGCCCACCATGCGCAGCGGGTTGCCCTCGGCATCGCGCTCCACGACCTCGCCCCGGTTATGCAGCCAGATCGAGGTGCCGTCGGCGTGCTGGATGCGATGTTCGCGATCGAACACCGCATTGCCATCGAGACAGGCCCGTATCGCCGCCATCACGCCGGCCCGATCCTGCTCCTGCAGGCATGCAATGGCCTCCTGCCAGGTATGCTCGGTCTGCTGCACGTCCAAGCCCATCAGACGCGCCCACTGCGGATTGTGTCGCACCCGCCCGCTGCGCAAATTCCAGTCCCACACGCCTTCGCCGAGGAGCGCCAGGGCATAGGCCTGTTCGCTGCCATCGGGAAGCGGTTTGCCGGCCTTGCCCGCCTTCCTCTCTGCAGCGGGATCACGCCCCTCCGCCAGCAATGCCCGGGCGGCACAGCGGCGCCGTCTTGCCTCGCCCAACGTCACCTCCGGGTATACCCCCAGGGCCAGGGTCTTGCGTTTGCCCCCAAAGCGATAATCCAACCGCCAGTAGCGCGAGCCATCCGGATTCAGCAACAGATACATGCCGCCGCCGTCTGCCAGCTTGAGCGGCTTGGCCGTCGGATGCGTCTGGCGGATACGGCGGTCGGTAAGAGGCGTGGCAGTACGGGCCATGACAGACTAGGAAGATTGCGTAATATCGCCATCATACCGACAGATGCCGTCAGGTATACCGTCAAAAACATTCATGGCAGACAGTATGAATTACAGCATTCCATATGAGCATGTATGGGCATGCTGCTTTTCCATATCGACCGACTCAACCGTGCCATCCCCCCACTCGTCCGTTTCCTATACTGGATTTCTCGAATTTTTCCACCTGGCCTGACGACCTCGACCAACGAAGGCAAGCCAATCGACGCGGCGGTCCGAATCCGCGACGGCCCCGCAGATCCAGTCATCGCGGCGTGGATAAGGAGACGACCATGAGTACCGTCGTGAATGAAGTTCTCACCGCCAACCAGCGCTACGCATCCAATTTCGGCAACAAAGGCAGCCTGCCCATGCCGCCGGGCCGGCACTTCGCCATCCTCACCTGCATGGACGCCCGTCTCGACCCGGCCCAATATGCCGGGCTCGCCGAAGGCGACGCCCACGTCATCCGCAATGCCGGCGGCCGTGCCAGCGACGACGCCATCCGCTCGCTGGTCATTTCCTACAAGCTGCTGGGCACCCGCGAATGGTTCGTCATCCATCACACCGACTGCGGCATGGAGACCTTTACTGACGAGGTCATGCGCAAGCTGCTGCGCAGCAGCCTGAAGACCGCCAGTGTCGACGCCAGCGGCTGGCACGATGCGGGCGGTGGAGGCGGATCGCCCGAAGGCGAGCACATCAGCTGGCTCACCATTCCCAATCAGGAGCAGAGCGTGCTCGAAGACGTTCAGCGCATCCGCAACCATCCGCTGGTGCCTGGCAATATCCCCGTCTACGGCTACATCTACGACGTGAAGAGCGGCAAGCTGATCGACGTGCCGGCAGCAACCGCGGCAGGCCGCGCCCGATAAAAGTCAGGAACGACCCGGCTCCACCGGGCGTTCCCCAGTGCCGCAACATCCTATCTGCGCGCCGAGGGCCCGCCACCGGCTGCGTATTCGTTGCGCCCCGATCGGCGCAGAGACCCGCCACACCGCCGAATACCGCGCGTTCCGTCCCGATCTGGTGCGCGACTCGACCCGACGCACGTAAACATTCGCGCCTTTCAACTTAAAATCCCTCCGGACGCTTGCGCTTCGACGCGCTCATCCAACCGCATCGCACACCCACATGAACGACCTGATACAACGACTCGACCTCTCCTTCCTCGCCGCTTCCTGGATTCACCAGGTGATGACGCTCATCGTCGCCATCACCCTGCTCAACGTCGGCGCCTATTACCTGCTGCGCCGCATCGAAAAGATCGCCGCGCGCACCGCAACCGTCTGGGACGATGCCCTGATCAAGGCCACGCGCAAACCCCTCACGCTCATCCTGTGGGTGACCGGCACGACCTATGCCATCCAGATCGTGCACCAGCATCTCGGCACCCCGGTCTTCGATTTCGTTCTGCCCGCCCGCAATACCCTCATCATCGTCGCGCTGGCCTGGTTCCTGATGCGACTGATCAGCCAGGCCTCGCGCAACATCCTCATCCGCAGCGTCGAAACGGGGCACGGCGTGGACGCCACCACCGTCGACGCACTCTCCAAGCTGGGGCGGGTCTCGATCATCGTCGTAGCCGTGCTGGTCATCCTGCAGAACCTCGGATTCAGCGTGTCCGGCGTGCTGGCGTTCGGCGGCATCGGCGGCATCGCCGTGGGTTTCGCCGCCAAGGACATGCTGGCCAACTTCTTCGGCGGCCTCACCATCTACCTGGACCGGCCGTTCACGGTGGGCGAATGGATCCGCTCGCCCGACCACCAGATCGAGGGCACGGTGGAATACATCGGCTGGCGCCACACCCGTGTGCGCGCCTTCAACAAGAACCCGATCTATGTGCCCAACGCGCTGTTCACCACCATCGTGGTGGAAAACCCGACCCGCATGACCAATCGGCGCATCAAGGAGACCATCGGCATCCGCTATGCCGACCTCGACAAGATGGCCCCCATCGTCGCCGACGTGAAGGCCATGCTGCAGAATCACCCCGAGATCGACACCGGTGCCACACTGATCGTCAACTTCAACCAGTTTGCCGCGTCGTCGCTGGATTTCTTCATCTACACCTTCACCAAAACCGTCGAGTGGGTGCACTACCACGAGGTCAAGCAGGACGTGCTGTTGAAAATCGCAGCCATCATCCAGACGCATGGTGCGGAGATCGCCTTCCCCACCCGCACCGTGCATCTCGAATCGGCCGCCGAAGAAGCCGCGGCCGACTAGCGGCACGCGTCGCGCGCGGCGGCTTTTCCGGGCGGCGCGGACCATGCGCTCGCCTGCAGCCCAGTCCAGCCGCGGAGGCAGGTCGTCCGCCTTGCCAAGACGTGCCCCGCTCCTCATACTGGCTCGACGAATTGGTCTTTTGGTCAGTCTCCTCCTGCCCCCAGCGGGCACTCTGTCGGCTTTCCTCATTGGCATCATTACCGCGCGCCCGGGCGCGGCTGCCGCAGTTCCACTGCGATCTTTCGCCTATCCACCCATGCCAGCGCACGGCTTCATCGTGCCCCGGTCATCATGAGGAATCACGCCATGGCAAAAGAAGAACTTGTAGAAATGGAAGGCGTCGTCAACGAAGTCCTCCCGCAAACCCGCTTCCGCGTCACGCTGGACAACGGCTTTGAAATCACCGCCTACGCCTCCGGCAAAATGCGCAAGCACCGCATCCGCATCCTGGCCGGCGACAAGGTCACCATCGAAATGTCGCCCTACGACCTCACCAAGGGCCGCATCAATTTCCGCCACAAGGATAGCCACGTCCAGGCGCCACGGCCGGCCACGTTCAGAAAATTCAACTGATGCAAGGGCTGGCGGGCATGCATGAAATCGATTCGCCCACCTCTCCCGTGCGCGAAGTCGCCAAACCGCATCCCGTCGGCGTCTGCAAGGCCTGCGGCGCCATCACCTATCGCAAGGAATCCGTCGGCCAGCGCTGCATCCGCATCCGGCGCGGGACGCGCTGCAGCGGCATCGTCGCCGTCGCCACGCGCGACGCCTGCTGGAAACAATGCGCGAGCTGCAGCGGCACCGGAAAACGCGACAACACACCCTGCACCTATTGCCGCGGCATCGGCTGGAACCTGGCCAAACCCTGGAGCCTGTAAGTCCCAGCGGCCTAACGCCGGCTGGTGCGACCGCATGACATAATGTTCCCGGCCTCCACGCCGTAAACCAACTTAACCCATGCATGGAAGTCGGGCCACCACTGCGCCCGTCACGAACCCCTATCCGATGCGCTCCATCGCCCGCCGTATTTTCCTCTGCCTGTTGGCAGGCCTCAGTATTCCCGTCCTGGCCCAGGATCTGCCCCCCCTCTCCCATGCGGTAACGGGGAGCGACACCGACTACACCATCAGGCAAGGCGATTCCCTGACCGCCATCGGCGCCCGCTTCGGCCTGGCGCCCAAACTGCTGGCCCGACAGAACAGCCTGCCCGCCAACGCCAGGCTCCACCCCGGCCAGCAGCTGCACGTCCATCATCCCCACATCGTCCCGGCGACGCTCGACGACGGCATCCTCGTCAACCTGCCGCAAAGCATGCTGTTCAACTTCAGCCAGGGCACGCTGGTTTCCGCCTATCCCGTCGGCCTGGGCAAGCCCAGCTGGCCCACCCCGCAGGGCGAATTCAGGATCGTCAACCGGCAGGCGAACAAGCCCTGGCTGGTGCCCAAATCGATCCAGGAGGAAATGCGCCGCGAAGGGAAAATCGTGCAGGAGGAAGTGCCACCCGGTCCCGACAACCCCCTGGGCAAACACTGGCTCGGCTTGAATCTGTGGGGCTATGGCATCCACGGCACCATCGCGCCGGCGAGCGTCTACCATTTCCAGAGCCATGGCTGCATTCGCCTGCATCCCGATGATATTGCGGAACTTTTCGACCAGGTGCGGATCGGAACGCAGGGACGTCTCATTTACCAGCCGATTTTGCTGGCGGTGATCGAAGACGGCCGCATCCTGCTCGAAGTCCATCGGGACATCTACAAGAAGGGTATCGACCCCGCGCAAACCGTGCGCGGTCTGGCTGAAGCCAACGGCTTGAGCCAAGCCATCGATTGGCCTAAAGTGGACGCCGTAATCGCCGCTCAGGATGGATTGGCCGAGGAAGTGGGCCATCTGCCCAGCAACGGATTGAAAGGACAACCATGAAGCACGTCAGCCGACGCAAATTTCTCAAACTGGGCCTGCTGGCCGCCGCGCTGCCGCTGCCGGCCTCCGCCAGCGCGTGGCTGGCTGCGCCCGAGCGCCGACTGAGCTTCCACAACCTGCACACCGGCGAGAACCTCGACCTGCCCTACTGGGTACAGGGCGACTACGTTCCGGACGCGCTCGCCGAAATCAATCACGTCCTGCGCGACTACCGCACCGACCAGGTGGCGGCCATCGACACCCGCTTGCTGGACCTGCTCGATCGCGTCAAAGCCGAACTCGGCACCGCCCAGCCCTTCCAGGTCATTTCCGGCTACCGCTCTCCCGCCACCAACCACATGCTGTCGGAACGCTCCTCCGGCGTCGCCAAACACAGCCTGCACATGGAAGGCAAAGCCATCGACATCCGCATCCCCGGCGTGGCGCTGGCCGACCTGCGCAAGACCGGGCTCGCGCTGCAAGGCGGCGGCGTCGGCTACTACCCCGCATCCGACTTCGTGCATCTGGACGTCGGACGCGTACGAACCTGGGGCGGCTAGACCGCACGACGCCTTTCCGGCCGCAATCGTTCGACGTAGGGCCGGCGAATTGAAGACCGTCCCATGGGCACCGACGCGTGCCCGACGACATTTTCCTGCCACAGGGTGAAACCCTGTCCCGATCCGCCCGGTCGAACCGGTCCCACTTGCATGCCAAGGAGGACTGTCATGACCACCTCTCGGGACCCACGTCCGGCGGCCTATCTCATCATTCTGCTCGGACTCGGGCTGGCCGCCGCCGCCGCCCTCGTTCCCTTCTACCATGTCGCCTATCTGCTCGAACCCGGCATCCTGCTGGCCGTGCTGATGCCCTTCCTGCTCTATGGCCTGTTCATCGAAAGCCTGCGCGGCTCCTGGCTACTCGCCACAGGCCTGCTGCTGCTCGCTGCCAACCTGGTGCTGGTCGCATTCGAACGCTACCTCCGTTACGACGGCTACACGGACGACCTGATCTACTGGGTGCCGACGCTGGCAGCGGTGCTCGTGTTGCCGATCGCCTATCGGCTGGGCCGACGTACCGACGAAGCCGACCCATCCGGCACGTCCTCACCCGTCTAGCGGGCCGCATCGTTTGTATTCGAGCCATGCGCGGCTATATTGAGTTGGCAACCGGCCCTGAAGCCATATCTATCCGGATCGCCCGCTTTCCCTGCAACCCAAACGACTAAGGACGCTATGTACGGCCCATACAATCACGGTTGGATGTTCGATGGCGGATTTGGCCTGCTGTTCGGGGGCTTGTGGATGCTCCTGATGTGGGGAATTCCCCTTCTCCTCGTCATTGCCCTGCTGAAATATCTGTTTTTCAGGCCGCACGACAAGAGCAGCCCCGACATCCGACCAGAACAGAAAACGCCCCTCGATATTCTCAAGGAAAGCTACGCACGCGGCGATCTCAACCGCGACGAGTACCTGCAGAAACGCGACGACCTCCTGGAAAAATAGGCGGCACGCGTGAATGTCCGACCCCTTCCTCGACCCCTCTCTTGAAAGGAGATTGCCATGAACATCACACGACCCAGCCGGCTTGCCGCCTTCGGACTTGCCGCCCTCTTGAGCGGAACCGCCCCGGCCCTTCTGGCGGCCGATCCCCCTCCTCCCCCGCAATATGGGCCCGGCATGATGAACGGCTATGGCGGCTATGGAATGGGTCCCGGCATGATGGGCGGTGGTTACGGCGGCTATGGCATGGGCCCCGGCATGATGGGCGGTGGCTATGGTGGGTACGGAATGGGTCCCGGCATGATGGGCGGCGGCTATGGCATGGGCCCCGGCATGATGGGTGGGTACGGCATGGGTCCTGGCATGATGGGACCGTATTGGGGCAGCGGACTCGACCTGACCCCCGACCAGCAAGCCAAGATCAACAAGATCCAGGACGAGACCCGCAAGGCGCACTGGGCCATGATGGGCGAGATGATGAACCAGCAGGCCAAGCTGCGCGACCTGAACCTGGCGCCGAAACGGGACAATGCCGCCATCGACGCGGCCTACAAGGAATTCGGCAAGCTCCAGCAGCAAATGTACGATTCCGCGGTGGCGGCGCACAAACGCATGGAGGCCGTCCTCACCAAGGAACAGCAGGAAAAGCTGCGCGATTATTGGCGCAAGGGCTGGGCACCCAATCCCGAAAAATGAGCGGACCGGCCGGTTCCCGCTACGCCGATCACCAGGGAATCTCGGTGCCGTTGTAGCGGAAGAAACGCCCGTTCAGCGCCATCTGGAAATTGTCCACCAGGGCGCGCATGCCGCGCACGCTCTGTGCCGGGGTGAGCATCGCATCCGGGCCGCCCATGCGGGTGCCCACCCAGCCCGGATGCAATAGCAGGACGCCGATGCCATGTTGCGCCAACGCATGCGACAGCCCCTTCATGGCGGCATTCAACGCTGCCTTGCTGGAACGGTAGGCATAGTTCCCCGGTGCGCCGATCTCGGCGATGGAGCCCATGTGGCTGCTGATCGCCACCACCAGTCGCTTCTCGCTGCGGGCCAGATGGCCGGCGAAGGCTTCGCTCACCCGCACCGCGCCCAGGGTGTTGACGGCAAACGTGCGCAGCCAGATGTCATAGTCGATGCCGCCGAACGCGTCCATGAACTTGTCCAGGTACACGCCCGCGTTGTTGAGCAGCACGTCGATGCGGGCGCCCTCCAGGTCGAGCTGCAGCGTGCGCAGCTGCTCGCCGTCGGTCACGTCGAGCCGATGCACGCTGAGGCGTGGATGCCGACCAGCCAGGGCCTTGAGTTCGTCGGCCGCCTCGGGATGGCGGCAACTGGCGATCACCTGCCAGCCGGCCTCGGCATACTGCCGCGCCCATTCCAGTCCTAGGCCACGGTTGGCGCCGGTGATCAATATGCCGGGGAGCGTGTTCATCGGATGATTCTCCAGACCTGTCTTCTTTTGTATAGACGGCAACGGCCCCGCACGGGCGCTTTCCTTTGTCCCTTTCGTCGGCTTTACTGGAACGATACGGTCCGGAAGAAAGCGGCTCAGCCATGAAGGAAATCCTGCCCGGCGTGTTTCACTGGAAGACCTTCCACGAAGGCATCCAGGCCTACGTCCATTCCTATTACCTCCGCGCCACCGACCCGCCCGTGCTGATCGATCCGCGCGTGCCCGCACAGGGCATCGAGTGGTTCGCCTCGCACGGCGCGCCGCAGCACGTCTACCTGACCAACCGCCACCACTATCGCCACAGCGACCGTTTCGCCGAACGCTACGGCGCGCAGGTCTGGTGCCACAAGGACGGCCTGCACGAATTCACCCACGGCGAAAAGGTGCGCGGCTTCAGTCACGGCAAGACCCTGCCCGGCGGCGTGCTCGCCCTCAAGGTCGCGGCGCTGTGTCCCGAGGAAACCGCGCTCCATCTGCCCTTGCACGGCGGCATCCTGAGCCTCGGCGACGCCATCGTGCGCGAACGGGGCCGGCTCGGCTTCGTGCCGGACGCCTACATGGGCGACGATCCGGAAGGCGTCAAGCGCGGCCTGCGCAAGGCCTTCCTCAAGCACTTGCGCGAACGCGAGTTCGACCACCTGTTGTTCGCCCATGGCGCGCCCTGGATCGGCGGCGCCCGGGCGGGCCTGCACGCATTCCTCGACAGACTCGAGCGGTAGCGGACTCGCACGGGCGTCCAAAAAAACAGGGGCCAGGCATTGCCTGGCCCCTGTTCGCGATGCGGACCCGCTTACATGCCGCCGAGGTCGTCGATGGCATCGACCACGATGCTGGTACCGATCGCGATCATCAGGATATCGCCGGCCACCCGCACGTACTTGTGGCCGGCAGGCGGCACGCCGAGGCTCACCACGACCCGCGGGGGCAGATCGTAGACCACCACGTCGCGCGGCAGCGGCCGGCCGAGCTGCCATTTCCTGGCCTGGCCGGGCGGCATGCAGCCGTTGTGCTTCTTCGCGAGCCCCGGCGGGCAATGCCCACGCTTGAAGCTGTCCGCGTAATACTCGCGCACGACTTCACGCTGGCGGTCGCCGAAATGCACGCTCACCCGGACGTCGCCGCGCGATTCTCCGCGGTCGTCGTCATGGCCGCCCTTCGCGGCCTTGTCCGGCTTGCCATGACCGGCCCAGTCCGGTTTGTCGGCCAGGACCGGGCTGGCCGCGAAAAAGCCGGTCACGAACAGGGCAAGGGCAATGTGTTTTGATAAGGAAACGCGCATGGGAACTCCAGTCGTCAGGGAAAGGGGCTGCGTGTCCGATCTCGTTCGGACACGCAGCGAGAAGATACCCGAATTCCTCCCATCATTCGATCCGCCTGCGGCGGACTGCCTGGCGCCCGCGCTTACGGCTTACGTCCGGGCTCGGCGCAGCGGATGATCGCCTCGTTGGTCTTCAGTTTCAGACAGCGGCGCATGTCGCGCCCCTGCCGCCGTATCGGCTTGTTCGGCGCCATCTGCGCCGGCGCCGGGGCTGTGGCCGACGCTTCAGCCGTGTCGGCCGGTGCAGCCGCAGCGGCCGGCGTGGCGTCCTGCGCCAGAGCAAGATTGGCCGCGCACAGCAGCGGCAGCGTCATCCATCCGATTGTCCTTTTCATAACGACCTCCTCTCATGATTCGTGAACCCTCAGGCACCCGCGCCTACGCCAAACCGGGAATCCCACCAGGACGATCGTCGGCCACTCCGCCCGTCACCGCATCGCCAACCCGAATCGTGCCGCCCGCCAGGATACGGGCATTCACCCCGCCATGTCCGCGCATCGCGTTGTAGCCGCCCGGTCCCAGCACCGCCTCCATACGCGAACAGGGATCGCAATGCCCTGTCACTTCCAGCACCACCCCGGCGCCGATGCGCAGCACCAGCGGCCAGTCGCGAAACAGCGCATGCGCCGCCAGCAGGTTCAGTCCCGACACCACCAGATTGCGTCGCAGCCACGCCGCCTCGACCTGCGCCCGCCCGGTCAGTGCCGCAATCGCCGGCAGATGCTCCGCCTGGATCAGCGTCACCTGCCTTTTGCCGCCCGCCACCCGGCTGCGCGACGGCTGCGCATAGTGGTCGCCCTCGAGCCCACAGGCGGCGATCGCCCGCACCGCATCGGCCGCGACCGTCTCGCCCCGGCGCTCGGGCCGAATATAAATCGCCTCGATCCGCCCCGGACGGGCAAAGCGGGTCGTCAGGTCGCGCAGGCCTGCTTCGTCCGGGGCGGCCGCCGGTCGACCCTGTTCCGGACTCATGCCAGCAGCCGCTGGGCCCACCACGCCAGCCCACCCACCACGCTCAGGCAAATCAGGCAGGCCAGCAGGATCTTGACGAATCGAGGCATGGGCAAGGTCGCGTGATTCGCTATTTATCGCTGTCGGCCGGATAACCCACCGATTGCGCAAGCGTGATGCGCTGATTCGGGCCCAGCCCCAGGGCAGCCCCCAGCGCCGCGCGATCGAGCTGGCCGCGCACCACCCCGGCAAGGCCGGCCGACGCACAATAGAGATACACATTCTGGGCGATGAAGCCGGCATCGGTTGCGCTGTAGAACGCTGCCTCTTCCGCGCTGGCCTCGCCGGTCCGGTCGAGGTCCGCCACGTACACCAGGTTCACCGGTGCGGTCGCCACGAAATCCTGCACGCCCGTCAGCGGGCGGAGATCGCCGGCCACCATTCGGGACATGGCATGCGTCGGCGGATCGTAGCGATACGTGCCCTCTGCGGTGATCACGAACACATCGGTCTCGCGCCAGTCGCGTGCCGACGGCGCCGTGCGCTGTCCCGTGCCCGCCCGGTTCACGCCGTTCGCCGCCCACAGCAGGTTCGACAGCACCTGCAACGGCAACGCCCTGCCATCGAACTCCCGCGCCGAATGCCGCGCCTTCAGCGCCTGCATCAAGGGAATGCCGCCCACCTTTTCGGGCGGGGGCAGCCTGATCGCGCCGGTTCCCTGTACCTGTCCCGCTTCCATCGTACTCATCGTCCCCACCTCGTCGTGATTGCACCCTTGCTGAGAGGGGCTTCTTTCACTCTAGACCGTTTATGCCGCTCGACCTGCTAACCGGCGGGCATACGCAATGATGCATGAAACCCTCATGTCTGCATGGCGGGAATGCTCTTCCATTCATCGATAGGGAGCGGCCTGCAAAACAGGAAACCCTGGTAGGCCCGGCAATCGTTCTGCAGCAGAAAGTCCCGCTGCGCCTGGGTTTCCACCCCCTCCGCAATCACCTGCAAACCCAGCGACCGGCTCATGGCCATGATCGCCCGCACGATGGCGACATCGTTCTCGTCCTCTGGCACATCACGGACGAAGGATTGATCGATCTTCACCTGGTCGAGCGGCAGACGCTTGAGATAGGACAAGGACGAGTAACCGGTACCGAAGTCATCCAGGCAGAAACTCACGCCCAGCGCATTGAGCTGCCGCATCTGGCTGACCACGATGTCGACATTGTCGAGCACCACGCTTTCCGTCAATTCGAGCTTGAGCCGGGTCGGATCGATGTCGCTCGCAGCCAGGCTGCGCTGCACCGTGGCGACGAAGTCGGACTGGTGGAACTGGCGGGCACTGACATTGACCGCCATCTGCAGGAACCGGGTACGCGGATCGCGTTCCCAATCCTTGATCTGGGCGCAGGCCGTGTCCAGGACCCATTGCCCGATGGGCAGGATGAGCCCGGTTTCCTCGGCCAGCGGGATGAATTCGGCCGGCGAGACCATTCCACGGTCAGACGGAAACCAGCGCAGCAAGGCCTCGGCACCGATCAGTTCACCATGCTGGTCGATCTGCGGCTGGTAGTAGAGCTGGAATTCGTCCCGCTCCAGCGCCTGGCGCAACGCCGCCTCCGTCTCCATGCGCGAGTCGATGGCCGCCTGCATGGCCGGATTGAAGAATCGCGCCGTATTGCGGCCAGCCCCCTTGGCCTGGTAGAGCGCCACGTCGGCCTGCTTCAGCAGCATGTCGACCGACGCGCTCTGCCCCTGGAACAGGGTCAGGCCGATACTCGTCGTGCCCAGATATCGGGCTTCGTTGATACTCAGGGAATAGGGCTGGTTGAGCGCCTGGCGCACCTTCTCTGCAATGGTCTCCGCCTGGTTGGCCGCGTTTAGCGCATCCTGGCCCAGGCCTTCCAGCACCACCACGAACTCGTCGCCACCCAGGCGGCACACGATATCCTCCTGACGCATGTGGATGATCAGCCGCTGGGCCACTTCGACCAGCAGACGGTCACCAACATCGTGGCCCCGCGTGTCGTTCAAGGTCTTACTGATCCAGATCCAGGATCAGCAATGCGCCGAATTCGCCGCTGCGCTGGCTGGCGCTCAGTGCCTGGCCCAGCCGGTCCATCAGCAGCCGCCGATTGGGCAGCCGGGTAAGCGCGTCGAAATAGGCCAGATTGCGGATCTGTTCCTCCACCCCCTTGCGTTCGGTAATGTCGCGCGCCAGCCCCAGAACATACGCTTCTCCGGCGTATTCGAAATAGTTGGCGTTGATTTCCACCGGGAACGAACGTCCATCGGCGGCCGCATGGCGGCTTTCGAAGGTCATCGTCCTGTTCGCCTTGAGCTGCCCCCAGAAGGCCTGCCACTGTTCCGGCTGCGTCACGTCGGCATCGACATCGATCACCCGCAATGCCAGTAGTGCCTCGCGCGTCTTGCCGAGCGCCCTGCACGCCTCGTCGTTCACATAATGGAAGCGACCCTGCTCGTCGGCCAGGTAGGCGGCTTCCTTCACGTGGTTCAGGGCGAAATCCACCAGGGCCAGTTGCTGGCTCGCGCGCTCGCGCTCGGTGATGTCGCGGGCGATGCCGAGCACACCGAGCACGTTCCCTTGCCGATCGCGCAACGGCGTCTTCACCGTTTCGAGCAGGGCACGACATCCATCGGCGGCGAAAGTCACCCATTCCTCGTTGCGGACCGGTTGTCCGGCCGCCATCGCTTCGCGATCCTTCTGCTGGAAGAAACGCGCCAGCGCGGGCTCCACGAAATCGAAATCGGTCTTGCCCACGATGTCCGACTCGCGCGCGCCGAACAGGCGTTCGAATGCGGCGTTGCACATCCGGAAGCGGCCCTCCGCGTCCTTGAGCCACACGAGGTCGGGAACCGTCCCCAGGATCAGGTTCTTTTGCTGCTCGCTTTCTTCCAGGTTGCGGGTGACGGTTTTCAGCAGATCGTGCTCCCGCAGCAGCGTGCTTTGCCTGAACATCGCCAGCATGACGACGATGAGCGCATTGACGTCGACGACATCACTGACGGTTCGGGACACGCCCAGATGCGGATCGGCCAGCTTGACCGCCACGCCGGACAGCACCACGGCCGCCAGCGGCAACAGGCGCAGGAAGCCTTCGTACCAACGCTCCAGCGCGGTGTTGTGGGAAGGCTCGACCTTCCAGTGCAACATCGCCAGCCCCATGCCCACTATCGAAAAGGAGAACAGGCTGTTGAACCAGGCGCCGTCGAGGGTCGCGCCATCCAGCGCCATCAGGTTCCAGACCATCCAGCAGATCCCCGTGGCGGCAAGGGAAACCAGGAACAGCCCGTAGCTCCAGGACAATTTCAAACGTAGGATCGGGATCGCAATCAGGCCGATGCATGCGGCGCTGAACAGGCTGACCGGATAGGCCACCAGCACGCTCATGGCCAGCCACGCCGTATCCCCGCGCTTGGGCAGATACAGCACCAACACCAACGTCAGCACGGCAATGGCCAACATCGCGCCATCCAGCACCAGGGTCTTGCGCTGGACGCGGCTGGCCATGCGGAATGCCTCCAGCAGCACTCCCGCCCCCACACAGGGCCCCAGCCACAAATAGAACAAATCGGACGGCGACGGAAACCCCCGGTAGCCGACAGCGGCCTGCAGGTCCCAGATCATCTGGCCGGTCGCATATCCCGTCAGCCCAACCGCAATCCACCGCACGCCGCGGGCACTTTCCGAACGAACCCCGTGCAGTCCGATCCAGGCCAGTATCGCTGCCGTGACCGTCCCTGCCGTCCAATGGAGATTGTCGAAGAAACGTACCCACGTCACATCCTGGGCAAAGCGGATGCCCAGGACGCCGGCCAGCAGGCCACTCAAGCCCGCGAACAGCACAAGGCGGACAGGCGGCTGCCCGACCCGGTTATCCCGACGATTCATCGCTGGAACCTCCGCCCGAGAAGGCGCACGCCCGAGGCGGTCGCTTCCTGCCACCCTTGTTCATCCGCATCGCAATTCCCCGCAGTGTCTTTTTTCTTGTCCCTGTGGAGACGTCTTACCCTATCCGGCTATCGCGTCGCACAGCGGACGTAAGATTACTGGATAAACCACCCCATGAGCAGGGTAATTATCAATCTCCCCGGACAGTCAGGGATGCGGACGGCCTCAGGCCGGCGCGGCGTGGATTCATGCGGAAATCGAATCGCCGATGGCCGGCTGGACACAGCGGATCGGCACAGGGGCACACAAGCGGTCCGGGGCTACCGGCAAGCCGGCAAGCGAATGGCGAGTCCCGGCGCCCCGCCGGAACCGTGAGATCAGATCGGCCGCGAGCCCCGACAATCCGGGTAGCGGATACAGCCCCAGAACACCTGGCCCGCGCGGCTGCCCCGCTTGGCCTTGCGCTTCACCATCCGGCTCTGGCATTCGGGGCAGAACGGCGCGCCGTTCGTCGTGATGCTGAGCGGGTCCCGGAAGAACCGAGGCGGCGCGGTCACGCCGCTGATCAGCGCGTGCAGCGCCTTGCCGTCCATCAGCTCGATGTTCTTGCCCTTGGCAAACGCCAGCGCCTCGTCCGTGAACACGCCCGAGGTCACCACGAAGCCGCCGGCCGCACCCCGGGCCGCCATCACCCCGTAGAGTTCGCGCACGATGCTCACGCCCACGCGGATTGCCCGCCACTGCTTGCATTGCACCAGGAAAAGCTCGCCGCCCTTCTTCAAGGCCAGGTCGACCCCGCCATCGGGGCCGCCTCCGCCGGTCGCCGTCACCGAATAGCCCTTGCGCCGAAACGCCTCGCCCACCAGCGCCTCGAACTTCTTCCAGCTCATGTCGTTCAGCGCGGCGTGATCCGGACTCGCGGCCACCGTCTGGTGCAAGGTGCGGCGCGTGTAGCGGCCATAGGCGGACAGCCCCGCCCCCGCCAGGAACACGACGGGCAGCAGATACTGGCCCACGCCGGCCAACGTCCTGAACACTGTCTGGTTGACGAAATCGCCCATCTTTCCGGGCTGGACGACCGCCGTCACCTCGCGGATCGCGAGGCTGTGCAGTCCGACATACGCCACCAGCGCGAGCGCCACGCCCACCCACCAGGGGAGCTTGCCGGTGATCTCGATCAGGTCTTCAACGGGGCCTTGTTTGCGACGCGCCATGATTTTTATCGATGTGTAACGGACCATGGATCCCTACAACGCGAATCCGCCGACGGTATTTCCGGCCCGGAAACGCATTCGAACCGGGCGATTTTTATTGTTGTAGTGCGAGAGATTACCAGCGCTGATTCAAGCCTGGTATACCGGCGCGGCGACATACGGCGTGAACGACGGCAGGCCGCCTTCCCCGTTCACGCCATGGATCGCGCTCACAAGCCATTGCCGTTGCGGATCACGCCGACCGCGATCCCTTCGATGACCAGTTCCTGGCGCGTGAGGTCGACGACGATCGGCTCGAAATCGGGATTCTCCGGCAGCAGCCGCACCGTATTGCCCCGTTTCTGGAAGCGCTTCACCGTGACCTCGTCGCCGATCCGCGCCACCACGACCTGCCCGGCCCTGGGCTCGGTATCGCGATGCACCGCGAGCAGGTCGCCGTCCAGGATGCCGGCATCCTTCATGCTCATGCCCCGCACCTTGAGCAGGTAGTCCGCGCGCGGATTGAACATCGCGGCATCGAACTGGTAATGCCGCTCGATGTTTTCCTGCGCCAGGATCGGGCTGCCCGCCGCCACCTGGCCCACGAGCGGCACCCCGCCATCGCCCTTCAACCGGATGCCGCGCGACGTCCCCGGCACCAGATCCAGCACGCCTTTTTTCGCCAGCCCCTTGAGATGCTGCTCGGCCGCGTTCGGCGAGCTGAAGCCGAAGTGCTGCGCGATCTCGGCACGCGTCGGCGGCAGGCCGGTGGTCTCCATCCACTCACGAATCAGGTTCAGGATTTCTTCCTGGCGACGGGTCAGATCTCGCATGGGGCTTCCTCCATATACTGTATACATGTACAGTATAGTTACTGTATGCTTGTACAGTATAAAGACTGAACTCGTAAAACGCCAATGCGCGGACCGCATCCGCGCAGGCAAGCAGGAGAACCCTCATGATGAAACTCGGAAAGATCAGCTCCCTCGCCTTCAGCCACATGAAGCGGCGCGGGATTTCCATCGACGCCCTGAACGACCTGCTCGCCAACGGACAGGTCGAAAGGCAGTTCGACGGCGCGCAGGTCATTTACCTGGACAGCCCCACCCCCGGCCCGTCCTGGGCCGGCCGGCCGGCGCCCCGGCTGTATGCGGTGGTGGATGCGGCGGGCGAGGTGCTGACGGTGGAAAAGCGGGTACGAATACGGGCATGAGCCGATCGCCTAATGAAGCGGGAGATGCTCAATTCGCCGGCACCGTGCTATATTCTGGCCAGACTAGCCAGAATAAGCAGGAGCTCATCATGAACAGCGAATGGCAATTGCAGGAAGCGAAAAACAACCTGAGCCAGCTCATCAAGGATGCCGCAAGCGGCAACGCCCAGGTCGTCACCGTGCACGGCAAGCCGACGGCTGTGGTGGTGTCGGCGGAAGCCTACGCAAAGCTCACCCGCCCGCGTCGGGGCAAGCTCTCCGCCGCGCTGTTGCAGCCCGACCTCGCAGGCAAGGACCTGGACTTCACTCGCAGCCCGGACACCGGTCGCAACGTCGAGCTATGAGCTGGCTGCTGGACACCTGCGTCCTCTCCGAATACATCAGGAAATCGCCCGCGCCGCAGGTCATCGCCTGGCTGGACGAACAGGACGAAACCAGCCTCCATCTCAGCGTCATCACCCTGGGCGAAATCGAGAAGGGCATCCTCAAGCTGCGCACAACCGACCCTCGCCGCAGCCAGAAACTCACCGCATGGCTGGGCAAGGTGGAACAGCGCTTCGCCGACCGCATCCTGTCCCTCGACGCCGCTGCTTTGCACGGCTGGGCGCAACTCGCCGCCCAGTCCGAACTGGCTGGGCGCCCCCTGCCGGTGATGGATGGCCTGATCATGGCCACCGCCCAGTGCCACGGCCTCACCGTAGTCACGCGCAACGTACAGGATTTCGGCCTGCTTCCGCAGCTATTCAATCCCTGGGCCCTGTAAGCAGCGCATCGATATTTACCCTCGCTTGTTATTCCGGGGGTTGGACCAGGACGCCCCCGCTTGTTGACTCCACCCTATCCACCCGGATTTGATGCGCAGGCAGGTACTATTACACTTCTGCCTCGCAGCGGGCCCGCGCTCGCAACGCCCCCGTGCCAATGAACCGACCGCTTCAGGAACGCCGCTCCCGCTCCATGTCGTCTCCCGACTTCACGCCCGCCACGCCGGCCCTGCAGGATTGCATCGCGCGTTATTCCGGCGCGATTCCCGCCCTGGCCGAACTCGGCAAGCGTCTTGCCGCCACCCGTGACGCCGACGCGCTGATCGACCTCTACGAACAGTGCTACCCCTTGCTGGAAAAAGCCATGTGGGTCGACGGCGCGGACTTCCACCCGTTGCTGGCGAGCTACCAGGCCCTGTTCCGCGAACAGGAGGCGCTGATCCGGCAGCGCAGCGAGCATGGCCATACCGACGACCGCCACCGTTTCATCCTCAGCATCCCGGTGGCGGATCGCCCGTCGCACCTGCGCGCCTGCCTCGAAAGCATCTACCAGGTGTGCACGCTGTTCGACTACGGCGGCCGCACGTCCGGCCGGTGGGACAATATCCAGATCGTCGTCAGCGAGGACAGCCGCGATGAAGCCAACGTCCGCCGGCATATCGAGCTGGTCGAGGCATACCGGCAGAAAGGCCTGCAGGTGGTCCACTTCGGCCTCGCCGAGCAGTACGACCTCCTGCACGCCCTGCCGCCATCCACGCGCGAACGGCTGGACACGCTGCTCACCACCCAGCCGCGCGACCGGTTCTGGCTCAAGGGCCAGGCCGCCAACCGCAACCTCAGCTACCTCAAATGCCTGCAGCTCACCGAAGACAGGCGCAACACGCTCTACTACCTGATCGACAGCGACCAGTCGCTGTGCGTGAACCGGCAGACCGCCGCCGGCGAGGAGGCGGTCTACGCGCTGAACTACTTCCACGCCATCGACAAGATCTTCCGCAGCACCGACACCCTCATGCTCACCGGCAAGATGGTGGGCGATCCCCCGGTGTCGCCGGCGGTGATGGCGGCGAACTTCCTCGACGACGTGACCGCCTTCTTCACCCGCCTGGCCGCCCTGTCCGCCGATGAGGCCTGCCGATTCCACGACCTGCCCGCGCAGCCGGTGGGCGACGCCGCCTATCACGACATGGCCAAGCTGTTCGGATTCGACAACCAGCCGGCGACCTTCCCCTATACCTGCCGTCTCGCCGGCGCGCACGACCACACCGCGTGCCTCGCGGATTTTGCCCAGCGGCTCAACGCCTTCTTCTTCGGCGAGCACCTCACGCGCAAGACCGGGTTTGCCTACGGCAGCGGCTTCACGCAGCTTGCGCCTGCGCGCACGGTCTATCCCGGCAACTACATCGTCAACTATGCCGGGCTGAAATATGTCATCCCCTTCGGCCACCTGCGCCTGCGCATGTCCGGCCCCACCGCCGGCCGGCTGATCGCCGCCGAAATCGGCCCCCGCTTCGCCTCCTTCAACATGCCCAACCTGCACCGCCGCACCACCGAGGCGGGCCCGGGCGACGATTTCCGCCCCGGCGTGGAGCTGGGCAAGGCCAGCGTGGACGTCTCCAACGAATTCGAGCGCCAGTTCTTCGGCGACCTGATGCTGTTTTCCACCGAAGCGCTGGTCAGGCAGGCCGACGTGACCCGGCCCTTTGCCGAGGACGCGATCGACGCCGTCGTCGCGCAGAAGGAAGCCGAACTGCTCGCGCTGTACCAGCAGAAGCACGACGCCATCGCCGCGCGCAACCGGCAGCTGGACGACCTCGTCTTCCACGCCGGTCATTGGTGGCTGCAGGCCGCCGAACAGGCACCCGCCCTCGCCCAGGCGCTGCGGCAGGTGCGCGCCTTCATCGACAACATCGACCGCAATTTCGGCGAGCAGGCGCTGGCCTGGCGCCAGATCCAGTCCGCCGCGCATCGCGCCGAACGCAAGCGGCAGATCGTCGAGGCCTTGATGAACTACCGCGCCGAACGCGACGCCTGGGACAGCCTGTTTTGAGGGTGCCTTTGCGCCAGATTGCGCCATATCGCGCAATGCACACGTTGCGCAATGTTGCGCACTGGGCTTTCGTCAGAATGACGAAAATAGATGTGTCAGGCCTTCCTGGGTTGGGCTGTCTTAAAGCGTCACCGATTCCGCCGCCCGCGCGATGATCCGCGCCCGGCATTCCCGGTAGGCCACCTGCGCCAGGCCCAGCGCCTCCTCGGGAATCACGACATCCGAATAATCCGTTCGGGTCCGGTCGATGCTCCCGCTCCGCACCCGCGCCGACGTGTCCCCCCGGCGCGGCTTACCCGTCTGGCTGAACACCTCGTACCGCTCGCTCAAGGGCGAATCCAGCGCGAGCCAGTCCGTCAATCGGGGCAGCAGTTTCTCCGGCGCGCGTTGCAGCAATTCCGCATCGAAATAGAAATAAGGCCCATCGCTCGTCTGGCAGAAGGCGTCCAGCGCCCGCACCCGCTCGACGTAGTAGCGCGCCGCCTCGACCGGCGAGGCGTACAGGTCCGGGTCCGGCTTCTGCCGGAACAGATGCACGATGCTCCTGATCGTGTGCGCCGGTTCCGCCAGCGCGACCATCACCTTGAGTCCGGCCACGCCCAACCGCCCGGGCGTCAGCACATAGTCGTTGTGCAGCAGCTTGTCGAACAGGTAACGGCTCCCCGGCTTCGGGATTTCGTCATGCCGGAATGCCTCCAGCTGTCTGTCCAGCGCGGCGGCGTCCTCATAGCCGAGATGCATTTCGTAATAGCCGTTGATCTGCGGATGCGAGCCGAGAATATGCCCCGCCAGGCTGGTGTAGGCACGCATGTGGCTCAGCAGGAAGATTCGGGCGTAGGGGTCAGTCAAAGCGCTCATTGATTCAATTCATGGTCGGCCGCCAGCATTCCCATTTCAAGAATCGGGCATAACCGGCACCGATATTCTGCAGCTCGTAATGGAATAGCGCATATCCAGCCATGATCGTTTTCAGCCGCGCTCGCGGTGCCGGCCCACCCACTCCATCGCGGCAGCGATCAGCAGGATTGCGAGGAACAGCAGGTAGGGCGCGTACTGGTTGACGGCCGACGCCCAGACGTTGAGCTCGTTCAACAACAGCGCCCACACGCCAATCGCGACATAGGTCGACACCAGCACGACCGCCAGATTCACCCACGGGCGCAGGCCGATCAGAAACCCGATGATCGCCCCCACCACCGGGCCCGTCATCCAGAACGGCGCAAACACGAAAACGAACAGGCCGGCGACGCCGAACTTGCGCACCACGCCCCCGCCGGACTGCGCCGCGTGGTGGATGCGCGTGATAAAAGGCTCCAGGGTTCGCAGCCGGATCAGATGCCGCGTGCTCTGCACGAACAGCGGGTAGATCACCAGCACCTGGATGGTCTCGATCAGGATGTTGAGAGGCACCACCTGGACATGGCCGAAACCGCTCGCATAGCCGAAGGACATCCCCGCTTCGCGACCGATGATCAGGTTCAGCCCGGTCATGATCGCGTAGGGAAGAACGCGGTCCGGATACAGGTGCCAGCCGATCCCGAACGCCAGCAGCATCAGGCCGGTGAGCGCCAGGCCGAGGCCCAGCATGCGGCCTTCGGGACTGGCGAAAAGGGTTTCATGCATTCCTGGCCACGGGTTCACCTGGAATGGATTTGCTGAGCAGACTCATGGCTTCGGCGGTTTGGGTTTCTTCGGTCTTGGCAGTTTCTGAATCTGCTTCGCTGCTTTCTCAAAATCCGCGTCCACCGCACGTGGCGCGGAATCCAGCAGGGCACGATAGCGCCCATACTCCAGCTCGGCCTTCGCCCTGGCGTTTTCGGCGGAAACCTTTCCTGCGTGATCCAGCAGTTCGCGCCCGGAAATTTTCAGGAACTCGTCCAGCTTGGTGATCCAGTCCCGCATCGTCATCGGCTTGCGTTCCAGCGCCTGTAACTCTGCGTATTCGATGTAGAGATTCACGATGCGATTCAGGACCTGGAGCTCATCTTCCGTCAGATAATTCTTGGCAACCGCTATGTCCTCTTTTCGCACGCCGCCGCCGGCGCGCGTGGCCTGCAATCCCATCAATGGCTTTCGCGCATCGGCCCGCTCATGGATGATCTCGGCCGCGGTATGGCCATGGGTCGCCCAGTGCATCTTGTTCTGCACCGTGGCGAAGAACTGCTGCGCCATCTCCGTGTCCGCCGCGTAGTCCACGCTCGTCGCGTAAATATCCAGCACCTTCTGATAGAACCGCCGCTCGGACGAGCGAATGTCCCGGATGCGTTCCAGCAGCTCGTCGAAATAATCCTTCTGTCCCGAGCCCGGCGGATTTTTCAGCCGCTCGTCGTCCATGGTGAAACCCTTCACCAGATACTCGCCCAAGCGCGCCGTCGCCCACTGGCGGAACTGCGTACCGCGATGGCTGCGGACCCGGTAACCCACGGCAAGAACCGCTTCCAGCCTGTAATGCCGCAGCTTGCGGGTAACCTCGCGATTGCCTTCCTGGCGAACTTGTAAGTAATCCTTACAAGTTGCGGCTTCCTGCAACTCCCCCTCGTTGAAGATGGCTTTCAGATGAAGGGTGACGTTCTGCGGCGTGGTCTGGAAAAGCTCGGCTATCTGCGCCTGCGTCAGCCACAGCGTTTCATTCTCGAACCGGCACTGAATGCGGGTACGTCCATCCTCGGTCTGATAGAGCAGAAATTCGGATTGGGGAAAAGGCTCAGCTGTCACGTCATCATCTCCTGATAAGCCTGCATCGCATCAACGCGGAAGCGCCATCTATCATCGCGCTCGCAGCAACATGGCGATCTCCGCACCCAGCGACGACCAACCGCCCCAATCATCAAGCTGCTTCGCTTTCCAGGACAAGCAATTCTTTGGTGGCCCGCGTCATCGCCACATAAAGCAGCCGCGCCTCGTCTTCAGCCGCCTTGTCGTCATCGGTCGAGATACGCACGCCGGGGATCGCTACCAGCGGAAACTCCAAGCCCTTGCTGCTGTGGAATGTGATCAGCTTCACCGTGTCCTGCTTGTCGCCGAATTCAATGCTCTTGTGGCCGGTGATCGGGATGCCGGCTTTGGTGAAAGCATCATTGATCAGCTTGCCCACCGGGTTCCAGTTTCGATAGAGGATCGCCATGTCCTTCCACGCCGTGCCATCGCGATGGGACGCCTTGAACTGCTCAATGATGTAGCTCGCCTCATCCTTCAAGGTGGGCAGCTTCATCAGCACCGGCTTGGGACCATGCACCCGCCGGAAATCGGCAGCAGGCGCGGCACACCGCTCTCCTTGGCTTCGGCCGGCATTAGCAATTCCTTGGCAAAGCGGGCGGCAAATTCCAGGATTTCCTGCGTGTTGCGGTAGTTAATCTTGAGAACAGTCGTTCGTCCCTAGGTCAGCTAAATTGTGTGGGGATTACCCAGCTATCGCATTACAAGTGCGTCTAAAAGATCGCGACGGATCGCGCTACGGCCGATACCAGAAGCCTGGTATTTATCACCAGTAGGATCAAGTACTGAACAAGGCTCAAGTAATTTAATAAGCGCCGAAGTAGAGTAGCTCTCAGCCGTAATTTTCCTGGTATTTAGAATTTCCTTTAAGACATCAAAAAGCGCTTGCACACCTACAGTCTTACGTAGGTACGAGCCATTGCCAACCGTATTCCATATTGCGCTCCGAACTGCGCTAAAGAAATTAAATAAAATTTCATATAAAGCTCGATCATTACCAGCGAGGTAAAAATCCCTCAAAGGTAGTCCATCAATAGATTCGAGACAACGACGACCCTTTTCCTTGTTTTCTGGTCTTCGGACAGTATTCCTATCTTCCTTCGGGTTTCTTGAGATCAAACGCAACACTCCGTCGACAACAGTGGCCATTGAAACACGCACATCCACTTCAAGACTATCATCGCGCCCAAAAACCTTATCACTATCTGCTGCGGGATATATACATTTGTAAAAGGGTGAATTTTGTTCCGTATTCATTAGTCTTGCCAAATAGAAACCTCTGCTTAACTCCACG
>DDRS01000009.1 GCA_002343685.1 Thiobacillus denitrificans | reverse complement strand
CAGTAGTTAAGCAGAGGTTTCATTTCGTCAAGAAGATCTGCCAGATGAAATCCGTTTCGTCCGTCTTGCCTAGGCGTATCAGGCACACCGCGAACAACTTCACGTACTACCGCTTCTTCTTCGTTTGTCCAGTTACCGTTTGCCCTGAAATACCATTTCCGTCCAATGTCGATGGCTTTGGTCTTTGTTTTGTTGATGACAACGCGCACGCTCATGGTATCGAGACCGCTTCGCAATGCCTCACCATTGAATGCACGCTCTAGAAACGTTGGGTAACCTTTCTTGTCATCGGACTTCAAGCCGGCGCGTGCAAGATGCACCATGGCATCTTTGCCATAAAGGCATAAATAAAGTGCCTCAAGAATTGAGGTCTTACCAAAACCGTTCATACCACCGATAAGTACGATGTTTCTGCCATCAACGGGTTCTGGAAAGGAAAATTCTTGATGCTGATATCCCTTAAAGCAGGTTAGTTCTAACCGTGAAATCCACATAGTCCCACCTTTTTATTCGATGCGGCCTAGAATTTCTTCAAATCGTTGGTAGATTCCGTGTGCTCGCTCCTGGTGCTGTCGTTCGCGTTGGACCATGACTAGTTCAGTTAATACATCAACTGGTATGCCCTGTTTTTCACATACCTTTTCCATGGCTATCTGTGCCTCAGTGTCGGTCCACAAAGGCAAGTCGCTTAAGTACCCCTCGTCAAAAAAACCATCAGTCATCAGCCAATCCTTTTTCGTTTTGTAAATCAGTTGTCCAACATTGATAAATCAGGTCCAACTCATCCTCAGTTATCAGCTTCCCTCCGAACTCCTCCTGCACACTCAATAAATTCTCTAGAATTAGCTTGCGTGCCTGTATCGTAAATGGTCCAGGTATGTGTTTACCTGTTGCATCAAATGCGAGTCGCCCATTACGACGATATGCCTGACGCATTTCTGGTTGATTCCGAATTGACTTAAGCCAATCACGGAATTCCACTAATGGCTTGAAATGATGGCTACCGGAGTCGATAAATCCTTGCAGACTTTTGTCCTTTTCGACCACAGTACAAGTCCAGCAACCGAATCGGCTATTTCTCGTCCCACACCCTGGCGCCTCTGTTTGACTCAAAACAACTGGGCATTCACCACCATCCGCATCACGATAAAGCTGGAATAAGTCTTGATGATTTCCACCCCAGGGTGCGTGGTAAGACCCGAGGATTTCCCAAACATCCTCTGTTGTCAGATCAACTATCGGTCGATAGATAAAGGCACCAGTCAGGTCATTATGCGGAGTTAAATTGCTGCCCCTGTCATTCTGTCTTTTATCAATTGAACGCTGACGGCTTTGGCTCTCGTCGCGACGTACCCCCAAAACCACAATCGCGGCACCATATTGAGAGATATTCTGTTTAATGTACCCACTGGTCGGCTGAATTTTTAAGCGATCAGTACACCAACGCATAGTTAGGTTTGGGCTAGGGTAGCCTTTTCCGATAAGCAAAACCCAAAACGTCTTATCTGGGTCTGGATGCGTCCGAGCAACTGTAATTGGCAAACTTAGGTTTTCTGCAGCTGCCTTAATGCGCTTAGTGACAACATCCAAATGAGCGATGACAACTGGACTTTCGACCAACGTATCGTTAGAGACTATATGTACCGCACGAGTACGTTGCGAAGGCGAAACAGAAAGTAAAGCTTCAAAAACGCCATGTGAGACAACTGTGCTGTCCTTCCCCCCTGAAAACCCAATAACCCATGGAAAACGATGGGAGGTATCAAGATATTCATCACGAATACCCCGAACGATGTCCCGCCAACGCTCCTCTACAGGTCCATCTTCGGCAATTTCAGTACGATCACCCATATAAAAACTTAGCGGTAGATTAAGGGGCGCAATAGCTGTGCTCATGGTTCCAAATTCAATGTCTAAATATCACCTTCGTCGTCATCGAAGGCCGTTGGATGGTGCCAGAAAGGCTCACTCAGGTCCATCTGGCTGACACCTTGATTACCGCCGATAGCGAAAAACAAAAGCCAACTTGGCTCGATACAGTAGGTTTCACCGTATGCAAATCAACCCAGCTGACCCGGCGGCTGCCAGATCCCACGCCGACTGCGCCGAGACCCGCACACGCTCGGGCAAGGTCAGCTTGCGCTGGTAGTTGAACTGCAGCACCCTGCCCCGCTGGCAGGCGCTGCGGATGATGTCGTCGCTGGTGGCGAGTTCGTGGACCAGGCCCAGTTCCAGCGCCTGGCTGCCGAGCCTCGCTGCGGTCGGCTCAAACCTTGATGCGCCGACTGGTGTGAACCTTCAGCAGCGTGGCCGCATTCGGCCGCCCCGTGTCCAGGGTGTACGGGCTGTGCGCCGTGATTGCTGGAGTGGCCAGGTGCCGGGCAGAGGCGTTGGCAAGCGCATAGTCGGCCAGGGCAAGGGTACACGCCCGCCGGCTGCTCGCAATGACGGGACAACGGCAGCGTTCGCGATGCCAAACCCTTCCGGTTCCCACGGACCTCGCCAACCTGCTCTAATACCGAAAAATCAATAAAAGAACACCGGGAGCGGAGCCGGCTATATGCATAAGGGGGGAAGCATGGATACGAATACGGATACGCCCGGCGACCAGTTTTCCAGGGTGTTGCGCGACGAAATCGCGCAGTTGCGGCCGCAGGCGAACGATCCGCAGCAAAGCGCCGAGGCCTGCGCGGACCGGGCGCAACTGGTGGGGCTGGCCTTTTCCGGCGGGGGAATCCGCAGCGCGACGTTTTGCCTGGGGGTGATACAGGCGCTGGCGCGGCTGCGGCTGTTGCGCGCGTTCGACTATCTGTCGACAGTGTCGGGCGGCGGCTATATCGGGGCCTGGCTGTCGACGCTGATTTTTCGCAGCCGCAAGCCGGGGCAGTCGGTGGCGGATGCGCTGGCGGCGGTGGAGCTCGAACTGTCCGGCGAATCGCGGCCCTGGTGCGCGGCGGGCACGATCGCCTCGGATTGCCCGCCGGAGCATCCGTCGCTGCGCTTTCTGCGCCGCTACAGCAATTACCTTACGCCCAGGCTGGGGCTGTTCTCGGGCGATTCGCTGGCGGCGATCTCGACCTATCTGCGCAATCTGTTGCTGAACCAGCTGGTCCTCGTGGCCTTCTTCGGCGCGCTGCTGACGCTGCCGTATGGGTTGCTGAACGGGAGCCGCTGGCTGGCCGATCCGCTGGGGTTCGCGCTGGCCACGCCGCTGGCCGACACCGGGCTGCCCGTGCTGTTCGGCTTGGCGATCGGGCCGCTGCTGGTTGCGATCGGCGCCTGCGCGATGAGCCTGATGCGCTTCAACAAGGGCGACCGGTTCAATTCGACCGGGCCGGGCTTCATCATCGGCCTGATCGTGATGCCGTCGCTGGTCTCGGCGTGGCTGTTCGCGCTGGCGCTGCAGGCGCACGCCCCGGCCGTCGACTATTCGCTGCAGGACTGGGTGACCTGGACGATGCTGGGGTATCTGGCGCCCTGGTTGGTAGTGTTCTGGATCAAGAGTGGCGCAAGCAATTTCACGCTGACCGTGCTGGGCAAGCTGTGGGCGCTGTGGGCAGCGCGCAACGATCCCGCGCGCCTGCGCGAGGCGCTGGATGAACTGGTCGAGTGGGGCGCGGGGCTGGCCCGTTTCGCCTGGCAGCTGCCCTGGACGCTGCTGGCGGGCGCGCTGGGCGGCGTGCTGTTCTACTGCCTGCGCAGGGGGGCTGCGGATCTGCCCGAGGTGGGCGGCGTGGCCTATGCGACCACGTTCGGCACGCCGCTGGTGCTGCTGAGTTTCTCGACGGTGGTGACGCTGCACATCGGGATGATGAAGCGGCTGTATACGGACCAGAACCGCGAATGGTGGGCGCGCCTGGGCGGCTTCATCCTGCTGGCGGCGCTGGCCTGGCTGGGCCTGTTTGCAGTCACGCTGTATGCCGCGCCGCTGGTGAAATGGCTGGCGGGGCTGGCGCTGGCGGGCGGCCTGGCCTGGGCGGCCACCAGCATCGGCGGGGTGCTGCTGGGCAAGAGCTCGCTCACCGGAAGCCGCAGCAAGTCGGGCAACGGCAAGGCCTTGTTGGACAAAATCGTGGTGGCGGCGCCCTATGTGTTCATCGTCGGCCTGGCGATCGGGCTGGCCAGTGTGCTGAATACGGTGCTGGCCAGTCCCGAGCGGCTGTGCGACGCCTGTGTGCCGATCGCGGCGGCGGGACCGTTCGGCCCCATCCTGCATGCGTCGCTGCTCAATCTCGGCCGGGTGGACATGGGCAATGTGCTGTGGGTGGGCGGCGTCTGCGCGGCGGTGTTCGGCCTGCTGGGCTGGCGGATCGACATCAACCTGTTCTCGCTCAACGGCTTCTACCGCAACCGCCTGACGCGCTGCTACCTGGGCGCCACGCGCGTGGGGCAAACGCTGCCGACCAAGATCGTGCGCAAGCCCCATCCGTTCACCGGCTTCGATCCCGGCGACGACCTGCCGTTGTCGGTGCTGGGCAACCAGCGGCCCTTCCCCATCGTCAACGCGGCGATGAACCTGAACGGCGGCGAGGACCTGGCCTGGCAGACGCGCCGGGCCGCCGCCTTCGCCTTCACGCCCTTCCACACCGGGTTCGAGTTCTGGGATTCGGAAGGCGACCGCATCGGCGCCTATCGCCTCACCGAGGAATACGCGGCCAACCAGTTTTCCTTTTTCAATCCGCCCGGCGGCATCCTGCTGGGCAACGTGGTCGCCACCTCGGGCGCGGCGGCCAATCCCAACATGGGCTACCACACCTCGGCGGCGCTGTCGGCGCTGCTGAGCGTGTTCAACGTCCGTCTGGGCCGCTGGTGCGGCAATCCGCGCCATCCCAAGGCCTGGCGCAAGGCCAGCCCGCGCTTCGGCGGCCTGGCCCTGCTCAAGGAAGTGTTCGGGATGCTGGACAGCTGCGCCAGCTTCCTCAACGTGTCGGACGGCGGCCATTTCGAAAACCTGGGCATCTACGAACTGGTGCGGCGGCGCTGCCACGTCGTGGTGGCGGTGGATGCCGGCTGCGATCCGGACTACCAGTTCGAAGACCTGGCCAACGCCATCCGCAAATGCTCGGCGGATTTCGGGGTGGGAATCGAGATCGACCTGGCGGCACTGCGGCCACCCAAGGGCAAGCGCAAGCAGTGCCAGGCACATTTCGCGGTCGGTTGCATCCGCTATCCGAACGGGGCGCAGCCGGGCATCCTGATCTACATCAAGGCTTCGCAAAGCGGCGACGAATCAAGCGACGTGCGTGAATATGCCGACTGCCACCGCAGCTTTCCCCACGAGTCGACGAGCGACCAGTTCTTCGACGAGAACCAGTTCGAGAGCTACCGCAAGCTGGGACGGCACGTCGGGCTCAAGGTGTTCGCGCCGCTGTTCTCGCCCCTGATCAACACCTCGGCCCACGACATGACGCCGGAACAGATTCGCGACGCGCTGCCCGAGCGGCTTCCCGAGCATCCGGACCTGCAGGCGCGTCAGCGCATGTAGGCATAGCCTTCCTGCTGCAGCCGGACGATCTCGGCGTCGCCCATCGGCACCATGGAGACGAAGCCGTGGATGTCCTTGGGCTTGAAGCCCTGGCTCTGGGCGGCGAGCTTGCACATCCTGAATTCGATGATGCCGCCCACGGAGAGGCTTTGCGCGCGATCCATCAGCGCCTTGTATTTGGCGTAGTTCTTGATCGCGAAGAACGGGATGACGTTGCCGTGCAGGACGATGACGATCTTGTTGTCGAAGGGATCGGCGCCGTTGAGCACGCTCAGGTAGCTGGTGCGGTCGAGTACGCTGGTCAGCCCTTCCACCGAGCCGGTGGTGGTATCGAAGACGACCTTTTGTTTTTCATAGTGGATATCCAGATCCTTGGCACTGCCCCAGGGGGCGTTGCTGTCGGCGAGGACAGGCAGGCTGAAGGCGAGCGCGGCGATGACGAGGATGCGTTTGAGCATGAGGGTCTCCAGGTGAGATGAGGATGCGTGTGTGCCTGCATGCTTGGTCTGGAATGCGGCCGATTCCTTACACGACATGCAATATCGGCCGCGCGCCGCCGTCATAGCAGCTGGGCGACTTCGAACACGGCATCGATGGTCCGGCCGTTCCAGTTGTATTCCAGGTAGGCGGCGTGCTGGCAGTTTTTGACGATGCCCGTGCGCAAGGCCGCCAGGCATTCGCCGCCGGGGTGGCGTACCGAGGGATACAGGATGCCATGCGCCCCCTCGGCCCGCAGCTGCCGCCCGATGCCCTGGGCATGGCCGTAGTCGTCGGGATCGACAATACCGGGATCGGCCCGGCTGGCCTTGCGCAGGTCGACCGCCCGGCCCTGGGCGTCCACGCTGTAGAGCCGCATCTGCAGCCGCATCGACGGTTCCTGGGTGGCTGCCATGAAGCGGGCCGAATGATGGCGGGTTTCGGCGATGGCGGTATCGCGCGCGCGGGCGCAATAGAAAACGCCGTAACTGCCATCGCTGAAGCGGCTGCCCTGCGGGTTGAGATGGGTGAAGGCCGCCATGATGCAGGTGCTGCCGGGGCCGAACAGGCGCTCATCCGGCGGAACCAGGCTGATCTCGCCGACTTCGTCGCGGATGCGGTCGTTGGTCATGGCTTCCAGTGCGTAGAGGGCGTCGAAATCCTCGGGACTCGCCACGCGCTCGAACAGGCCGACGGACGGAAAGCGGCTGGGGATCACCCGCCAGGCCGGGGTCCATTTCAGGCGCGCGGTTGGGTAACTCAAGCCCAACCACCACGGCGGGCATCCAAGTACTGGCGCACCGCGACCAGGTCGGCGACGTTGCCGCCCAGCATGCGGTCGAGCGCGCTCTTGCCGCCGAAGAGCGGCGCGCTGTTGGGCTTCTTCACCCAGGCGTCGGCCGCCGTCGCAGCGGGCAGCAGGATCTGCAGCGCCTTGTAGATGCCCAGCAGGTAGGACAGGCGCTCGAGGGTGTCGCGCTTGAGGTCGGCCGCCTCGGGCGTGGACTTCCACTTGAAGAAGGTCGAACGGCCGGGCGCACCCAGCAGCACCATCTGCTCGTCGGTGTTCAGCCCCCAGTCGCGCGCGATGTTGAAGAAGGCGCGCAGGCCGGCGGCCGACAGGTCGCGGTTGCTTGGTTTGGGTTGGGCCTGGCGGGCCGTTGCCGTGTGTTGCATCTCAGCCTCGCGTCAGTATCTTTCTGAACTCACAACGCAAGACTAGTCCATAAATGGACTATTGGCAATCACGAGAAGCCGGCACGGGAACAGGATTCAGTCCTTCCCCGCCTCTTCGTCCAGCTTCCTCAAATGCGCCAGCTTCTCGGCGATCTTGCCTTCGAGCCCGCGCGGGGTGGGGTGGTACCAGGTCTGCTCTTCGATATCGTCGGGGAAGTAGCGTTCGCCGGCGGCGTAGGCTTCGGGCTCGTCGTGGGCATAGCGGTAGGCGCGGCCGTAGCCGAGTTCCTTCATCAGCTTGGTGGGCGCATTGCGTAGGTGGATGGGAACGTCGTTGGACGGGTTGGATTGCACGAAGGCGCGCGCGGCGTTGTAGGCGACATAGACGGCGTTGCTCTTGGGCGCGCAGGCCATGTAGAGGCAGGCTTCGGCCAGCGCGAGCTCGCCTTCGGGGGAACCCAGCCGTTCGTAGGTTTCGACGGCGTCGAGCGCCAGGCGCAGCGCGCGCGGATCGGCCAGGCCGATGTCCTCGCTCGCCATGCGGATCAGCCGCCGGCCGAGGTAGCGCGGGTCGGCACCGCCGTCGAGCATGCGCACGAACCAGTAGAGCGAGGCGTCGGGATCGCTGCCACGCACGCTTTTGTGCAGCGCGGAAATCTGGTCGTAGAAATTCTCGCCGCCCTTGTCGAAGCGGCGCAGCGACTGCGCCAGCGCGTTCTCGACGAAGGCGGCGTCGACTTCCTTCACCTGCGAACTGCGCGCGGCGGTGTCGAGCTGTTCCAGCAGGTTCAACAGCTTGCGGGCATCGCCGTCGGCGTAGGCGGCCAGCAGTTTGTCGACACCCTCGCCCAGCTTCAGGTCGGGCAGTTCGGTCAGCGCGCGCCGCATCAGCTGGCCGAGTTCGTCGGGCGTGAGCGATTTCAGCACGTAGACCTGGGCGCGCGACAACAGCGCGCCGACGACCTCGAACGAGGGGTTTTCGGTGGTGGCGCCGATGAAGGTGAAGAGCCCGGATTCAACGTGCGGCAGGAAGGCGTCCTGCTGCGACTTGTTGAAGCGGTGGACTTCGTCGACGAACAGGATGGTGGTACTGCCGAGGGTCTGGTTCATGCGCGCGCGCTCGACCGCTTCGCGGATGTCCTTGACGCCCGACAGCACGGCCGAGATCGCGATGAAGTCGGCGCCGAAGGCCTGCGCGGTCAGGCGCGCCAGCGTGGTCTTGCCCACCCCCGGCGGCCCCCACAGGATCATCGAATGCAGCTTGCCGGAATCGAAGGCGAGCCGCAGCGGCTTGCCGGGGCCCAATAAGTGCGTTTGCCCGACGACGTCGGCCAGGGTATGCGGGCGCAGGCGCTCAGCCAGCGGCGCGTGGGGGTCGTCGCGCGCAGGTTCGGGTGTGTCGGCCTGGAAAAGGTCTTGGGTGGACATTCGGGAATTGTAACGGGGTGAGCGGGCGAAACCAGCCACCATTCGGGCTGCTGGTGCGCGTGTCGAACAATCTACGCCCCTGCCTCTTGGTTACATGCCCTTCGACAGGCTCAGGGCGAACGGGCTTAAAAACGTATGCTTTGAGTCACCCACACGCTTAACCACCGTTCGGGCTGAGCCTGTCGAAGCCTGTCCCGAGCCCTTCGACGTTGCTCAGGAGAGCCTTGCCGAAGCGGCCCTGCCCTGCCCCGACCGCTCACTCCCCAATGACATCCGCTCCCTTCGGCGGCGTGAACTTGAAGCGCGACGGCGCGATGGACGGATTGCGTACGAAGTGCGTCAGCTTGAGCGTGGTGTGCTGACCGAACTGGTCGAACAGTTCCATCTGCACCAGGGCGTCGCCCTTGAAGCCCATGCGGATGCGCTCGAAGGTGGTGTCGCGGTTCTTGGGGGTGGCGTCCAGCCATTCCAGGCCGTCGCTCTCGCCCGCGTTTTTCAGGCTGAAGTATTTCTCGATGGCGTTGTCGCCGGCCAGCAGGGCGGCGGGCGTGCCGGCGATGACGTCGCCGAGCGGCTTGACGGTGACCTGGTCGAGGTCGACGTCGTACAGCCAGAGTTTGGCGCCGTCGCCGACGATCACCTGCTCGTAGGGCGCGTTGTAGTCCCAGCGGAACTTGCCAGGCCGGGCAAACGCCATCTGGCCGCTGGCCTGCTGGGTGATGCGGCCGTTCTTGTCGGAGACGGTCTGGACGAAATCGGCCTGGGCGGTCTTGGCGCCGGCAATGAAGGCTTTCAGACGGTCGACGCCGCCGGCATGGGCTGCGCTGGCGACCAGCGCAAACAGCAGAAACAATAAACGCATGAAGGCTCCAAAAGAAAGTGCGCCACAAGGGCGCACTTTGCATGACTCTGCAGGATGACGAAAGTTTATTTCGTCTTGCAGGTTTTGATGCCGAACGGCAGGTAGGCCGGGCAAAATCCGAAGATGGCGGTCAACAGGACGACAAAGCCCACGATGCCCGCTGGAACCATCCAGTTCTCGGCGCCCGGCAAATTCGACATCGCATACCCAATGAGCGCGATCCCGACCACTGCGCGGACAATACGATCAACTCCACCGACGTTTTTTGCCATGCTTCCTCCTTTTGATTAAGTGAACGTGTGCGATTGCTCGCCCTGCCATGCCAAATAGACATGGAACTGACACGCAGGGCGAAGCTTAACGCAATTCACCCGATCAGCGGCACGATCAGCAACGCAACGATGTTGATGATCTTGATCAGCGGGTTCACGGCCGGACCGGCGGTGTCCTTGTAGGGATCGCCCACGGTGTCGCCGGTGACGGCGGCCTTGTGCGCTTCCGATCCTTTACCGCCGAAATTGCCTTCCTCGATGTACTTCTTGGCGTTGTCCCACGCACCGCCGCCGGTGGTCATCGAAATCGCCACGAAGATACCGGTGATGATGGTGCCGAGCAGCACGCCGCCGAGCGCCTTGGGACCGAGGATCAGGCCGACCAGCACCGGAACCAGCACCGGCAGCAGCGACGGCACGATCATTTCCTTGATCGCCGCTTTGGTCAGCATGTCGACCGCACGCGAATAATCGGGCTTGGCCGTACCCGCCATGATGCCGGGGATTTCCTTGAACTGGCGGCGCACTTCGACCACCACCGAACCGGCCGCGCGACCGACCGCTTCCATGCCCATCGCACCGAACAGATACGGCACCATGCCGCCGATGAAGAGGCCGATGATGACCATGTGGTCGGACAGGTCGAACAGCGTGACGCCGCCGGTCTTGGCCTGCAGCGCGTGGGTGTAGTCGGCGAACAGTACCAGTGCGGCGAGGCCGGCCGAGCCGATGGCGTAGCCCTTGGTGACCGCCTTGGTGGTGTTGCCGACGGCGTCGAGCGGGTCGGTGATGTCGCGGATGGCGCTCGGCAGCTCGGCCATTTCGGCGATGCCGCCGGCGTTGTCGGTGATCGGACCGTAGGCGTCGAGGGCGACGATGATGCCGGTCATCGACAGCATGGCCGTGGCGGCGATGGCGATGCCGTACAGGCCAGCCAGCGCATACGCACCATAGATCGCCAGACACACGGCCAGCACCGGTGCCGCGGTGGACTTCATCGACACGCCGAGACCGGCGATGATGTTGGTGCCGTGGCCGGTGGTCGAGGCTTGCGCGATGTGGCGCACCGGCGCGTACTCGGTGGCGGTGTAGTACTCGGTGATGACGACCATCGCGGCGGTGAGCGCGAGGCCGATCAACGCGGCGTAATACAGGTTCATCGATGCGATCACCGAGCCGTCGTTCATCTGCAGGCCGTCGCCGATCAGCATTTGCGTCACCGGGTAGAAGGCGATCAGCGAGAGACCGCCCGCCACCGCGAGGCCGCGATACAGCGCGTTCATGATCTTGCCGCCCTCACGCGCGGTGACGAAGAACGAACCGACGATGGAGGCGATGATCGACACCGCGCCCAGCGCCAGCGGGTAGATCACCGCGCCGGTGCCGGCCTGGCTCGCCATCAGCGCGCCCAGCAGCATGGTGGCGATCAGGGTCACCGCGTAGGTCTCGAACAGGTCGGCCGCCATGCCGGCACAGTCGCCGACGTTGTCGCCGACGTTGTCGGCAATCACCGCCGGGTTGCGCGGATCGTCCTCGGGAATGCCGGCTTCGACCTTGCCCACCAGGTCGGCGCCGACGTCAGCGCCCTTGGTGAAGATGCCGCCGCCGAGACGCGCGAAGATGGAGATCAGCGAGCCGCCGAAGCCAAGGCCGACCAGCGAATGGATCGCGCCTTCAGACGTCGCGCCCATCGCGGTCAGCACGGCGTAGTAGCCGGCCACGCCCAACAGGCCCAGTCCGACGACCAGCATGCCGGTGATGGCGCCGCCCTTGAACGCGACGTTGAGCGCCGCATTGAGGCCGTGCGAAGCCGCTTCGGCGGTACGGACGTTGGCACGCACCGACACGTTCATGCCGATGAAGCCCGCCGCGCCCGAGAGCACCGCGCCGATCAGGAACCCGATCGCGGTGTGAGCCCCCAGCGCCAGCCACAGCGCGACGAACAGCACCACGCCGACCATGGCAATGGTGGTGTACTGACGGTTGAGGTACGCTTGCGCGCCCTGCTGTACCGCCAACGCGATTTCCTGCATGCGTGCATTGCCGGCCGGTTTTTTCAGAATCCAACCGATCGATATCACGCCATATACCAAAGCCAGCACTGCGCTGACCAAGATCCACATCAACTGCGTCTCCATCACAACTCCTTTATCGTTTTACTACGCACCAAAACAAAACGGCAGCTTGCGCTGCCGTCGACTATTTACCCATTGCCAGCCCACCCTCGAACCGTGTGCCGGGTTCGAACCCGAAGATCCGGTCAAGCTCAAGGTCCCGGATGAGCTGATCGACCGCCTCCTGCCCATGCTCACGCTGCACCTCGGACAAGATCAGCTTGGCCGAATTGCCGTTGTAGAAGCCGCCGAAATCGGCCTGTACCTTGAGCAGTTGTTTTGCGCGGTCGAGTGTCATGTTCTCCAGGGGGCGGGGGTCGGGATTCAGGAATCAGGGTGCGGGCCAAGCCCGCTCCCTGATTTCAATGTGCGGCAAGCCGCACATTCCCTGATCCATGGCCTCTGAATCCTGGTCCCTATCAAAGTTTGAATGTCGGCAGCTTCTTCGCCACCGCGATGTTCTTCAGCGTCACATACACCGGCAGGCCATCCTTGTACTTCGGATAGTCCTCGCCCTGGATCAGCGGCGTCAGATAACGCTTGCACTTGGGCGTGATGCCGAAGCCGTCCTTGGTGATGAAGTCGCGCGGCATGAACTTCTCGACGTTGGCGACCTTGGACAGCGGCGCCATGCCGATCTTGTACTTGTAGGGCGAATCGGACAGGCGGTCGACCGTCGGCATCACCGAGTTGTGGCCCTTGACCGCAAGCTCGACCGCTTTCTTGCCGAGTTCGTAGGCCTGCTTGACGTCGGTCTTCGACGCGACGTGGCGTGCGGCGCGCTGCAGGTAGTCGGCGACGGCCCAGTGGAACTTGTGGCCGAGCGCGTCCTTGATCATGTTGGCGACCACCGGGGCGGCGCCGCCCAGCTGCGCATGGCCGAAGGCGTCGCGCGTGCCCTGCTCGGCCAGGAACTTGCCGTCCGGGTAGTGGCAGCCTTCGGAGACCACGACGGTGCAGTAGCCGTGTTCCTTCACCAGCTTGTCGACGCGGGCAAGGAATTTCTTCTGGTCGAATTCGATCTCGGGGAACAGGATCACGACCGGAATG
Organism: Thiobacillus denitrificans; assembly: GCA_002343685.1. Classification (GTDB taxonomy): domain Bacteria; phylum Pseudomonadota; class Gammaproteobacteria; order Burkholderiales; family Thiobacillaceae; genus Thiobacillus; species Thiobacillus denitrificans_A. The sequence goes on along the minus strand of DDRS01000009.1, from coordinate 130,286 downwards.
CCGTGGTCCTCGACCAGTCCGCCGGCGGCGGCGATCCAGCCGGCGTGGCGGCCCATCACCTCGATCACAAACACCTTGGTCGAGGTCTTGGCCATCGAGCGCACGTCGTAGCTGGCTTCCAGCGTGGACACGGCGATGTACTTGGCGACCGAGCCGAAGCCGGGACAGCAGTCGGTGATCGGCAGGTCGTTGTCGACGGTCTTCGGCACGTGGATCGCCTGGATCGGGTAGCCCATTGCCTCGGACAGCTGGCTGACCTTGAAGCAGGTGTCGGCCGAATCGCCGCCGCCGTTGTAGAAGAAGTAGCCGATGTTGTGCGCCTTGAAGACTTCGATCAGGCGCTCGTATTCGCGCTTGTTGGCCTCGAGCGATTTGAGCTTGAAGCGGCAGGAGCCGAAGGCGCCCGACGGCGTGGAACGCAGCGCGGCGATCGCGGTGGCGGATTCCTTGGTGGTATCGATCAGGTCTTCGGTCAGCGCGCCGATGATGCCGTTGCGGCCGGCGTAGACCTTGCCGATCTTGTCCTTGTGCTTGCGTGCGGTTTCGATCACGCCGCAAGCCGACGCGTTGATGACCGCGGTGACGCCGCCGGACTGTGCGTAAAAGGCGTTCATTTTTTTCGCCATGATGGGTGCTTCTCCTCGTTATTTCTGGTGGTCGTTTGCAAAACAAAAAGCCAGCGCAGGGCTGGCTTTGAAATCAACTATTGCCGGACGCCTCGCCCTCGGCCAGACGCTTGGCTTCTTCGTCGGCCTGCATTTTCAGCAGTGTGGTGACGCAGTCGCCGATATCGTCGTATTCCTCGCGTCCGGTGCTGAAGCGGTCGCGGATGCGATAGAAGAACATGCTGCGATAGCGCGAATCGCCGGTTTTCGACAACACGAAGTGGCAGCCGTGCTCGTTCCAGTAGAAGCCCGGGCACAGCGTCAGTTCGCGGTCGTCGATGTGCAGCCGGATCTCGGTTTCGACGTCCTGGATCTCGACTTCCCTGCCATAGCGTTCCTTCACCGCGCTGGAGACAATCCAGCGTTCGGTGTCGGTCAGCGGGTGAATCTGTTGTGGCATCGTTGCCTTAGCCGAGTGCCTTGAAGATCGAATCGCGGATGCCTTCGACCTTGCCGACGCCGGCCACCTTCACGTACTTGGGTGCACCGGCTTCGCCGCGCGCGGCCCAGTCGCCGTAGTACTTCACCAGCGGCTCGGTCTGCGCGTGGTAGACGTCGAGGCGCTTCTTGACGGTTTCTTCCTGGTCGTCGTCGCGCTGGATCAGGTCTTCGCCGGTGACGTCGTCCTTGCCGGCCACCTTGGGCGGGTTGAATACGACATGGTAGGTGCGGCCCGACGCCACGTGGACGCGGCGGCCCGACATGCGCTTGACGATCTCTTCGTCCGCCACGTCGATCTCGACCACGTAGTCGATCGGCACGCCGGCGGCCTTCATCGCCTCGGCCTGCGGAATGGTGCGCGGGAAGCCGTCGAACAGGTAGCCGTTCTTGCAGTCGGCTTCGGTCAGGCGGGCCTTGACCATGCCGATGATGATGTCGTCCGACACCAGGCCGCCGGCGTCCATGATGGCCTTGGCCTTCATGCCGAGCTCGGTGCCGGCCTTGATCTGCGCACGCAGCATGTCGCCGGTGGAGATCTGGGGGATGCCGTATTTTTCCTTGATGTAATTGGCCTGCGTGCCTTTGCCCGCACCCGGACCGCCCAATAAAATCAAACGCATTGCGTGTCTCCTCGATTTATGAATATGTCAAACCGCATTAGCCTAAGGCAAGCGCGGTTCGAGCAACACTTAAAAATTTTTATTGCGGGATTCAAGAGGCTGCTATGCAGCCTGAAACAGGGCCCGCACCCGCGCCAGGTCTTCCGGCGTATCCACGCCCGGAGCGGGCGTGATCGGCGTCACGCCGAGGCTGATGCGGTGGCCGTGCCACAACACCCGCAATTGTTCGAGCATTTCGTAGCGTTCCAGCGGCGAACTGGCCAGGCTGGCGTAAGTGCGCAGGAAGCCGACGCGATAGGCATACAGGCCGATGTGGCGCAGGGCGCCGAATTCGTGCGGCATCGGCTGCTGCGTGGCGCCAACTCTTTCTGAATTCGCTTGCAGCGCAGCGAATGCATCGCGCGGCCAGGGAATGGGCGCGCGGCTGAAATACAGCGCGTAGCCGGCCTCGTCGGCCACCACCTTGACGACGTTGGGATTGACGAAATCGGCATGGTCGTGGATCGGATGCGCCAGCGTGGCCATCACCGCATCGTCGTGGAGCACCAGCTGGCGCGCCGCTTCGCGGATCAACGCCGGGTCGATCAGCGGTTCGTCGCCCTGTACGTTCACTACCAGCGTGCCGTCCGGCCAGCCCAGGGTTTCGGCGACTTCCACCAGGCGCTCGGTGCCGGACTGGTGGTCCGGCGAAGTCATCAGGGCCTGGTGGCCGGCGGCTTCGACGGCCTGCAGTACCCGCACGTCGTCGGTGGCGATGACCACCGATTCGGCGCCCGCCTGCAGGGCGCGGTCCAGTACATGCAGCACCATGGGCCGCCCGCCGATATCCGCCAGCGGTTTGCCCGGCAGGCGGCTCGACGCGTAACGGGCGGGAATGACGACGCGGAAATGCATGTCGGAGCGTCGTCGTGACTACTTGGCGTGGATTTCGTCGGGCGACAGCGCGCGCGCCTCTTCCGGCAACATCACCGGAATATCGTCACGGATGGGATAGGCCAGGCGGCAGGCGCGGCACACCAGTTCGCTCGCCGGTTTTTTCCAGTCGAGCGGGCCCTTGCAGACCGGACAGACGAGGATTTCAAGAAGCTTTGGGTTCATCGATCAGTATCCTGTTGAATGGGGACAAAGCGGCCGACTCGGGCCGCTTTGACTTGCTTTGGTAAAGATGGATGTCGGCGACCGACAGCAAAGTCATCAGGTCGTGGCCGTCGCGCGGGGCATGGCTGACGCCCAGGCTCACTGCCATCGGCAGGCCGTTGCTGGCGCTCCAGGCTTCGGTACGGGCCTCGATGCGCTCGAAAATCTGGTGGATGGCGGCCTCGTCGCGTTGCGGCAGGAGCGCGACGAACTCGTCGCCTCCCCAGCGTCCGCACACACCCATTTCGGCCGATTCGTTGAAGATCTGCGCAAATTCGGCCAGCACGCGGTCACCCACTCCATGGCCGTAGCGGTCGTTGACCGCCTTGAACTGGTTCAGGTCGGCAAATAGCACCGTGGCCGGCGTACCTGCATTCGTCTTGTCGAAAATGGTGTCTGCCGCAGCCAGAAGACCGTGGCGGTTGAGCAGTCCGGTCAGCGTGTCGAAGCGGCTGCGGTAGTCGAGCTGGCGGCGCTGCGCCTCGATGTGCCCCATCAGGATGTAGGCATACAAGGCCAGGGTGACCCAGAACACGCCGAAGAACACGTCACCCGCATTGACCTCGAATCCCCCCAGGCGATACCGGAAGGCAAAGGCGATCGCCATGCCGAGGAATGCGCCGCCCAGCACTTCGGCGAACAGCCGCATGCCATAGCGCATGCCGTTGCCCAGCAGCACCATCAGAAAGGCCAGCGCGGAAGGCGGAATCGGATTGGGATCGTGGATCACGCACAGGGTGACGATGATCAGGTCGGCGCTCATGGCGCTGCGGATCTTCAGCAGCGTGACGCCTTGCAGCGCCTGCCGGAAGAACCAGCTGTTGATGAAGAAATAAACGCCCAGGGCAACCAGCAGCTGCTCGATGCTGAACAGCACCGGCCGGACACTCTCCAGCGTGGAGAAATAGATGACCGCCAGCGAGAAAAACAGGTAGCGGGTGAAAAACTGGGTGACGATCTCGGAACGGTCGGGCACCCAGAAGCCGGCGTCATCGCTTTCGGCTTCCCAATGGCAGGGGTGGCGGCGATCGCTCCAGTCCGAACTTTTAATGCCCATACATCCCTCCCTCAGATGCGCACGCACGGGCGAGCGCAATTATTGTTTGAGGCGTGCGCCCAGCCAGCGAACAAATCCATTTTCCAGGGCGACCTCCAGCTCCACCGCCCACCAGTCCGGCCCCGCGAATTCCCGGCATTTTACCGCGTCTTTTTCGGTCATCAGCACCGCCCCGCCCGCGGGGAGGTCCGTTGGTCGGAAAACGTGGTGATCGGGGAAGGCTTGCGGATGATAGTGCAGGCCGTGTCGGTCGAGCATGGCGAAGAATCCCTGCGGTCGGCCTATTCCGGTCGCGGCAAGCCAGTCGTGCGGCGGTAGGTCGCGTAGCGCCAGCTTTTCCTGCGGGGCGCACAAGCGATAGGCGCGCCCCGCGCTGTAGTCGGCCCGCCAGCCTGTGATCGAGCGATAGGTGCGCGGCTCGGCGGTACCGCGCACCACCTGGACGACCGCATCGACGCTGGCCAGCCGGGCAGCGGGTTCGCGCAGCGGGCCCGCCGGCAGCGGCCAGCCGTTGCCCAGTCCGGTCGTCGCATCGATGACGGCCAGCTCAATGTCGCGATGCAGACGGTAATGCTGCAGGCCGTCGTCGGACACGATCACATCCACGTCCGGATGGCATTCGAGCAGCATGCGCGCCGCCGCCACCCGGTCGCGTCCGACCACGACCGGCGCGTCCGCCTTGAGTCGGATCAGCACGGGTTCGTCGCCCACCTGTGCCGGCAGGCTGTCGGCCTGTACCTCGACACAACCGCGTGCCGTCCCGCCATAGCCGCGGCTGATGACCCCGGGACGATAGCCCTGGCTACGCAGCCAGTTCACCAGCCAGATCACCAGCGGCGTCTTGCCGCTGCCGCCGGCAGTGATGTTGCCGACCACGATCACCGGCACACCGACCGATACCGCATGCAGCCAGCCGCGCCGATACGCCAGGCGCCGCCCTCCGGACACGATGGCGAACAGCATGGCGAGCGGCAGGAGCAGCACGGCAAGCACGCCCGTGCGTGCCCAGACATGCTGTAGCGATGACATGGCCCGCTTAGGGGTTGGTTTGCGTGGCGAAGGTAATGCGGGTCAGCCCCTCGCGGCGCGCCGCTTCCATCACGTTCACCACGGATTGATGGGTGGCCCGCGCATCGGCGTTGATCACCACGACCGGCTCGTTCTCGTTGGAGGCGGCTTTCTTCAGTGCGGCGGCCAGGCCATCGATCGATGCATCGCCCACGACCGTGCTGTCGATCTCGTAGCGGCCGTCCTCGGAGACGGCCACCTCGATCTGCTTGGGCGGGTTGGGCGTCTGGGCAGCGCTGCTGGTCGGCAGGTTGATCTTGAGTTCGGCGAAACGCGCGTAGGTCGTGGTCACCGCAAGAAAGATCACGATGACGAGCAGGATGTCGATGAACGGAATCAGGTTGATTTCCGGGTAGTCCTCGCGGCGGCCTCTTCTGAAATCCATAGCTGCCTTTATTTCCGGTCGCCGTGGACGATTTCCACCAGTTTGATCGCCTGCTGCTCCATGTCGACCACCAGCGATTCCACTTTGGCCCGGAAGTAGCGATAGAAAATCATCGCCGGGATCGCCACGATCAGGCCGAACGCAGTGTTGTAGAGCGCGATCGAAATGCCGTGCGCCAGCTGGCCGGGATTGGTGCCGCCGCCGGTCTGCGCGCCGAAGATCTCGATCATGCCGATCACCGTGCCGAGCAGTCCGAGCAGGGGTGCCATGCTGGCGACGGTGCCGAGCGAGGTCAGGAAGCGATCGAGTTCATGAGTCACGGCGCGTCCGGACTCCTCGATGGACTCCTTCATGATCTCGCGCGAGTTGTGGGCGTTCTTCAGCGCGGTCGCGAAGATCCGTCCCAGCGGCGAGCCATCGGCCAGATGCGTGACCAGTTCCTGCGTCACGCCACGTTCCTGGTAAATCTTGATCGTCTCCAGCAACAGGCCCGCAGGGGCGACCTCCTGGCTGCGCAAGCTGTAAGCACGTTCGATGATGATGGCCACGGCGAGAACCGACGCCAATATCAACGGCCAGACCGGCCAACCGGCCGCCTCGATGATGGCAAGCACTGAATACCACTCCCAATAAAACAACAGGCGAAATGTAGCGCTCACGCGCCGGTTTCGGCAAGCACCAATTTTAGACCGACGGCATTTTCAGTCAGGGCCAGAGTTCTCCACAATTGATGTGGATAAGTCTGTGAAGAACGCCCTGCCGGGTTCCCTAAGCGCCCGCCCACAAAGGAAAAAGTGGTTTGGCCCAAAAAGTAGACAATAAGCTTATCCCTTTAATATCAATCAGTTACAAAAAGACAACTATCGTCAATAGGGTTATCCAATTTTTTTTATGATCGTTTGATGACTGTGCATGAACCGTGCCGAGCCCAAGCCGTTATCCTGCACGCCATGGATCTCCCGGACGACTTTCCCGACAACGCGCCCGCCCTGCCCGTGCTCACCGTCAGCGAACTCAATCGCATGGCGCGCCGCGCGCTGGAGTCGCAACTCCCATTGCTCTGGGTGGAGGGCGAAGTCTCCAACTTTACCCGTGCCGCCTCCGGCCACTGGTATTTTTCCCTGAAGGATGCGAACGCACAGGTGCGCTGCGTGATGTTCCGCGGGCGCAACCAGTTTGCCGATTTCACCCCGGCCAACGGCGACCATGTCGAGATCCGTGCCCTGCCCTCGCTGTACGAAGCGCGCGGCGAATTCCAGCTGGGCGCCGAAGCGATCCGCCGCGCCGGCGCCGGGCGGCTGTACGAGGCTTTTTTGAAACTGAAGGCCAAGCTGGAAGCCGAAGGCCTGTTCGACCCGATGACGAAACGCGCCTTGCCGCGCTTTCCGCGCACCGTGGGCATCGTCACCTCGCCCCAGGCCGCCGCCCTGCACGATGTGCTGACCGCGCTGGCGCGCCGCATGCCGGGCCTGCCGGTGATCCTCTATCCCACCCCGGTGCAGGGCGCCGGCGCCGGCGCGCAGATCGCTGCCGCCATCTGCACGGCGGGCGAGCGCGCCGAATGCGACGTGCTGCTGGTATGCCGCGGCGGCGGTTCGCTGGAGGATTTGTGGGCATTCAACGACGAGGCGGTGGCGCGCGCGATCGCCGCCAGTTCGATGCCGGTGGTGAGCGGCGTCGGCCACGAAACCGATTTCACCCTCGCCGACTTCGCCGCCGACCTGCGCGCCCCGACGCCCACGGCCGCGGCCGAACTCGCCAGCCCGGTGCGCCAGGAACTATTGCAGCAACTGGATCACCTGGCCCGCCAGCTCCACCATCACCACGCGCGCAGACAGCACAGCGAGATGCAGCGGCTGGACTACCTGGCGCGGCGGCTGGTCCACCCGGCCGAGCAGTTGCGCCGCCGGCAGACCGAATTGAACCAGTTGGCGCAGCGTCTCCATCACGCCAGCGGCACGCGCCTGACGCGCGAGCAATTGCGCATCGCGCGCCTGAGTCAGCGGCTGGTCACGCCGCGCCACGTCATCCAGCGCGAACAGCAGCGCCTGGGCGCGCTGGGTCTGCGCGTGCAACGCGCGGTTCAGGGCGGTTTCGGGCAGCACCGGCTCAATCTGGCGCGGCTGGCCAGCAGCCTCGCCCACCTCAACCCCGAAGGCGTGCTGGCGCGCGGCTACAGCATCGTCCAGCGGGAAAACGGCAGCGTCGTGCAGGATGCCGCGATGCTCGATGCCGGTGAAAAAATCGGCATCCGCCTGTACCGCGGGCGGGTCCGCGCCACGGTCGATTCCACCCGCGAGGACTGAACAGCTTACGTACTTAAATGGCGGGCCACGAGGTCCGTCGCCTGCGCGCCCAGATCGTCCGCGAGACAATCCAGCTCCACCACGTCAGGCCACGAGCGCAGCCAGGTCAGCTGGCGCTTGGCGAGCTGGCGGGTGGCGGCGATGCCCTGCTCGCGCAAGCCTTTCAGATCGATTTCGCCGTCGAGATAGGCCCAGGCCTGGCGGTAGCCGACTGCGCGCATGGACGGCAGATCGGCGTTGAGCGCGTAACAGCGACGCAAGGTTTCCACTTCGTCGAGCAGGCCTTCGGCGAGCATGGCGTCGAAGCGCGCGGCAATGCGCTGATGCAGCACGGCCCGGTCGGACGGGATCAGGGCCAGTTGCAATACGCGATATGGCAGTTCGGATTGCACACGGTCGAGCAGCGCCGACATCGGGGTGCCGGTGAGTCGGAAAATCTCCAGCGCACGGCCGATGCGCTGCGAATCGTTCGGTGCCAGCCGCGCCGCGGTCGCCGGGTCGACCGCCGCCAGTTCGACGTGCAGCGCCGGCCACCCGCGCGCGGCCGCCTGCGCTTCCAGCTCCTTACGTAGCGCCACATCGGCGCGCGGCAAGTCGTCCAGCCCCTGCAGCAGCGCGCGAAAGTACAGCATGGTGCCGCCGACCAGCAGCGGCACCCTACCGCGCGCGGCGATGTCGGCCATCAGCCGCCGTGCATCGTCGCAAAACGCTGCGGCGGAATACGTTTCGGTGGGATCACGGATATCGAGCAGGTGGTGCGGCGCGCGGGCAAGCGTGGCGGCATCGGGCTTGGCGGTGCCGATATCCATGTCGCGATACACCAGCGCCGAGTCGACGCTGATGATCTCGAGCGGGAAGCGCTCGACCAGGCCGACCGCCAGCGCGGTCTTGCCCGATGCGGTCGGACCCATGAGAAAAATGGCGGGCGGATGGCTGGATGCAGGCATGGGAAGCGATTATCCCCCAGCTTCCCGGCTGCAGCGGGTCCCTTACTCGCAGGGAGTCCAACACGAAGCGCCGCAATTTAAGGTCTACAGTATAGAGACAGCAGGCGTTGCGTCCTGCTGAAATCCGATGCGCTTATCCAATCCGGAGGGCCGTAGTCCATGAATACCGACGAACTCAGATCCGTGGCGAACGCCATCGTCGCGAAGCAGAAAGGCGTGCTGGCAGCAGACGAAAGCAACCCCACCATCAAGAAGCGCTTCGATTCGATCCAGGTGGAGTCCACCGAGGAGAATCGCCGACGCTACCGTGAAATCCTGTTCACCGCCGAAGGGATCGAACGCACCCTTGGCGGCGTCATTTTGTTCGATGAAACTCTGCGCCAGCGCACCCGCGACGGCATTCCCTTCCCCAGGCTGCTGGCAGACCGCGGCATCGTCCCGGGCATCAAGGTCGACCAGGGTGCCAAGGCGCTGGCAGGCCACCCCGGCGAGAAGGTGACCGAGGGACTGGACGGGCTGCGCGACCGACTCGCCGAATACAAGCAGCTGGGCGCGCAGTTCGCGAAGTGGCGGGCCGTGATCGAGATCGACGAACGTGCTATCCCGTCTGCTTTCGGCCTCCGCGCCAATGCCCACGCGTTGGCGCGATATGCCGCGCTGTGCCAGGAGGCCGGGCTGGTGCCGATCGTCGAACCGGAAGTACTGATGGACGGCGCCCACGGCATCGAACGCTGCGAGGCGGTGACGGCACAGGCGCTGCAGGCCGTGTTCGCCGAACTCGACGCCCATGGGGTGCTGTTCGAGGGGATGCTGCTGAAACCGAACATGGTGATCGCCGGCAAGAAGTGTGCACACCAGGCTGGCGTCGAGGCGGTGGCCGAAGCTACGCTACGCTGCCTCAGGCGCTATGTGCCGGCCGCGGTGCCGGGGATCGTGTTCCTGTCCGGCGGGCAGAGCGCGGAAGACGCGACCGAACATCTCAATGCCATGAATGCGCTGGGGCCGCAACCGTGGCAGGTCAGCTTTTCCTATGGACGGGCACTGCAGGCGCCGGTGCTGGCCGCCTGGCAAGGTCGGGAAGACCGGGTCGCCGCCGCGCAACAGGCGCTGCTCAAACGTTGCAACCTCAATGGCCTGGCCCGTGACGGACAATACGCGCGCGCCATGGAAAGTACGGCCTGATCCCGGCCACTTGGCCGCGTAAGTCAGGCCCGGCAGAACGGCCATAAATAAAGCGGCAGGGTTTCCCCTGCCGCTTGACTGCCAATGCCCGAGACGTCAGGCCGCGTGCGCGTACTGCGTCTTGGCCCTGCGCGCCGCCTCGATTTCTTCCGGGCCGTAGGCCTTGCCGGACCATAGCATTTCGTAGGCGATCTCTTCGTTGCCGTTTTCACAAAGATCCAGCACTTTCTGGAACAGCGGCTGGAAGGTTTCGGAACGATGCGACCTCTCGTGGTTTTCGAACGTGGTCCAGAACGTCACGATCAAGGCTTCCTTGCCTTTCATCGGGCTTTCGACAGCCTGGCCGATGGTCGAGCCTTCGTTCGACACCTGGCCGGAATTCAAGGCGACGAAACCGCCGACGAAACCGGTATCGGAATGGTAGGTTTTGACGTTCTCACACAAAAACGCCACCCGTTCCTGCAAGTCGTCCACCGTGTATTCCGGTTTCAGAACCACCCGGTTGACTGTCACGATACCGTCGGTCGGAAAATTAGCGATCAATCCACTCATGGTTTATCTCCTGTCAGAAGGGTTGAACTACACCCCCAGTCTATATACCTGAGTAAATTAGTCAACTAATTTATTTAATTTTTGAATGCATCGATCATTATTTCTGATAATGACGTCCGGTCGAGTTGGCCCTACGAATCGGCAAATCATATGTATCTTTTTTGTTCTCTCCGTCTGCCGGGCCGTTTCTTCATGATCACCACGCCTTTGGCGACGTCGATATCGGCAACCGGAATGTTCTCGTACAGGGGGTTGAGCGGCTTCAGCATCCAGCCGTCGTCCCGCTTCACGATCTGTCGGAAGATGTATTCCTCGTTCACGAAGGCCACCACATAGGAGCCGTCCCTGACCAAGCCGGACGGCTCGACCACGATGATCTCGCCTTCCTCGAATTCCGGCATCATCGAATCGCCCAGCACCATCAACGCGTAGGGTTCGGCGCTGGCACAGTTACTGGCCTCGTTGACCTCCTGGATGGGAATGGTTTTGCGTTCGGTACGTTCGTTCATGATGGGCTCGCTTCGCCAAATTAATTAGCCAAAGCTTATATATAAATGCGCCAGTCGCAAAATCAACGACCGCGCATGAACATGGCGTCGAGTTCCTCGAGGCTGACCTGAAACCAGGTCGGACGGCCATGGTTGCACTGCCCGGCCCGTTCGGTGGCCTCCATTTCACGTAGCAGCGCGTTCATCTCGGGCAACGTCAGGCGGCGGTTGGCGCGCACCGCACCGTGGCAGGCGAGTGTCGCCAGCAATTCGTTACGCCGCTCGGCGAGCAGACGCGCCACGCCGAATTCGGCGACCTCGGCCAGCACCGCGCGGGTTAGTTCGACCGGATCGGCGTCCTTCAGCAACCACGGCACCGAACGCACCGCCACCGAGGTGGGCGATGTCACCGACAGCTCGAAGCCGATCCCGGCCAGCTGGTCCAGATGCGGGCTGATTTCCGCCACGTCGCGGGCATCGACCGTCAGTGCGACCGGGATCAGCAGGGTTTGCGCCGGCACGGCGCGCGCATCCAGCGCGGTCTTGAGTTTTTCGTAGACGACGCGTTCATGCGCGGCGTGCATGTCGACCAGCACCATCCCCTGCGCGTTCTGCGCCAGCACGTACACGCCGTGCAGTTGGGCCAGCGCATAGCCGAGCGGCGGCGCATCGGCCCCGTCATCCGGCACGAGACGCATCGACGGTACCACCTCCGAATCCTGCGCCCGGCCCCCCCGGTCCAAAGGCGCATAGAACGCCATCGCTTCGTTCACCTGCAGCGGCATTGCCGTTTGCCGGGGCGCGACCCAGCCCGGCTGCGGGGAAGTCTGCGACGGTCGGGCTGCGGCCACGGCGGCATCCGCCGCCACCGGCGCCGACAGCAGGCGCTCGACCGCATGGAACAGGAACTGGTGCACGCCGCGGCTGTCGCGGAACCGGATCTCGGTCTTGGCCGGGTGTACGTTGACGTCGACCAGATCCGGCGGCAGTTCGATGAACAGGCAATACGCCGGATTCAACTGGTGATGCAGGACGTCGCGGTAAGCCTCCTTCAGCGCGTGGACGATCAGCTTGTCGCGCACATAGCGGCCATTGACGAACACATGCTGGCTGTCGCGGCTGCCCGTGGCGGCGCTGGGACGGATCACCCAGCCGGACACCCGCAGCACGCCGGCCGCGGCCTCGACTGCGATGCTGTTCTGCTCGAACGCCTCGCCCAGCACCTGCCGGACTCGCGCAGAGGCCGGCTCGGCATTGAGACGCAGCTGTGTCCGGCCGTTGTGGATCAGCGTGAATGACACCTGCGGGTTCGCCAGGGCCAACCGCCGCACGGTCTCGGCGCAATGGGCGTATTCGGTGGCTTCGGTCTTGAGGAACTTGCGCCGCGCCGGGGTGCTGAAAAACAGGTCCTGGATGTCGATCGTGGTGCCTGTGGCGCGCGCGGCGGGTGCCGGTACGTCGAGGCGGCCGCCTTCAGCCTGTACCGCCCAGGCGTGCTCCGCATCTGCACTACGGCTGGTGAGCTGAACCCGCGCAATGGCGGCAATCGATGCCAGGGCCTCGCCGCGGAACCCCAGACTCGCGACCTGCTCCAGGTCGGCCAGGCTGGCGATCTTGCTGGTGGCATGACGGGTCAAGGCAAGCGCCAATTCATCGTGCGCGATGCCGCCGCCGTTGTCGGCAACACGAATGCGCTTGATGCCGCCCTGTTCCAGATCGATCTGGATGTCGGTGGCCCCGGCATCGAGGCTGTTTTCAAGAATCTCCTTGAGCGCCGCGGCCGGACGTTCGACTACCTCGCCGGCTGCGATCTGCGAAATCAGCACATCGGGCAGAACGCGGATGGTCATAGCGAGCCCGCGAACGCGATACCCCGCCGGGCAGCCATGGCACGCCCCAGACGCTCGATGGCGGCAGCGTCCAGAACCTGCCGTGCCAACGGTAGCACATGGGTGTTCTCGAATTCGAGATGGCTGCGATTGAGTGCGACGAAACGATGCGTCAACGCCTCATCCAGCGCAGCGGTCGAGCCGGCTTCGATCTGCTGCAGCTGTCCGCGCAGCCGTCGCCACAACAGCGCCAGTTCGTCGTGTTCCAGGGTCAGGGTTTCGACCAGATCGCAGGCGCCCGGCGCACCGGCCTGTTCGAGCAGCGGAAACAGGTTGCGCTCCTCGTCGTCGTGGTGATGCACCGCAGCCGTATCGAAATAGGTCAGGATCGCGCCCGCCGCCTGCTGTGCCTGGGCATCCGCACCATGTGCCGGCAGATGCGCCAGCAGTTTGCCGAGGGTATCGCACTGCCGGGCTATGCGGCCATGACACGCTTCCAGCACATCGAGCGGCCGGTCGAATCCAGGGGCCGCCGCACCGAGCAGGCTCACGGTCATGGGTTGCGCGTCAGCCGCGACGGCGCAGTCAACGGATGCTTGGCGAAGTAATCCTTGACGCCATCGACGATGGCATCCACCAGCTTGTCCTGGTAGCCGGGGTCGTTGAGGCGTTTTTCTTCTTCAGGGTTGGAGATGAACGCGGTCTCGATCAGGATCGAAGGAATGTCGGGCGCCTTCAGCACGGCAAAGCCCGCCTGCTCCACCTCGCCCTTGTGCAGCGTATTGACGCCGCCGATTTCCTTCAGCACCGCCCGCCCCAGTTTCAGGCTGTCGTTGATGGTGGCGGTCTGCGACAGATCGATGAGCGTGCGCTTGAGGAAGGGATCCTTGACGTCGACGTTGACGCCGCCGATCAGGTCCGCGTCGTTTTCGCGCTTGGCCAGCCAGCGCGCGGCGACCGAGGTCGCGCCATTCTCGGACAGGGCAAACACCGACGAGCCACGCGCGTGCGGCTTGATGAAGGCATCGGCATGGATCGACATGAACAGGTCGGCCTTCAGCGCACGCGCCTTGACGACCCGCTGCCCGAGCGGCACGAAATAATCGCCGTCGCGGATCAGGACGGCATGCATATTTTCCTGGGCGTCGATTTTCTGTTTGAGCTTCTTGGCCAGCGCCAGTGTGATGTCCTTCTCGTGCGAGCCGTTCGCCCCGCTGGCACCGGGATCCTCGCCGCCATGGCCGGCATCGACCGCCACCGTGATCAGTCGCGTGTATTGTGGCACTTCCGGTTTGGCTGGCGTGGCCACTGCAGGCTGCGAGGTCGCGGCCGGGTCGCTTGCCACCGTATCACCCGCCTGGGCCGGGTAGATATCCACCACCAGACGATGCGCATACTGTCCCAGCGGCTGCAGCTGGAATACGGAAGGCTTGACGGCTGTTTTCAGGTCCAGCACCAGACGCATCACCCCCGGGCGGTTGAGTCCCACGCGGATCGCGCCGATGTAGGGATCGTCCGGGCTGAGTTGTCCGGCCAGCGCGTCAAGCGCCGCACCCGCCTCCACGCCCTCAAGATCGACCACCAGCCGCTGCGGGTTCGACAGCATGAAGTATTTGTACGCGACCGGTTGTGGCGCCTCCAGGGTGATCCGCGTGTAGTCGGACGACGGCCACAGACGGGTGGCGCTGAGTTGCAGCGCCTGGGCCCAGCCCGACGCAAGCAAACCGCACAACAGGAAAATTCTCAACAAGGCGTGCAACATGTCTCCAGATAGTGGGCGCCACGCGGGCTCGCCGCTTCACATTCAATTTCGCGCGCATCGTCGGCGATTGTCAACCGGATGACCACATCCGGGGCAGGCAACCAGCCGGCGGCCTTGTCCGGCCATTCGATCAAGCTGACCACCCGGCCATCGCTCACGTCGCGAAATCCGGCGTCAAGCCACTCGCGCGGATCATGCATACGATATAGATCAAAATGATACAGTTCAAATGTAGGCAGGTTGTAGCTTTCTACCAGCGTATAGGTCGGACTCTTCACCCGACCGCCATAACCCAGCGCGCGCAGCACCCCGCGCACCAGTGTCGTCTTGCCCGCACCGAGATCGCCTTCCAGATAAAAAGTCAGCCCTGCCGTCATTCCCTGCGCCAACTGCGCGCCGAATGCCAGCGTCGCAGTCTCGTCGGCCAGATGGCGACGGCAGTGCACGGTATCATCGGTCTTATGCATGAGCAGGATTTAACTCGACTGGCGCAGCAAATCAAGCAATGGGGGCGCGAGCTCGGCTTTGCCGCGGTGGGCATTGCGGACGGCGAGCTGAGCGCCGCGGAGGCAGGCTTGCAGGCATGGCTGGATCGGGGCTTTCATGGCGAGATGGATTATATGGCGGCGCACGGCACGAAGCGCAGCCGCCCGGCCGAACTGGTACCCGGCACCGTGCGCATCATCAGCGCGCGGCTGGATTATTTTCCGCCCGACGCCCTCGATCCGCATGCGGTGCTGGATGATGCCGCCGCCGCCTACATCTCCCGCTATGCGCTGGGCCGCGACTACCACAAGGTGTTGCGCAACCGGCTGCAAAGCCTGGCCGAAAAGATCAGCGTAGAAATCGGCGACCATCATTTCCGGGTCTTCACCGACAGCGCGCCGGTGATGGAAGTCGAACTCGCCACGAAATCCGGCCTCGGCTGGCGCGGCAAGCACACCCTGTTGCTGAACCGGCAGCACGGCTCGTGGTTCTTCCTCGGCGAGATCTATACCGACCTGCCGCTGCCGGTGGATGTGCCGGAAGCCGAGCACTGTGGCACCTGCCAGGCCTGCATCGACATCTGCCCCACGCAGGCCATCGTCGCGCCCTATTCGCTCGACGCACGGCGCTGCATTTCCTATCTCACCATCGAGCTGAAAGGCAGCATTCCTCCCGAGCTGCGTCCGCTCATCGGCAACCGCATCTATGGCTGCGACGACTGCCAACTGGTATGCCCGTGGAACCGCTTTGCGCAGACCGCCGCGCTGCCTGACTTCGGCGTCAGGAACGGGCTCGACAGCGCGCGGCTGGTCGAACTGTTCACCTGGAGCGAGATGGACTTCAACGACCGTCTGGCCGGCTCGGCTATCCGCCGCATCGGGCATGAACGCTGGCTGCGCAATATCGCCGTCGCGCTGGGCAACGCGCCCGCTTCGCCTGAAATCAAAGCTGCGCTTGCTGCACAACTCGCACACCCGTCCGAACTGGTGCGCGAGCATGTCGCGTGGGCCCTGGCGCGCCAGGAAATAGTTTAGACCGCCTGTAATTCCTGCTTGACGCTGTTTTAATTCACGCGCAACTCGCGCTGCGCATGCCGGATAACCGACGCGCCCGAACTCAACGCCAACCCCGCCAGCACCAGCGCCACCGCGATATCCGGCCAACCATGTGCGGTCACCCACACCCCAGCTGCCGCTCCCATCACCGCCAGGTTGCCCAGCGCGTCGTTGCGCGAACACAGCCACACCGAGCGCGCCTGCGCGTCGCCCTGGCGATACGCATACAGCAGCGCGGCGACACCGACGTTGATCGCCAGCGCCAACAGGCTCACCCAACCCATGATGAACGGTTCCGGCACCACGCCCGCCGACCACTGCCAGGCCGACTTGCCGAGCACGAACACACCGTAGCCGACCATCAGCCATCCTTTCCACAGCGCGGTACGCGAACGCCACACCGGCGCCAGGCCGAGGACGAACAGCGCCACGCCGTAGTTGCCCGCGTCGCCGAGGAAATCGACCGCGTCAGCCAGTAGCGACACCGACTGTGCCACCAGGCTGGCAACGATTTCGACGCCGAACATCAGCGCGTTCAGCACCAGTGCAATCCACAGCGCACGCCGGTAGCCTGGATCGGGCGGCGGCGCGTCGCCCGCCGAATCGCAAGCGCAGCCGCTCATGCCGGATGCCGCCACAGGCGGCCCTGAAGGTAGAATGCGTGTGTTTTCATCCCGTCATGCTGCCACCCATGTCCACGAATGCACATTCCCCCATTGGCGTATTCGATTCCGGCATCGGCGGCCTGACCGTGGTGCGCGCCCTGATGGAGCGCCTGCCCTACGAGAATATCGTCTACTTCGGCGACACCGCGCGCGTGCCCTACGGCGTGAAGTCGGTCGAGACCATTGCCCACTTCACCACCCAGATCGCGCAGTTCCTGCTGGAAAAGGACGTCAAGCTGCTGGTCATCGCCTGCAACACCATGGCTGCGGTGGCGGCTCAGGTGGTCAAGGACCTGTCGCCGGTGCCGGTGCTCGACGTCATCGACGCCGGTGCGGTGTCGGCGCGCGGCGGCAGGAAGATCGGCGTCATCGGCACCCCCACCACCATCAACAGCAACGCCTATGCGCGCGCCATCCACGACTACGCGCCCGACTCGCGCATCCATTCGCAGGCCTGCGCGCTGTTCGTGCCGCTGGTGGAGGAAGGCTGGCTCGACCACGAAGTCACGCGATTGGCGGCACAGGACTACCTGAAGCCTCTTCTGGCCGAGCACATCGACACCCTGGTTCTCGGCTGCACGCATTACCCGCTGCTGAAGCCGCTGCTGCGCCAGGTGGTCGGCGACGAGGTCGCACTGGTCGATTCCGCCGAAGCCATGGCTGAACAGGTCGCGGCCGTCCTGGCAGAGAAGCATCTCGCCAACCCCAGCCACGCCCAGCCGCGCTACGATTTCTACGTCACCGACGTGCCGCTGCGCTTCCAGACCATCGGCGAACGCTTCTTGGGCCGCACGCTCAACAACGTGCACGTGGTGAAGTGGTGATTGAAACACGACGGCCATGATCCGGGTCAACGCCCAGATCGAGCTCGACGAGCGTGAAATCCAGGAAGACTTCGTGCGCGCCTCGGGCCCCGGCGGGCAAAACGTCAACAAGGTGTCGACCGCCGTGCAACTGCGCTTCGACGTCGCCCATTCTCCCTCGCTGCCCGAGCCGGTTCGCGTCCGCCTGATGGCCCTCGCGGGCCGCCGCCTCACCCAGGAGGGGATCCTGATCCTCGAAGCCGAGCGTTATCGGAGCCAGCGGCGCAACCGTGACGATGCGCTGGAACGGCTGCTCGCACTGATTCGCGAAGCCTGCGAAGTGGAAACGCCGCGCCGTCCGACCCGTCCCACACTGGCGTCAAAAAAACGGCGTCTGGACAGCAAGCAGCGGCGGGGCGAGACCAAGAAACTACGTGGCTTGAAACCTGGAACCGAGCATTGATCGGATCAAGCTTACGGATAGCGCGTTCGCTTCATTTCCACATCACATCGACCTTTTGCTGCGCGGCGGCGGTGAGCAGTTCGATCAGGGGCAAGGCCCGGTGCGCCAGGCTGACAGGCGGCTCATCCGTGTCGTCACCCCTGCTCTCCGATGCATCGTGCGGCGCGGCCGCCTTGGCCGTTTCGACCGCGCGCTTCAAACGATCCAGCGCCGCAGGCACATCCTCGGCCAGAATCGCGCCGGGAACCGTTTCGCTGTGTCCCATCATTCTCAACATGCCTAATGCGACATCACCGAACATGGTAATGTCCGCATAGGCTTTGCACGTAAACGTCACCAGCACGCCAACACCTTCCATCTACTCTTTATCGATCGTTCGTTCGGATCACCGGTGATCCGGACCGCGCCCTTCGTTTCTCTTCCCCTGCCCTTGTTGCCCGGATGGGCCGCGCTGCATTTGATAATGCTGCTGTGTCACGGGCTCGCGCGGCTGGTAACGGTAGCGTTCGGAACGAATCGTATGCTGACGTTCCTGCTCGCGCGGGTAGCGATCTCCCGAATAATTCCGCTGATAGGACGGCAACGGTGCGGGGCGGGGGGAGGAACGGCGGTCCCATTGGTCCCACCCCCCTCGACGCTGTTCCCACTCGCGGCCCCAGTGCTCGCCCCAGCGCGGCGGCGCGTCGGCACGCCAGCCATGGAAATAGGGCGGCGGACGACGGTAGTAGCGCACCGGGATACGCAGGATATACAGCGGCACGTCATAGTAATCCACCAAATCCCACGGCCCGTTATACCAGCTGCTCACATACCAGTTGTCCCCAATAAATACCCAGTACAGTCCGTCGTAGAAGAAGAAATTCAAATCCACGCGCGGATCGTAGTAGACCGGATAGCCTGGCACCCGAACGAGCCGCGGATAGGCCGGCATGTTGATCCCGATGCTGACGCCGGGCACGCTGATGCCGACGCCGACGCTGACGTCCGCACGCACCGTCGTTAATGGGACAAACAGCATTGACAACACAATAAGCAGGTAGCGCATTTCCATTCTCCTGTTGAATTGTTCAGTCCCTGAATATCCGACGCCCGATCTGCCATCCTGCCCACAGGTACCGGGGCCATATGCCCGCGCGTCCCCGCCGCAGGCGTGCGAACACAAGTGCAGCGCCTAGCAACAGGACCGGATGCCGTCTGACGGTGCGAAGTGCCGCCAGGCCCTGATCCGCCAATGCCAACGGTGCATGCCAGGGTGCAACGGTTTGCGCCAATGCGCGCCGTTGCGCTGCAGCCTGCGCCACCAGGTTCTCACGGCGTTCGGCCAGACGGTTCGAAGTATTGCTCATGATCGTTGCACCAAGTGCTCTCGGTCCTTCGATAACTCGGCCAGGCTTGCGGCGAACAGCTTCGGTTTAGTTCTGAGTCGGTGCCGGGCGAAACCAATCGCCGTCGCACCGCCCACCAGGAAAAATGCCGTCAGTCCCGCCAGTGCCAGAAGGCGATGGCTCTCCCAGAAGGCGACCACGATCAGGAAAACGAGCAGCACCACACCGATACCGATACAGAACAGCGCCACAAACAGCATCACCAGCACTGAGGCCAGCCGCGCCCGCTCTTCTTCCAGTTCCGTCGACAGCAGGTCGAGCCGGGTGTGCACGATAGCGATGAGACTTGCGGCGAGCCCCTTCAGGGAATCGAACACCCCCCCGCTTCCACCTGGTTTGGGGTCACTCATGAGATGTCGCTAGCGGCGCCCCATGATGAAACCGACAAGCAGCGCGATACTGGCGGAAATGCCGATCGCTTTCCACGGATTCTCGTGAACGTAGGCATCCGTCGCCTTGGCAGCCGCCTTGGCCCGCACCAGCAGCGCAGCTTCGGCGTCGGCCATCTGTGCTTTCGCCTTGGCAAGCGACGCTTCGGCCTTGGCGCGCACCGAAGCCAGTGCCTCGCCGCCCTGGTTGGCCGTCGCCTTGATCAAAGCCTCGGCATCCGATACGACCGTCTTGAAATCAGCAATAAGCTGCTCTTTCGTTACGTCGGGAACATCCGATTCGCCAGATACGTTTTGCGTGCTCATTGCCTATTCCTCCATTAAATGCCGATGCTCAAGGCCAGCGTGATTCAAGCCAGCCCACGATAAACGCCTTCACCTTCATTCATATTTATAGGCCAATTTCCCTGCACAGTCTGCGCACGGGGCATCGCATTGCAGGCGATCGAGCGCTGGCTCAGACAAAGGCCTATCCGGTTTGGGCTCGTCTTTCGTTCCGGCTGCTTGCCTGGCCAACGCTCAATAACCGAACGTCAGTCCCATCGATTCCCGCACGTCGCGCATGGTGTCGCGCGCCAACTCCTGCGCCTTCTCGCAGCCGTCGGCGAGGATGTTGCGCACCTGGTCGGGATTGTCTTCGTAATACACCGCACGCTCGCGGATCGGCGCGAGCTCGGCCAGCACGGCGTCGATGACCGGCTGCTTGCATTCGAGGCAGCCGATTCCGGCGCTGGTGCAGCCCGCCGTGGCCCATTGCCGGGTCGCGTCGTCGGAATACACCAGATGGAACTGCCACACCGGACAGTTGGCCGGATTGCCGGGGTCGGTACGGCGGACGCGCGCAGGGTCGGTCGGCATCGTGCGGATCTTCTTGGTAACCGTCTCGGGATCCTCGCGCAAGGCAATCGTATTGCCATAGGACTTGGACATCTTCTGCCCGTCCAGCCCCGGCATTTTCGAGGCCTCGGTCAGCAGGGCCTCGGGCTCGACGAGGATCATCTTGCCGGAGCCTTCGAGATAGCCGAACAGGCGTTCGCGATCGTTCATCGACAGGTTCTGCGCGTCGTTCAGCAGCGCCTTGGCCGATTCCAGCGCCTCGTCGTCACCCTTTTCCTGATAGGCGGTGCGGCATTCCTCATAGAGCCGAGCCTTCTTCGAGCCGAGCTTCTTGACCGCGGCGCGCGCCTTGTCCTCGAACCCCGGCTCGCGTCCATACATGTGGTTGAACCGGCGAGCCAGTTCGCGGGTGAACTCGATATGCGGGATCTGGTCCTCGCCGACCGGCACGCGGTTGGCGCGATAGATCAGGATGTCGGCGCTCATCAGCAACGGATAACCGAGGAAGCCGTAGGTCGAGAGGTCCTTGTTGGCCAGCTTTTCCTGCTGGTCCTTGTAGGTCGGCACGCGCTCCAGCCAGCCGAGCGGCGTCATCATCGACAGCAGCAGATGCAGTTCGGCATGCTCGATCACGCGCGACTGCACGAACAGGGTCGCCTGCGCCGGATCGACGCCTGCCGCAAGCCAGTCCACCACCATGTCGCGGACGTTCTCGTCGATCCCCTGGGGGGTGTCGTAGTGCGTGGTCAGCGCGTGCCAGTCGGCAACGAAGAACAGGCACTGGTATTCGTTCTGCAGGCGCAGCCAGTTTTTCAGGACGCCGTGATAGTGGCCAAGATGCAGGCGCCCGGTGGGGCGCATGCCGGAGAGAACGCGATCGGAATACATGTTGGGTGAGTGGTGAGTGGTGAGTGGTGAGGGGGTCAGGACAGTACGAGCTGGATCAAGCCGACCAGCTGGGTGGAGTCCAGGCCGGTGACCAGTGCGGTCAGGCCGATGAACACGCTGATGAGCGGCCACAGGATGAAACCGAGGATGCTTGTACCACCGATTGGAATGAACATCAGGCCGAGCAGGATGAACAGGCCATACGGCTCCAGCCGGGCGAACTGCATGGCCTGCTTCATCGGCAGCAGGCTGACGGCGATGCGGCCGCCGTCGAGCGGCGGCAGCGGAATGAGATTCAGCGCCATCAGGATGACGTTGATGAATACGCCTGCCGCGCCCATGTATGCCATCGGCTTGCTGAAGAATCCACTATGTAGCGTAATCGCAAGCTGGATCATCAGCGCCCAGAACACGGCCATGACAAAGTTCATGCCGGGACCGGCGGCGGCCACCCACAGCATGTCCTGCTTGGGGCGCCGCAGGCGGCCAAAGTTGACCGGTACCGGCTTGGCCCAGCCGAACAGGATCATCCCGCCGCCCAGAAGTTTGCTGGTCAGCAGAATCACCAGCGGCACCAGGATCGTTCCTACCGGGTCGATGTGCTTGAGCGGATTGGCGGTGATCCGCCCTGTCGCGGCTGCGGTCATGTCGCCGAAAAAGCGCGCCACGTAGCCATGTGCCGCTTCATGCAGGGTGATCGCAAAGATCACCGGAAGCGCGAATATGGTGATTTTCTGGATTACTTCTTGAACTATTAGCGCGATATCCATCTCAGGCCTCGAAGTCCGACGTATCGCCCTTGCCGAAACGCAGCACGGACGGCGTGTCGGTCGTGAGATCGACGACGGTGGTCGGGGTCAGGCCGCAGGCACCGCCATCGATGACCAGATCGACGAGGTGTTCCAGGCGTTCGCGGATTTCCCAGGGTTCGGTCAACGGCACGTCTTCTCCATACAGCAGCAGCGTGGACGACAGGATGGGCTCGCCGAGTTCGGCCAGCAGCGCCTGCACGATGGGATGCGCGGGAACCCGCAAGCCGATGGTGTCATGCTTCTTGTGCAGCAGACGCTTCGGCACTTCACGGGTACCGCGCAGGATGAAGGTATAGGCGCCCGGGGTATGTGCCTTCAGGAAACGGAACTGGGTGTTGCCGACCTGGGCGTAGCGTCCGAGTTCGGACAGGTCGCGGCAGATCAGCGTGAGGTCGTGTCCGGTATCGAGTCCGCGCACCGACAGCAGCCGCATCGCCGCCTCCTTGTCGCCGATATGGCAGCCCAATGCGTAGCAGGAATCGGTGGGATAGACGATCACGCCCCCGCGCTTGAGGATGTCGACCGCCTGCTGGATCAGGCGGGGTTGCGGGTTTTCTGCGTGGATATTAAAAAATTGCGCCATAAATCGTCAGGTCGGGGAAAGGGAAAAATGCGTTTCAAGCTCCGGCCAGCCTTGCCAGACCGGCTGGCAGTAGTGCGGCAGCGCGGGCAGCCGGCCGATATCGATGCCCTCGCCCGGCGCATGAAAATCCGCCCCGCGCGAAGCCTTGAGGCCGAATGCACGGGCCAGGTCGGCAAACTTGCCGTATTCGGATGGATGGTGGCTGCCGGTGATGACCTCGATGCCTTCGCCGCCCAGCGCGCGGAAGGCATCCAGCAGCAGGTGCAGTTCGCGCGCATTGAAAGCGTAGCGCCCCGGGTGCGCGATCACGGCCATGCCGCCGCTGGCGCGAATCCAGCCGACGGCATTTTCCAGCGTGGTCCACTGGTGCTCGACGTAGCCGGGATTGCCGCGCGTCAGGAAGCGCCGGAAGGCACTGCGCATGTCGGGCACATGACCCTGCGCCACCAGCCAGCGGGCGAAATGCGTGCGACCGACCATTTGCTTGTTGGCGGCAAAGTCGTAGGCGCCTTCATACGCACCGACGATACCGGAGCGAGCCAGGTCGTCCCCCATGCGTTGCGCACGCTCGATACGGCCCATGCGGATGTTGTGCAGGCCGGCCGCCAGTTCCGGATGAACCGGATCGATGCGCAGGCCGACGATGTGAACGGTCTGTCCGTTCCAGGTCACCGAGATCTCGACGCCCGGGATCAGCGCCAGCTCGGTGCCCTCGGCCGCCGCCTGCGCAGCAGCAAGCCCTGCCACGTCGTCGTGATCGGTCAGTGCGAGCGCGTGCACGCCGTTTGCGGCCGCGCGCGCAACGACTTCGGCGGGCGGCAATACGCCGTCTGACACGTTGGAATGGCAATGCAGATCGATATTGAGCATCGATGATCGGGTCTGGCGACCAGCGCCAAAAGCGCTTGGTCAGGAGGGGGAATCATAGCAAAATAAGGAATCGCCCGAATTACGGCTGACTGCGCGGCCCCACCATAATGAAAAAACTGCTGTTCGATCTCTTCCCCATCATCGTCTTTTTCATCGCCTACAAGCTGGGCGACGCCAACGCCGACGCCACCCGCACCTTGCTGGCCGGTCTCGGTCTGCCCCAGCCGACAGGCGTGGGCGAGAAGCCCGGCATCTACCTCGCCACGCTGGTCGCCATCGTCGCCAGCGTCGGGCAGATCGCCTGGGTCAAGCTGCGCGGCCACAAGGCCGACACCATGATGTGGGTCAGCCTCGGCATCATCGTGCTGTTCGGCGGCGCCACGCTGTGGCTGCACGACGAAAGCTTCATCAAATGGAAGCCGACCGTGCTGTACTGGATTTTCGCCGGCATCATTTTCGGGGCCGCCGCCTTCGGCCGCAACGTCATCAAAAGCGTCATGAACGAACAGATGGAACTTCCTGACGTCGCATGGGGTCGGTTGAACGCGAGTTGGGGTGGATTTTTTGCCTTCATGGGGGTTGCAAATCTGTTTGTCGCCTTCAACTTCTCGACGGATACCTGGGTGGATTTCAAGCTGTTCGGCAGTCTGGGGTTGATGCTGGTGTTCGTAATCGGCCAAAGCATGATGCTGACCCGGTATTTGGATAAAGAATCGTTCGACAAGGAAGAAAAGCAATAATGTTCTATGCCATCGTCGGCCAGGATGCGCCCGACAGCCTTGACCAGCGGGTCGCCACCCGCCCCGCCCACGCGGAACGCCTGCACGCCTTGCAGCAAGCGGGACGGCTATTGCTGGCCGGCCCGTTTCCCGCCGTCGACAGCAATGACCCGGGCGCTGCAGGCTTTACCGGCAGCCTGATCGTCGCCGAATTCGATACGCTCGCCGACGCGCAGGCATGGGCCGAAGCCGACCCCTACCTGGCGGCTGGCGTCTATGCCGGCGTCAGCGTCAAGCCCTTCCGGAAAACTTTTCCCGCATGAGCACCGCCGATTTGATCCGCCAGCGCCTTGCCGCGCTGGAGCCTGAAACCTACACGCTGGAAGACGAAAGCGCCCAGCACCGAGGCCACGCCGGGGCAGCCTCGGGTGGCGGGCACTTCCGTCTCACCTTGGTGTCACATAAATTTCGTAATCTTTCCACCCTCGCCCGCCACCGACTGGTATACGAAGCCATGGGCGAGCTCATGCAACGCGAGATTCATGCGTTGTCGATCACTGCTTTAACCCCGGAAGAACTCTGAAAGGAATCCGAATGCGTCTTGCCCTTCTCCCCGCCCTGATCATGCTGGCGTTCACCCCGCTGGCACAGGCGCAAACACCCGCGCCTGCGACCCCCACTCCGGCCGCGGCCGCCGACAAGCCGCTGGCTGTGGTCAACGGCAAGGCAATTCCCGCCCTGTACGGCGACCTGGTCAAGCGCGAAATGGCCCAGGGCCAGCCCGACTCCCCGCAACTGGATGCCCGCGTACGCGAGTCCCTGATCAATCTTGAACTGCTGTCGCGCGCCGCGCTCGACAAGGGACTCGACAAGGAACCGCATCTGGCCGCGGCACTGGATATCCGCCGCAAGGATCAGCTTGCCAAGGCCTACCTGGAGGATTACGTCAAGGCCCACCCGGTCACCGACGCCGAAATCCAGGCGATGTACGACAAAGCCAAAACGGAGCCGATGGAGCCGGAATACCAGGCCCACCACATTCTGGTGAAAACCGAGGCCGAAGCGAAGAAACTGATCGCCGAGTTGGGCAGCAAGAAGGCCAAATTCGAAGATCTGGCGAAGAAATATTCCAAGGATCCCGGCTCCGCCAAGAACGGTGGCGCACTGGACTGGTCCGACCGGCGTGCCTTCGTGCCCGAATTCTCCGACGCGCTGGCTGGCCTGAAAAAAGGCGAAATCACCAAAACCCCGGTGAAGACGCAATTCGGCTACCACATCATCCGTCTCGACGATACGCGTACGCCCAAGCTGCCGCCGCTGGATGCCGTGCGGAGTGAAATCGTCAAGCAGCTGCAGCAACAGCGCATCCGCGACGCCATCACGGCAGCGCGCGCCGATGCAAAAATCGAGTAATCCGCTAATAATATTAAACGGGGCTTCGCCCCGTCTTCACCTGATAGGGAGCCGATCATGGCCAGCAAAGAATACAACCACCTGCAAGACGTTTTTCTTAACACCCTGCGCAAAGAGCGCATTCCGGTTTCCGTGTTTCTCGTCAACGGCATCAAGCTGATGGGCCGGATCGAGTCATTCGACCAGTTCGTGGTGCTGCTCAAGGGCCAGGATCAGGCCGCCCAGATGATTTTCAAGCACGCCATCTCGACCATTTCGCCCTCGCGCGAAGTGGTGCTGCCGCAGCGCGACGCCGAAGCGTAAGCCGCTTCAGTCCAGGTGGATGGCCGCAAGTCCGGCCGCCACCTGCGCGTTCACCAGCACGACCGCACCGCCACGATAGGCCTGCTTGTAGCGGGCAGCAATCGGGGCCATGTCGCGCGCCTCATCCAGATAAATCACCACATAACCTTCAGGATGCGTGGCCAGCCACTGCGTCAGTTCAGTGGCGGTACGCAATTCGGCCAGCGGCATCTGCAGCCGGCCCAGAAACTGGTATTGCGCATGGTATTTGGCGGCATTGGCCACCGGCAAGCCGGCGTCCTGAACCTGCTTGATCGCCTGCGCCATCGGCCGGATTTCATACCGCGGCTGCAGTGAATGCATGGCCGCCAACTGCACCAGTGCCAGCGTGGACGCCCCCAGCATCGCCAACACAGGCACGGGCGCAAACCCCTGTCTTCCGGCCAGCCAAGCCAGCAATGCCAGCAGCAGCAAGGCCACGCCCGGCCACAACGGCGGCAGATCTGCCACCTCGGCGTGCAAGGCGGCAATCTGCCCACTGCCCGCCAATATCAGTGCAACAGCCAAGGCCGCCACCAACAAGGCAGGCACGCCAACACGGGTTGCGGAACGGCCGGCCAGCAGGCGCGCGGCCAGCAAGGCAAATGCCGGAAACATCGGCACCAGGTAGTGCGGCTGCTTGCCGCTGATGAAGGAAAACGCGATGAATACCGGCAGGATCCAGGCCAGGCAGAAGCGCATGCCGCGATCCAACCCGGCACGCCGCTGGGCGGCAACGGCTTGCCACAAACCCGGCCAGACGAACCAGGGAAACAGCAGCACCGGCAGCAGCGGCAGATACCACCAGACCGGGCGCTGATGGGCGAAGGACTCGACCATGCGGTTGGCCGTCTGCCCCCAGAAAATCGCATTGCGATAGGCCTCGCCGCCGGCCATGCCGGCCGGCAGTGCCCACGCCAGCGCGATGGCCGCACCCAGCACAACGGCGAGCGCCACCCCGCCAAACCAGCGGCCCCATTTCATACGATCTTTCACGGGCTTTAGCCCGTAGAAAGTCGGCGTCCCCTTGTGGGGGAGTCCCGGGTTCCACCACGGCGCCAGCACCGTGATCGGCAGCAGGTTCAGCAGGATGACCGGCCCCTTGGTCAGCACCCCCAAGCCGATCGCCAGGCCCAGCAGGACGAAGCCATACCGCTTGCCTTCGCTGGCGCTCAGCACGCCATGCATGCCCAGCAGCACCCACACGGCCAGCATGACGTCGAACATGATCGTGGTTGAAAAGAAAATCCACAGCAGCGCGCTGACCAGCACCAGGGCGGCTTGCCCGCCGAGGCCGGCATGCTGCGGCCACAAGCGGCGCGCGAGGCGATAGGTCAGCAGCAGCGAGCCCGCCGAAAAAAGCGGCATCACCAGGCGCGGCCACCAGTCATTGACGCCAAACAGCGCCCAGCCCGCATGAAACATCCAGAACAGAAAAGGCGGCTTGTGGCTGTAGGGCTCGCCGTTCTTGAACGGCACCAGGAAATCGCCGCGCAGCCACATTTCCCAGGCGGCACTGACGTAGCGCGTCTCGTCGATCGGGGTCAGGGGGCGCGTCAGGATCGCCACCGCAGCCAGGGCTGCCAGCAGCAGCAGGCTGAACAGCAACAGGTTGCGTCCGGAGAGATCAGATGTGTGTTGTGGATTCATGGGCATCGATATTCTCGTCCAGTGCCGCATCGATCTGCGCGTCGAGGCTCTGGCCGTGGCGGAAATGTCTATACAGGTAGGCGCCCAGCGCGCCCGAGATCAGGAACAGACCGATGGCGAGCGCGAGCTTCAGGGCCGGCGCGAGGTGGACGCCGCTGCCGACCAGGGCGAACACCAGCGTCTGCGGCAGATAGCCGAGCAGCGTGCCGGCGAAGAAATGTACGGGGCGGATGCTGGAGATGCCCGCCGCCAGGTTGGTCAGCAGATTGTTGCCTACCGGCAGCAAGCGGACCAGCACCGTCATGGCAAACGGATGGTCGTGTATGAATCGGTCGAAGCGCCCGGCGCGCTCGCCCAGCCGCGCACGCAGCAGTCCTTTGCCGAACAGGCGTGCATAGCCGAAGCTCAGCATGCAGCCCAGCAGTGCGGCCAGCGCGCCGAGCAGCGTGCCCAGCCCAATGCTGAAGGCATAGCCGCCGAGAAAGGCAATGATCTGTCGCGGCAGGCCGATGGCGGTAAAAATCCCGCCCATCAGCAGGAACAGCAGCGCCCCATTGACGCCATGCCCGCGCACTCGCGCATCGATCCAGGTTTCGTTGATGCTGTTGCCGAGATCGCTGGACTCGAACAGGTAGCCCAACAGCGCCAGACTCAATATCAGCGCCAGGCCCTTGATGATGACGCGCGCCCTCATTTACAGGTCGGAATTGGACTCGATGACAGGCAGACGCACCCTACGCTGCAGCCAGGCCACGCCGAACAGGTCGACGATGCCCACCCACAGCCGGTTGTGCACGCCGTACTTGGAACTGCCGCGCTCGCGCGCACGATGATGGACCGGAACCGACACCACTGCGCCGCCGTTGCGCATCACCAATGCCGGCAGGAAGCGGTGCATATGGTCGAAATTGGGGAGCTGCAGGAAAGTCTCGCGGGAAAATACCTTGAGGCCGCAGCCGGTATCCGGGGTATTGTCCTTCAGCATGCGCGAGCGTACGCCATTGGCGATTTTCGACGACAGCCTGCGCAGGAAGGTGTCGTTGCGACGAGCTCGCCAGCCAGCCAGAAGTTCCAGATTAGGCGGTTGTGCCGGATCGGCCAGCCGGGCCAGCAAGGCGGGAATGTCGGCAGGGTCGTTCTGACCGTCCCCGTCGAGCGTCGCGATCCACTCATGGCGCGCTGCAGTCACGCCCGTCGTCACGGCCCGGCTCTGCCCGCACGAACTGCGATGCCGGATCACCCGCAGCATGGGAAATTCGGTTTTCAGTGCATCCAGTCGTGCCTGCGTGGCATCGGTACTGCCATCGTTGACATAGATGATTTCAAATGTCGTGTTTCCGGACAGCGCCGCCGCGATTTCGCGCACCAGCGGTTCGACGTTGTCCTGTTCGTTCTTGACGGGAACGACTACGGAAAGCCTGCCATGGTAGGCGTGTTTGGGCATTGCTGTATTTATATGGGTCGCTTAGTGTTGGCGGCACAAGGAGATATCCCCAGGCTGGGCCGCATCGACAGGCTTCCGAAGCTTGAAATTTCAGAAGCTTGGCATTCTAATTTATTTTCAACGCCGCGTATGCTCCGGACACACCGGCATGCCCGCCCCCTGCGCCGGCTCCCGATCCTTTCTGCCGGGATCCGAAAAACAGCCAGACAGGTGTCGATTTTCCCCGGCCTGCTTCGTCGTAGTGATGAAGGACTTGTGCTGACCTCAGACTAGGGTCCGATTCCCACCCGAAACAACCAGGAGAAACCCATGCGATTCATGATCATCGTCAAAGCCACCGCCGAATCCGAAACCGCAACGCGCCCGGCTCCCGATGAAGCCCTGCTGGCCGAAATGGCCGATTACCACGAGAAACTGGCCAAGGCCGGCGTACTGCTCGATGCATCCGGCCTTAAGCCAAGCGCGCAAGGCTGGCGCATCCGCTATGACGGCGAAACGCGTAGCGTGCTCGACGGCCCATTCACCGAGACCAAGGAACTGATCGCGGGTTATACGCTGATCCAGGTGAAGACACGCGAAGAAGGCCTGGAATGGGCGCGCCGATTCCCCAATCCGGTCGGTGCGGGCAAACCGGCAGAAATCGAAGTGCGGCAATTGTACGAACTGGACGACTTCGCGCCGTCGGCCGCGATCGAGCGTTTCCGCGACATGGACACGGCCAAACAATAACGACGCCTCTGGACACCGCCAGCGGCAATCTGTCGATTTGGCAGCACGCCATTCGTCGTACGAAGTGAAGCACCGGATCGGAATCGTTTCCGTTCCCCTCAATCTGACAGGAGAAAGAACATGAGCCCCACCCAAGCAAACCCCATCCCGAACGGCATGCATACGATCACTCCTCACCTGGTGTGCCGCGGTGCCGCCGATGCCATCGCGTTTTACGGCAAGGCCTTCGGCGCCGTCGAACTGGCACGGCTACCCGGCCCGGAAGGCAAACTCATGCATGCGATGATACGCATTGGCGACTCCAACCTCATGCTGGTCGACGAATTCCCCGACTGCGGCTCGCTGGGGCCGCAACCCGGCCAAAGCTCGCCCGTGACGATCCATCTCTATGTCACGGATGTCGACGCAACGTTCGAACGCGCCGTCGCCGCCGGTGCCAAAGTCACGATGCCGGTCGACGACATGTTCTGGGGCGACCGCTACGGCAGGATCGAAGATCCCTTCGGACACCAGTGGTCGATCGCCACCCATACCCGCGACCTCAGTCCGCAGGAAATCCAGGCTGCGGTTGCGGCACTCGGTCGCTGATCAACGCACCCGCATTCGTCGACATGTGGTGGAAAACCCTTCCCATATCGTGGTCCGACCCGGCCGCCCCCCGGCAAAAGGGAAGTTCCCGTGTCGATCCCCACCCAGGAGAAACCATGGCATATCTGCTTTTGATCGTCGAACCGCGCGGACAACGCGATACGCGCACCCAGGAAGAAGCTCGGCAGCTTTATGACGACATGGTGCGCTACGGCCAGGGACTCGCGGCGCGCGGGTTGCTGCGCGCCAGCGAATCGCTGCGCCCCGACCAACATGGCGTGCGGATCCAGCAACGCGAGGGCAAGGCCATTTTGCGCGACGGGCCTTTTGCCGAGGCCAAGGAGATGGTCGGCGGCTTTTTCCTCATCGACTGCGCCACGCGCGAGGAAGCCATCGCCATCGCCAGCGCGTGCCCTGCTGCGCAATGGGCCACCGTCGAGGTGCGCGAGGTCGCGCCTTGTTATGTCGGCTAGGTCACTGAAAAAGCGTATGCGTTACCCATGCCCACCTCCCACGGAGTGCATGTGTCCTTCGCCTGGTTGAGCGTCCCTGTTTAGGAGAATTCCATGTCCACCCAGATATTCGTCAATCTGCCCGTTGCCGACCTCAGGCGTTCGATCGCTTTCTTCACCCGGCTCGGCTTCAGTTTCAACGAGCAATTCACCGACGACACGGCAACTTGCATGGTCATCGGCGACAACATCTTCGTCATGCTGCTGGTACGCGATCGCTTCCAGAGCTTCACGCCCAAGCCGGTATGCGATGCCATGCGACATACGGAAGTGCTGGTCTGCCTGTCGCGCGACAGTCGGGCAGCGGTGGACGCCATGGTACGCACTGCCGTTGCTGCTGGCGGTTCGACCTACAACGAACCCCAGGACCATGGCTTCATGTATGGCCATGGCTTCCAGGACCCGGATGGGCACATCTGGGAACTGGTCCACATGCAGCCCGCATAACAAGGAGATGTCCATGCCCTACGTAGACGGTTTCGTCCTCCCCGTTCCCACCGCCAATCTGGCGGCCTATCGTCGCATGGCCCGCAAGGCAGGCAAGATATGGCGCGAGCACGGCGCGCTCGAATACATCGAATGCCTTGCCGACGACGTCCAGCCTGGCAAGCACACGTCGTTCCCGCAGAGCGTGAAGCTCAAGGACGGCGAAACCGTGATATTTGCCTGGATCGTGTACAAATCCCGCAAGGACCGCGACCGCATCAATAAAAAAGTCATGGCCGACCCGCGCCTGGGCAGCATGATGGATCCGGCGGCCCTGCCCTTCGACGGCGAGCGTATGTTCTGGGGCGGATTCAAGACCCTGATCAGCCTCTGAGACCACCATGAAGCCCGGGGGAAATCCATGCATACTCTATCGTCAACTGCGATACGCAGGACGAAATCGACCCGCTCACGGGCGACGGCGGCGCACCTGTGCAATGCGGCCGGCTCAAGGACAGATTCGGCCTGCCCTGGCAGATCGTGCCGCGCATAGTGGGCGACATGATGAACGACCCCGATGCCGACCGCACCAGTCGGGTCATGCAGGCGCTGCTGCCGATGACCAAGCTTGATATTGCCGCGCTGAAACAGGCCTATGGGCACGCCTAGTCCGGGCAGCGAAGCCGCCCGGACCATCGAGGCGATCTGGCACATCGAAGCGGCCAGGGTCATCGCCAGCGTTGCACGCATGCTGCGCGACGTCGGCCTGGCCGAGGAGTTTGCGCAGGATGCGCTGGTCGCCGCGCTGGAACACTGGCCGGCGACAGGCGTGCCGGACAATCCCGGCGCCTGGTTGATGACCACCGCCAAGCGCCGTGCGCTCGATCACCTGCGTCACGAGAAGCTGGCCGCGCCGAAACACGAGGAGCTCAGCCGCGAGCTCGACGCACAGCACGCAATGGCTACCGCCGACTTCAATGACCGAGTCGACGACGCGCTCAGCGACGACGTGGGCGACGACCTGCTGCGCCTGATCTTCACTGCCTGCCACCCCGTGCTTTCGCCCGAAGCGCGCAGCGCGCTGACACTGCGCATCATGGGCGGTCTCTCCACCGACGAGATCGCACGCGCCTACCTCAAGCCAGAAGTCACCATTGCGCAACGCATCGTGCGCGCCAAACGCACGCTCGCGGCCGCGCACGTGCCGTTCGAAGTGCCGCGTGGCGCGGAGCTGGCGGACCGTCTCGCGTCGGTGATCGAGGTTCTGTATCTCATCTTCAACGAAGGCTATTCGGCCACGGCAGGCGACGATTGGGTACGTCCGGCGCTGTGCGAGGAGGCGCTGCGCCTGGGCCGTGTGCTCGCCGGACTCATGTCGTCCGAACCGGAAGTTCACGGCCTGGTCGCCCTGATGGAAATTCAGGCTTCGCGGCTTGCCGCGCGCATCGACGCGAAAGGCGAACCCATTCTGCTGCTCGACCAGGATCGTGCGCGCTGGGACCCTCTGCTTATCCGCCGCGGCCTGGCCGCGCTTGAGCGCGCCGAATCCCAGCCTGGCCCGCTAGGCCCTTACACCCTGCAAGCGGCCATTGCGGCTTGCCACGCGCGTGCCGCCACCGCCGACGTCACCGACTGGGCACGTATTGCCGCCCTCTATGACGCGCTTGCCCAGGTTGCCCCCTCACCGGTCGTCACGCTCAATCGCGCCGTGGCGGTGGCCATGGCCTTTGGTCCCATAGCTGGGCTGGAAATCGTGGACACCTTGCTTGGCGAACCCAGCCTGGAAAATTATCATCTGCTGCCGAGCGTACGCGGCGATCTGCTGGCCCGCCTGGACCGCATCGCCGAAGCCCGTGCCGAGTTCGAACGCGCCGCCACCCTCACCCGCAACGCGCGCGAACGTGCGTTGCTGCTTGCCCGGGCTGCCGCATGTACCCGAGGTCGCCAGCCGGGAGCCGTCGACACCTAGGTCCTACGGTCTCTATCGCTGATTAAGGGAAGCTGATAGGGGAAATGAAGGGAATGCTGGCGGAGAGGGGGGGATTCGAACCCCCGTCAGGATATTATCCTGAACACGCTTTCCAGGCGTGCGACTTAAACCACTCATCCACCTCTCCGAGAGCGGCGCATCATACCGGAAGCGCCCACGCCCGGCAAATTGAATGCAGAATCCGTGGTTTCCCGCCGCAGGGGCAGAAAAAATGACTTTAGCCCCTTGAATCCCGGTCATTCGTCCCCAGTTCTTCGCCAGTACCAATTGGGAGCCCACATGCAGGACGAACTCAACACCGATGCAAGCCCGGCCGCAACCCAGGCCGAGAAAGAAACCATGCCCAGCCTGGAGGAGATGCTGAAAGCGGCCGAACTCCAGGCCGCCGAACATCACGACGCCTGGCTGCGTGCCAAGGCGGAGACCGAGAACATGCGCCGCCGCGCGGCGGACGACGTGGAGAAGGCGCGGAAGTTCGCGGTGGAAAACTTCGCCAATGAGTTGCTGGCGGTGAAGGACAGCCTGGAAGCTGCGCTGGCGGTCGACTCGCCGAGCGTGGAAAACCTCAAGGACGGCGTCGAACTGACCCTGAAGCAACTCGTGGCCGCCTTCGGCAAGTTCAACCTGAACGACATCAATCCGATGGGCGAGAAATTCGACCCGCACCAGCACCAGGCCATCCAGATGGTCGAGTCCGACCAGCCGGCCAATACCGTGGTCACCGTGCTGCAGAAAGGCTACCGCCTGCACGACCGCACGCTGCGGCCGGCACTGGTGATGGTCGCCAAGGGCAAGGACTGAAACAGTCTTGAAATAGGCGCCGCCTCCCCCACATTCGAATCAATTCAATCTCTTTAAGAAGGAACGCATCATGGGACGCATTATTGGCATTGACCTGGGTACCACCAACTCCTGCGTGGCGGTCATGGAAAACGGCACGCCGAAGGTGATCGAGAACGCCGAGGGCGCGCGCACGACGCCGTCCATCGTCGCCTACACCGAAGACGGCGAGATTCTGGTCGGTGCACCGGCCAAGCGCCAGGCCGTCACCAACCCGAAGAACACCCTGTTCGCGGTGAAGCGCCTGATCGGCCGCCGTTTCGAAGAGAAGGAAGTGCAGAAGGACATCGGCCTGATGCCCTACAAGATCGTCAAGGCCGACAACGGCGACGCCTGGGTGGAAGTGCGCGACAAGAAAATGGCCGCGCAGCAGGTGTCGGCCGAAACCCTGCGCAAGATGAAGAAGACCGCCGAGGACTATCTGGGCGAAGAAGTCACCGAAGCCGTGATCACGGTACCGGCCTACTTCAACGACAGCCAGCGCCAGGCGACCAAGGACGCCGGCCGCATCGCCGGCCTCGACGTCAAGCGCATCATCAACGAGCCGACCGCAGCCGCCCTTGCCTTCGGCATGGACAAGAAGGAAGGCGACCGCAAGATCGCCGTGTATGACCTCGGCGGCGGCACCTTCGACATCTCCATCATCGAGATCGCCGAGATGGACGGCGAGCACCAGTTCGAAGTGCTGTCCACCAACGGCGACACTTTCCTTGGCGGCGAGGATTTCGACCAGCGTCTGATCGACTACATCGCCGAAGAATTCAAGAAGGAACAGGGCGTCGACCTGAAGAAGGACGTGCTCGCGCTGCAGCGCCTGAAGGAAGCGGCGGAAAAGGCCAAGATCGAGCTGTCCTCGAGCCAGCAGACCGAAGTCAACCTGCCCTACATCACGGCCGACGCCTCCGGGCCCAAGCACCTGGCGGTGAAGATCACCCGCGCCAAATTCGAAGCGCTGGTGGAAGACCTGATCAAGCGCACCATCGATCCGTGCAAGATGGCGCTGAAGGATGCCGGCCTCACCACTTCGCAGATCGACGACGTCATCCTGGTCGGCGGCCAGACCCGCATGCCCAAGGTGATGGACGCGGTGAAGGACTTCTTCGGCAAGGACCCGCGCCGTGACGTCAACCCGGACGAAGCCGTGGCCGTGGGCGCCGCGATCCAGGGCGGCGTGCTGCAGGGCGAGGTCAAGGACGTGCTGCTGCTCGACGTCACGCCGCTCTCCCTGGGCATCGAAACTCTGGGCGGCGTGATGACCAAGCTGATCCCGAAGAACACCACGATCCCGACCAAGGCCTCGCAGGTGTTCTCCACCGCCGACGACAACCAGAGCGCGGTGACCGTGCACGTGCTGCAGGGCGAGCGCGAAGTGGCTTCGGGCAACAAGAGCCTCGGCCAGTTCAACCTGTCCGACATCCCGCCCGCGCCGCGCGGCATGCCGCAGATCGAAGTCACCTTCGACATCGACGCCAACGGCATCCTGCACGTGTCGGCCAAGGACAAGGCCACCGGCAAGGAAAACACCATTCGCATCCAGGCCAGCTCCGGTCTGAGCGAGGAGGAAATCCAGCGCATGGTGAAGGACGCCGAAGCCAATGCCGCCGAGGACCACAAGGCCGTCGAACTGGCGACCGCGCGCAACGCCGCCGACGGCATGATCCATTCGGTGAAGAAGTCGCTCACTGAGTACGGTGACAAGGTGTCGGCCGACGAAAAAGCCGCGATCGAGGCGGCATTGAAGGAAGCCGAAGACGCCGTGCGCGAAGGCGACAAGGACACCATCGAGGCCAAGACCAATGCGCTCGCCACCGCCAGCCACAAGCTGGCTGAGCAGATGTACCAGGCCGAGCAGGCCAAGGGCGGCGCGCAGGCGGGCGCAGAGGCGGGCGCCGCGGGCAGCCATGCTGCTGACGACAACGTGGTCGATGCCGAGTTTGAAGAAGTGAAGGACAAGTAAAATACGGCAAACGGTGGGCGGTGAGCGGCAACAGCCGTTCACCGCTTTTTGCCTTTCTGCTCACTGCTAACCGTTCACTGCACCCAACATGTCAAAACGCGACTACTACGAAGTCCTCGGCGTCACCAAGAACGCTTCGGACGAAGAAATCAAGAAGGCCTACCGCAAGCTGGCCATGAAACACCATCCCGACCGCAATCCTGATGACAAGAGCGCGGAGGAGAAATTCAAGGAAGCCAAGCAGGCCTACGAAATCCTGTCCGATTCGGACAAGCGCGCCGCCTACGACCAGTTCGGCCATGCCGGGATCGACCAGCAGGCCGGCATGGGCGGCGGCTTTGGCGGCGGCGGGTTTTCCGACGCCTTCTCGGACATCTTTGGCGACATCTTCGGAGGGGGCGGCGGCAACCGTCGCGACCGTGTCTATCGCGGCGCCGATCTGCGCTACAACCTGGAAATCGAGCTGGAAGAAGGTGCCCGCGGTACCGAGACCAAGATCCGCATTCCCACCCTGGAAGAATGCGGCACCTGCCACGGTAGCGGCGCTAAGCCCGGTACCCAGCCGACCACCTGCACCACCTGCAGTGGACACGGCCAGGTCCGCATCCAGCAAGGCTTCTTCTCGGTGCAACAGACCTGCCCGCGCTGTGGCGGCACCGGCAAGATGGTGGCCGACCCCTGCACCAGCTGCCATGGCGAAGGCCGCGTCAAGAAACACAAGACGCTGTCGGTCAAGATTCCTGCCGGCGTCGACAGCGGGGACCGCATCCGTCTGGCCGGCGAAGGCGAAGCCGGCGTCAACGGCGGCCCGCCGGGCGATCTCTATGTGGTGATCCACCTCAAGGAGCACCCGGTGTTCAAGCGCGACGGCGACGACCTGCATTGCGAAATGCCGATCAGCTTCGCCACCGCCGCGCTCGGCGGCGAGGTCGAGATTCCCACGCTGGACGGCCACGCCAAGATCAAGATCCCCGCCGAAACACAGTCAGGCAAGGTGTTCCGCCTGCGCGGCAAGGGGATCAAGGGCGTGCGCAGCCACGCGCCGGGCGATTTGATGTGCCACATGCTGGTGGAGACGCCGGTGAACCTGTCCGAGCGCCAACGCGAACTGCTGCGTGAGTTTGATGACTTGAGCCCGGGACGCAACAATAATCCCCGCGCACAGTCGTTCATGGATAAAGTGAAGTCGTTCTTCGGACAATAGTCTGATTCCACTCCGTATGTGGCATCCTTTCATACGGAGAGAGATGGCTGCCTGCGGCCTTTTCCGGATGGCCGCAGCACATTCCCCGCATCAACCAACTGGAGGACATCCCATGCGCAAACTCCCTTTGATCGCTGCAAGCTGTGCTGTATTGTTCGCCTCGCCTACGATCGCCGCGGAAGAACCCGTCATCGTCAAAATTCCCAGGCTCACCGTCGAGGCATCCGGAAAACTCGCCCATGCCGCGATGGAGGCCTGCCGCAAGCAGGGTATCCAGATCGGGGTGACCGTGGTCGATCGCAGTGGCGATGCCATGGTGGTATTGCGCGACACGCTGGCGCCGCGCATCACCCTGGAGATCAGCAAGCAGAAGGCCTATACGGCGGTCAACTTCAACGCTGCCACGTCGGCAATGGTTGATCGTTTTACCCAACCGTTCTCGGTCGGCAAGGTCGAAGGACTCGTGTTTTCTGCTGGCGGCGTGCCGATCGAGGCTGCCGGCAACATCGTCGGCGCGGTCGGCGTCTCCGGCGCTGCAACGGGCGAACAGGACGAGGCCTGCGCACGCGCGGGCATCCAGGCAATCCAGTTCGAACTGGAAACCGCCGGCCTCTGACGCCTTGGCTGGGGGGGCGCCCCCAGCTACTTGAGCCGAGCCAGCCAGGCTTGCTCCTATTTCTTGCCCCCGGGTTGGGGGTCTCGGCCGCGCAGTACCGGAAATGGGGAATCAGGCTCGGGCTGCGGCAAACAGATGAAAGAAATTCCGCGTCGTGGCTTCACCCACCGCTTCGGCCGTCATGCCACGCACCCGCGCGATTTCTTCCGCCACATGCTTCACGAATCCCGGCTGATTGGTCTGCCCGCGGTGCGGCACCGGCGCCAGATAAGGCGAATCGGTCTCGATCAGCATGCGTTCCAGCGGAATGGAGGCTGCCACTTCGCGCAGCGCAGCGGCGTTCTTGAAGGTGACGATACCGGAAAACGAAATGTAGAACCCCAGCTCGATCGCCGCTTCGGCCACCGCCAGGCTCTCGGTGAAGCAGTGCATCACGCCGCCCGCTTCGCCCGCCTGTTCCTCGCGCATGATGCGCAGGGTGTCGTCGGCCGCGGAACGGGTATGGATGACCAAGGGCTTGCGACAGGCACGCGCGGCACGGATGTGGGTACGGAAGCGCTCGCGCTGCCATTCGAGGTCGCCGGTCAGGCGGAAATAATCCAGCCCGGTCTCGCCGATCGCCACCACCTTGGGATGGTTGGCCAGCGCGACCAGTTCCGTCACCGTCGGCTCGGTGCAGTCTTCATGATCCGGATGCACGCCCACGGATGCATAGACGTTGGGATGCGCCTCGGCCAGCGCACGGATTTCAGGGAATTTTTCCAGCTCCACGCTGATGCAGAGCGCGTGGCTCACCTGGTTGGCCGCCATCAGGTCGAAGACCTCCGGCAGTTTGCCGGCGAGATCGGGGAAATTGATGTGGCAGTGGGAATCGATATACATGCGGCTCGGGAACGCCGCAGACGGCGTTACATGGTGTGAGTGGGACGCACCGATTTTAACGAACCGCCGAGCAAACCTTCAATCTTGTTTTGCGCCGCCTTGCCGCTCTCGTTGAAAGCGAACTGCACGCCCACACCTTGGGTACGGCTGCCATGGGCGCCGGAAGGCGTCACCCATACCACTTTTCCGGACACCGGCAGCTTGGCGGGATCGTCCATCAGCGTCAACAACATGAACACTTCCTCGCCCATCTTGTATTGCTTGTTGGTAGGAATGAACAGTCCGCCGCCCTTGATGAATGGCATGTAGGCGGCAAAAAGCGCGGACTTTTCCTTGATGGACAGGGATAGCACGCCAGGGCGCACCTGTCCTGCGACATCGTTGACTGCTGCATTCATCATCGATCCTTTTCAATCAAACAGGTGCCGGTACTGGATCAGCCAGGCCTCGAGCTGCAACGCCCGATTGAGCGGATGCGCCAGCGTTCGGCCTTCGTTCGCCTGCGTTCTGTCAAGCGCCAGCAATCCAGCCAGATCGGCCTTGCCACCCAATCGCACCAACACTTCCGCAAAATCGCGGTTGAACTGTACGCTGCCCTGCAACCTGACCGACAGCAAATCACCCAGCCACTTGTATGCCACGTTGTGCCAGATCTGCGGATTGACCGTCTTCCAGCGCTCGCCCAGGGTGACCGGATCGAGCCGGCCGGGATCTGCCAAGCCTTCCAGCACGCCGCGCCGCTCGTCCAGCTCGGCCCCCTCTGCCCAGCGCTGCGCGTCGAGCGGCGTACCGCCGGACAGCGCCAGCAGGTCCATCGCGTCATCCACACCCTGCCCGGCCAGCCATTGCGCTGACTGATCGGCCGGCGGCAGGCCGATGTCGATCCGGGTGCAGCGGCTGCGTATGGTCGGCAGCAGTCGGCGCGGTTGATCCGAAACCAGCACGAATACCGTATTTAACGGCGGTTCCTCGAGCACCTTTAACAGTGCGTTGGCCGCCGCCAGATTGAGGCCGTCCGCCGGATCGACCAGCACCACGCGAAACCCCGCCCGGTAGGTGGAGAGCTGCACGAAGTCGACCGCCTCGCGCGCCTGGTCGACCTCGATCGCGGTCGCCATGCGGGTTTCCCCCTCCTTGCCGGTTTTCTCCTGCAGCGTGAGCAGCCGGAAGTCAGGATGCGCGTCCGTCCCGAACCAGTGGCAGGCCGGACATTCGCCACAGGCCGCGCCATTCGGCTGCGGCGCCTCGCACAGCAGCGCTTGCGCCCATGCCCGCGCCAACGCGCCTTTCCCCACCCCGCGCGGTCCCGCCAGCAGCAAGGCCTGCGCCGGGTGCGCCCGGGTCGCCAGCAATCGCTGCCAGGACGCATCCAACCAGGGATAGGGCGCGCTCACCCCAGTTCCTTCAACAATGCGCCGATCTCGGCTTGCAGGTCGGCGATACTGTGACGCGCATCCAGCACGCGAATACGCGCGGGTTCGGCCCGTGCCCGCTCGAGATAGGCGTTGCGCACGCGACTGAAGAAGCTGTCGGCCTCGCGTTCGAAGCGGTCGGCGGGTCGCGCAGCCGAGCGGCGCGCTTCCGCCACGTCGGGCGGCACGTCGAACAGCAGGGTGAGATCGGGCGCAAAGCCGCGTTGCACCCAGGCTTCCAGCGCGGCGATCCGTTCCGCGGCGATGCCGCGCCCGCCGCACTGGTAGGCGTAGCTGGCATCGGTGAAACGGTCGGACACGACCCAAGCGCCGCGCGCAAGCGCAGGCTGGATCAGTTCGGCCAGATGTTGCTGCCGGGCGGCGAACATCAGCAGCAGTTCGGTGTCGGCATCCATGTCACGGTGCAGCAGCAGTTCACGCAAGGTCTCGCCGAGCGGGGTACCACCCGGTTCGCGGGTGACGACGATCTCCCTGCCTTGCCGGCGCAGCCAGTCGGCGACGAAGCCCAGATGGGTGCTTTTACCGGCGCCGTCAACGCCTTCGAGCGTGATGAATTTTCCGTGGATCATCGTTGATAGCGTTGGTAGCGATTTACCGCGCGGTTGTGCGCGTCGAGCGTGCTTGAGAATACATGGGTGCCGTCGCCCCGCGCAACGAAGTACAGCGCATCCGTCCTGGCCGGATTGAGCGCAGCCTGGATGGCTGCCTCGCTCGGCATGGCGATGGGCGTGGGCGGCAGCCCGGCGCGCGTATAGGTGTTGTATGGGGTATCGCGCTGCAGATCAACCTTGCGCAGGTTGCCGTCGAAGCGCTCGCCCAGGCCATAGATCACGGTGGGGTCGGTCTGCAGGCGCATGCCCAGTCGGAGCCGGTTCAGGAAGACGCCGGCGATCCTGGGGCGCTCGAATGCCACGCCGGTTTCCTTTTCCACGATCGACGCCATGATCAATGCCTCATACGGCGTGCGGTATGGCAGCCCGGGGGCACGGGTCTCCCAGGCGGCCATGAGTTTCTCATGCTGCCGGCGATAGGCGCGGCGCAGCACACTGAGATCGGAGGTATGAGGCGCATAAAAATAGGTATCGGGAAACAGCAGTCCTTCGATGTGATCCTCCCCGGCGCCGATGGCCTGCAGGATTTCGGTATCGCTCATGCTGGCGCTTTCATTCTTCAGCATGGGCTGGGCGGCAAGCGCAGCACGCACCTCGCGCCAGTTCCAGCCCTCGATGAACTGCACCATGGCCTGCGAGACCTCTCCGCGCTGGATCATCGCGTACAGTTCCAGCGGTGTCAGCGGTCTGTCAAGGGTATACACGCCCACCTTGAGCGTCCCGGCCTTGCCCAGTATGCGTCCAAGCAGCCAGAACACCTGCGCATTGCCGACCACGCCCTCGCGTTCGAGCATGGCGCTCAGGCTGCGCAAATTCGTGCCGGGTACCACATTGAGCATCTTCGGCAGGGGCTCGATCTGCAAGGGCCGGTTGCCATACCATGCCAGTCCGCCTGCCCCCATGAGCGCAAGCAGCGCAGCGAGCGCAATCAATCGTTTAATCGACGTCTTCATCCAAGGCCTTACTCAAAAGCGCAGCCCAACCCGCAGGTGGCCATATTGCGTCATCCAGCCTGGCCACACGGCGCACGCCGATGACACTGTTGCAGACCATCACTTCGTCGGCGGCGCGTATAGCCGCGGGCAACAGACGGCCGACATGAACCGGAATACCGAGACGCGGCGCAGCCCGCAGCAGGCGCGTCCTGGCCACGCCCGCCACGCCGCATTCGCTCAGGTCCGGCGTGAACAGTTCGCCGTCCTTCACGAGCAGCAGATTGCTCATCACCCCGCCAATCACCGCGCCAAGGTCATCGCACAGCAGCCCCTCGAGAATCGCCGGATCAGCCCATTCGGCACGCGCGAGCACGTTCTCCAGGCGGTTCAGATGCTTGATCCCCGCCAGCCGGGGCTGCCGTGCCAGCCGTAGGGTGCACCAGCGCGCCACAATTGCGTCCGGCGCACCGGCCTGTGCATACGCCGGTAACGGCGCAGAGAAAACGATCCGGGTGGCCGCCTGGCTTGGCGGCGGCGCATAGCCGCGTGCGCCGGTGCCGCGCGTCAGCACGATCTTGACGACCCCTTCCCCGGTCTCGGCCACACGGCAGACTTCCCCATGCAGCACGGCTTCGTCGGGGCAGTCCAGCATCAGTGCCGCACAGTCGGCCACCAGCTTGACGTAGTGATCGCGCCACCACAACGGCCGTCCGCCCTGCGTGCGCAGGGTGCGGAACACACCGTCGCCATAGGCCAGCCCACGATCACGGGCATCGACCGAATCGGCCGGCTGGCCATTGACGAGCATCATGCGATTTCCAGTAGGTGCCACAGACCGCGCAGCAGGATGCTGCGCGTCCGGACATTGAAAACGAAGCGGCCGTCACGGCTGATATCGCTGCCGGTGCGGTTGTAGCGCGGTACCCGCTGCGGTTCATGGATAATCGGCATGGTGTGTCCCTTGGAACAGCCGCTCATGGTGCCGTCTGGACACACCGCACGCAAGGCATCAAGCACGGCCACGTCAGGCAGCCGGCTTGATCGGATGCGATGGGGCGCGGTCCACCGCGGAGGTCAGGCGCGCTTGAAAACCAGCGAGCCGTTGGTGCCGCCAAACCCGAAATTGTTCTTGAGCGCAAAGTCGATCTTCATGTCGCGCGCCGTGTTGGCGCAGTAATCGAGATCGCATTCCGGATCTTGCGAGAAGATGTTGATGGTCGGCGGCGACAGTTGGTGATGCACCGCCAACACCGTGAACACCGATTCCACGCCACCGGCGCCGCCCAGCAGGT
The DNA here is from genome assembly GCA_002343685.1 of Thiobacillus denitrificans. GTDB lineage: Bacteria > Pseudomonadota > Gammaproteobacteria > Burkholderiales > Thiobacillaceae > Thiobacillus > Thiobacillus denitrificans_A. The sequence continues at coordinate 87,049 of DDRS01000009.1, read as the reverse complement.
GACCGGTCATCGACTTGGTCGAGTTGACCACGGTCTTGTAGGCCGCATCGCCCAGGGCAAGCTTGATCGCGTCGGTTTCGTTCTTGTCGCCCAACGGGGTCGAAGTACCGTGCGCGTTGATATAGTTGATCTGGTCGGGATTCACGCCAGCGTCGCGCATCGCATTCAGCATGGCACGACGGGGACCGTCGGTACTCGGCGCCGTCATGTGATAGGCATCGCCGCTCATGCCGAAACCCGTCACTTCGGCGTAGATCTTCGCACCGCGCGCCTTGGCGTGTTCGTATTCCTCGAGCACCAGCACACCGGCGCCCTCACCCAGCACGAAGCCGTCACGATCCTTGTCCCACGGGCGACTGGCAGTGGCTGGGTCGTCGTTGCGGGTGGACAGCGCACGCGCGGCGGCAAAACCGCCCACGCCGAGCGGTGAAGTGGCGCACTCGGCGCCGCCGGCGACCATCACGTCCGCGTCACCATGCTCAATCAGGCGGGCCGACAGGCCAATGGCATGCAGACCAGTGGTGCAAGCGGTGACGACCCCCAGGTTGGGGCCTTTCATCCCATACAGGATCGAAAGGTTGCCGGAAATCATGTTGATGATGGACCCCGGAATGAAGAAGGGAGAAATCTTCCGCGGGCCGGATTCCATCAGCAGGGAATGCGTCTCCTCGATCAGCGGTAAACCGCCGATGCCGGAGCCGATGTTGATGCCGATGCGTTCGGCATTGGCTTCGGTGACTTCGAGGCCCGAATCACGGATTGCCTGGATGCCGGCGGCCATGCCGAACTGGATGAAGACATCCATGCGGCGCGCTTCCTTGGGATTGAGATATTGCTCGACGTCAAAACCCTTCACCTCGCCCGCCATATGGGAGGCGAAAGGCGAAGGATCGAAACGGGTAATCCGGGCGATCCCGGTGCGACCGGCAACCAGATTGTCCCAGGCCTCCGGGATGGTATTGCCGACCGGGGAGATGATTCCCAGGCCGGTCACGACAACGCGACGCTTGGACAAAAGTCAGTCCTTTTTAGTGATCCGACACGATACGGGTGTACGCCGAATCATTGAACATTGAAAAGCGCACTATTGGACGACCAGCGAACCCCGCCAAGCAAGCGGGCAGGCAACGCGCACTCGCAGCTTCGCACATGGCCAGATCGACTCAATAGCCGGGTGAACGATCAGCTCGAGTGGCTGTTGACGTAGTCGATCGCCTGCTGGACGGTGGTGATCTTTTCCGCATCTTCGTCGGGGATTTCACAGCCGAACTCTTCTTCCAGCGCCATCACCAGCTCAACCGTGTCGAGCGAGTCGGCGCCAAGGTCGCCGACGAAGGAGGACTCATTCTTGATGTCCGCTTCGTTGACGCCCAATTGCTCGGCGACGACCTTAATTACACGCTGTACGTTATCCATTACTGATCCTCTCTTGAAATAAGGCTTCAACAAAATTGAAGCCGGACGATTTTACCAAACTTTCGGGGGCGGTCACGCCATGTACATGCCGCCGTTTACGTGCAGGGTGGTGCCGGAAATGTAACCTGCGGCCGGCGATGCCAGGAAAGCGACAGCCTGCGCGATATCTTCGGCGGCGCCCAACCGGCCCAGCGGGATATGGGCAAGCAGCGCCTCGCGCTGTGCGTCCGGCAAGGCGCGCGTCATGTCGGTGTCGATGAAACCCGGGGCCACGCAGTTCACCGTGATGTTACGGCTGCCGACCTCACGCGCCAGCGACTTGGTGAAGCCCATGATCCCGGCCTTCGCCGCGCTGTAGTTGGTCTGTCCGGCATTGCCCATCGCGCCCACCACCGACGCGATGGAAATGATGCGGCCGGCGCGCGCCTTCATCATCGCGCGCAGCACGGCGCGCGACAGGCGGAACACGGAGGTGAGGTTGGTCGCCAGGATGTCGTCCCATTCCTCGTCCTTCATCCGCATCAACAGGTTGTCGCGGGTGATGCCGGCGTTGTTGACCAGAATGCCGATGGCGCCGAAATCCTTCTCGGTCGCGGCGATCACGGCGTCGACCTCGGCCGCGTCGGTGACGTTGAGCTTCATTCCGCTGCCCTTGATGCTGGCCGCGGCGAGGTAATCGCTGATCGCCTGTGCGCCCTTGTCGCTGGTGGCGGTCCCTATGACGGTGGCGCCGGCTTGGCCAAGCGCCAGCGCGATCGCCTGGCCGATTCCGCGGCTGGCACCGGTGACCAGTGCCACCTGCCCTTCAAGATTCGCGCCGTGCGCGAGGCGTCCTTGCAGCATGTTGTCCCCTGTCAGTTGTTCAATGCAGCCTGCAGGCTGGCTTCGTCGACCAGCGCCACGGCCGGCAGGCTGTCGTCGATGCGTTTATTGAGGCCTGCCAGCACCTTGCCAGGGCCGCATTCGATCACCCGCTCGATACCGGCGGCTTTCAGGGCCTGCACGGTCTCGACCCAGCGCACCGGGGTATGCAACTGCTTTGCCAGCGCGGCACGGATCGCATCCGCATCGGCATGGCTTTGCACGTCGGTATTGTGCAGCACGGGGATGGTCGGCGCCGCAATCGCCACACCCTGCAGATGCGCCAGCAGCTTGTCGGCAGCCGGCCGCATCAGCGAGGAATGCGACGGCACGCTGACCGGTAGCGGCAGGGCACGCTTGGCGCCCTTTTCCTTCGCCAGCGCCATCGCGCGTTCGACTGCGGCCTTGTTGCCTGCGATCACGACCTGGCCGGGCGAGTTGAGATTGACCGCCTCGACGACTTCGCCTGCCGCCGCGTCGGCGCAGACCGCACGCACGGCATCGTCGTCCAGTCCCAGAATCGCCGCCATCGCGCCGACACCTTCGGGCACTGCAGCCTGCATGGCCTCGGCGCGGAAGCGCACCAGCCTGATCGCGTCGGCGAAGCCCAACGAACCCGCCGCGACCAAAGCCGCGTATTCGCCCAGGCTATGGCCGGCCAGCAACGCGGGCGCCGCGCCGCCCGCTCCCTGCCACACACGCCAGGCGGCGATATCGGCCGCGAGCATCGCGGGCTGAGTGTTGATGGTCTGGTTCAGCAGATCAGTCGGGCCGTCGGTCACCAGTGCCCACAAGTCCAGGCCGAGCGCGCCGGAGGCTTCGGCAAAGGTCGCACGGACTTCGGCGCGATCGCCCCACCCCTGCATCATGCCGACCGATTGCGAGCCCTGCCCGGGAAATACGAATGCGAGTTTCATCACGTGTCCTTCTTAATACTTGAGCAGCGCCGAGCCCCAGGTGAAGCCGCCGCCGAAGGCCTCCATCAGCACGGTCTGGCCGCGCTGGATGCGGCCGTCACGCACCGCCACGTCGAACGCCAGCGGTACCGAGGCCGCCGAGGTATTGCCATGGCCGGCAACCGTGGTGACGACGTTGTCCATGCTCATGCCGAGCTTTTTCGCGGTGGCCGAAATGATGCGGATATTGGCCTGGTGCGGCACCAGCCAGTCGATGTCGGATTTGGAAAGACCATTGGCTTCCAGCGTTTCATCGACGATGCGGTCGAGCGTATTGACCGCCATCTTGAACACGGCGTTGCCTTCCATCCGCATCAGTGCCGGTTCGCGCATACCGGTCGAAGCGCCGGTGGTAGTGCGCAGCAATTCCTTGTGGCGACCGTCGGCATGGATATGGGTGGCGATGATGCCCGGCTCGGCAGACGCCCCCAGCACCACGGCACCCGCGCCGTCTCCCCACAAGATGCAGTTGCTACGGTCGTTCCAGTCGGTGATGCGCGACAGCGTTTCGGCACCGATCACCAGCACGTGCCGGGCCGCGCCGGTCTTGATGAACTGGTCGGCCACCGACAGGGCGTATACGAAACCGCTGCATACCGCCTGCAGATCGAAAGCGGGCTTGCCGTTGGTCATCCCCAGCTTGGATTGCACGATGCAGGCCGTGCTGGGGAACACCAGGTCGGGCGTCGTGGTGGCAACCAGCAACAGATCGATGTCGTCTGGCTTCAGGCCTGCCACGTCGAGTGCGGCGCGTGCCGCCTGGATGGCGAGGTCGCTGGTGAATTCGCCTTCGGCGGCGATATGGCGTTCGCGGATGCCGGTGCGTTCGACGATCCATTGATCGTTCGTCTCGACCAGTTTTTCGAGATCGGCGTTGGTGAGGATGCGCACAGGCAGATAGCTGCCGGTGCCGAGAATGCGGGAATAGGTCAAGCGGCTACCCGTTGCAGGAGTTGGATCTGATCGGTAATGCGTTTCAGCACGTTGTTGCGGACTTCGTCGCTGGCGGTTTCGATCGCGTGTTCGAAGGCAAAGCGGTCGGCCGAACCATGGCTCTTCACCACGACCCCCTTGAGCCCCAGCAGCGTGGCACCATTGTAGCGGCGCGGGTCCATCCGGCGTTTGAAAGCGCTCAGCACCGGCATGGCCAGCAGGCCGGCGAGGCGAGTCAGCCAGTTGCGGCGGAATTCGGCACGCAGGGTCGTGGAAATCATCTTGGCAAGCCCCTCGGAGGCCTTCAACGTTACGTTGCCGACAAAGCCGTCGCACACCACCACGTCGGTCGTGCCTTTGAAAATGTCGTTGCCTTCGACGTTGCCGTAGAAATTCAGGTGGCTGTCGCGCAGCAGTTCGGCAGCCTGCTTCACCATTTCGTTGCCCTTGATGTCTTCCTCACCGATGTTCAGCAGGCCGACACTCGGGTTCGGCTTGTGCTCCACGGCCGATACCAGCATCGCGCCCATGATGCCGAACTGCAGCAGGTGTTCGGCCGAGCAATCGACGTTGGCGCCCATGTCGAGCACCAGCGCATGCCCCGTGGTCGTCGGCATGACGGCAGCAATGGCGGGACGGTCGATACCGGGGAGGGTTTTCAGGACGAAGCGCGCGGTCGCCATCAGGGCGCCGGTATTGCCCGCCGACACGCAGGCATCGGCCTCGCCGGACTTGACGAGGTCGATGGCCACGCGCATCGAGGAATCCTTCTTGCCGCGCAGAGCCAATGCCGGCGCCTCGTCCATCGCCACTACCTGGCTGGCGTGGCGCACGATGAGACGGGGACCGGTCTTGGCCCGGCGCGCCTTGAGTTCGGCCGCGACAATGTCCTGCGGCCCGATCAGAATCACGTTCAGGTCAGGATGACGCGCAAGACAACGGATCGCCGCCGGGACCGTGACATGGGGGCCGTGATCGCCCCCCATGACATCAATGGCGACTGTGATGTTTCTCATACAGCCGGAATCGTTGGCTGAGTGGATCGCGCCGGGCGGCAACCATCACGCCATGGCGCGCAAATGAATTATTCGCCTTTGGCCTTGACGACTTTGCGACCGCGATAAAAGCCGTTGGGGCTGATATGGTGGCGCAGGTGCGCTTCACCCGTGGTCGGCTCGACGGCCAGCGGCGGGTTGGTCAGAAAATCGTGCGAGCGGTGCATGCCACGCTTGGACGGGGATTTTTTGTTCTGCTGGACTGCCATTTCATACTCCTTAAAAATCGTGGCGCCGGATTCCGGCACCCAAAACCTATTGCGCTCCACGTAGGGAGCATTCACCTTCTGCGTGCATGGGTGCAAGCGGCAGGCTCAACAACACTTCATCCTCAACCAGCTCGACCAGACTCAATCGCTCGCCTGCCTGAATCGCATCACTGCCAGGCAACGCGTCCAATCGTTCCAGCTCGGCCTCGTTGCGCGCCAGATACAACGTGCGCTCAAGCCCGACCGTATAAGGCATGTTTCCCAGGCAACGCTGGCAGGTCAGCCCCACCTCGCCGCTGATCGACACGTGCAGGGACAAGCTGCCACGCTGGTCCACACGCCCGACAACTCGACAGAACAGCGCGCCTTGCGTAAATTCACGGGCAAGTCGCGGAAACGCAGCCACATCGGACTGGATTTCCCACGACTGCGCATCCCTGCAAAAACGCCATGGATCGACCTCAACAGACGGAAGCATGGCGACGCACCCCGGTGGATATGGTCAACAACATTAGCCCGCAATGATATGATTTCGCGTTCTTTTTGTCAAAGAAACCCTAGCCATCCCAACTTCAGGCGAACCCATGCTTAAGAAAATACTGGTCGCCAACCGGGGCGAGATCGCCGTCCGCATCGTGCGCGCCTGCGCCGAACTGGGCATCAAGTCGGTCGCTATCTACACCGATGCCGATCGTCACGCCCTCCATGTGAAGAAGGCCGATGAGGCCTACCACATCGGCAAGGAACCGATTCTCGGCTACCTGAACGCGCACACGCTGGTCAATCTGGCGGCTGCATCGGGCTGCGACGCGCTGCACCCCGGCTACGGTTTTCTCTCCGAGAACCCTGACCTGGCGACCATCTGCGCCCGCCGCGGCATCCGCTTCATCGGTCCCTCGCCCGAGGTGATCCGCCGCATGGGCGACAAGATCCAGGCCCGCAATGCGATGATCGCCGCCGGCATCCCGGTGGTGCCGGGCTCCGACCACAACCTGGAAAACGTCGAGGAAGCGCGCGCGCTGGCCAACAGGATCAGCTATCCGGTCATGCTCAAGGCCACGAACGGCGGCGGCGGCCGCGGCATCCGCCGCTGCGACAGCGAGGAAGACCTGCTGAAGAACTACGACCGCGTGGTATCCGAGGCCAGCAAGGCCTTCGGCAAGCCCGAGGTCTTCGTCGAGAAATGCGTGGTGCAACCCAAGCACATCGAGGTGCAGATCCTCGGCGACACCCAGGGCAACATCATCCACCTGTTCGAGCGCGACTGCTCGATCCAGCGGCGCAACCAGAAGCTCATCGAAATCGCGCCGAGCCCGCAGCTGACCGAGGCGCAGCGCCAGTACATCGGCAAGCTCGCGGTACGCGCCGCCAAGGCAGTGGGCTACGTCAATGCCGGCACGGTGGAGTTCCTGCTCGACCAGGACAACCAGTTCTATTTCATGGAAATGAACACCCGGCTGCAGGTCGAGCACCCGATCACCGAGACCATCACCGGCGTCGACATCGTGCAGGAGCAGATCCGCATCGCCTCCGGCCTGCCGCTGCAATACAAGCAGGAAGCCATCGCGCATCGCGGCTACGCGATCGAATTCCGCGTCAACGCAGAAGACCCGAAAAACGAGTTCCTCCCCAGCCTGGGCCGCATCACGCGCTATTATTCGCCGGGCGGCCCAGGCGTACGGGTGGACGCGGCGATCTACACCGACTACGTGATCCCGCCCTACTTCGATTCGATGTGCGCGAAGCTCACGGTGTGGAACCTGACCTGGGAATCCGCCGTCGAGCGCGGCCGCCGCGCGCTGTCCGACATGCTCGTGTATGGCGTGAAGACGACGATTCCGTATTACCAGGAAATCCTCAAGAATCCCGAGTTCCGCAGCGGGCGTTTCAACACCAGTTTCGTCGAAACGCACCCCGAACTCACCCAGTACACCGAAAAGAAACCGCCGGAAGTGATCGCCGCCGCCATCGCCGCCGCCATCGCCGCTCACCAAGGGTTGTAAACATGACCAAAGTATTCGTTACCGATCTCGTCCTGCGCGACGGCCACCAGTCGCTCATCGCCACCCGCATGCGCACCGAAGACATGCTGCCGATCTGCGGCAAGCTTGATTCGGTCGGCTTCTGGTCGCTCGAAGCCTGGGGCGGCGCCACCTTCGACGCCTGCGTGCGCTTCCTGCGCGAGGATCCGTGGGAGCGCCTGCGCAAGCTCAGGAAGGCGCTGCCCAACACGCGCATCCAGATGCTGCTGCGCGGACAGAACCTGCTCGGCTACCGCAACTATTCGGACGACGTGGTACGTGCCTTCGTCAAGAAGTCCGCCGACAACGGCGTCGACGTGTTCCGCGTGTTCGACGCCATGAACGATGTACGCAACCTGCGCGTGTCGATCGAGGCGGTGAAGGCTGCCGGCAAGCACGCCGAAGGCGCGATCAGCTACACCACCAGCCCGGTTCACAACATCCCGCACTTCGTCGAACTGGCCCGGGGCATGGCCGAGATGGGCTGCGACACCATCGCGATCAAGGACATGGCGGGCCTGCTCACGCCCTACACCGCCTACGACCTGGTGTGCGCGATCCGCGAAGCGACGCACCTCCCCATCCATACCCACAGCCACGCCACGTCGGGGCTGGCGCACATGACGCACCTGAAGGCGGTGGAAGCCGGGGCGACCATCATCGACACCTGCGTCGGCGCGTTCGCCGAAGGCGCCAGCCATCCCACCACGCAGAGCCTGGTCGCGGCGCTCGCCGGCACCGCCTACGACACCGGCCTGTCGCTGCCGCTGATCGAGGAAATCTCGGCCTATTTCAAGGACGTGCGCAGGAAATACTGGCAGTTCGAATCGGAATTCACCGGCACCGACACGCGTGTGCTGATCAACCAGGTGCCGGGCGGGATGATCTCCAACCTCGCCAACCAGCTGAAGGAACAGGGCGCGATCGACCGGATGGATGCCGTGCTCGACGAGATTCCGCGCGTGCGCGAAGACCTCGGCTACCCGCCGCTGGTCACGCCGACCTCGCAGATCGTCGGCACCCAGGCCGCGCTCAACGTGCTCACCGGCGCACGCTACAAGTCGGTCACCAACGAAGTGAAACTCTATCTGCAGGGCCGCTACGGCAAGGCGCCCGGCCACGTCAACGAGGAAGTGCGCAAGCTCGCCATCGGCGACCTCGAGGTCACCACCTGCCGCCCGGCCGATCTGCTGGCCGACGAGCTCGACAAGCTGCGTGGCGAAATCGAGGGACTCGCCAAATCCGACGAGGACGTGCTGACCTACGCGATGTTCCCCGACCTCGCCAAGACCTGGCTGCAGGAACGCGCAGCCGGCAGCCTCAAGGCCGAACAGCTGCTGCCCCAGGGCGCCGCCCAGCAGGAAAGCGCCCCGCGCTACGCCGCCGACGAATTCAAGATCACCCTGCACGGCGAGACCTACCACATCAAGCTTTCCGGCAGCGGCCGCTCCGATGCCAGCCAGCGTCCCTATTTCGTCTCGATCGACGGCGTCTCGGAAGAAGTGCTGGTCGAACCGCTGAACGAGGTCGCGGTAACCGGCGGCGACAGCGCGCCACGCAAAACCGCCGCCGCGCCGGCCGCGCCCGGCCAGAAACCGCGCGCCAGCCACCCCGGACATGTCACCGCCGCCATGCCCGGCACCGTGGTCGACGTGCTGGTGAGCGTCGGCCAGACGGTCAAGGCTGGCGACGGCGTGCTGGTGATCGAGGCGATGAAGATGGAAAGCGAAGTGCAGGCGCCGATCGCCGGCGTCGTCATCAGCATCTTCGCGAAAAAAGGCGATGCGGTCACACCGGACATGGCACTGGTCGAGATTCAGCCGGAATGACACTGGGCCACGCCCAATCCGGACAAGTCAAGCTTGTCCTGGCTTCGACTTCCCGCTATCGGCGCGAACTGTTGTCGCGCCTGCATCTGCCCTTCGAGGTGATGTCGCCCGACGTCGACGAAACGCCGCTGCCTGACGAACCCCCCTCGGCCACCGCGCTGCGCCTGTCGGTGCTCAAGGCGCAGGCCGCCGCATCGGCCCATCCCGATGCCCTGATCATCGGTTCGGACCAGGTGCTGATGCTGGACAGCGAACAACTTGGCAAGCCCGGTGGTTTCGACAAGGCCTTCGTCCAGTTGAAGAAAATGCAGGGCAAGGCCATGGTGTTCCACACCGCGCTGACGCTGCTCAATAGCCGTACCGGCCGCACGCAGACGCGCGACGTGCCCACCGTGGTGCACATCCGCCCGCTCAGCGACGCGCAGATCACGGCTTATCTTCATAAGGAACAGCCCTATGACTGCGCTGGCTCCGCCAAGAGCGAATCGCTCGGCATCGCGCTGATGGAACGCATGGACAGCCCCGACCCCACTGCCCTGATCGGCCTGCCGCTGATGGCGCTGACCGGGATGCTGCTGAACGAAGGCGTCGACGTCCTCACATGCCAGCCGGCACCCTCTACCTGATCCCGGTCCCGCTGGGCCCGGTCAGCCCGGAAGCCTGCCTGCCGCCCGACACCCTCGCGGTCGCGCGCCGGCTCGACCACTTCGTCGTCGAGCGCGCCAAGACCGCGCGCGCGCACCTGAAGGCGATGGGCCATCCGCAGCCGCTGCAGTCGCTGAACCTCGAAGAGCTCAACGAACACACCCCGCATGCCGCCATTGCCTCGCTGTTGGCGCCACTCAGGGCCGGACACGATGTCGGCCTGCTGTCCGAGGCAGGCTGCCCGGCGGTAGCCGATCCCGGCGCGGCGCTGGTCATGGCTGCGCATCGCGCGAACATTCCTGTGGTGCCGCTGATCGGTCCGTCGTCGATTCTGCTGGCGCTGATGGCCTCGGGCCTGGGCGGGCAACGCTTCGCCTTCCACGGCTATCTGCCGGCCAAGGAACCCGAGCGCAGCCAGGCCATCCGCGAACTGGAAAAAACCGCGCGCCGCGACAAGGCGACCCAACTCTTCATCGAAACGCCCTACCGCAGTTCGGCCCTGCTGGACGCCTTGGCCACCACCCTGTCGCCCGACACCCTGGTCAGCATCGGCGCGGATCTCAGCCTGCCGAGCCAGTTGATCCAGACGCGTAGCGCCAAGGACTGGCGCGACAAGACCGATGCGGTCCAGGACCGACTGGTCGTGTTCGGGGTCGCTGCCTAGAACGCAGGCAATCAGAATGTCAGCGTATCGAGCCTGAGCGTGACGACGTCACCCACCTCGGTTTGCGCCTGCAACCATTCGGCGCCATCGCGGGTGTACACGTCAAGCGGCAGCAACTGCTGCGCAATACCGTCCACCGTCACCTCAAGCCACTGCTTCGTGAGTGCGGCGAACTCCAGGCGTTCGTGCTGCGCGCAGGCGATCGGCCGATAATCGCTCAACGCAGCGTGACACCCGCTTTTTCGAACGGCGTCAGCGCCTTCGCCATCGATGCCCCCAGACGTCCGGCAAGGCGTTCTGCCAGACCTTCATGCTGGGTGAAGTCGACAATGTCCTTGGCCTTGATGACGTCGCGCGCAACCGATTCGACATTGCCCAGGCCGTCGGCCAGGCCCAACTGGATGCTTTTCTCGCCGCTCCACACCAGGCCGCTGAACATCTCGGGCGTTTCCTTCAGGCGCTTGCCGCGGCCTTCGCGAACCACGCTGATGAACTGGCCATGGATCTCCTCCAGCATCTGCTTGGCATAGGCCTCCTGCTTGGGATCGACCGGTGAGAAGGGATCGAGGAAACCCTTGTTTTCGCCTGCGGTCAGCAGGCGGCGCTCGACACCGAGTTTCTGCATGGTCTGGGTGAAGCCGAAGCCGTCCATCAGTACGCCGATGGAGCCGACGATGCTGGCCTTGTCGACGAAAATCTTGTCGGCCCCGACGGCGACGTAATAGCCGCCCGAGGCGCAGATGTCGTCCACCACGACATACAGGGGAATGTCCGGATGCAGGCCACGCAGGCGCTTGATCTCGTCGTGGATCTGGCCGGCCTGGACCGGGCTGCCGCCGGGGCTGTTGATACGCAGGATCACACCCTTGGTTTTCTTGTCGTCGAACGCGCTCTGCAGACTGGCGATCACGGTATCGGCACTGGCCTTGTCGGATGCGATCTCGCCCTGCAGGTCGACCAGCGCGGTGTGTTCCTTGATCGACACGCCGTCCGATCCGAACCAGCCCGCCGCGAGAAACAGTATGATGAATAGATACAGGAAGCCCAGCGTCTTGAACAGGATGCTCCAGTGGCGGCTGCGGCGCTGTTCCTGGATGGCCGACAGCGCCAATTTTTCCAGGACGCCACGTTCCCAGTTTGCCGGGGCGGATTTTTCTGGTTCGCTCATTCTTTTTCCATCAGGCTGTTTCTAATACATACACATGGCCGTCGCGTTCGACGACCGGGATCGGGATCAGGCCGCGTCCGGCACATCGCCCACCGACGCAGTGCCCGCTTGCCGGATGGTACAGCGCGCCGTGGGTGGAGCAGATCAAGTATAGCCGCGAGTAGTCGAAGAACTCGCCTTCCTGCCAGTCGAGTTCAACCGGCACATGGCCGCACTGGTTGAGAAAGGCACGTGGCTGCCCGTCATAACGTACCACGAACGCCTGCTGCGGCTGACCGAAACGCATCAGCTCGAAGCGCACGCCACGGCCCAGTTCGACGAGATCGCTGGCGGCGCAGATCAGGCGTTCGCGCTCAGCCATGCGTGTACCTCGACAAAACTGTCCATCAGTGCGAGCGGCGCGTGTGGATGCAGGTCGCCCGCCTCGTGTGCGCCATAGGTCACGCCCAGGCTGGCGACGCCGGCATTCGACGCCATCAGGAGATCGTGGCTGGTGTCGCCGATCACCAACGCGCGCGCGGGGTCGGCGCCAAGTTCGTCGAGCAGCTCCAGCACCATGGCCGGGTGCGGCTTGGAGTGCGTCTGGTCGGCGCAGCGGGTGGCAGCGAACCAGTGCCCCAGGCCGCTGGCGTCGAGCGCGCGGTCCAGGCCGAGCCGGCTCTTGCCGGTGGCCACCGCGAGCGTAAAGCCGCTGTCATACAGTTCGCGGATCCCGCTTGCCACCCCGTCGAACAGCGGCAGGTCGGCGTCGCGGCCGAGGTAATGGTGGCGGTAGCGCTCAACCAGGCGCGGATAATCGTCCGCCGGCAGATCCGGCAGCAGGGTCTGCAGCGCCTGGATCAGCCCGAGGCCGATGATCTGGCGCGATGCGCGATCGCTCGGCGCGGCCAGGCCGATATCCTCGCAGGCACGCTGGATCGAGTCGACGATCACCCCGGCGGAATCCATCAGGGTGCCGTCCCAGTCAAAAATCAACAAATCAAACTGCTTGGGCATGCTTCAAGGTATCCAGAAAAGAAGTCAGATCGGCGGGAAGCGGCGCTTCGACCGTCATGCGCTCGCCAGTGATCGGGTGGTCGAAGACGAGCTTCGCCGCGTGGAGGAACATGCGCTTCAGTCCCTGCTTCATCAGGCGCTTGTTGAGCTCGAAATCGCCGTACTTGTCGTCCCCCGCGATCGGAAAACCCAGATGCGAAGTGTGTACGCGTATCTGATGGGTGCGCCCGGTCTTCAGTTCCGCTTCCAGCAGGGTGAAGTCGTCGAATTGCTGCAGGCGGCGGAAGATGGTGTGGGCGGTCTGCCCTTCATCGCGCACCGTCACCCGTTTCTCGCCCTCGTCGGTGACGCGTTTGTGCAACGGCAGCTTCACGTGCTGCACCGGATTCGGCCAGCGTCCCGCCACCAGCGTCAGGTAGCGCTTCTCGATCCTGCCGTCACGCATCGCCGCATGCAGGCCGGTGAGCGCGCGCCGCTTCAGCGCGATCAGCAGCACGCCCGAGGTTTCGCGGTCGAGCCGGTGCACCAGCTCCATATAACGGCATTCCGGCAGTTCCAGCCGCATCTGCTCGATCACCCCGCGCGAAATGCCGCTGCCGCCGTGCACCGCCATGCCGGCTGGCTTGTTCAGCGCGATCAGGGCCTCGTCGCGGTACAGAATGTTAGGCACCAGGCGGATTCCGCCCTGCGGCAGGTGGGTGGCGGGGGTGATGACCGGCGTGGCCACGCGCACCGGCGGAATGCGCACCTCGTCGCCCAGCTTCAGGCGGTAGCCGACGTCGACCCGGCCGCCGTTGATACGCACCTCGCCGCCCCGCACCAGCTTGTAAATGCGACTTTTCGGCACGCCTTTCAGTCGGGCCATCAGAAAGTTGTCCAGCCGCTGGCTGTCCGCGCTGTCGTCGATCTTCAACCGCCTGACCGAATCTTTCTCTAAGTCCTTCATTTTCATATACACTACCGCCGGTTCAGGCCAAGTTTTGCCTGTCCAATTGCCCGGCATCCATGCCGGAGATTTTAGAGATCACGCCGGTTAAAACGCTCACCGGCCGCCGCCAGCCCGGCCCGTCTGGATTCCTGCCGCCCAACCAACCTCACGTTGGCGCGAGCAGTCGAAGCCACCCGCCCCGCGCAATCGGCAAAGCAGCGATGTTATCAATGACGCGACAAGAAGCATACGAAATCAGCATTCACGCTCGGCTCCGCGCCAGCGGGAATCGGAAAGACCGCCCCGGCCATGCCGGCGACCCTCTCCAGGAACAGGACACCTCACCCATGCCATTTCACTCAATCCAACCCGTGATCGCATGAGCCGCCCGCTTTAGGCGGCAGTCTGGCCTGTCCCGTATGCACGCGCGCGGGAGTAAATATGAAGCGCATGCTTTTCAACGCAACCCAGGCGGAAGAACTCCGGGTTGCCATCGTCGACGGACAGAAGCTCGTCGACCTTGACATCGAGTCCGCCAGCAAGGAACAACGCAAGGGCAACATCTACAAGGGTGTCATCACCCGCGTCGAGCCCAGCCTGGAAGCCGCATTCGTCGATTACGGCTGCGAGCGCCACGGTTTCCTGCCGTTCAAGGAAATCTCCCGCGCCTGCCTGCCCAACGGCGGCCGTGTCCCCGAGAACCTGAAGGAAGGCCAGGAACTGCTGGTCCAGGTGGAGAAGGACGAACGCGGCAACAAGGGCGCCGCCCTCACCACCTACGTCTCGCTGGCCGGCCGCTATGTCGTGCTGATGCCGACCAACCCGCGCGGCGGCGGCGTGTCGCGCCGCATCGAAGGCGAAGAGCGCAACGAACTGCGCGACACCCTGGCGCAACTCGACATCCCCGAAGGCATGAGCCTGATCGCCCGCACCGCCGGCATCGGCCGCAGCGCCGAAGAATTCCAGTGGGATCTGAACTATTTGCTGAGCCTGTGGAAAGCCATCGACGGCGCCTCCACCTCGCAGCCCGGCGCCTTTCTGATCTATCAGGAAGGCAGCCTCGTGATCCGCGCCATCCGCGACTACTTCTCGGCCGACATCGGCGAAATCCTGATCGACACCGAAGACATCTACGAACAAGCGCAGCAGTTCATGGCGCACGTGATGCCGACCAACGTCAACAAGGTCAAGCTCTATCGCGACGACGTGCCGCTGTTCTCGCGCTTCCAGATCGAGCACCAGATCGAATCGGCGTTCTCGCGTCAGGTCAACCTGCCGTCCGGCGGCGCCATCGTGATCGACCACACCGAAGCGCTGGTGTCGGTCGACGTCAACTCGGCGCGCGCCACCAAGGGCAGCGACGTCGAGCAGACCGCCTACAACACCAACCTCGAAGCAGCCGACGAAATCGCCCGCCAGATGCGCCTGCGCGACCTCGGCGGCCTGATCGTGATCGATTTCATCGACATGGAAAACCCCAAGCATCAGCGCGAGGTCGAGAACCGCCTGCGCGATGCCCTGCATCATGACCGCGCCCGTGTGCAGACCGGCAAGATCTCGCGCTTCGGCCTGCTCGAAATGTCGCGCCAGCGGCTGCAGCCCTCGCTCGGCGAGACCAGCTACACGCCCTGTCCGCGCTGCCACGGCACCGGACACATCCGCGGCACCGAATCGTCGGCACTGCACATCCTGCGCATCCTGCAGGAAGAGGCCATGAAAGAGAATACCGGCGCCGTACACGTGCAGCTGCCGGTGGACGTCGCCACCTTCCTGTTGAACGAGAAGCGTGTCGACATCCACACCGTCGAATCGCGGCTCAAGGTCAATGTGGTGTTGATCCCCAACATCCACATGGAAACCCCGCACTACACCATCACCCGCCTGCGTCATGACGAACTGAACCTGACCGGTTCGGCCGAGCCCAGCTACAAGATGGCGGTCGTGCCGGAAACCGAATCCGTCTACCAGACCGCCCAGGCTGCCGCGCCCGCACGCCAGGAAGCCGCCGTCAAATCCATCGCACCGCCGCAACCGGCCCCCGCAGCACGTCCGGTGGTGCCGGCCGCGCCGCAAGCAGCTCAGGGCGGCCTGTTCGAACGCATCTTCGGCTGGTTCAAGAAACGGGCTGAAGAACCTGCTGTAGCCGAAACCGCCCCCGCGGCCGAACCGGTTCCCGCCATCGCGCGCAGCGAACGCCCGAGCGAGCGCCGGGGCGAGCGCGAGCGCAAACCCGGCCAGCGCCGCGGCCGCGGCGAAGGACGGGGCGAGCCTCGCAACGGCGAAACCCGCCAGCAGGAGCCGCGCCAGAGCGAAGGCCGTGAGGCTCGCGAGCCCCGGGAAGCCCGCGGCAGCGAGCAACCCAAACAGCCGCGTCCGCCGCGCCAGCCGAAGCCGCGCCCCGAAGCCGAAGCCGCACCGCGCGCAGTGGAAACGGCCGAGGCGCCACGTGAAGCCGGCACCGAGGAAAAACGCGAGCCGCGCAGCCGCCGCGGACGCGGCAATCGCCGTCCGCGCGATGCCCGTCCGGATACGGCCGAGGCAGGCAGCGCGGCCGCGCCGCACGCCGTCATCGAAACCGCCGGTTATCGCGCCATCATCGAAATCGCGCGCAAACCCAAGCCCGCACCCGCCCCGGTAGCGGTCGCCGCCCCTGCGCAGCAGGCCCTGCAACTGGAAACCGTGGCCGTGCCGAGCGCACCTTTGCCCGGTGCGGTCACCGCATCGCCGGCCACCATCCTGGCAGATCTGGCCGCCAGCAAGGCCGATCTGCAACAGGTGGAAACCCAGGGAGTTGCCGTCGACACGGCTGAGCGCAGCGAACCGTCTCGCTCACGTCGGCGTCGCCGTCCCGCGGTCAAGGCCGAAGCCGAAGCCGCCAGCCTGATGCAGGTGGAAACCACGGCGCCCGTGACGAGCGCCACCGAGATGCCGGCACCGGCTGCAACGGCTCCGCACCCCACGCGCCGCCGTACCCGCCCGCAGGTGACGCCACCCCAGGAACCGCTGGTGCAGGTGGAAACGCAAGCGAAATAAACGACACTTCGCGCTGCAATAAAAAGGGCCGCTGTATGCGGCCCTTTTTCATGTCTGCTGCATCGCGCTCAGTTGCCGGAACGCATCTTCACTTGGGATTCGCCCGTGATCTCCCGGATCAGACCCTGTACCGCATCCGCGATCATATCGAGGTTTTCCTCGAATCCCTGCGGACCACCGTAATACGGATCGACCACATCGAGGTTGGGGTATTTGCGGCTGAACGACAGCAGTCGGCGGATCTTGCCGTGGTGGCGCGCCGGCGCACGCTTGATCAGCTTGTCGTAATTGTCGCCGTCCATCACCAGGATGTAGTCGAAGCGTTCGAAATCCTCGTCCGCCACCTTGCGCCCGCGCAATTGGCTGATATCGATGCCGCGCTGGCGAATGGCCTGCTGCGCACGCGGATCGGGTGCCGAGCCGATGTGGTAGGCATGCGTGCCGGCCGAATCCACCTCGACATGCCGGTCCAGGCCGGCGTCCAGGACAGCTTGGCGAAGCATGCCCTCCGCCATCGGAGACCTGCAGATATTCCCCATGCACACCATCAGTACCTTAGTCATGTTCTTCCACACCAAATAACACCTGCTTGAGTTCCTTCAACTGGTCGCGAAGTTCCGCAGCTTTCTCGAATTCGAGGTTCTTGGCCGCATCCAGCATCTCTTTTTCCAGCTTCTTGATCCGCTTCGTCAGCGCTTTTTCATCCAACAACTTGTATTCGGCCACAGTCTGCGCCGCCTTGAGCTCCTGGCGCGTGGCGTCGGCGTCGTACACGCCGTCGATGATGTCCTTGATGCGCTTGACCACGCCACGCGGCGTGATGCCGTGCTCGGTGTTGAAGGCGACCTGCTTGGTGCGGCGACGGTCGGTTTCGTCCATCGCGCGCCGCATCGAGTCGGTGATGCGGTCGGCATAGAGGATCGCGGTGCCGTTCAGGTGCCGCGCGGCGCGGCCGATGGTCTGGATCAGCGAACGCTCGGAGCGCAGGAAGCCCTCCTTGTCGGCGTCGAGGATCGCGACCAGCGAAACCTCGGGGATGTCCAGCCCCTCGCGCAAGAGGTTGATGCCGACCAGCACATCGAACTCGCCCAGCCGCAGGTCGCGGATGATCTCGACGCGCTCGACGGTGTCGATGTCCGAATGCAGGTAACGCACCTTGATGCCGTGCTCGGCGAGGTAGTCGGTCAGGTCCTCGGCCATGCGCTTGGTCAGCGTGGTGACCAGCACGCGCTCGCCGACGGCGATGCGCTTGCGCGCTTCGCTCATCAGGTCGTCGACCTGCGTCCCGACCGGGCGCACCTCGACCACCGGGTCGACCAGGCCGGTTGGGCGCACCACCTGCTCGACCACCTGGCCGGCATGCTCGGCCTCGTACTTCGCCGGCGTCGCCGAGACGAACACCGTCTGCGGCATCAGCCCCTCGAATTCCTCGAACTTCAACGGACGGTTGTCGAGCGCCGACGGCAGGCGGAAACCGTAGTCGACCAGGTTTTCCTTGCGCGAGCGGTCGCCCTTGTACATACCGCCGACCTGGGTCACGGTGACGTGCGACTCGTCCATGAACATCAGCGCGTCCTTCGCCAGATAGTCGATCAGCGTCGGCGGCGGTTCGCCCGGCTTGCGTCCGGACAAGTGCCGCGAGTAGTTCTCGATGCCCTTGCAGAAGCCCAGTTCGACCATCATTTCGAGGTCGAAGCGGGTGCGCTGCTCCAGCCGCTGCGCCTCGACCAGCTTGCCATTGGCGTAGTACCACTCCAGCCGTTCGCGCAGCTCGACCTTGATCTGCTCGATCGCGCGCAGCGTCGTCTCGCGCGGCGTGACGTAATGGCTCGACGGGAACACGGTAAAGCGCCCGACCTTCTGCAGGATCTGGCCGGTCAGCGGGTCGAACAGGTGCAGGGTTTCCACCACGTCGTCGAACAGCTCGACGCGGATCGCGGTTTCCGCGTGTTCCGCCGGGAAGATATCGATGACGTCGCCGCGCACCCGGAACACGCCGCGCTTGAATTCGACATCGTTGCGGTCGTACTGCATCTGCGTCAGCCGCGTGATGACGTCGCGCTGCGTCATCTTCTCGTTCTGCCGCAGCAGCAGGATCATGCTGTGGTAGTCGGACGGGTCGCCGATACCGTAGATCGCCGACACGGTGCAGACGATCACGGTATCGCGCCGTTCGAGCAGGGATTTCGTCGCCGAGAGCCGCATCTGCTCGATGTGCTCGTTGATGCTGGAGTCCTTCTCGATGAACAGGTCGCGCGCCGGCACGTAGGCCTCGGGCTGGTAGTAGTCGTAGTAGGACACGAAGTACTCGACCGCGTTTTCCGGGAAGAACTCGCGCATCTCCGAATACAGCTGCGCCGCCAGCGTCTTGTTGGGCGCCATGATCAGCGCCGGACGCCCCGTCTGCGCGATGACGTTGGCCATGGTGAAGGTCTTGCCCGAGCCGGTCACCCCCAGCAGGGTCTGGAACGACAGGCCGTCCTCGATCCCCTCGACCAGCTGGGCAATCGCGGTCGGCTGGTCGCCGGCCGGCGGAAACGGCTGGAACAGACGAAACGGGCTATTGGGGAAGGTGACGAACACGGGTAAAATCGCGCGGCTAAAACTTGTCGATAGTAGCACTTCCGCTCCAGCGGATGCTCTGAAGGAACCATAGTGGAACTCTCCCGCCGCGTACAGGCCATCAAACCCTCGCCCACCCTGGCCGTCACTGCCCGCGCCGCCGCGCTCAAGGCGAGCGGCCGCGACATCATCGGCCTCGGCGCCGGCGAGCCCGATTTCGACACGCCACAGCACATCAAGGACGCGGCGATCAAGGCAATCAACGCAGGCTTCACCAAATACACGGCGGTCGACGGCACGCCCAGCCTGAAGGCGGCGATCATCGCCAAGTTCAAGCGCGACAACGGCCTCGACTACGGCCCCAAGCAGATCCTGGTGTCGTGCGGCGGCAAGCAGAGCTTCTTCAACCTGGTGCAGGCGGTGATCAATCCCGGCGACGAGGTCATCATCCCGGCGCCGTACTGGGTGTCGTATCCCGACATCGTCATCCTCGCCGACGGCAAGCCGGTGATCGTCGAGGCCGGCATCGAGCAGGGCTTCAAGATCACCGCGGCGCAGCTGGAAGCGGCGATCACGCCGAAGACCCGACTGGTCGTCATCAATAGCCCGTCCAACCCCACCGGCGCGGTCTACAGCGGCGACGAACTCGCGGCGCTCGGCGAAGTGCTGCGCAAGCATCCGCAGGTGCTGATCGCCTCCGACGACATGTACGAGCACATCCGGCTGAACGATGCGCCCTTCGTCAACATCCTCAATGTCTGCCCCGACCTCTACGACCGCACCCTGGTGCTGAACGGCGTGTCGAAGGCCTATTCGATGACCGGCTGGCGCATCGGCTACGCGGCGGGGCCCGAGGCGATCATGCGCGCGATGACCAACGTGCAGTCGCAGTCCACCTCCAACCCCACCTCGATCTCGCAGATGGCGGCCGAGGCCGCGCTGACCGGCGACCAGGACTGCATCACGCCGATGCTTGACGCCTTCAAGGAGCGCCACCGCCTCGTCGTCGACGGCCTGAACGCCATTCCCGGCTTCAGCTGCGTCGACAGCGGCGGCGCGTTCTACGCCTTCCCCTACGTGCGCCCGGCGATCCTGAACCTGCTGGCGCGCGACGTCATCGAGGAAGCGACCGACATCGCCTTCTCCGAATACCTGCTGGAAAGCGCCGACGTCGCCGTCGTTCCCGGCTCGGCTTTCGGCGCCGAAGGCTATATCCGCCTGTCGTTCGCCACCTCGCACGCCAACCTGGAAAAGGCGCTGAAACGCATCGCTGCCGCGCTGGCCTAGCGCGCCGGGCGCGGGTAGGCTAGCGGCATGTCCCCACCCTCCGCCTTGCCCTCCCCGCGCGGGACTGTTTCACTTCCGGGAACGCTGAGCTGGCTGCTCCAGCTCGGCTACACCACCGCGCGCCTGTTCAAGCAGAACAGCCTGCAGAACCACGCCGCGGCAACCTCGTTCTACTTCCTGCTGTCTGCCACCCCGCTGCTGCTGTTGCTGAGCTACGCCCTGCAGCTGCTGGGCCACATCGCCGAGAACTCGGTGCCTGCCACCATCCTGATGGCCGCGCTCTACAGCCAGATGCAACTGGACACGCTCACCTCGCTCGGCTTCATTCCGCGCCAGACCCAGCTCGCCGCCGGCGGCGTCGGCCTCGTCACCCTGCTGCTGTCGTCGCGCGGGCTGGTGAACACGATGCAGGGCGCGTTCCGCATCATTTTTCCCGACCAGACCAAGCGCAACCTGGTGGTGTCGTGGGTGCTGCCGTTGATCATCCTGCCGGTGCTGTTCCTGCTGATGGGCGTGGCCGCCCTGGCGCAAGTGACGCTGAGCTTCCTGGCGCAGAACGACTTCATCGGCATCGGCAACGCGCTGGTCCTGAAGGCGCTCAACTCGCTGTTCGGCTTCGCCATGATCTGGGCGCTGCTGTTTGCCGCCTACTGGCGGCTGCCGCGCAAGCATCCGCCCGCGCGCGTCGCCGCCGCGTTCGCGCTGGCCGCGACGGTCAGCCTGGGACTGCTGTTCGCCCTGTTCGGCGCCTTCTTCAAGCTGGAGAACTATCACAGTCTCTACGGCGCGCTCGGCGGCGTGGTGTTCGTGCTGATCGGCGCCTATTTCGCCTTCCTGTTGCTCTATCTGTGGGCGCAGGCGCTATATGCCTGCGGCAAGGCCGACATCACCGCACTGGAGAAGCTGTTCCTCGCCGCCACCGACGAAGGGACCAGCAAGCTCGAAAGCTACGTCTTCGGCAGCGCCCATCGCCTGCTGGAGAAATACGGCCAGACCTACCCGGCCGGCCATGTGCTGATCGCGGAAGGCGACGACTCGCGCATCGCCTACTTTCTCTACGCCGGCCGCGCCGGAGTCTATAAGGACACCACCGAAGGCCGCCGAAGGCTGAGCGAGCTCAACGAAGGCCAGCTATTCGGGGAAATGGCCTACCTGCTGAACGAAAAGCGCACCGCCTCGGTCGTCGCCGACAGCGAGATCACCGTGCTGGCCTTGCCGCCCCATCTCCTCGAAGAACTGATGCGCCATTCCGCCCCGCTGTCGCGCCGCATCATCGACACGCTCTGCCAGCGGCTGGAACGGATGAACCTGGCAAACCCGGGCTGAATTGATCAAAAATAGTGTATGGATATACACTATTTCAATCGCAACCCCAGCCCGGCCTGACCCCTCATCCGGGAACGCCGGGATATCGCAACCGCCATGTCCTTGCAGTCGCTCTACGTCGATCTCAATTCCTTTTTCGCCTCGGTCGAGCAGCAGCTGCGCCCCGAACTGCGCGGCCGGCCCATCGGCGTGCTGCCGGTGATGGCCGACACCACCTGCTGCATCGCCGCCAGCATCGACGCCAAGCGCTTCGGCATCCGTACCGGCACCCCGGTGTGGCAGGCCAGGAAGCTCTGCAAGGACATCGTCTTCGTGCAGGCACGGCCCTCGATCTATGTGGACATCCACCATCGCATCATCGCCGCGGTGGAATCCTGCACCCCCGTCGGCGAGGTGCTCTCGATCGACGAAATGGCCTGCGAGCTGATGGGCAGCGACCGCGAGGAAGCCAACGCCATCAAGCTCGGCAGACAAATCAAACAGGCGATCTACAACCAGGTCGGCGACATGCTGCACAGCTCGATCGGCATCGCGCCCAACCGCTTCCTCGCCAAGACCGCATCCAACATGCAAAAGCCCGATGGCCTCGTCGTCATCCGCCAGGACGAACTGCCCGGGCGGCTGTATCGCCTCAAGCTCGGCGCGCTGACCGGCATCGGCCGCGCCATGGAACACCGCCTCAACCAGCTTGGCATCCACACCGTCGAGCAGCTCTGCACCGCCAGCAAGGAGACCCTGCGCCATGCCTGGGGCGGCATCGAAGGCGAACGCTTTTATGCCAAGCTGCGCGGCGACGCGATGGCCGCCGCCCCCACCCAGCGTGCCAGCATCGGCCATTCGCACGTGCTCGCCCCCGAACTGCGCGATCCGGCCTCCGCCCTCGCCGTGCTCAAGCGCCTGCTGCACAAGGCGGCGATGCGGCTGCGCCATTACGGCTACTGCGCGGGCGCCCTGAGCCTGCACCTGCAATACATGAAGACCGGCACCGGCCATCCCCACTGGGTCGACCAGGCGCGCTTCTCGCCGCACGCCGACACCTTCAAGTTCAACCCCGTGCTGGCCGAACTGTGGCAACGCCGCCCATCCGACCCCAGCCCCATCCTCAAGGTCGGCGTCACCCTGTCCGACCTCGTCGAACATAGCCAGGTCACACGCGACCTGTTCGACCCCGAGGACCAGCATGAACCCCTCAACAACGTGCTCGACCAGATCAACCAGCGCTACGGCCCCAACACCCTGTATTTCGGCGGCGCCCACAACAGCCGCGGCGCCGCGCCGATGCGCATCGCCTTCAGCCACGTGCCCGAATTGCAGGTGGAAAATGACGGCTGAGGGTTGACCGAATCGCCCGCCATCTCTAGAATGCGCGCTTCCCATTCCCCGATAGCTCAGTCGGTAGAGCGACGGACTGTTAATCCGCAGGTCCCTGGTTCGAGCCCAGGTCGGGGAGCCACATTCGAAGAGCCTCGCAGCGATGCGGGGCTTTTCTACTTCTGGTCCACCGTAGCCAAATCGTAGCCAGCTACGACACTTCCTAAGCGAGCCGCAGACTCCGCCAGATGATCCGGTGCAAGGTGGGCGTAGCGGCCCACCATGCTGCAGGTCTTCCAGCCGCCCAAGTCTTAACTCATCGCAACTGGTTCCGACCTGCCTGTGCTAGGAAGCCCAGGTATGGCGTAGATCATGGAAGCGGAAATCCCCAATCTCAGCCTTCCTGGTCGCATTGCTCCATGCCGTATTGGTGCCATCCCAACGGATGGGTTCACCGCGATAGGTGGCTACGCAGCTTAGGGAAACTCCCCCGTTAGCAGATTCCCTGTCGGCATGAGACAAAAAGAACCCACTCAAGATGCCGGATATACGACTGCCCGCAATTCCGGGCAACGACAACTATTGGTCTGGTTTCTTGCAATCGGGGAAGTCCATATATGAATTGCTAGGGCGCACACCGATTAGACACAAGAAGCTCAAATATCAGCATTGGTGCAATACTCACGGTTCGCACAGAAAGATTTCCACCCGCTCTTTTCCCTTGCCAATGTTATTTCTCTTGAGTCTGATCTGACCGACCTCACCTGTTGATCGGACGTGAGTACCGCCACATGGAACGCGGGAAAACCCTTGGATTTCCCAGTATCTTCTTTCGTTCAAAATATCATCGAAGTCGGTCACTATGCCCCTGTTGGACGAGATGATCTCATTCGCCATTTCAGAAAAAACGGGAAGGAGCGGAGAGATGCTCTCAGGCCATGTGAAGTCGATCCGAGCCTTATCTGGGGCGATATGCGCGCCAACCTTGCCCACACTATTGAGCTCTTTGTAGAAGATTTCAAGAACCAATTCTGCAGCGAAATGAAGGCGCATCAGTCGATAGCGCCTTTCCCATTCAATTTCGACTTGTACGGGCTGACCAACCTTAAGCCCGTGAGAAGGCGGCAGAGCATAGATAATCCGCAATCCCTCTTTCCTTGCCGAAAGCACCTGGATACCTGCAATTGACCCATGATCGCTCTCTTGCCCGCCCGAGAAGGCGAAGAATATTGTGGATTCCAGTTCGATTTCACTGCCATTAACCGAAGCAACACAGGTTTGATGCGAAGTCGCGTACGGATCATCCCAGAAGACTTTCTTTGTCATACATCCTCTAATAACGTGCTGAACTTAAGGTTCGATATGAGTAACGGGCCGAAGGCCAGTTCACTCGATGGAAGAGTTAGCTTTCATCGACGATCCCTCAGTGTTGAGTGACTACTATTGGTTCGCCCTTGGTAATTATCATTGTGTGCTCGTATTGCGCCGATAAGTTGCCATGTGCTCCAACCAAGGTCCATCCATCGGACGCCTCGGTCACCACGCGGCTCTTTGTAGAGAGGAAGGGTTCGATGGTGATCACCATGCCCTCTTTCAAGATGCGCCTGTCCGTCGGATCAAAGTATCCAGCGATGTGCTCGGGTGCCTCATGAAGCGCACGGCCAACCCCATGGCTACCGAGGTTCTCAATAATCTTGAAACCGTATGTTTTCGCAGTTCGCTGGATTGCAGCGCCGATGCCATTGATGGGCTGGCCAGCGCGGGCCTGCTTCATGGCTTGTCTGAGGGCCGTGCGGGTAGCATGGCACAAGCGCATCTTCTGTGGGTTGGTCGGGGGCACAACTTTCGTTCCTCCGGTATCGGCGAAGTATCCTCCCAACTCAGCAGAAACATCGACGTTCAATACGTCGCCAGGCCGAATCACTCGATCACCTGGGATGCCGTGTGCGGCCTCTTCGTTGATACTGATGCAAGTTGAGCCTGGGAAGTCGTACGTGAGTCTGGGCGCAGATCGTGCGCCGTGTCTTTCAAGCAATTGCTCACCAAATGAATCCAGCTCGCGCGTCGTCATGCCGGGTTCGGCAGTGTCGAGCATCTCCTGAAGGACATATGAAACGATCTTGCCTATGCGTTTGAGTGCGACGACATCGTCTTCGGTTTCGATGGTCATGTGGTCTCCTATCTGGATACGTGAGAATACCCTGGAACGGTTGCGCCGAAGCCGAGAAGGGAATTCGGATCGCTGGAATGTGGCCTAGTGCAAGCTAACAGCTATCCACCAGACAGCATGTCCATGTTTTCTTACT
Source organism: Thiobacillus denitrificans (assembly GCA_002343685.1). Classification (GTDB taxonomy): domain Bacteria; phylum Pseudomonadota; class Gammaproteobacteria; order Burkholderiales; family Thiobacillaceae; genus Thiobacillus; species Thiobacillus denitrificans_A. The sequence continues at coordinate 61,543 of DDRS01000009.1, read as the reverse complement.
GCTTGATTCATGGTCGATTCATCGGAACTGCCTGTCCACATATGCAATGATAATCCGGACCGAATGGCCACTGTGGGAGAAATGCTGGGATGACCGCTTGTGGCCGACAGGAGACTCGGGGTGAAGCGACTAGGGAATCAAACGTGAAAAAGAGACAAGAATCAGCTGTCGCTAGCGCGCGTAGGCGAGTTCGTTATCAATAAATTAGCTAAATCAATTTAAAATCCGCAGATCCCTTGTTCGATCTCCGATCAGGGAGCCAGATACAAAAAGGCCCGCAACAATGCGGGCTTTTTCATTTCCAGTTGCCGCCCTTCGCATGCGATTGTTTGCAGGCACGGCAACTCCGATCCGTCAATCAGCCTCGGCTAGTTCTCTTTGATTTCGCCGAGCAATTGCGAGAACTTTTCCATCTGCTGCTGGGAAAAGCTTGCCCTTGCGAAGGCAGCCAGCATCATCGCTTTCTGCGGGTTCATGCCTTCCAGCGATATCGAGCGGTTCGCCACATCTGCCAGTTTGCGCAGATTCGGCGTGGCGACGCCTTTATGCTTGAAGAATGATTCAATTCTCGTTGCCCATTCTTCCGGGATTTTGCTTCGCCCTTTTTCCAAATTACTTAAAAAAGCCGAGGTCACGCCCAATGCGGCCGCCATTTCGCTCTGGGTCACCTTGGCGTCAAGCCTCGCTTTCCTCACGACTATCCCAAATTCCGTTAGATTGACCATATAGTTTCCATGCAAGCGTCCATCAACGATTAGGGGGATTCATTGATGCGTATCAAGGGGAGTAGCGTTAGCAGCTCGGCGAGGTTTCCCATGTGGGAAGGCATGGCGATTCGTTGTTATCGACACGCCGTGAAAGGCTGGAAAGACAGGCACTCCGGACATCCGGTGGTGGCGTTCGCTTGAGCTGGCGGGGTGATGCCTCTGTCCGGGAATCCCGGCTGGTTTGGCCAAACGCCGCACGGCCCAATACACGTATCGCGGCAAAAGGCTTCACGCCATCGTTTAACGCATCCAAGAATCCTTAATTTTCAGTACGAAAACCTCCTTGCTTAGGGAGGATCTTTGTTTGATCCTCCAGAACGTCAACGATCCTGGCGCCTTCGCGTAGCGAGACGTTACAAAACCGAGAGGCGCAGCAACAGAAATTATTGACGACCCCAATCATCAATCAAGCGATTGCCATTTTCAAAGACTTAATGTCAATGACTTATATAGGAAATGACTATGAGTTGGCGAATGGGCGTATTCATAGCGGTTTGAGGCGGCCAGAAGACGGAGACAGCGCATTTCGGCCCGCCGGTTCGGCGCCGATTGGTCCACGTTTCCATTCATTCCCGCCACGATCATGCGGGTCCTCTCCAAGGATCGCTACAATAGCCGCTGAACCGGCTCCGCCTCCGTCCCTTAATGTGCCATGACAACCCAGAAAATCGCGCGTAACGATCCGTGTCCGTGCGGAAGCGGAAAAAAGTACAAGCAGTGCTGCCTGCTCACGGCGGGGCAACCCGCCTCCCCCGCTCCGGCGGCGATGGATCTCGCGAATGCCTTGCAGCGCGCCTCCGAGCACTACCAGGCCGGGCAGTTGCGCGAGGCCGACGCGGTCTGCCAGCAGATCCTGCAACTGTCGCCCAATCATCCGGATGCCCTGCATATGCAGGGGATGATCGCGTATCGGATCGGCATGCTCGATGTGGCGGCCGTCCTGCTCGGCAGTGTGACCGAGATCGCGCCGAACTTTGCTGACGGGCACAACAACCTGGGGGTGGTGCTGATGGCGCAAGGCGCGCTGGACGAGGCGATCGCCCGCTACCGGCAAGCCATTGCACTGCAGCCCAATCATGCCAACGCCCATTACAACCTGGGGAATGCGCTCAAGGAACAGGGCCGGATGGACGAGGCGATCACCAGCTACCGCAAGGCCGTCGCGCTCACGCCGAACTATGCCCAGCTGCACAGCAACCTGGGCGATGCGCTGCAGACGCAAGGCCGGCTGGACGAGGCGATCGCCAGCTACCGCAAGGCCCTCCGGCTCGATTCGAATCTGGTGGAAGTGCACTACAACCTGGGCGATGCGCTGAGGGAGCGGGAAGACCTGGACGAAGCAGCTGCCAACTACCGGCGGGCGATCGAACTCAAGCCTGACTATGCCGACGCGTACAACAACCTGGGCAATGTGCTGAAGGACCAGGACAAGCAGGACGAGGCGGCCGAGGCCTATCAGCAGGCCATCCGGCTCAAGCCGGATTTCGCCGAGGCCTACAACAACCTGGGCGTCATTTTCCAGAAGCAGGACAAGCTGAACGAAACGATCGCCTGCTGCCGGCAAGCCGTTTCGATCAAGCCGGATTTCGCCGAGGCCTACAGTAATCTGGGCGAGGCGTTCTATGCGCTGGGCCGGCTGGACGAAGCCATTGCATCCAACCGGCAGGCACTCGCGATCAGGCCGGACTCCGCCGAGATCTACAACCGCCTGGGAACGGCCCTCAGGGAACGCGGCGAGCTGGACGAGGCCGCCGCATGCGGCAGGCAGGCACTGCTGCTCAAGCCGGATTTCGCCGAGGCCTACAACGGCCTGGGCAATACGCTCCAGGCGCAAGGCAGGCTGGATGAGGCCATCGCCTGTTACCGTCAGGTCCTGTCGTTCAAGCCGGATTCCACGATCGCATACAGCAACCTGCTGTATACGATGCAGTACATGGACACCGTCACGCCGGCGGAAGTATTCAGCGAACACCAGCGCTATGCCGAGCGTTTCGAAACTCCGCTCAAGGCGCATTGGCGGGCCCACGCAAACAGCCGCGACCCCGAGCGGCGCCTCAGGATCGGGTATGTCTCCGCGGATTTCTACAATCACGCGGTAGCCTTCTTCATTGAGCCGATCCTGGCCGGACATGACAAGTCCCAGGTGGAGATCTATTGCTATTACAACCACATCAAGCGCGATGCCCATACCGAGCAGATCGCCGCCCACGCCGACCACTGGCTGGCCTGCTCGAAGATGAACGACGAACAGCTCGCCGAACGCATTCGCGCCGACGGCATCGACATCCTGGTCGATCTGTCCGGACATACCGGTTACAACCGCCTGCCGGTGTTCGCCCGTAAACCGGCGCCGGTGCAGGCCACGTGGATCGGCTATGCCGGGTCCACCGGGCTGACCGCGATGGATTACCGGATCACCAATGCGGAAATGGACCCGCCCGGGCTGACCGAGCGCTACCACAGCGAATCGCTGGTACGCATGCCGGACTCGGGCGTGGCCTACCGGCCGGCACCGGGCTGTCCACCCGTCAATTCCCTGCCGGCCCTGAGCGCCGACAGCTTCGTGTTCGCCTCCCTGAACAACCTGATCAAGATCAACCCATCGGTCGTCAATCTGTGGGCACGGATCCTGGAAGCACTACCGCACGCCAAGCTGATGCTTGGCAACATAACGGATGACGGCGTCCGGCAACGGGTGATCGAACGGTTCGGCCAGGCGGGCGTGAAAGCCGATCGGCTGATCCTGCAGCCGCGCATATCGTTCAGCGAATACCTGGCGCTGCATCACACGATCGACCTGGCGCTCGACCCCTTCCCCTACAACGGCGGCACCACCACGATGCACTCGCTGTGGATGGGGGTGCCGGTCATCACCCTCGCCGGCGAGCACATGGTGTCGCGCTGCGCGGTTCCCTTGCTGTCGCGTGTCGGCCTGAGCGAATTCATCACGCACAACGAGGAAGACTACTTCCAGCTCGCCATGCGGATGGCGCAGGACCTGCCGGGGCTGGATCGAATCCGGCAATCCCTGCGCGAGCGGATGAGTGCGTCGAACTATGGCCCGGAAACCGTCACGCGCCACCTGGAAGCCGCCTACCGGGAGATGTGGCGGACATGGTGTAGCAGTTGAGGCGCGCGCCTCAGTGCACGCCGGTGCGGCGCAGGAACAGCGTGTCGCCGCTGACGAACGCCGAATCGTAGAGGGGACTGCCGAGCAGCGCGTCGCCTACCCGCCGCGGCCCGTCGCCGAACGCCCACACATAGTCGTCCAGCAGCAGCCAGCCGCCCTCGACGAGATAAGGACTCCATAGCTCGACGTCCCGCTGCACGTGGTCGTAACGATGGTTGGCGTCGACGTGCAGCAGGCTCAGCCGCCCGCTGACCGGGATGCTGCCCAGTTCGGGACTGTGCAGCGCGCCGCTGCGGATGGCCGCCTCATACTGGCCTGTCGCTTTCTCGGAGGTTGCGCGGATATACCCCACGTTGTCGAGCAAGGCTGCGGCATTCAGGAATACCCGGAAGATTTTTTCGCTGTCGATGTCGGTGTTGGCGAGCTCGGCATTGATGATGGCGGCGGCGGCGCCCTGGTCGGTCAGTTCGGCGGTGTTCCACGGATCGACGCAGATCATGCTGCCCAGCGCGTATTGACTGGCCAGGTAGCCCAGGGCGAACGCCGAACGCCCATACAGACATCCCACCTCGAGCAAGTCGCCGGGGGGCAGCAGGCGGGCAATGTCGCACAAGGCACGCAGCTTCCCGATGTCGGAATCGCCGGGAATGCTCAGGAACTGGCGATGCAGCGCGGAATAACGCGCGGGCGACAGGGCTGGCCGGATCGACTCGGGTGTTGCGAGTCCGGCGAGCGGCGTGCCGGATGCGAGCGACGCCGCCCACGCCTCGTGTGGCGCAAAGCGTTGCTGCGTGGCCGAGAACGGATCGGGCGCGCAGAGCGTGAAGCGGAAGCGCTCTGGCTGGGTTTTGAGGAGCGTGGCGAGGTGGCGCCAGACGCCCTGGTGCGGCGCATGGACCGTCGTCACCGCGTGCTGCGCGAGCGCGTCCTGCAAGGCCCGGTCGAATGCGGGATCGGTGACAAAAGGCAGGCGGATGAAATGATCGACCGCCTTGTCGCCCGGGCCAGCCATGGCCGAACTGGCGCCGACGGTCTCGATGCCCAGCGCCTTCGCGGTCCGGATGAAGGTGTCGGCGTCGTCGATGTCGAGCGGGAAGATCAGGATCTTGGTCTTATTCATATCTAGCGATCAGCAGGCATGATGCGTCCAGTCGAGGATGCATCTGAGGTCACGCGCGTCCAGGTTTGCACGGGCGAGAAAATCCGTATCGGTCGACAGCCGCGCCACCATCTGCGCCTTCTCCGCATCGCTGAGCAGCGGATGCGGATCGCAGCCCATCAGCGCGAAGTGATCGAGAAAATACTGCCCTAGCTGGGACGCATCGGACAGCGCCAGCTTGTCGGAAAGCTGGCGTGTACGCGTGGCATAGGCCGGCTTGCCCGACAGCCAGACGAGCCAGCCCGGCATGACGACCCTGAGCGATGCGCCATGCGAAATGGGGCGACGGGCGGCCAGCGCATGGGTCAGGTAATGCAGGATCCACGGGACTTTCTTGCCGCAGGAAAACAGATAGGAAAGCGAGAGCGTCGATGCAAACATGGTGTTGGCCCGGAAGCCGTACGAATCTTTCCAAGTTTGCAGTGCCGGCGTGTTTTTCAGCAGGTAGTGGATGGCTTCGAGAATGATCGCATCGACGATTCCCGTGCTGTCCTCCATCGAAAAATACTGTTCCAGCAGATGGGACAGGATGTCGGTGTAGTTGTCGGCCAGCACCTGTGGCGGCAGCGTGATCGTGTAGTCGGGGTTGCAATAGGCAAAGCGCGGGCGCGTGGACAGGCTGCTGAACGCGATCTTCTCGTTGTCGGCGCGGCGGCTGATGACGAAGCCGCCGTTGACCTCGGTGCCCGTTCCCGTGGTGGTCAGCACCACGCCGAGCGGCAGTGCGGGCGCGGTGAAGTCCTGCCGTGCCGTGTGATAGGCCCAGATGTCGCGTGCCTGGTTGGCCGCCAGCAGGGCGATGGCCTTGGCGGCGTCGATCACTGAACCGCCGCCGATCGCCAGGACGAAATCCACACCGTGATCGAGCGCGAGTTCGGCGCCTGCGCCGACGAATTCGTCATCTGGGTCTTCCCGGCATCCCGGATGCTCGAGGTACGCGATGCCGCGCGCTTCGAGCAGGCCGGTCGTGTCGTCGTAGCTGCCATTCAGACGCGCGCTTTCGCGTCCATAGACCAGCAGCACCTTCGCAACGGGCTGTTCGTCCAGCTCCCGTTCCAGCAGCGATCGCGCGCCGGACCCGAACAGGATCCGGGTCGGCATGGAGAACGCGAAATCAAGCATGGGCGGACGCCGTGCAGTCAGACCGCATAGAGGACGGTTTCGATCGCGCTGATCGTGGAGTGATGCTTGACGTGCAGGCGGTAACCATAGCGCTCGCTGATGATGAGCGGAATCCTGAAGTAGTCGTCGAGATTGTGGTACAGGCACAGGCATAGACGCGGGCGGTCGCGTTCGATCGTGCGATGTGCGCCCTGGACGACGCGTTGCTCCGAGCCTTCGACGTCGAGGGCGATCATCGACACCTTGCCCTCGACATAGTCGTCGATGGCGACGCCTTCGTGCTGGTAGGTGCTGTTGGCCGCGTCCGCAGTGACGTGCGCGTCAAGCCCGGAATTGGACATGTCGTCGTCGAAACTCAGCAGCGTGTTCTCGCTCCAGAGGATCTTGTTGTGGATCGTCACCTGTGGCTCGGCCTTGAATTTCTCCCGGAGATAGGCCGACCAGGTCTTGCTCGGCTCGAAGGCCGCGATGCGGATCGCCGGGTTGTTTTCGAGGGCACGGTCGAGATGCTTGCCGTTGAAGGCGCCGGCAAAGACGAGCTGGCCGGACGCGTCGAGCCGTTCGTTGAGGTCGTTGCCGAAATACGGACTGGCGCTGAAGAGGGACTGGTCCCAGAGCCGTCCGCACAGGATGTTTTCGATGCAGCCCCGGTAGGTCTTCTTCGACACCGGATCGGCGAGCAGGCCGATGGCCCGGTCGCATTGGTCCATGTTTTTTTGCAGGTAGTCGTAGACCTCGAAGGTCCGGCAATGGAAGAGCGGGAAATAATAGAGCTCGCTTGCAACCACCCTGGCCTGCAGTTCCAGCAGGCCGGCCGTGATGATGATCACGGTGTCCTTGGGCAGCATGGCCTGCACGTCCTTGAAGGGCAGGACGGGGATGCCCCAGAGCGTTGTCTCGGCAATCTCCCGCGTGCTGTCGCAGATGCCGTAAGGCGTGGGCAGGAGCTTGCCGTCGCCGCAGTACTGCTCGACGAAGCCCTTGAGCCGCCGCCCAGCGCCCCACAGGATGAGCTTTTTCCCCTGCAGGCCCTTGATTGTGTTGGCCAGGTAGGTCGTGTCGATCTCTGAAAATAACATGGGGGTCGCTCGCTAGAGAGGTTGATCGAGTGTTGCCTGGAACAGGGCCAGCGTGGCCTTCAATCGGGCCGCAAAAAAATCGAAGTCCGCCTCGGTGGCGGCGTAGTTCGGCAGCAGGCGGATGGTCCGGCCGAGATTGCAATGCTGGAGCAGCAAGCCGTTCTGCTGGGCCAGCCTGCAGAAAAGATCGCCCGCCTGCTTGCTGTCGAGCCGGCCCGTGTCGCCCAGGTCGAATGCGCACATCAGCCCTTGGCCGCGGGGATTGCCGATAAGAGAGGATTCGGCAGCAATCGCGCCGAGTTTAGCCAGGAGGTAGGCGCCGGAGGCGCGGTTCCGCTCGAGCAGGCCGCGGCTTTCGATCTCGTCGATCAGGTGGGACACCAGGGCGCCGGCGTACGACTCGTTCTGGTGGGAGCTGAAATACTCCATCGCGAACTTCGCATGTGGAACGGTATGGCCATTGGCAATGACGCAGGAAACCGGGTAGCCCATTCCCATGGCTTTTGCGGACACGACGAAATCGGGCACGCATCCGAGCTGCTGATAGTAGAACCAGCTGCCCGTCCTGCCGAAGCCGGTCTGGCACTCGTCGAAGACCAGGAAGATGCCGTTGTCGTCGCAGATTTGTCGGATCGCCTGGAAATACCGGCGCGACGGAAAGAAGAATCCGCCGCCCGAGATGATCGGCTCGAAGATCGCCGCGGCAATGTCGTCCTTGCAATCGCCGATGGTCTGCCGGAACGCCTCGATGCAGCGGTCGGTTTCCGCTTCGTCGTCGGCATGGGCACGCGGCGCAGGCGTGACGTACGAGTGCTCGACCGGCGGCCGGATCCGGTCGCGCGACATCGAGTACGCGGCGCTGCCGTGCGTCAGTCCGTGGTAGGCCTTGTCGAAGGCGATGACGCCCGGCTTCTCCTTGATGTGCTTCGCGTACTTGAGACAGCATTCGACGGCCTCCGCGCCGGTCGACAGGAAGAGGGTCCTGCCGTTCATCTCCGGGGCACGGTCATGAATCTGCTTGGCGGCCAGCAATACCGGCCGGGTCAGGGTGGACGTGTCCGTGTCCTGCAGGGTCTGGGAAATCTCCAGTATCTTCCGGGAAACCCCAGGGTCGGAGTGGCCCAGCACGGCGCAGAACTGGCCGCTGTTCAGATCCAGGTAGCGGTTACCGTCGGCATCCCAGACGTAGCTCCCCTGCCCTCGCACCAGGACGATGTCGCGGAAGCTCAGCACGGGAAGCATGTATCGTCCGTATTCGGCAAGCAGGGACGCGTTGTTGTCTGGCTGGCTCATGTCAGGTTGCCCAATGGCATCAAGGTGCGAGGGATCGATCGCGTTTGTCTTCGATCAATGCAACCAGCCCGCCGACGGTCTTTGCCTGGTCGCCCAGCATGTCCGCTTCCGAGAACTGGATGCCGAAGCGCTCTTCGATGCGAAAGATGAATTTAATGAAGGCGAGCGAATCGATATGGCCGACGTCGAGGTACCGGTAGGCGGGCAGCGCGGCAGGTTCCGGGACCGCGCCTTTTTCTTCGAGCAGTTGCACGATGAAATCGTAAACGGCTTGGGACATGGCGTTCGTCTGGTCGGGGCGCGTCATACCGTTTCCCATTTTCGGGTCTGCGCGGATCGGGAAATGGCCTCCAGGAAACGCAAGCCCTCTTCCGACTCCCGGGCACCGTAGACGAACGCGTTACGCGTCATGGCGCCGGATTGATGCTGGCGCAACTGGTCGGCAATATCGGCGTAGAGATTGGCGAAAGCCTCGATGAATCCGGAGGGATGGCCGGATTTGAAGCGGTTGTAGCGCAGCTGCCGGGCGAGGTCGGCGTCGCCGGACCCGCGGTCGATGAGCAGCCTGCGGCCGTCGGCCTGACTGAACAGCAGATCCTCGGGCTGCATCTGGAACCACTCGGCGCTGGCGAGACTGCCGTAGACGCGTATGCGCAGTCCGTTGCGGTTGCCGAGCGCCGTTTTGCCGAACCAGGACTGCACCCGAAGGTCGTCCTCGTAGTGCGCGAGGCAATAGACGTTGTCGACGATATCGCCGAACTGGCCATAGGTGGCCTGATCGCCGATGACTTCGAGCGGCGCCTTGCCCCCGGTCAGGAAATGGACCAGATGGTGAGCGTGCACGCCGAGATCGAGCGACACTGTGGGAACGGCATGGTCCTTGAGACGCCAGGCTTGCGGCGCAGCCGCCTGCCGCAGGAAGCCTTCCTGGGGGATCTCGATCTGGATCTGCTGCAGGCGCCCCAGTTGGCCGTCGGCGATCATGCGGCGCAATTCGCGCACCATCGGGTAGCCGGAATAATTGTAGGTGACCGCCAGGAAGCCGCGGTTGCGGTCCACGGCTTCGCCGATGCGCCGGCACGCTTCGCTGGACACGGCCAGGGCCTTCTCGCAAATGACCGGGTACCCGGCATCGAGCGCCGCGATCACGCTATCCAGATGATCCGGCGTCGGCGTCAGCACCAGGATGGCATCGAGCGACTGTCTCTCGCTTTCCAGCAGCGCGTGCCAGGTGGCGTGCGTGCGCTCGGATGGGATGCCATACGTCCGCGCCGTGTCTTCGTTGATGTCGGCACGCCGGCTGAAGCACCCGCAATCCACGCGAAAATGGCCGTCCAGCCGGCTGGAATTGTAGTGCGTGTAGCCGACGGCCGAATTCAGGGCACCGCCGATAAAACCCAGTCGCAGGGGGGGCAGTTGGGTATGGGCCATCCTTATCCTTATCCTTATCCTTTATGCAGGCCGGTCGAGTAGACCTGTCGAAGTGCGGGTTTGTCGAGTTTACCCATGGCGTTCCTCGGGAGCGCATCGACGGCGAAGAAGCGGCGCGGCTGCTGGAAGTCCCCGAGACGCTGCATGCAAAGCCGTTGCAGGTCGCGCAGTGCAGGTGGAGCATCGGGCACATGGAAGGCCACGACAACGCCGACCACTTCGCCCAGCTGCTCGTCCGGCAGCGGAATGGCCGCGCATTCCCTGACTGCCGGATGGCTGGCGACCACCTCCTCGATGTCCTTCGGATAGATGTTGATGCCGCCGCTAATGATGATGTCCTTGATCCGTCCGAGAAAGAACAGAAAGCCTTCGCTGTCCATCTTGCCGAGGTCGCCGGTACGGAAATAGTCGCCCCACATCGCGGCCTGCGTGGCGGCCGGCTGGCCATAGTAGCCGCTGAACAGCATGGGGGTGCGGCACGCGATTTCGCCCGGCGTGCCCGGCGCCGTCGCCTGCCCGTTTTCGTCGAGGATCAGGACGTCCGTTCCCGGAATGGCGGTGCCGACCGAGCCCAGTTTGCGGAACGCCGCGTCCGGCGCCAGATTGGTGGCAATGGCGATCTCCGACGCGCCGTAGCACTCGTGAAACTCACATGACAGGTGGGCCAGCAGCCTGGCCTTCGTTTCGTCGTCCAGGAGTGCGGAAGACGACACCAGGCAGCGCAGCGACGGCAGCGTTTCCTGGCTGGCGATCAAGGCGTCCAGTATTTGCCTGAGCTGGGACGACACCGCGATGGAAAAAGTCACGCCATGTTCGCGGACCGTGGCGATCCAGCTGGCCGGAGTGAAGTGCGCCATGACGATGCTCGTCCCCCCGGAAATCAGCGGCATCAACACCAGACGTTGCGCCAGCGAATGGTAGAGCGGCGTGGCGGCCAGCGTCACGTCGTCCGCAGTGACGCCATACAATCCGGCAGCCGCCGCGGCACGCAGCCGCTTGGTGCGCTGGCTCAGGAGGATGGGCTTGGGCTGTCCGGTGGAGCCGGAGGTGAGGACCATGAGATACGGCAACGCCTCCGGCAACCCGGGCGCGGCCCCGGGCATGGCGCGGCCGGTATTGATCAGCGTCTGCACGGATGTCCAGCCTTCCCGGACACCGCCGGCCACGATACGCATGCCGCCGGGCGGAAGACGCAGGCCGGCCAGATTGGAAATCGCGCCGGCCCATGCGATCAGATGCCGGACATCGGCGGCCTTGAAGGTGGCGGCCAGCGCTTCCGCACCCAACCCCATGCTCTGGGGCACGATGACCGCGCCGAGGCGCGCACCGGCGAGCAGGGTCAGGGCAAACTCGGCGCAATTGGGCAGCAGCACGCCGAGATGGTCGCCCGCACGCACCCCGGCAATCGACAGGCCATCCGCCAGCGCATCCACCTCCTGCAGCAGGTCGCGATAGATGTAGCGGGCGTTGCCCACCACGAGCGCCAGCTTGTCGGGGCTGTGTTCGGCGGCATGCCGGAAGTGCCCATAGAGGGCTGCAGGGGGCGATGAAGTCGGCATGGGTATGCTAACGGGTGGAGCGGGCGATAAATTGAAGAAAAGCCTGACTCGATAGCGGAAAGCGTTCGCCGTTCGCCGAGACATATACTTCCTCGGCGAGCGTGTTCCGGGTCACCAGCGTGTTGGCGCCCACGAAGCACTGCCTGCCGATCCGGATATTGTCGCCGAGGGTGGCGTTGATGCCCAGGAAGCAGGCATCCCCGATCACGGTCTCGCCCCCGATGGCAACGCCCGAATTAATCCAGCAGGCGTCGCCGATGCGGCAACCATGCCCGATCGACGCATTGCTGGCAATGAAGACGCTGTTGCCGATCTGCGTATAGGGATGGATGGCGGCATGGTCGAGGATGATAGTGTTCTCGCCCACCGACACGCTGGCGTGGCGCACCACGGAGGCGTGGACATAGCTGGCGAAGGCATAGCCCTTGGCCAACCCCTCCCGGTACTTGCGGGCGCGCAAGTCGTTCATCTCCCGATAGCCGACGGCGATGATCAGGCAATGGTCTGCCGGCGGGTAGTCCGTCTCGATGTCATCGAACGGGATGACGGGAAGGCCTTCGATGAAGGGATCGGTCAGGACGGAGCGGTCGACCGTAAACGCCACAACTTCATATTCCAGTCGCGCGAACTCCAGAAACATGCGTGCCATCTGGCCATTGCCGTAGATGATCAGTTTTTTATTTCCCGACGCAGCGGTCATGCGCCCACCCTTTCCATGACGCTCTGTTCTACATGCATGACTGCGCTGCAATCAGCCGGGTAATGGTGTCGATCTGCCTGTCGTCCAGGTTCGGGTAAATCGGCAGGCACAAGATTTTTTCTGCGGCCTCGACCGCGACCGGGAGATTGTCAGGGTGCGCGGAGGGAAGCCCACGATACATCGAGAAGTCTGAAATCAGCGGATAAAAATAACGGCGCGGGTGGATGCCGTTGTCCTTGAGTATCTGGTGAAGGCCGTCTCGACTGATCGGGTAGTCGGCCTCGACCAGAATCGGGAAATAGGCGAAATTGGAAATATCTCCCCGTTCCGCCGGCATGCATTGAATCCCCTTCACCGCTTCCAGGCGTTTGCGATAGGCCGCGTCGATTTCCCTGCGCCGCGCAAGCGCCTGGTCGATGTATTTCAATTGGAGCATGCCCAGTGCCGCATTGAACTCGCTCATCTTGCCGTTGATGCCGGGAGCGACGACTGCCACCTCGCTCACATGGCCGAAATTCTTCAGATGATCGATGCGCGTTTTGGTCTTGGCATCCGGGCAGACGATCGCCCCGCCCTCGAAGGTATTGAACACCTTGGTGGCGTGAAAGCTCAGCACCGACAGATCACCATGCCGCAGGATGCTGCCGCCCGCGTCGCGCACGCCGAACGCATGCGCCGCATCGTAGATGACCTTGAGGTTGTAGTTGTCGGCGATGGCCTGGATGGCCTCGACATCGCACGGGCGGCCGTAGCAATGCACGGGCAGGATGGCCGTGGTCTGCGGCGTGATGGCGGCCTCGATCCTCGCCGGATCGAGATTGAGCGTGTCGCGGTCGACGTCCACGAACACGGGCTTGATGCCGTTCCAGAGCAGGGAATGCGAGGTGGCCACGAAGGAATAAGGCGTGGTGATGACCTCGCCCGTGATGCGCAAGGATTGCAATGCCGTGATCAGGGCGATCGTGCCGTTGGTGAACAGGGCGATGTGCTCGACGCCCAGGTACTCGCCCAGCGCCTGTTCCAGTTGCTGATGGAAGGGGCCATTGTTGGTGAGCTGCTTGCTCTCCCAGATTTTTTCCAGGTACGGGATGAACTCGTCCAGGGGCGGCAGATAGGGTTGCGTGACGTAAATCTGTTCCGGATCAGTGCTCATCGATCAACCTTGGCCTATCAATCGTTCGCTACAGGTGAACGCGCGTGTTCATGTATCTATTATGGGGCGCCTGGTGCGGGCGTGACTTCATGAACGGCTCAGGCCGGGCAATCTGAAGCCGCACGCAGTCTGAGAGCAGACCCGAGGCCCGATGATAATGGGTTCTTCGAAGGATTTGTTGGATTGGGAAGGCCAGTCCGCTCGGTCAAGGCTTGCGGAAACGCATCGCCTGTCCTGCCCCAGGCCTGATGAAACGGGCATGCCCAATGCCGCAAGGCCCGCGTCGCTGCGGGCCTTGCGGGTTTCAGGTGTCGGCGTTTCCGCCTGCCGGATCAATACGTGGCCTCGTGGACCTGCGGCATGCCGTCGTCCACCCAGCGGGTATAGCCGCCTTCCATGTTCAACACGTTCTTGAATCCCATCATCTGCAGCACGGCGGCCGTCATGGCGGAACGTCCGCCGGTGGCGCAGTAGACGACGATCTGCCGGTCGCGGGCGGCGGCCAGTTCGGGCAGGTGCTTGGGATAGGCGGGGTCGGCAGCCGCCTCGATGATGCCGCGCGGCACCAGCTGCGCGCCCTTGATGTGGCCCATCTCGAATTCGCCGTGTTCGCGCACGTCGAGCAGCAGCAGGTCCTCCCTCGCATTGAGTTTGTCCAGCAGCGCCTGCGGGGTGATTTCCCTGACGCAGGATTTGGCGGCGCGGACGAAATCCATCAGGCTCATGGGCTGTTCGGGTTTGAAGGTGTTGTACATCGTGGGGGGTCCAGGATCGGGTTGTTGAAAGGCCGAAAAATATCAGATTGCGGCGCCGGGCACACTTACGCCCAGTACTTCGCCTTGTCCGGCAGCACCCAGCGTACGCCGCCGCGCGGATCTTCCTTGTCGCCGCGATAGCGCGGGATGAGATGGATGTGCAGGTGCGGAACGGTCTGGCCGCCGGCCGGGCCGTGGTTGATGCCGATGTTATAGCCGTCGGGCTGGTGGTGCTTGTCGAGGATGTCCTTCGCTTGCGCCAGCATGCTGAGCAGCGCAGTCTGCTCGGCTTCGGTGGCCTCGAACAGGGTGGCGACATGACGGCGCGGAATGATCACCGTATGGCCGAGCGAGACGGGAAACCCGTCGCGATAGGCTACGGTGAGTTCATCTTCGGCGACGATGCGGTGCGGGTCGAGCTGGCAAAAAGGACAGGGTTTGGTTTCAGGTGCGGTCATGCCTTGGATGTACTCGTGTTGTTGGTGCGGGGTCGGGATAGGGCCGAGTTTACCCGATGCGTTCACGCAGACGCGGTTGGCGCCCTCATCGACAGGATCGCTCTAGCGCGACGCTACCCCTTGGGCAGGATTTCGTCCCAGGGCGGTTTGCTGCCGATCCGCTGGGCCAGGTATTCAACCAGGGCTCGGACGCGGTGCGGCACGTAGCGATTGCTCGGAAAGACCGCGTAGATTCCCAGTTCAGGCGCGCGAAACGCGGGCAGCAGGATATCCAGGCTATGTTCGCGTACCGCCGTTTCGACGATGAACGTGGGAAGATAAGTGATCCCGAGCCCGCCTATCGCGGCAGCGAGCAGGGCGTCGCCGCTGTTGGCCTCAAGCCGACCGGCAACGGGAAACCACTCGGTCTTGCCATCGAGGCTAAAGGCCCAGCTCGAGCGCGTGGCGAGCACATAGCCGAAGCACTCATGCCGGATCAAGTCCTTCGGGTGACGCGGACGGCCATGGCGCTTGATATAGCCGGGTGCGGCCACCACGACGCTCCGGCTGCTGCCGATCTTGCGCGCCACGTCGCCCGGCTCCAGCCGGTCGGTGATGCGGATGGCCAGATCGAATCCGCCCTCGATCAGGTTGGTGCGACGGTCGCTGAATTCGAGCTCGATCGTAATCTCGGGATTCGCAACCATGAAGTCGCCGAACATCGGCATCAACTGGCGAATGCCGAAGGAGAACGGCAAGGTGATGCGGAGGTGACCGCGCGGCGCCTGGCTGTCCTCGGTCAGGCCGGCTTCGGCGGCATCCACCAGCCCGAGGATCTCGCGGCATTTTTCCAGGTAGGTGGCGCCGGCCGACGTGAGGCTCAGGCGTCGTGTGCTGCGGGCCAGCAGCTTCGTTCCGAGGTGTGCTTCGAGCGCCGCCACCTGCCGCGTCACCACCGAGCGTGCCACGTTCATCTGTTGCGCGACGGCGGAGAAGCTGCCGAGTTCGGCCACCCGCACGAAGAGCCGCATGCTGTCGAGTCGGTCCATGTATGCCCCCGTCCGATTGTTGTCTTATGAGCAACAATAATTTGCCAAATGTAGCCTATTTCTCCAATCCCGGCTTGCGTACAGTGAACCTATCGTCTCGTCCGCACTCTGGAGCTCAGATCATGAATCTCAATCTCACCGCCCGCGCTTCCTTCTTAAGCCTGATAAAACCCGGCACGCGGCACGTTGCGCCGTTCGTCGGCCTGGCCGCCCTGTTGCTGTCGGCGGGCGCCCAGGCCATCGAATTCAACCAACTGCTGGCCGACAAAAGCGCAGTGAGATTTGCATACAAGCAAATGAACGTGCCGCTCGATGGCGGCTTCAAGCGCTTCAACGGCCGGATCAACTTCGATCCGGCGAAGCCGGCGCTCGCCAGGGCGGAAATCGACATCGAGCTCGCCAGCATCGATACCGGCTCCGAGGAAGGCAACGACGAAGTGGCCGGCAAGCTCTGGTTCAACACCAAGCAATTTCCCGTTGCGCGCTTCGTGTCCACCTCGATCAAACCGCTGGGCAACAATCGTTTCGAGGTGGCCGGCAAGATGAGCATCAAGGGCCGCACACTCGATACGAGAACCCCCGCCACGTTCAGACAGGAAGGCAATCTCGGCGTGTTCGAAGGCAGTTTCGTGCTGAAGCGCGGCGACTACGGCATCGGCGAAGGCATGTGGGCCGACTACGGCACCGTCGCCAACGAAGTGCAGATCAAATTCCGGCTGGTTGCCGCTGCGGCAGCCGGCAAGAAGTAGTGCGTCCCATCCCTCATCCACCCAGGAGAATCCCCATGAAGAAACTCGTCATCGCCCTTGCCTTCGCTTCCGTCGCCGCCAGCGCGTTCGCCGCGCCGGAAACCTACGTCATCGACCCCACGCATACCCAGCCGCGCTTCGAGTACAACCACTTCGGCTACTCCAACCAGGTGCACAGCTTCGACAAGACCAGCGGCACGATCGTCTACGACAAGGCCGCCAAGACGGGCTCAGTGGACGTCACCATCGACGCCAAGTCGGTGAACACCGGCTATCCCCTGCTGAACCAACACATCCAGGACGAGGATTTCTTCGATACCGCGAAGTACCCGACCATCACGTTCAAGTCGACCTCCGTGAAATTCGAAGGCGACAAGCCGGTGTCGGTCGACGGCAACCTGACGATCAAGGGCATCACCAAGCCGGTGACGCTGACCGTCACCTCGTTCCAGGCGATGCCGCATCCCATCATGAAGAAGGACGCGATCGGCGCCAATGCGATGACCAAGATCAAGCGCACCGAATTCAACATGGGCAAATACGCGCCCTATGTGTCCGATGACGTGACCCTCGAGATCCCGATGGAAGCGGTCGCGGTCAACAAGCAGTAAATGCCGCCGCTTCTGGCGGAGAATGGAGTCCGATATGTCTCGTCTGCCCGTCGTGTTCGTGTCCCACGGCGCCCCCGATGCCCTGCTGAAGGCGCCGGAGGCCGTGGCCTGCTGGCGCGATATCGGTCGGGCGATCCCGCGGCCGACGGCGATTCTTGCGATTTCGGCGCACTGGGAAGCGCGCCAGGCCACGGCCAGCCTGTCGGGTGCGCCGGAAACCATTCACGATTTCTCCGGCTTCTCGCCGGCGCTCCACGCCATGCAATACCCCGCGCCAGGTGCGCCGGCGCTGGCCGAACAGGCCGTCGCCCTGCTGACGGCCGCCGGCTCGTCGGCGGAGCTGCACCCCAGCCGCGGACTGGATCATGGCGCCTGGGTGCCGCTGTCGGCGATGGTTCCGCAGGCCGACGTGCCGGTCACGCAACTCTCGCTGGTGCGCAACGCCGGCCCGGCGGCGCATTTCGCGCTGGGGCAGGCGCTGGCGCCGCTGCGCAAGGAAGGCGTGCTCATCGTCGCCACCGGTTCGATCACGCATAACTTCGGCTGGCTGGACTGGCAGGCGACCGCCGACTCGACGCCGGCTCCGCAGGCGAAGGACTTTGCCGACTGGGTCGCCGCACGCGTCGCGGCGCAGGATGTCGCGGCCCTGCTGGATTATCGTTCGGCCCCCCATGGTTCGGCATCGCACCCGACCGAAGAGCACTTCCTGCCGTTTTTCGTCGCCCTGGGCGCCGCAAACGGCGACCGACCCATGCGCTACCAGCCTCCTTTCACCTATGGCGGCCTCGCCATGGATGCCTATGTGTGGCGTGACCCGGCGGAAGCCCATTGATCCTTTGAAGGAATCCATCATCGTGAGCATCTTGTTTTCTCCCATCACACTCGGCGGGCAGGTTCTGGACAACCGCGTCGTCATCGCCCCCATGTGCCAGTACTCCGCCGACGAGGGGCGGGCGACCGACTGGCACCAGATCCACCTGGGGCACCTGGCCCTGTCCGGCGCCGGCCTGATGTTCATCGAGGCCACGGCGGTCGCGCCGGAGGGCCGCATCTCGCCCGCCGACCTGGGACTCTGGTCGGACGAGACGGAGGCGGCGCTGGCACGCGTCCTCCAGTCGGTCCGCCGGCATTCCCCGATTCCCATCGCCATCCAGCTGGCGCATGCCGGCCGCAAGGCCTCCACCGAGGTGCCGTGGGCCGGCGGCCAGTCGATCGCGCCGGCCAGCGGCGGCTGGCAGACCGTCGCGCCGTCCGCCCTGCCCTATGCGGCAGACGACATCCGCCCGATCGCCCTCGATGAAGCCGGACTCGCACGCATCCGCAGCGATTTCGTGGCTGCGGCGCAGCGTGCGCAACGACTGGGCTTCAACGTGATCGAACTGCACGCGGCACACGGCTATCTGCTGCACCAGTTCCTGTCGCCCCTGTCGAATACCCGCGACGACCGCTACGGCGGCACGCTGGAAAATCGCATGCGATTTCCACTCGAGGTGTTCGACGCTCTCCGCGCCGCCGTGCCGGATGACACGCCGGTGGGCATCCGGATTTCCGCCACCGACTGGGTGGACGGCGGCTGGGATATCGAGCAGAGCGTCGCGTTCGCAAAGGAACTGCAGCGCCGCGGCTGCGCGTTCATCGACGTGTCCAGCGGCGGGCTCTCTCCCTTGCAGGAAATCCCGGTCGGACCGGGCTACCAGGTTGCCTTCGCCGACAGAATCCGGCGCGAAACCGGACTCCCCACGATCGCCGTGGGCCTGATCACCGAGCCGGAACAGGCGGAAACCATCCTCGCCTCGGGCCAGGCCGACATGGTGGCGCTCGCTCGCGGTATGCTGTACGACCCGCGCTGGCCCTGGCACGCAGCGGCGAAGCTCGGCGGCCAGGTCGATGCGCCGAAACAGTACTGGCGTTCCCAGCCGCGGGCATACAAAGATCTGTTCAAGCCGGGATAAGGTGGCCTGCCGGACCGGCAGCGGAGACAGCCCATGAGCGAACACGACTTTCAAGGAATCGAATTGCTGCCCGCCACGCTGCCGGTCCGGCAGCTTTTCATTGTGCTGCACGGCGCGGGCAGGACGCCCCCGGACATGCTGCCGCTGGTCGACACGCTCGGTGCCGCCTTTCCCCAGGCCGCGTTCCTGCTGCCCGAAGGCATCGCCGCATTCGACGGACACGACGGCGGCAGGCAGTGGTTCTCCCTCGATGGTCTGGGCGACGACAACCGGGCTGCCCGCGTGGCCGCGGCCATGCGGGCGTTGCACGCGCTGATTCGACAGGCCCAGGATCGTCTCAAGGTGATGCAGCCGGACACGGCGCTGGCCGGCTTCTCGCAGGGCGCGATCATGGCGCTGGAATACGGCATTGCGCATGATGGCGGCGTCGGCCGGGTCCTGGCGTTTTCCGGCCGTTTTGCGACGCTGCCCGACCGGGCGCCCGAATTCACGACCTTGCACGTGCTGCACGGGAAAGACGACCCGGTCATCCCGGTCGAGCACGCGTATGCCGCCTACGAACGGCTCATGCAGTGCCAGGGAGACGCCACGCTGGACGTGGCCTCGCCGGTCGGCCACGAACTCCATGCCGCGTTGGTCGACCGCGCCCTCCATCGCCTGCAGACGTGCATTCCGCTGCGCACCTGGAAAAACGCGCTGAACGGCGCCTGACGCGGACGCATCGTGACCGCCGAGACGCCCAAGCCCATCTCGCCCTGGGCCCCCCTCTACAACCGCGTGTTCCGGACATTGTGGATTGCGTCGGTCGCGTCGAACATCGGTTCCTGGATGCACGAGGTCGGCGCCGGCTGGCTGATGACCTCGCTCGCGCCCAACCCCCTGATGGTGGCACTGGTGCAGGCCGCCACCACAGCACCGGTCTTCCTGCTGGCGCTGCCGGCCGGAGCGCTGGCCGACATCGTCGATCGCCGCCGCTACCTCATCACCTCCCAGGTGTGGATGCTGGCCATGGCCGCCACGCTGGGCGTCCTCACGCTCGCGGGCCTGACCACCGCGCCGCTCCTGTTGCTGTTCACCTTCGCGCTCGGCATCGGCAACGCCATGATGATGCCGGCCTGGGGTGCGATCACGCCGGAACTCGTGCCACGCGCCGAACTCCAGGCAGCGATCGGGCTGAATTCCATGGGGCTGAACGTCGCCCGAGCCGTCGGCCCCGCGCTGGCCGGGGTGATCGTGGCCGCCGCCGGGCCGGGCGCGGTCTTCGTGCTGAACGCCGTGTCGTTTATTGCCGTCATTGCCGCCTTGAGGCATTGGCAGCGCCCGCCCACGGCGAGTGGACTACCCGCCGAACGGCTTGCCGGCGCGGTACGTGCCGGTCTGCGCTATGCGCGCCATTCGCCCGAGTTGCGCGCAGTGCTCACCCGCGGCGTCGCCTTCTTCGTGTTCGCCAGCGCCTCCTGGGCCCTGCTGCCGCTCATCGTCAGGCAGGAACTACACAGCGGCCCCGGGACGTACGGACTCTTCCTGGCTTGCCTGGGCCTGGGCGCAGTGGCCGGCGCCCTGCTGCTGCCCCATGCGCACGTCCGCTTCTCGCGCGACCGGATCGTGGCCGGCGCGACCGGGCTGTACGCCCTGGCCATGCTGGCGCTCGCCCACAGCGGGAACGTGGTTGCGGCCGGGACGGCCATGCTGCTGATCGGAGTTGCCTGGATCAGCGTGGTCTCCTCGCTGATGACCGCCGCGCAGACGGCCCTGCCCGGATGGGTACGCGCGCGTGGCCTGGCCTTGTTCTGGGTCGTCTACATGGGCGGGATGGCGGCCGGCAGCGCATTGTGGGGCCAGGTCGCCTCCTGGACGGGCATCCCGCTCGCGCTGAGTGTCGCCGCCGTCGGCGCTCTGGTCGGGATTGCCCTTACCCGCTCGTACCGGGTCGGGCGGCATGATGTCGCCGACCTTTCGCCCTCGCTGTTCTGGCCCACGCCCATGATGGCCGGGGAACGCGAAAGCGACCGCGGGCCGGTCATGGTCACGGTGGAATACCGGATCGACCCGGCCCAGACCGAGGCGTTCGCCCGGACCATGCAGCAGATCAGCCGGATCCGCCGGCGCGATGGCGCCTTCATGTGGGAACTGTTCTGGGACGTCGAACATCCCGAACGCATGGTGGAATGCTTCATGGTCGAATCCTGGCACGAGCATTTGCGCCAGCACGAACGGGTCACGGTTGCGGATCGGGACGTCCTGGAACAGACACGGGCATTCCATCGCGGCAGCGAGCCGCCCAAAGTCACCCATCTGGTCGCCGGCAAGACCCGGCCGGCCATGACAACGCGATTTCCCTTCTGACATTTCGCAGGGCACCCCGGCTACGCGTCCAGGTCAGCCGACCCGCTTTTTGCTTGCAAGGCGGTCTTCAGGAAGTTCTTGCGCATATTAACGAGAACGATTATCGTTATGCAAACGTGAATGATTGCAGACACCCATGAAAGCCCTTGTCCTTGCCTGTTTGATGTTCCCCCTTGCCAGCCTGGCAGCCGATCTGGAAGCCACGCTGACGATCAAGGACCATCAATTCACGCCCAGCGAACTGAAAGTGCCCGCAGGCAAGAAGGTCAAGCTGCTGGTCAGCAATCTGGACAGCACGCCGGAAGAATTCGAAAGCCATGAGCTCAACCGCGAAAAACTGGTGGCAGGCAATGGCAAGGTCACGATCTATGTCGGTCCGCTCGCGCCCGGCAAATATCCCTTCTACGGCGAATTCCACGACAAGACCGCGCGCGGCGTGATCGTGGCGGAGTAAAGCATGTTCGGATCGGCCATCATCGTTTTCAGGGAAAGCCTCGAGGCCGCCCTGCTCATCGGCATCATCGCCGCCGCCACGCGCGGCCTGACCGGCCGCAACCTCTGGCTCGCCATCGGCATCGGCGCCGGCCTGGGCGGCGCCCTGGTGGTGGCCGGATTGACCGAGACCATCGCCGAGATGGCCGAAGGCGCCGGACAGGAACTGTTCAATGCCGCCATCCTGGGCATCGCAGTACTGATGCTGGGCTGGCACAACATCTGGATGGCCACCCACGGGCGCGAGATGGCCGCGCAGGCCAAATCGATGGGACACGCGGTCAAGTCGGGGCAGCGGGAAATGTCGGCGCTGGCCATCCTGATCGCCCTGGCGGTCCTGCGCGAAGGTTCGGAAACCGCCCTGTTTCTGTATGGACTGGCCGCGGGTGATGGCTCGAGCCGGGTTTCCATGTTGAGCGGCGGCCTGCTGGGCCTGGCAGCCGGCATCGGCGCGGGATGGGTGCTGTATTCGGGGCTTGCCCGGATTCCGCTGCGCCATTTCTTCACCGTCACCAGCGCCCTGATTCTTTTTCTCGCAGCCGGCATGGCCGGGCAGATGGCACGCCTGCTGATCCAGGGCGACCTCATTCGTCCGCTCGCCAGCCCGCTGTGGGATTCCTCGTCCCTGCTGCCCATGGACTCGTTTCTGGGCAACCTGCTGCACATCTTCGCCGGCTACGAGGCCCGCCCCAGCGGCATGCAGGTGCTGTTCTACGCGCTGACCTTCCTCGTCATCCTGTTCGGGATGCGCTGGAGTCGCCCCCGCATACCCCAGGCAACCTGAAAGGAACTCCATGAAACGCAACGCAGTGTTGATTGCTGCGATGGGCATGCTGTATCTGCAATCTGCCCTCGCCGATCCCACCGACTATGTCTACACGCCCACCGTGGAGAAAGGCGAGAAGGAGATCGACTTCAAATTCGGCACCGTCGACAGCGCACCGCGGCAATCCATGGCCTCGCTGGGGCTGGGCTACGGCGCCAACGACTGGTGGTTCACCGAAATCTATCTGAAGTATACGAAGACCGGCGGCGATGGCGTCAAGTACGATGCCTTCGAGTGGGAGAACAAATTCCAGCTCACCGAGACCGGGAAATATCCGGTGGACGTCGGCTTCATCACCGAGATCGAAGTGCCGAGCGACCACGACGAAGGCGTCGAACTGAAAGTCGGCCCGCTCTTCCAGACCGAGTTCGGCAAGCTGCAATTCAACGGCAACATCCTGTTCGAGAAGCGCTTCAACGCCGCCGTATCCAGCCCGACCGAAGCCGGGTACCAGTGGCAGGTGAAATACCGCTGGCAGCCCGCCTTCGAATACGGGCTCCAGGGGTTTGGCGGCACCGGCCCCTGGAACGACTGGGAAGCCTCCCGGGACCAGTCGCATAAGATAGGACCGGCCGTCTTCGGCAAACTGGCCACCGCCCACCACCATGCCATCAAGTACAACGCTGCCTGGCTGTTCGGCGTGTCGGATGCCACACCGGACAATACGTTCAGGCTGCAGACCGAATACGAGTTCTGATTCGGTCGCGGAAAACCGGACGACCCTCAAGGCCTGCTGCACGCAGGCCTTTTTCATTGCATTCCGTCTAGCGCTGTTCGCGGCCGGCTGACGTTTGTCTAGGATGAAAGTAGGCATCATCGGGAGATCGACATGGTTTTCGCCAACCGTCACCAGGCAGCCGAGCGTCTCGCGACAGCCTTGGCCTCGTACAAAGGCCAGCATCCCCTGATACTCGCCATCCCGCGCGGCGCCGTGCCGATGGGGCAGCTGCTCGCGCGGGCCCTCGAAGGCGAGCTCGACGTAGTGCTGGTACGCAAGCTGCGCGCACCCTTCAATCCGGAATTCGCCATCGGCTCGATCGATGAATCGGGCTGGACGTATGTGTCCGACTACGCGGAATCGGTCGGCGGCACACCGACCTATCTCGCGCAGGAAAGGCAGGTCCAGCTCGAAGTCATCAAGAAACGGCGCGCGCAGTACACGCCGTTGCGCCCACCGATCGACCCCGCCGGGCGCACCGTCATCGTGGTCGATGACGGGCTGGCGACGGGTGCAACGATGATTTCCGCGTTGCATGCGCTGCGCGACAAGAAGCCGGCACGCCTGATCTGCGCAGTGCCGGTAGCCCCGGCCGACACGGTGGAGAAGATCCGCCCCTATGCGGACGAGGTGGTGTGCCTGTCGACGCCAATGTCCTTCCAGGCAGTGGGGCAGTTCTATACGGACTTTCCGCAGGTGGATGACGCCGAAGTCGAGGCCATCCTCAAGCAGGCTTGAGCGTCAGCGCGGCTTCACGCGCACACCGTCACGGATCGTTTCGTCCGGATGGGCCACCACCCGGTCGCCGGCCTTGAGTCCTGACAGCACCTGGGTCGCCAGCCCGGCACGCTGGCCGATTTCGACCGGTGCCTGACGGGCGCGCCGGCCATCCAGCCTGAATGCCGCCCACCCCGAGCCGAGGCGGAACAATGCGCTGGTCGGCAGTTGCAGCACGTCCTTGCCTTCCCACAATACGAAACGCGCCTCCACCCGGTAGCCGTCGCCGAGCCGTGCCCACGCCTCGCGCGGCGAGGTGAAGTCGACGATGACGCGCACGCGCTGCTCCTCGACGCCAAGCGCGGAGATTTTCGTGAAGCCGCCCGGCTCGACGACACGCACCCTACCCTCGATCGGCGGGTCGCCGCCCCAGCGGTCCAGGATCACCTTCGAACCCGACGCGATCTTCACCGCATCGGTGGACAGCACCTCCACCTCGGCTTCCAGGCTTTCGGGATTGCCGATCTCGAGCAGGGGCTGGCCGGTCGCCACCGGGCCTTCGCTTTCATGCTGCACCCTGAGCACGCGCGCAGCCACCGGCGCACGCACCTGCAGCAGCTCGGCCGCACCGCCGGCCTGCAGGTGTGCGGTGCTGGCGGCAGCCGCGCGCGCCGTTTCCAGATCGAAGCGGGCCACCCTGACCGCATACTGCGCGGCCTGCTCCGCCGCGCGGGCGCGGGTTTCCGCGGTGCGGGCCGTGTCGAGCGCCTGGGCGGACACGAAGTTCGATTGCCGCAGGGATTCGGCACGCACGCGCTCCTGCTGCGCCAGCTGCGCGGCGGCGACGGCGGCGCGCGCATTTTCCTGTGCCACCACCAGCGCGGCCTGCGCGGCGCTCACCTGCGCCTGCGCCTGCACGCGGGTCCGCGGATCGAGCGCCACCGAACGCGCCGGCTCGATCACGGCGAGCACCTGACCGGCGGCCACGGGATCGCCGGCCTTGAGGTCGATGCGCCGCGCGTAGCCGGCCACCGGCGCCGCTACCATGTAGCGCTCGCGGACCCGGGTCTTGCCCTCCTCCTCCACCGTCACCGTGAGCGGCGCCCGCTTCACCTCGGCGATATCCACCGGGACCGCGCGCGGCATGAAGCCGATCACGAGGCCAACCGCCACCACCGTGGCGGTGGCGAACAGTCCGATTTTTGCGCGTAGCCGCATAGCTGTTGTTGTTCCTATTCGCGTGTTTTCAGTACCGCCACCAGATCCAGCCGGCCCAGGCGCCGCCACAGCAGGAGTCCGGACAGCAGCGCGGAAACGATGACGACGCTCGCCCCCATGGCGTAGTTTTCCGGCGTCAGGATCAGCGGCAACCGATAGAGTTCGCTCTGGAAGGACACCACCAGGATGCCGACCAAGCCAACACCGACCAGAAAACCGACCGGAATCGCCGCCAGCGTCAGCAGCGCCAACTCTCCCAGCAGGATATAGGCGATCTCGCCGCGGGTGAAGCCCAGCACCCGCAGGCTGGCAAGCTCGCGCCCACGTTCGGACAGCGCGATGCGCGCACTGTTGTAGACCACCCCGAAACCGATCGCGCCGGCGAGCACCGTGGCGACCAGGTTGTAGAACAGGATGAACTCGCCGATGGTGGCGTAGAAACTCTGGACCGCCGTCTTGTTGGCGACCATGCCGAGCACGCGCGGACGGTCGTGCAGCCTGGCGTACAGTTCCGGCTCGGTGCCCGGCTCCACTGCCAGATAGGCGCCGGTCACCGTATTGCCTTCGCGCATCAGGACATTCACCGAGTCCTTCTGCATGTAGGCCGATACGCCCAGATACTGCTGGGTGATGCCGAGCACCGGCACCTGCCGCACCGGCCGGCTGCCTTCCAGCACCTCCACCGTCAGCATGTCGCCCGGCTTCACGTGCAGGATGTTATTCGCCAGATAATCGGTGAGCACGACGCCGCCCGGCGGCACCGCCACCGGCTTCAGCCGGCTGTCGAGCGAACGGTGCAGCCGGCCTTCCGGCTGGATGCCGAACAGCGCGGCGCGATGGCGGTACTGGCCGAAGCGCAGGATCGCCGGCACGTCGCGGTAGCCTTCGACGTAATCGACGCCCGGCAGCGCGGCGAGCTCGTGCAGGGCGCGGCCGGAGGTGGGGTCGATGAAGGCGAGCGCCAGATCCTCGCGCGAGGCCTGGCGGAACTGCACGTCGACCATGAAATCGATCGCGCCCTTCTGGTAGTTGCCCACCATCATCAGCCCGCAGGCGCAGGCGATGCCGAGCACGGTCAGCAGCGACTTCAGCGGGCGCCGCCCGATATGGCGCAGGATCATGCGTGACGGCGAGGCCAGCCAGCGCTGCAGGCCGATGCGCTCGATCACGTTGGCGCGATAACGCGCCGGCATCTCCGGGCGCATGCCTTCGGCCGGCGGCAGCCGCACCGCACGCATGACGGATACCAGCGTGCCGCTGACCGCCGCCAGCGCCGACACCGCCAGCGCGATCAGCACCGTGCCCGGCCGTAGCCGGTAATCCAGATAGGGGAAGCGGAAGGTCGTCTCGCTGTAGACGTGCGACAGCCCCTGGCCGAACCAGGTGCCGAGCGCCACCCCGGCCGCCACCCCGAGCAGCGCCATCAACAGCACCATCTTGACGTAGTGCATGCCGATCGCCGCATAGCTGTAGCCAAAGGCCTTGAGGATGGCGATCTGCTCGCGCTGCAGTGCGATCAGCCGACTCAGCACGACGTTGAGCAGGAAGGCAGCGACGCCGAGGAAGATGGCCGGGAAGATGGTTGCCATGGTCCGCAGCTGCTTCAGTTCCTCGCTGAGAAAGCGGTTGGAAAACTGGTCTTTGCGTCCATAGGCGCCGGTGCCGCCGTAGTCGGAGAGGATCGCGTCGACGCGGTCGATCACGTCCTGTTCGTTGGCGTCGCGCGCCAGCGTCAGACTGACCTGGTTGAAGGCGCCTTTCATGTCGTAGGCGATGCCGAGCGCGTTGCGTGCCATCCACAGCACCCCGTAGCGCTTGAAATCGGGAAACATGGCGCCGGGGGCGATCTGGTAGACATATTCCGGCGACACCGCGACGCCGACCACGGTGAGCGTCTTGCGCTTGCCGTGGATGATGGCGGCGAGCGTGTCGCCTGGCTGCAGATGGTGGGCATCGGCGAAGGTGTCGGACAGTACCACTTCGTCGGTGCTCCATGGCTGCACCGTGCGTCCGCGCTTGAAGTAGAGCCGGTTGAGCTGCGCCTCGCCCACGTCCGGCAAGGACAGGATCTGGCCGGTGATGGGATCGGAAAAGCCCGCCACTTCGAGCTTCACCCCGGCCCTCACCCGTGTTTCCAGGCGCTCCACGCCCGGCAGCGCGGCAAGCCGTTCCGCGACCGGCTCGGGTGCGCGTTTGAGGCTGGCAAACACGTCGGCGAGACGGTACTCGCTGTAGAAACGGTCGCGCGTGGTAACCAGCGAATCGTAGGTGGAGAGCGACATCACCATGGTGGCGACACCACCCATGATCACCGCGGCGATTGCCAGCACCTGGCCGCGCATGTGCCAGAGATCACGGAACAGCTTGCGGTCGAGCGCCTTCATGACGCTACCAGCTGAGTTCGCACGCCGCCTTCTTCACGGCGTTCGCATGGATGTCGGCGATCCGACCGTCGGACAGCCGGATCACACGGTCGGCCATGTCAGCGATGCCGACGTTGTGGGTGATCAGCACGGTCAGCGTGCCAAGTTCGCGGTTCACCTTTTCCAACACGTCGAGCACCACCACGCCGGTGGCCGAATCGAGCGCACCGGTCGGCTCGTCGCACAGCAGCACCGCCGGATTCTTGGCGATGGCGCGGGCGATCGCCACGCGCTGCTGCTCGCCGCCGGAGAGCTGCGCCGGAAAATGGTCGAGACGGTTGCCCAGGCCCACCAAGGCCAGCGCGTCCTCGGGCCGCATCGGCGCGGACGAAATCTCGGTCACCGCAGCGACGTTCTCGCGCGCGGTGAGGCTGGGGATGAGGTTGTAGAACTGGAAGACGAAGCCGACGTGCTCGCGGCGAAAACGGGTTAGGTCCGCCTCGGTCGCGCCGGTCAGCTTGTGGTCGAGGTAGTAGACGTCGCCCCCGCTCGGCACGTCGAGGCCGCCGAGGATGTTGAGCAAGGTGGACTTGCCGCTGCCCGACGGGCCAAGCAGCACCACCAGCTCGCCGCGATAGAGCGTGAGGTCGATGCCACGCAAGGCCTGCACCTCGACCTCGCCCATGCGGTAGACCTTGGCGAGGTTCCGGGCGACGAAGACTGGCGAGGTTTCGGCAATACTTTCCATGTTCATCCGCGGGTTCCCTCGGATCATGCCATGTCCCCGGCATGGCCGAAAGCCGGGCAAGGCCCGAACCGGCTCGCACAGACGCACGTTATACTGGCCTGAGGTAGTTTGAATACAAAAAGAGAGCGGACATGACCCCTGAAATCGCCCTGGTACTCGCCGTGCTGGCAGTCACCGTTTTCCTCTTCGTAACCGAGGCGTTGCGCGTCGATGTGATCGCGATCCTCATCATGCTGGCTTTGGGCTGGCTGCAACTGGTTACGCCGCAGCAGGCCTTCTCCGGCCTGGCCAGCAACGCCGTCGTATCGATCATCGCGGTCATGATTCTCGGCTATGGGGTCGATCGTTCCGGCCTCATGAACCGCGTGATCAAGCCGATCATGCGCTTTGCGGGCAGAAGCGAACCCCGCCTGATCGGTACCGTATCCGGGGTCGTGGGAGGCATTTCCGCATTCATGCAGAACGTCGGCGCGGCAGCGCTGTTCCTTCCGGCGATGCTGCGGATCGCCAAGCGGACCCATATCCCGGTTTCACGCCTGCTGATGCCGATGGGCTTCGCGGCGATTCTCGGCGGCACGCTGAGCATGGTCGGCTCGAGCCCGCTGATCATCCTCAACGACCTGATGCAGGCTGGGGGACAGGAAAAATTCGGCCTGTTCAGCGTGACCCCGTTGGGTCTGGTCCTGCTTGGCGCAGGGATTGTCTATTTCATGCTCGCGGGGAAATATGTCCTGCCTGCGAAAACCGGGGAGGACACCAGCGGGAAGCAGCAGCGCGAGCTGATCGAATCCTGGCAACTCCCCACGCACATCCATGAGCTGCGGGTCTCTCCGGACAGTGCGCTCATCGGCAAGACCCGCGAAGAAGCCGGCATGGAGACCGGCTATACGCTACACCTGATTGCACTGGCGGACGGGGATGAAATCCTCTATGCGCCCTGGCGGCATGCCCACTTCGCTGCCGGGCAGGTGCTGGCCTTGATCGGCGAGCGGCACGAGGCGGAGCGTTTCTCCACTGAATGGGCGCTTGATCTGAGCGAAACCGTGGAGCGGTTTGAGGCGCTGCAGAATCCCACTGCGGCAGGGTATGCGGAACTCATCCTGGCGCCGCGTTCCTCGCTTGCGGGCAAGAGCATCCGCGACATCAGCTTTCGCCGGTCTTACCGGGTCGAGCCCCTGTTGCTGCTGAGCGAGGGGCAGGCCGAGCGCGGCGACTTCTCCGACCGTCCTCTGCGCCCCGGCGACGCCATCGTCGTCCACGGCCGCTGGAGCGAGTTGAAGGCGCTGGCCCATGATCGGGACTTCGTGGTCGCCACCCCGGTCGAAGCGGAAGATATCGACGAATCCAAGGCCTGGGTCGCCGGCCTGTGCTTTGCCGGCGCCATCGGTCTGGCCTTGAGCGGGGCGACTTTGTCGATTGCATTGATGAGCGGTGCGCTGGCCATGATCCTGCTGCGCGTGATCAGCATCGACGACGCCTATCGCTCGGTCGATTGGCGCACGGTCTTCCTGCTCGCCGGACTGATCCCCCTGGGCGTGGCGATGGAGTCGACGGGCGCCGCCAGCTATGTCGCGCATCAGATGATGCTGGTGCTGACCGGCGGCCATACGCTCCTCATCCTGCTGGCCATCGCCACCCTGACCACCCTGTTCTCCCTGTTCATGTCCAACGTCGCGGCCACCGTCCTGCTGGTACCGCTGGTCATCGAATTGTCGGAACTCGCCGGGATCGACCCCCGCGGGGCGGCACTCCTGGTGGGGGTGTCGGCGTCGAACTCGTTCATCCTGCCCACGCATCAGGTGAATGCGCTCCTGATGGGCCCGGGCGGATACCGCAATGCGGATTACATGCGCGCGGGCGGCGGCATGACCCTCCTGTTCCTGGGCATTGCCGTGGGCTACATCTACCTGTTCCACGTGTGACCTGCCCCGCCGTCCGCCCGGGTTTGTGCGGCAAACCCTAGGCTGCGGGACTCAGGTGACGGACGAACCAGGCTGCGGCCTGCTTGGCCACGGCTTCCAGCGTGCCGGGTTCCTCGAACAGGTGGGTGGCACCAGGAATGATCACCATGTCCTTTTCGCAATTCAGCTGATCGTAGGCCAGCTGGTTGAGGTCGATCACGCCGCCATCATGGCCGCCGACCAATAAAAGCGTGGGCGCGGTCACTCGCAGCAGCGCCTGTTCGCTGGCGAGATCGGGACGGCCGCCGCGCGAGACCACCGCGCGGACTTCGCCGCCTAGTTCGGCCGCGGTCTCGAGTGCAGCCGCGGCGCCGGTGCTGGCGCCAAACAATCCTAGCGGGAGGTTCCGGGTGGAGGCCTGTACGCGGACCCAGCGCACTGCATCCAGCAGACGCTGCGTCAACAGCCCGATGTCGAAGCGCCGGGCGTATTCGCGATCCTCTTCGGGCGTCAGCAGGTCCATCAGCAACGTGCCGACCCCGGCCTGCCGCAACACGCCGGCGACAGTGTTGTTGCGCGGCGAATGGCGTGACGAGCCGCTGCCGTGGGCGAACAGCACCAGACCGGCAGCGCGCTCGGGCAACTCCAGCATCCCCTCGACGGTGACGTTGCCGGCCGGGATGTGGACCAGGGTGGACGTGCTCATGCGCGACCCTCCCGGTGCATGGAAATCGGGATGCGGCGATTGCCGAAGGGGTGGCTGAACGTGCCGAAGCGGCCGGCGATGGCATGACCGCAATGCGGGCAATGGCCATCGGGCGTGACGCTGTAATGGTCGATGCGATACCAGTCGCGCACGATCAGGGCTTCATGGCAGGCTGGGCAGGCGGTGGTGCCGCCCGACGTGTCGTGCACATTGCCGGTGTAGACGTAATGCAGTCCGGCCTTCAACGCGATATCGCGCGCGCGGCTCAGCGTCGAGGCTGGCGTGGGGGGCACGCCCTGCATTTTCCAGTCGGGGTGGAAGGCCGAGAAATGTAGCGGCACCTCGGGGCCGAGTTCGCGCAGGATCCACTGGCTCATCGCCTCAAGCTCGGCGTCGGAATCGTTGTGGCCGGGAATCAGCAGCGTGGTGATCTCGAACCAGACGTTGGTCTCGCGCTTGAGATACACCAGCGTGTCGAGCACCGGCTGCAGATGCGCACCGGTCAGCTTGACGTAGAAGTCGTCGGTGAAGGCCTTGAGGTCGACGTTGGCCGCGTCCATCTTGGCGTAGAACGCGCGGCGTGGTTCGTCGTGGATGTAGCCGGCGGTCACCGCCACCGTCTTGAGGCCGCGCGCATGGCAGGCATCGGCGACGTCCATCGCATATTCGGCAAAGATCACCGGGTCATTGTAGGTGAAGGCCACGCTTCTGCAGCCGGCGCGTTCCGCCGCGATGGCGATCTCGTCCGGTGCGGCCTGGTCCATCAGCGTGTCGGTCTCGCGCGACTTGGAGATGTCCCAGTTCTGGCAGAACTTGCACGCTAGGTTGCAACCCGCAGTGCCGAAGGAGAACACCGACGATCCGGGGTAGAAGTGATTGAGCGGCTTCTTCTCGATGGGGTCGACGCAGAAGCCGGATGAGCGGCCATAGGTCGTGAGCACCATCCGGCCGCCTTCCATCTTGCGCACGAAGCACAAGCCGCGCTGGCCCTCGTGCAGCTTGCAGTCGCGGGGACAGAGGTCGCACTGGATGCGGCCGTCGGGCAGCGTGTGCCACCAGCGCGCGGGGGTGTGCGATTCGGGAATACTCATGCGGCCCCCTCTTTCACGAGAACGTGGAGGATATTGGATAGCGCGTCGGTGGCGGCCGTATTCGCAGTCGTTCGCACGTGCCGAGGCTTACTGCCCATGTGGCTCCTCCTCCTTCCACTTGCTCACCGTGTAGCGCGACAGCTTCACCTGCTCTGCCCAGAAATCCGCGGGCAGTCCGGCCTTGCGTTTCAGGTGGGCCAGAAATTCGGCCGGCTTTGGCAGTTGTTCCCACACCTGCGGCAGGAAAGTGCTGCGGTAGTGGCCGTACTCGAACACCACGCCGTCGACGTGCGGGCGCAACGCAGCGAGCGCCGCCGCTTCATCAGCCACCGCCAGCGGTTCGGTCGGCGACAGCAACGATACCTCGACCCGGATCTCGTCGAACTCGTTGTGCGACAGCGGCATGAAGCGCGGGTCGCGAAACGCCGCTGCCACCGCGTTCTCGCGCACGTCGACACCGAGCGGGCGATGCGCCTCCAGCGTGCCGATGCAGCCGCGCAGCTCGCCCTGCCGGGTCAAGGTGACGAAGGTCGCACCCGGTTCGGCCAGCCAATCGGACTGCGTGGATACCACGCCCGGGTGGCCCAGCTTCGAGGCGATTTCCGTGCGCGCCAGCTTCAGCAGGGTCGCGCCCTTCTCCGCATCCGGCCGGTCGCTGTCGGCCTCCGGTTGGAAAGCGAAGGCGGCATAGCCGACCACCCGTTCGGGATCGCCTGCGGTGTCGCTGGAGTTGCGCACGTCCAGCGCAACTGGGTGCAAGCCGTGCCGTTTGGCAGCCAGCAGCAGACCGTTGACCGGCGTCGCGCCGCAGGCCTGCTCGTGGTTGAGATGCGGGTTCAGCGCCAGGATGGCCTTGACGGTCTCGCCATCCACTTGGCGGGCGAGCGCGTCGGGCAGGAAATGCGACAGATCGGAACTGATCACAATCAGTGTCTCGTCGCCGCCCCACACCTGTTCCAGCACCTCGGCCACCTCGGCTGCGCTGGCGTCGCCCACTGCCAGCGGCAACAGCTGGAAGTCGCCCAGCACCTGCTGCAGGAAGGGCAGCTGCACTTCCAGCGAATGTTCCATCTGGTGCGCCGCGGCGCTGCGCACCACCTGCGGCAGTCCGGCGAGCGCCTGCATGCCCGCATAGTCCAGCGGGACTTCGCCAAGCGGGGTGGCGAAACGCTCCGCTTCGGGCAGCGCCAGCCCGCGGAGCGGGACGCGGTGGGTGGGACCGAGCAGCACCACCCGGTGGATACGGCCGCGCAGATCGGCCAATGCCGAATAAGCGCTGGCGGCAACGGCACCGGAATAGATATAGCCGGCATGCGGTACGATCAGGGCCTTCGGGGCAGGCCGGGCTGCTTCTGCCCCGGCGTGGGCCAGCAGGTCGGCGACGGTACGCTTGAGCTCGATCGGATTGTCTGGGTAGAACAATCCCGCAACGGCAGCGGGGCGGATGGTGGGCATATGGCATTCCCTCATTAATCAGCCTAGTAAATCTGGGGGAATTGTCCGCTTTCAAGTGATGCCTGGCCGGATCCGCGTTTGCGCCGATAATAATGTGCCCGAGGCGACCGGATCGCCCTCATTCCAATATCGAGGAGACTTATGGCTTCATCCAGAGCGGCCGACGAAGGCACCCTGCTCAAGGCCATCCTGCAGGAATCGGCAACCGAGGTGATGGTGTTCGACGCCGACACCCTGCGGATCGTCCAGGCCAATCCGGCGGCGGCCAAGAATCTACACTACCAGCCCCGAGCCCTGCAGAAACTGACGCCGCTGGATTTTCTTCCGCCCGAGGACAGGCAAGCCTTCCATACCCTGCTCACCCTGCTCAGGCATGGAAAAAAGCGCCGCACCGCGCTCAGCGTGCACTGCCGCCGCCGGGACGGGACCCTATACCCCGTCGAGGTCCGGATGCTGTACTCGGCCGACCACGAAAAACCGGTTTTCATCTGGATCGCCAATGACGTCAGCCAGCGCGAGGCCACACGGCAGGCCCTGGCGCATTCGGTATCGGACATGCACGCGATCGTGGCGCATATCCCGGGCATGGCGTTCCAGATCCAACGCCGGCACGATGCCCCGCCCACGCTGCGCTACGTGAGCGAACAATCCGCCCAGCTGCTCGGCATCAAGGCGTCCGCCTTGCATGGCAAGCCCGAGCGCTTCTACAAGCTGATCCTGGAGGAAGACCGGCCCGATTATCTGGCCCAGCTGGCGCAAGCCGACGGTGGCCACATGACCTTCAACTGGGAGGGCCGCATCTGGATGAAAGCCTGGAAGGACGTGAAATGGGTCGCGATACGCGTCAGCCAGCGCAAGGACGAGGACGGCACGATCTGGGACGGCATCATGCTGAACATGACGC
The DNA here is from genome assembly GCA_002343685.1 of Thiobacillus denitrificans. Classification (GTDB taxonomy): domain Bacteria; phylum Pseudomonadota; class Gammaproteobacteria; order Burkholderiales; family Thiobacillaceae; genus Thiobacillus; species Thiobacillus denitrificans_A. The sequence continues at coordinate 27,112 of DDRS01000009.1, read as the reverse complement.
ACAGCAAGCAGGCTGAGGCCGAACTCCTGCGTTCGCGGGCCCAGTTGAGCGCACTGGCCGCACACGTCGAAGCGGTCAAGGAACAGGAGCGCCTGCACTTGGCACGCGAGGTGCACGACGACCTGGGCGGCAACCTCACCACCATCAAGATCGGCCTGTCCTGGCTGATGCGGCACCTCCCGTCCGACCAGCCGCTGCTGATCCAGCGCACGGCCTACCTGGACAACGTGGTCGACCAGACCTTCGAGGCCGCGCACCGGATCGCCTCCAACCTGCGGCCGGCAGCGCTCGATTTCGGCATCGTTCCCGCCATCGCCTGGCAGCTGCAGCGTTTTACCCGCAACACCGATATTCCCCATGAATTCAGTGCGCCCGAGGATGCCATCCCGCTCGGCCCCGATGCGGAGATCGCCGCGTTCCGCATCGTGCAGGAAGCGCTGACCAACGTCGCCAAGCACGCCCGCGCCACGCGGGTGAAACTCAGGCTGGTGCGGGAACCGGACAGCCTGCGGATCACGCTGACCGACAATGGCCGCGGCCTCCAGCCCGCGCCGGGAAACGGGAATGGTTTCGGCATACTCGGCATGATCGAGCGCGCCGCCGCACTGGGCGGCGAGCTCACCGTACAGCCCGCCAAACGGCAGGGTACCCAGGTCAGCCTGCGCATTCCCCTGGCCGTCCTTGTGCCCGATCCGGCTGAATGACGGCATAATCGTCCCAATACCAAGCAGAGAACGTTCGTGGCAGCCGCAAAACCCTATCGCATCCTTATCGTCGACGACCACGCCATCGTCCGCGAGGGACTCAAGCTGATCCTGGCCGACGTCGAGGACATCGTGGTGGCCGGCGAAGCCGACTGTTCCAGCCGCGCCCTGCAGATGGCACGGCTGGAACCATGGGACATGGTGCTGATGGACATCTCCATGCCTGACCGCAACGGCCTGGAAACGCTGGAACTCATGAAGAAGGAGCACCCCGGCATCAAGGTGTTGATGCTATCCATGTACCGGGAAACCCAGTATGCGGTGCGGGCGCTGAAATCCGGCGCGGCGGGTTATCTCAACAAGCAGAGCGCGCCCGACCAGCTGGTCCACGCCATCCGCCTGGTCGCCTCGGGCAAGAAATACATCAGCGCCGAAGTCGCCCAGGAACTCGCCAGCCAGGTCAGCGGTGAGCGCACCGGCCTGCCGCACGAGGCCCTGTCCAACCGCGAATACCAGACCTTGTGCATGATCGCCTCGGGACTGACCGTCTCCGCCATTGCCGACAAGCTCGCCCTGTCGGTCAAGACCATCAGCATGTACCGGGCCCGCCTGCTGCAGAAAATGCAGTTGAAAAACAACGCCGAACTGACGCATTACGCCATCAAGCACGGCCTGCTCGATTAGGCGCCAAGGCGCTTTCCGTCCCGCCCGAGCGCGCCGTGGGCCTGTTTTAGAAATACCGGGGTTTTCCCGCCTTAATCCGGACTTCATCCTGCCGGGGCCGGCCCTACCATGCGAGGCATAGTCAATGCCCTTCCCGGGCCTGAGTGCCGACATGGCTGAGCCAAACGACAAAATCAATCTTGCCAATCCGACCGAGGTCGCGCGCGAAACCCTGCGCCGCCTGGCCCTGCGCCGGATCGCGCCCACCCCGGACAACTACCAGACGCTATACGAGGAAATCGTGGGCGGGCCGAGCGCCCAACCCGCTATTCCCTCGAGTGCGGCCACGGCCGCCAGCGCCCTGTCCGGCCTGGTGATGGACCTCAACCTGCACCATCCCGAACTGGCTGCACCCGTGGAAACGCTGAATCAGGCCATCCGCAAGAACGACTGGACGCAATGCCGCAAGCAACTGGGCCACATCACCTTGCAGCTCAAGCAGCAGGGCGAAAGCAGCGGAGGCGGCGGGGAAAACCTGGCCTTGCTGCGCGACCTGCTGGCCAAAACCCTGGAATTCGGCGTCGTCACCCAGCTGTCGCACAGTCCGCGCCTGGCCGAGAAGGCCCAGCATCTCGCCGCCGCGGTGCGCGACGCCAACAGCGCATCGGCCTTGCGCAGCGTCACGTCCGGCCTGAAATCCCTGTGGGTCGGCATCGAGATGCAGGCCCCGGATCTCCAGCAGCAGCAGGAGATGCTCAAACGCATCCTGCTGCTGCTGGTCGAAAACATCGGTGAACTGCTGGACGACGACACCTGGCTGCGCGGCCAGCTCGACATGGTCGAGGAAGTCATCGCAGGCCCGCTCCAGATCCAGACGCTGCAGGAAGCGGAGAAGCGGCTCAAGGAAGTCATCTACAAGCAGAGCATGGTCAAGCACGGCCTGCGCGAGGCCACCGCCACGCTGAAAGCCACCATGACCACCTTCGTCAGCCGCATGCGGGACGCCGTGGCGGCCAACGACGAATACCAGGGCAAGATCGCCACCCACATCGAGCGCATCCGCAATACCGAGGACGTGCTGGAACTGAACCGCATCCTCGAGAACCTGCTGGACGAAACGCGCAGCGCGCAGGCCGACACCCGGCGCGCCCACGAGCAACTGATCGGAGAGCGCGATGCCGCCGTGCAGGCGGAGAGCCGCATCAAGCAGCTGGAAACCGAGCTCGCCCAGATGAGCGCCCTGGTGCGCGAAGATCCGATGACCCGCAGTCTCAACCGGCGCGGACTGGATGACGAATTCGCACGCGAGGCATCGCGTGCCGATCGTTACGACACGCCCTTCAGCATCGCCGTGCTCGATGTCGACAATTTCAAGGCGCTGAACGACAAGCGCGGCCACCAGACCGGCGACGAGGCGCTGATCCACCTGGTCAAGGTGGCAAAGGAAGAACTGCGCATCACCGACCACATCGCACGGATGGGCGGCGAGGAATTCCTGATCATTCTTCCCAACACCCCGCTCGATGAGGCCGCGCGCATCATCACCCGCCTGCAGCGCAGCCTCACCAAGAAATATTTCCTCGACAACAACGAAAAAGTATTGATCACCTTCAGCGCCGGCGTCGCCCAGCGCGTGCCTGGCGAATCGCAGGAAGCCTCCATCGCCCGTGCCGACAGCGCCATGTACGAAGCCAAGCACAGCGGCAAGAACCGCGTCTGCCTGGCTTCGGACGCGCCTGTCAAGGCCGAGGAGTGAAGATCATGCAGATTTTTGAAGCCGCAGCCTTAACTTTCTCCAACCCCCGACGATTCCTCACACAACGGCGGTTCATGTAGCCCCAACGGGCAGACCAACGTTGACGGCACCAGAGCACCCTTTGGGGCACAGAAGCCGGAACCATCGACCCACTTAAGGAGAAACAAATGGCACAAGTAATCAACACCAACGTAGGCGCTCTCTTTGCTGGCGCTGCCCTGAACAAATCGGCACTCGCTTTGCAAACCGCCCAGCAGCGCCTGTCTTCCGGCCTGCGCATCAACAGCGCTGCGGATGACGCGACCGGCCTCGGCATCGCCACCACCTACGATTCCAAGATCCGCGGCGCGAACATGCAGATCCGCAATGCCAACGACGGCATTTCCAAAGCCCAGATCTCGGACGGTTACCTGGCCCAGATCACGGAAAACACCCAGCGCCTGCGCGAAATCTATGTGCAGACCGGTGCGGTCTCCAACCAGGAAGCAACTGCCCTCCTCGCTGAAAATGCGCGTATCGACGGTCTGGTCACTGCCAGCTCCGCCGTGACCGTGGACGAGAGCGGCGGCACGGCCGGCGGCACGGGTACGACCTTCACCGCTGCGACGTCCTACTCCAACCTGGCTGCATTCGACACCGAGTTGACCGCCATCGGCACCGCCCGTGCCAAGTTCGGCGCCGACATGTCGTCGCTGGCTTCCGCCGTGGCCACGCTGCAGACCGCTTCGGTGAACTACTCGGCTTCCTACAGCCGCGTCATGGATACCGACTACGCTGCCGAAACCGCGGCCCAGGCCAAGAACAACATCCTGCAACAGGCCGGTACCGCGGTCCTGGCGCAGGCCAACCAAACGCCGCAAACCGTGCTGACCCTGCTGCGTTAAGCGGTTTTTGATAGGAGACACCCCCAACCGCAGCAGTCGGTTGGGGATTTGACATGAAGGATATCGCGATGATTATCCAGAACACCACCCTCATGAATCAGGCCGTGCTCCCGGCCGCGCGCGCCCATGGCGCCGCCCCTACCGAATCCAAGGTTGTCGTCGACACCCAGGCCCACAATGTTCCCCAGCAACCTTCCGCGGCAGAACTGAAAAACGCAGTGGAAACGCTCAACAAAGCCATGCAGCAATCGAACCAGAACCTCGAGTTCAGCGTGGACACCGACACGAAAAAAGTCGTGGTCAAGATGGTGGACACCAGCACGGGTCAACTGATTCGCCAATTCCCATCCGAAGAAACCCTTGCGATTTCGCGTGGAATCGAACAATTCCAGCAAGGTCTGCTGCTGAAACAAAAGGCTTGAGTCAGGAGATTCATCATGGCCATTACTTCGTCGACCACGACCGCACTTGATGTCCCCACCCTCGTCTCGCAGTTGATGGCGGTCGAGCGGCGTCCGATCGACACGCTCAACACCCAGATCACCAGCTATCAGACCAAGATCTCTTCCTTCGGCACGCTGAGTGGCCTGGTCTCAAGCTTCCAGACCGCAGCCCAGAATCTGGGCACCACCCTGCAGAAACTCGCCGCCACGCCCTCCGATCCCAGCGTCTTTTCCGCTACCGCGGGCAGCACCGCCGTGCCCGGCAACTACACGGTCGAGGTAAGCAAGCTGGCGCAGTCGCAGAGCCTGGTTGCCGCGGGACAGGCCAGCAGCACTGCCGCCATCGGCAATGGCACCGCCACCACGGTCACGTTCGACTTCGGCACCATCGGCGGCGGCACCCTGACCAACGGGGTATACAGCGGCGCGGCCTTCACGTCGAACGGCAACGGCACCGCCAGCATCACCATCGACAGCACCAACAACACCCTGGAAGGCATACGCGACGCGATCAACTCTGCTTCCATGGGCGTGACCGCGACCATCGTCAATGACGGGTCGGGCACGCCCTACCGCCTCGCGCTGACCTCAGGCAGTTCCGGTGCCAGCAACAGCATGAAAATCACCACCAGCGGCGGCGACGGCTCCATCGGCAGCCTGCTGGGCTATGATCCGGCCGGCACGCAGAACCTGACCCAGACCATCGCCGCCCAGAATGCCGACCTCACGGTGAACGGGATCGCGATCACCAGCGCATCCAACACGGTGAGCGAGGCCATCCAGGGTGTCACGCTGACGCTCACGAACACCACCGCCGCGCCGGCCAGCCTGACGGTCGCGCGCGACACCACGGCAATCAACACCGCGGCATCCGGGTTTGTCGACGCCTACAACGCCCTGGCCAGCCAGATCAAATCCCGCTCCGCCTACGCCACCAACGGCTCGGCAGGGGGCGCCTTGGCGGGCGACGGCACCTTGCGCGTCATGCAGGACCAGTTGCGCGGCATTTTCAATACGCCCGCCAGTGGCGGCACCTTGACATCGCTTGCCGAGGTCGGCATCGCCTTCCAGAAGGACGGTTCGCTGAGTCTGGACAGCAGCAAGCTCAATAGCGCCATCTCGGCCAATTTCAGCGATGTGACCAATTTGTTCTCGTCGTCGACGGGCTTCGCCACCCGGCTGGCCGACTGGGCCCAGTCCACGCTCGACCCCGGCGGCCTGATCGATACGCGCACCCAGAGTCTCAACAAATACGTCCAGGACCGCAACGACGAAATCGACCGCCTGGAAAACCAGATGACGGCCCTGCAGAAGAAATACACGGCCGAATATACCAACCTGAACCTTCTGCTGAGCCGCATGAATTCCACCAGCACTTATCTGACTCAGCAGTTGAGCAGCACCTCATCCAAATGAGCGCCGCCTGCATCGTTCCGAACGCGCCACGTGACTGCCCCGCCGGCCGTCCGCATAAATAAACCAGGAGGAAGACGTGTACACACAATCCAGAGTTGCCGCCAACGCCTACGCCAACGTCGGTCTCGAAACCGGCGTGGTGGCTGCCAATCCGCACCAGCTCATCATCATGTTGTATGAGGGGGCCGAACTTTCGGTGCGGATGGCAATCCGGCACATGAATGAAGGCGACCTGGTCAAGAAATCGGCCGCCATCACCAAGGCCAGCACCATCATTCTGGAAGGCCTGCGCACTGCACTCGATACCCGCCAGGGAGGCAAACTCGCGATGCAGCTCGACGCCCTGTACGACTACATGGGCAAGCGCCTGATGCTCGCCCATCTCAAAAACCAGACCGAGCCGCTGGAAGAAGTGCTGGGGCTGTTGCGTGAACTGCATGACGCCTGGAAACAGATCGGCGTCACCGGCCAATCCCCCGCCGTCCCCCTCCAACATCCCATCGCCGCTTGAACCGGAGACTTTCATGACCAGCCACGAAATCCTCACCACCTATGAATCGCTCTCCGAACTGACCGGCAGCATGCTGAATGCCGCTCGCCAGGGCGAATGGGATGATCTGGCCGTGCTGGAGCAACGCTGCCAGGCCTATGTCGGCAGCCTGATGCAAACCGATCGGGTTCGCCTGAACGAAAGCGAACAACGCACCAAGGTCGCGATCATCCGTACCATCCTGCAGAACGATGCCCAGATCCGTGCACTGGCCGAACCGCGCCTGCACGAATTGCAACAGCGCCTGAGCCTGTCGCGTGCGAGCCAGCGTAGCGTCAAGGCCTACAACGCGCAGCGAACCTGACGCCTCCCCATGTTCCCGGTTCAGTTCATGGCTCGCATGATGGATGCCCCGCTCTCGCGGGACACCACGCCGCGGCCCGTGTCCGGACTGGTGCCTGTACAGGCGGTCCTGAACGCCACCGAACGCGACCAGACCACCCCGCGTCCCACATTCGAACACCTGGCTCTGGGCCAGACGCTGACCGGCCTGGTCAAGAGCCTGAGCAAGGGCCTGGCGCTGGTCGAGATCGACGGACAAACCGTTGCAATGCGGCTGCCCCCCGAAACGGCGCCGGGCGATACGCTACGCCTGCGCTTCGCCGGCCACATGCCGCAACCCGTATTTCTGCTCGCCACCCCGCAAGCTGCCGCCAGCGACGCCCCGCAGTTGAGCCAGACGGCACGCATGCTGAGTGACTTGATGCAGCACCTGCCGGGACACAATACCTTGCCTACGGTCACCCGGAACGGCCCTCTGCTCGACCAGCCGAACGTAAACCCGACCGTGATGGCGCTTGCGCTGCGTACCGCACTGGTCCGCAGCGGCCTGTTTTATGAATCCCACCTCGCCAACTGGACGGTCGGCCAGGACAGTCTGGACGGCCTGATGCAGGAGCCGCAGAATCGACTCGTCGCGACGGAAACCGCGCGCGCTGCTGCCAACCCCGCGGGTACGCTCGCCCTGCCCAATACCGCCGAAGCGGTCGGCGACAAGCCGCTCAATCCCATGCACGCCCTGCTGTCGCAGCAATTGCAGGTGCTGGAGTCCCCGCAATTCGTCTGGCGCGGGGAAGTCTGGCCGGGCCAGCCACTGGAATGGCATCTGCGCCAGGAAACCGATACCGAGCAGGGGCAGGCGCACGCCGATGCCGCCAACGACGCCGGGGCAGGCTGGGAATCGCATCTCAAATTGAGCCTGCCGCAACTCGGCAACCTGACTGTACACATCAAGCTCGATGCACACCAGGCATTCAGCATCCGGATGGTGCCGGAACAGCCCGAATCCGAGACCCTGCTGCAGCGAAACCGGGGACAGCTGGCGAAACGGCTGGCCGACGCCGGCTGCGCGCTCCACAGCCTGACGGTGCAACACGATGACGGCGCCTGACAAACAGCGGGCCGCGGCGGCGCTCGCCTACCGGACCGGCGATGCGGCGCCGCGCGTGGTCGCTAAGGGTCGGGGCATTCTTGCCGATACTATTATCGAGAGGGCACGCGCGTCGGGCGTTTACGTCCACGAATCGCGCGAGTTGCTGGCGCTGCTGATGCAGATCGACCTCGACAGCCACATTCCGCCGCAGCTCTATATTGCAGTGGCCGAATTGCTGGCCTGGCTTTACCACATGGAAGAATCCGATAAACAGGCATTGCCACATAACAACACTTGATCAGAATGGCTTCTTCACCCGAGCAACACGACCCCCATTCCTCCGAACACGAAGGCCAGCTGGCACGCTTTACCCTGCATTCGCGCACAGAGATACTCTTCCTGCTGCGTGCGATCCAGAAACGCAAGCTGCTGGTCAATCTCGATCTGCCGGGCAGCCGGCAGATCATCGTCACCTCGGTGCTCAAGGTGAACGAATCCAGCAACACCCTGATCCTCGACAGTGCTCGTGGCGACGCGCTCAACCACGAATTGCTGTCCGGCAAGGGTGCGGAGTTCGTCACCCAGCTCGACGGGGTATCGATCACCTTTGCGACCGGCCCGGTGACCTTGTGCGAATACGAGAAGCTGCCGGCGCTGCGCATCGCCCTGCCGCGCGCGATCATCCGCCTGCAGCGACGCGAGCATTTCAGGGTGCCGATGCCCATCGCCAATCCGGTCAGGTGCATCGTGCCTGCCCTCTCGACGGAGGATAACGAACCGATCTCCGCGCACATCGTGGATATCGGCTGCGGCGGCGTGGCGCTGGCCGACACCAGCGGACGCCTCGGCAATGCAGCCGGCCGCATCATGCCTGATTGCAAGCTGCTGCTGCCCGAGACGGAAGCGATCGTGACTACCCTCGAGGTCCGCAATTCGGCCCAGATACGCTTGCAGAACGGTGCGTTCCAGACGCGCCTGGGCTGCAAGTTCATTGATCTACCCAACGACATGGCGGCCAAGCTGCAGCGCTTTGTCATGGATATCGAGCGTGCACGGCGAAACAGCCTTTAGAACGCACGCCCACCCCCTACATGAATGCTTCAAGGAGATCCCACCATGCAAACGATCCAGCAGGAAATTGACGAACGGACCAATCTGACCAGTTCCAACAAACTGGAACTGCTGTTGTTTCGCCTGGGCGAGGATCCCGGTCTCGACCGCAACGAGCTGTTCGGCATCAACGTGTTCAAGATCCGCGAAATCATCCCCATGCCGACCATCACGGCCGTCGCCGGATCACCGCCCCACATGATGGGCGTGGTCGATCTGCGTGGCCAGATCCTGCCGGTCATCGACCTGCCGGCCGTGGCGGGCTGCACCCCGAAAACGGGGCTGAACATCCTGCTGATCACCGAATACGCCCGCAGCACGCAAGCCTTTGCCGTCGAATCGGTTGAAGACATCGTGCGGCTCGACTGGCGCCAGGTGCTGTCTGCCGAAGGCAATGGCGCGAGCGGCATGGTCACCAGCATCGCCCGCCTGGACGGCGAGAACAGCGACCGGTTGGCCCAGGTGCTGGACGTGGAAACGATCCTGCGTCAGGTCATGCCGTCGACCGAGCAGGAAATCGATCCCGACAATATCGGCCCGCATGTCGATCTCAAACCTGGCACCGTCATCCTGGCAGCCGACGACTCGCTGATCGCACGCACCATGATCGAGCAGGGGCTTGAGGCCATGGGCCTGCCCTACATCATGTGCAAGACCGGGAAGGAGGCCTGGGACCAGTTGCAGGCCTTCTCCGCCAAGGCGCAGGAAGAAGGCAAAACCGTCCACGACCGGGTTGCCCTGGTGCTGACCGATCTGGAGATGCCCGAGATGGATGGCTTCACGCTGACCCGCAACATCAAGCAGGACCCGCGCTTCAGCGCCATTCCCGTGGTGATCCACTCGTCCCTGACCGGCTCGACCAACGAGGCGCACGTCAGGAAGGTCGGCGCAGATGCCTATGTCGCGAAATTCGTCGCCGAGGACCTGGCGAATGCGTTACGCCAGGCACTGAGCACAATTCATTGAGATACGGATGGCAACGCGGCCGGAACGAGGCCGCGTATTTCCAGACGGGGAGAAAACGTACGCGGGCGTCTTAGACGCCCATGTTCATGATTTCCTGATAGGCGGACACCAGCTTGTTGCGGACCTGCACGGTCTGCTGGAAGGCAATGCTGGATTTCTGCAATGAAATCATCGCGTCGGAGAGGCTGACGCTGGGATCTCCCATCTCGAAACGGTCGGCCAGCTTCTTCGATTGCAACTGGACCTCGTTGACCTGGTCGAGCGAGGATTTCAGGGCCGACTGAAAATCGACCGCGCCGGTAGCCGGCTTGGCTTGAAGGGCGCCCTCGCCTATCGGGTTGGCCCCCGCGGGCGTGGCGCGGGCCGCAGCAGCCTTCAACTGCGCCACCATTGCCTCGATCCTGCTGGTATCGATCATGCCTACGCTCATTGTGCCCTCCTTGTCTTTTCAGGCGGTTTTCCACGTGCTCACCTTACCAGCCCGGTCACAAGCCATAAGCGCGATAAGCGCCTGAAACCGGCTTCTATTCCCCCGATTGAAAACCGTTGCACTGCCGATAATTCGTTCACATAGCGACATCCTCATGGGATCACACGGCATGAACACGGCAATCGAAAACAAGGCGCACCATGACGCCAGAACGATAGGGGCAGAATGATGGCGGGTGCAGGTGAAATGGTGGTTCCGGCCAATGTCATGGATTTCACACGGACGGCCGGCGGACGAAAAATCATGCTGATGCTGGGCGCGGCCGCGGTCATCGCGATCATGGCGGCCGTCTGGCTATGGGGCCAGCAGCCCTCCTATCGCGTTCTGTTCGCGAACTTCAGCGACCGTGACGGCGGCGCGATCGTCGCCGAGCTCGAGAAAATGAACATCCCCTACAAGTACGCCGAAGGCGGCGGCGCCCTGCTGGTGCCGGCCGACCGCGTCCACGATGCACGCCTGAAACTGGCTGCGCAAGGCTTGCCCAAGGGCGGCAATGTCGGCTTCGAACTGATGGAGAACCAGAAGCTGGGCGCCTCGCAGTTCCTCGAGCAGGTCAATTTCCAGCGCGCCATGGAAGGCGAACTGGCCCGTTCGATCGAATCCCTCTCGGCGGTGCAGGCCGCGCGCGTGCACCTGGCCATGCCCAAGGACTCGGTCTTCGTCTCCGAACAGAAACAGCCCACCGCCTCGGTGCTGCTCAACCTGCACCCCGGCCGCGTGCTGGACGCCCAGCAGGTCAGCGCCATCGTGCACCTGGTCGCCAGCAGCGTTCCCGAACTCTCGCCGAAGAACGTGACCATCGTCGACCAGAACGGCAACCTGCTGTCCGACACCAGCAAGGCAGCCAGCGCCAACGGCATGGACCCGAGCCAGATCAAGTACGTACAGGACTACCAGCAGAACGTCGCCAAGCGGATCGAATCCATCATTTCCCCTATTGTCGGCGCGGAAAACGTGCGGGCCGAAGCGACGGCCGACATGGATTTCTCGCGTAGCGAACAGGCGGTCGAGTCCTACAAGCCGAACCAGGCGCCCGATGCCATGGCCATCCGCAGCCAGCAGATCAGTGAATCGCAGAACGGCAGCGCCAGCCCCGCCGGCGTGCCCGGCGCGCTGACCAACCAGCCGCCGGCCCCGGCCACCGCCCCGATCACGGTGCCCGGGCAGAAAACGCCTGCCGCAGCCGTGCCGGCCACCCCGACCACCAACACGCACAAGGATTCCACCGTCAACTATGAAGTCGACAAGACCATCCAGTACGTGCAGAAGGCGGGCGGCGGGCTGAAGCGTCTGTCGGTTGCCGTGGTCGTCAACTACCGGAAAACCGTCGACAAGGACGGCAAGGTCGTCATGAAGCCGCTAAGCCCGGCCGAAATCACCCAGATCACCAACCTGGTCAAGGAAGCCATGGGCTACAACCAGGAACGCGGCGACACCCTCAACGTGGTGAACAGCTCCTTCGCAAGCCAGCCGCCGGAAATCATCCCCGAAGTACCGCTATGGAAGCAGCCCCAGACCATCGACCTGGCCCTGCAGACGGGCAAATACCTGCTGATGGCCGTGGCGCTGCTGCTGCTGTATCTGCGCATGCTCAAGCCGATGCTGAAGAAGATCGCCGAGGCCCCCGCCCTGCCTGCACCCGGACACGATGCCCATCTGCACCACGGCGGTGGCGACATGATGGCGCTGCCCGGCCAGCGCAATTATCAGGAAAACCTCGCGCGCGCGCAGAAACTGGCCAGCGAAGACCCGCGCGTCGTCGCCAACATCGTCAAAACCTGGGTAGGCAGCCATGAGTGACAACGGCATTACAAAGGGCGCAATCCTGATGCTCGCGCTGGGCGAGGAAGGGGCGTCGGAAGTCATGAAATATCTCGGCCCGCGCGAAGTGCAGAAGCTGGGCGAGGCGATGACCAGCATGAAGGCCATTCCGCAGGAAGAGGTCGAGACCGTGTTGCACGACTTCAACAACGTGGCGGACCAGAATTCCTCGCTGGGCCTGGACTCGGATGACTATATCCGCAGCGTACTGAAGAAGGCGCTGGGCGACGACAAGGCGAACTCGCTGCTCAACCGCATCCTCGGCGGCGGCGGCGATGCCAGCGGCATCGAAAGCCTGAAATGGATGGACGCCGAATCGGTGGCCGATCTCATCCACAGCGAACACCCACAGACCATCGCGACCATCCTCGTTCATCTGGAGCGCGACCAGGCCTGCGAAGTGCTGGGCTGCTTCACCGAGCGCCTGCGCAACGACGTGCTGCTGCGCATCGCCACGCTTTCCGGCGTGCAGCCCGCAGCCCTGCGCGAGCTCAACGACGTCCTGACCAAGCTGCTGTCCGGCAGCGACGTCCTGAAGAAACAGCCGATGGGCGGCACGCGCGCAGCGGCCGACATCCTCAACTTCATGAGCGGCGACAACGAGCAGTCCGCCATGGAATACCTGAAGAGCTACGACCCCGACATGGCGCAGAAGATCATGGACGAGATGTTCGTGTTCGAGAACATCATGGACATCGAGGATCGCGGCGTGCAGTTGCTGTTGCGCGAAGTTCAGTCCGACTCGCTCATCATCGCGCTCAAGGGTGCGTCGGAGGAAATGCGCGAGAAAATCTTCAAGAACATGTCGCAACGTGCCGCTGAAATGATGCGGGAAGACCTGGAGTCCAAGGGTCCGGTGCGCCTGTCCGAGGTCGAGGCGCAGCAGAAGGAAATCCTGATGATCGTCCGCCGCCTGGCCGACGAAGGCCAGATCTCGCTGGGCGCCAAGGGAGAGGAACAGTATGTCTAGTGTCATGTCCAGCGTGGACCAGGCCGCCTGCCAGCCCTGGGAGATGACCAGCTTCGATGCCCACCTGCATCCGGCAAAGCATGCCGGCCACACCGCCGTCGTCCTGCCGACGATCGAACAGATCACCGCCATCCAGGAACAGGCGCGGCAGGAAGGCTATCAGGCCGGCCATGCCGAAGGGCTCGCCGCCGGGCGCGAGGAGGCCGCCCGCGAAGCGGCCCGTTTGCACGATCTGGCCAACACCTTCTCGGTCGAGGTCGCCCAGGCCGATGAAATCATCTCCCAGCAAATCCTCGACCTGTCGATCGATCTGGCCCGTGCATTGTTGAAATCGGCGCTGGCAATCCGCCCCGAGCTGGTCATTCCCATCGTCAAGGAAGCGGTGCGCTACCTGCCGGTTCTGCACCAGCCGGCCCTGCTGTTCCTGAATCCGGCCGACGCCTTGCTGGTCAAGGAGCGGATCGGCGACGAACTCGAAAAAATGGGCTGGCAACTTGCCGACGACGGGCAACTCGAACCCGGCGGCTGCCGCGTGGAAACGGCCAGCAACCAGATCGATGCCTCGCTGCCCACCCGCTGGCAGCGTCTGACCGCAGCGCTCAGCAAGAATTCGGACTGGCTGGCCGCCTGATGGATAGGGACACGTCTCCCCACAGCACCCGCTGGAAGGCCTACTTGCAGGACTGCGGGGAACTGCTGGCGATCGCCGAACCCATGCAGATATCCGGCCGCGTCACCCGGGTGGCCGGACTGGTGATGGAAGCCGTCGGGCTGAAACTGCCGGTCGGCAGCGCCTGCACCGTGCCGCTGCCCAATGGCTCGCAACTCGAGGCCGAGGTGGTGGGATTCGCGGGAGATCATGTGTTCCTCATGCCGCAAAGCGACGTCGAGGGCATCGTGCCCGGCGCACGCGTGTTCCCGGTGGAGGTCATTCCCACCCTGCCCCGTGCCGGCCAGGTCAATCATCCGCGCCGGCGGCCCAGCGACCGTACCCGCCATCTGCCGGTCGGCGAGGGATTGCTGGGACGCGTGCTCGACAGCGGCGGCCGTCCGCTCGACGGTCTCGGCCCGGTCCACGCCTCGGCCACCGCGCCGCTCAACAACCGCGCCGCCAATCCGCTGGCGCGCGCGCCGATCACCGACATCCTCGATGTCGGCGTACGCGCGATCAACAGCATGCTGACCGTCGGCCGCGGCCAGCGTATGGGCCTGTTCGCCGGCTCCGGCGTCGGCAAGAGCGTCCTGCTCGGCATGATGGCGCGCTACACCAGCGCAGACGTGATCGTGGTCGGCCTGATCGGCGAACGCGGCCGCGAGGTCAAGGAATTCATCGAGCAGATTCTCGGCGAGGAAGGCCTGGCGCGCGCCGTGGTCGTGGCCGCACCGGCCGACACGCCGCCGCTGATGCGGTTGCAGGGCGCAGCGTACGCCACTTCGATCGCCGAGCATTTCCGCGACCAGGGCAAGAACGTACTGCTGATCATGGATTCTCTCACCCGCTATGCCATGGCGCAGCGCGAGATCGCCCTGGCCATCGGCGAGCCGCCTGCGACCAAGGGTTATCCGCCATCGGTATTCGCCAAATTGCCGGCGCTGGTCGAGCGTGCCGGCAACGGCAAGCCGGGCGGCGGCTCGATCACGGCCTTCTATACCGTGCTCACCGAGGGCGACGACCAGCAGGACCCGATCGCCGATGCCGCACGCGCCATTCTCGACGGCCACATCGTGCTGGATCGCTCGCTGGCCGAGAGCGGTCACTACCCGGCCATCAACATCGAACAGTCGATCAGCCGCGCCATGCACAGCATCACGACGCTGGAGCAGCAGCAACTCGCGCGCCGTCTGAAGAAGCTGTATTCGCGCTACGAGCGCAGCCGCGACCTGATCAACGTCGGCGCCTACGCGGCCGGCACCGACCCGCTGCTGGACGAGGCCATCCAGCTGCAAACCGGCATGGAGGCCTTTCTGCAGCAGGCCATCCACGAACGCGCCGGCGTGCAGGAAAGCCTGGCCGATCTCGCAGCCCTGTTCCAATAACCTTCCGACGAATCGAGCACACTGAATGGCGTCTCCCTCCGCTCTCAACACCCTGATCGATCTGGCACACAAGGAAACCGACGAAGCTGCCAAGCAGCTGGGCCTCGCCTTGCGGATCGGCGATGAAGCGGTGCAGAAGCTCGACCTGCTGCTGCAGTACCGCAACGACTATGCGGAGCGTTGTCAGAGCAACCTGACCAACGGGATCAGCACGACGCATTTCAACAACTTCCAGATGTTCATGCAGAAGCTCGATCACGCCATCTCGGGGCAGCAGAAGGTCGTCAACGACACCCAACTGCGGATTGCCCAGGCGCGTGCCGCCTGGCAGGCCTGCGAGCAGAAGAAAATGTCCTTCGTCACGCTGGCCGAGCGCGCGAACAAGGAACAGTCCCGCCGCGAACTGTGGCGCGACCAGAAGCAGAACGACGAGCATGCCGCCCGGCGCTCGCAACACAAAAGAACTCCTTCCTGAGGCAGGACCGACACCATGAATGCGACCCCCATGAATCCCACGTCCGGCAATGCCGTTCAGCCCGCGCCGCAGGCCGGAAAATCGGCAGACGCCGGTACGCCGGACGTTCCGTTCAGCCAGGTGCTGTCCAGCGAGATCGCCCAGACCCGCAAAAGCGACGCGCCCCAGGAAAGCAGCCATGCCGACGCGAAGCCGGATCCGGCCGCTTCCCGCCCTGCCGGAGCGGCCGAAGGCAAGACCGATTCCGCGCAGACAACCAAGGCAGGCGAGAAAACCGAGCGTGACCATGACAAGAAAGGTGAGACGGACGCTGCAGAGGCGTCCACGGTCGCACCGGAAACCCTGCTTGGTCTGCCGATCAGCCCGGACGTATTCAAGCCGACGGTGGTCCCCGTCGGGACAAAGGCCGCCGCCGCGGAAGGCGCCGTTCCGGAAACGGCATCCGGCCACGGTGCGGCGGCCGTCCCTGCCCTGGGCGCACCGGGCATATCCGCCCAGGATGCCCGCAAAGGCCGCGCCATTCCGCTCACGCAGACTGTGCAACAAGCCGCGCAACACGATGCCCGCCAGGCCGGCAGCGAACGCGGCACGCAGAAACTCGACCCGCGTCTTGTCGGCCAGGAAGACACACATGCTACAGCCGGGGCCGCACGGACAGCCACTCCGACCGATGCAGCCGCCGCGTTCCAGGGACAGCTGGCAGCAGCCCGGCACACCGACGCCGTGAAGACGGGCGACCTGCTGCCGGATATCGTCAGCAATCCTGCACTGCGGACGACTCCACACGCATCGATTGACACCCAGCTCGCACCAACCGACGCGTCGTCCTCCCGCTTGGCGCCCTCCGTCGGAACGACGGCCTGGAGCCAGGCGCTGGGCGATAAACTGGTATGGATGGCATCGGGCGCCCAGCAAACCGCTTCGCTCACGCTCAACCCGCCCAACCTCGGACCGCTGCAGATTGTGGTGCATGTCACCAACGACCAGGCCACGGCCAGCTTCTTCTCTGCCCAACCCGAAGTCCGCCACGCCCTGGAAGCAGCCTTCCCGCGGCTACGCGAAATGATGAACGACGCCGGCATCCAGCTTGGGCAGGCGACGGTCAGCGCGGATACGCCACAGCAAAACAGCACGCCCGATCGTCAGCCGCAACGCATCGCGCTTCCGTTCTCCGGCGCCGACCACGCCGCATCGGCCGGCCTCCAGGCCGTTCAGGCGCCGATCCGTCAATCCGGACGCGGTCTGGTCGACACCTTCGCCTGACCGGGCAGGCGCGACATCACACGATATGCGCCCCTTTTTCCCCTCTTTTTACCGAATCGAAGACGCATGTTCCTTTTCATAATGACAAACATCTACCCCCCATTGCACATGTAGAGGAAAGCAACAATGGCCGCACCTGCCGTACCTGTCGAATCGTCCGAAGCCGAGGAAGCCGTTCCGGTCAGGAAATCGAAGAAAAAGCTGTTCATCATCGCAGGCGCCCTCGTGGTCCTGCTGGGTGGCGGCGGCGCTGGCGCGTGGTTTTTCATGCATGGTGCGCATGACACCAAGGAAAAGGCTGTCGAGCCGGCCAAACCCCCGGTGTATCTGCCGCTCGACACCTTCACCGTCAATCTCCAGGGAGGCGAACAGTATCTGCAGACAGACATCACGCTGCAGGTGGCCGATCCGGCCCAGGTCGATGACATCAAGCTGCATATGCCGCGCGTCCGCAGCCGTCTGCTGACGCTGCTCTCAAGCAAGCAGGCCGACGAGCTGGTCACGCCGGACGACAAGAAGAAGCTGGCGCAGGAAATCCTGGCGCAGATCAAGCTGCCGTTCGACCCCAACGGTAAACCGCAACAGGTGGACGATGTCCTGTTCACCACGTTCGTGATCCAGTAAGAAGACCTCATCCATGGCCGACAACTTTCTTTCGCAGGACGAAGTCGACGCGCTGCTGAAAGGCGTGACCGGCGAAGTCGACGAGGCGCCGGCCGAATCGGACGATCATTCGGGCGCGCGTCCCTACAACCTCGCCACGCAGGAACGCATCGTGCGCGGCCGGATGCCGACGCTCGAGATCATCAACGAACGGTTTGCACGCCAGTTGCGGATCGGCCTCTACAATTTCCTGCGGCGCGGCGTGGAGATCTCGGTCGGACCGGTGCGGGTATCCAAGTACAGCGAATTCATCCGCAACCTGGTCGTGCCCACCAACCTGAATCTGGTGCAATTCAAGCCGCTGCGCGGTACGGCCCTGATGATCTTCAACCCCGACCTGGTCTTCCTCATGGTCGACAACCTGTTCGGCGGCGACGGGCGTTTCCACACTCGCGTCGAAGGACGCGACTTCACCCAGACCGAACACCGCATCATCCAGCGCATCCTGAACATCGTCTTCGAGGCCTATTCGAAATCCTGGGAGCCGGTCTACCCAATCGAGTTCGAATTCATCCGCTCGGAAATGAACACCCAGTTCGCCAACATCGCCACACCGAACGAAGTGGTGGTAGCGGTCACCTTCGCCATCGAGCTCGGGCAGATCAGCGGCGAAATGCATATCTGCATGCCGTATTCGATGATCGAACCGATCAAGGACCTGCTCACCAGCAGCCTGCAGGCCGAAAACCTGGAAGTCGACAAACGCTGGATCCGCCTCATGCGGCAGCAGATCCAGATGGCGGAAGTCGAGATCGTCGCCGACCTGGGCACGGCCGCTGTCAGCCTGCGCGACATCGTCGACATGAAGGTTGGCGACATCATCCCGCTCAACATCCCCGAAACGATCGAAGCCAAGGTGGACGGCGTCCCGGTCATGGAATGCGCATACGGAAAGTTCAACGGTCAATACACCCTGCGGGTCGAGAAACTGCTGTCGACCAGCACGAACGACCCGCAAACAGGAGATCAACATGTCTGAAGACATCACCCAAACCATCGCGGAAGACGACTGGGCGGCCGCCATGGCCGAACAGGCCACGCCTGCAGCCGTCCAGTCGAGTCCTGAAATCTTTCCGGAACTGTCGGGCAACACCGCCGCGGGCGGACTGGCCAAGGATATCGATTTCATCCTGGACATCCCGGTCCTTCTGACCGTGGAACTGGGGCGGACCAAGATCGCGATCAAGAACCTGCTCCAGCTGGCCCAGGGGTCGGTGGTCGAACTCGACGGACTGGCCGGCGAACCGATGGACGTGCTCGTCAACGGCTGCCTGATCGCGCAGGGCGAAGTGGTGGTGGTCAACGACAAGTTCGGCGTGCGTCTCACCGACATCATCACGCCGGCCGAGCGGATCCGGAAACTCAACAAATGAAGCGTTTTGCCGCAAGCGTCGTGTCGAGCCTGCCGATCCTGGTGCATGCCGCCGATGCCGTCGCGCCGGCTCCTGCGGTCTCGGCCGCCGGCAGCCTGCTCCAGGTATTCATCGGTCTCGTCGCCGTATTGCTCCTGATCGCTGCCACGGCCTGGGTCGCCAAGCGTTTCGGCGTCACCCGCGGCGGGGCATCCAACGTACTGCACGTCATCAGCAGCGCCTCCGTCGGTGCGCGTGAACGGGTCGTGGTGGTCGAAGTCGGCGAATCGTGGCTCGTGGTCGGTGTGGCACCGGGCAGCGTCAATGCCCTGATGACCCTGCCCCGCGGCGAAATCCAACCCACGTCCGCCCCTTCCCTCAACACCAGCTTTGCGGCAGGCCTGCAGCATCTGATCGAGAAACGTCGTGGAAAATAAGTTGCATCGCCGCACGATGCGTACACTGCTCATGCTGTTCGCCTTGTTGCTGCCCTCACTGGCACTGGCGCAGAGCGCAGGACTACCCGCCTTTACCAGCACCCCCAGCGGCGGCGGCCAGACCTACACGCTGAGCCTGCAGACCCTGCTGCTGCTCACCTCGCTATCCTTCCTGCCGGCCGCGCTGCTGATGATGACCAGCTTCACCCGCATCATCATCGTACTGTCGCTGCTGCGCCATGCGCTGGGCACGCAATCGTCGCCGCCCAACCAGGTAATGATCGGCCTGGCGCTGTTCCTGACCCTCTTCGTGATGGGGCCGACCCTGGACAAGATTTACACCGAAGCCTATCAGCCGCTTTCCGAGAACCGTATCCAGGTGGGTGAGGCGCTCGACAAGGGCGCCGTGCCGCTGCGCGCATTCATGATGAAGCAGACGCGCGAAACCGACCTCGCCCTGTTCGTGAAGATGTCGGGCACAGCGGCGCCGAAAACCGCTGCCGACGTGCCGATGCGCGTGCTGATCCCGGCCTACATCACCAGCGAACTCAAGACCGCCTTCCAGATCGGCTTTGCCGTGTTCATTCCCTTCCTCATCATCGACATGGTCGTCGCCAGCATCCTGATGGCAATGGGGATGATGATGGTGTCGCCCGCCATCGTTTCGCTGCCCTTCAAGATCATCCTGTTCGTCCTGGTGGACGGCTGGAATCTGTTGCTGGGCTCGCTGGCGCAAAGCTTCTATTAACCCGACCCTGAGAGACACACGCCATGACACCCGAAAGCGTAATGACCCTGGGCCGCACCGCGCTGGAAATGACCATCCTGGTGGCGTCCCCTGTCCTGCTGGTCACCCTGGTGGTCGGCCTGATCGTCAGCGTCTTCCAGGCCGCCACCCAGATCAACGACGCCAGCCTCTCGTTCATTCCCAAGGTCATCGCCGTGCTTGCGACCTTCGCCATTGCCGGCCCTTGGATGCTGACGGTCATGACCGACTACATGCGACGGGTATTGACCGACCTTCCCAGCCTCATCGGCTGACCTCCCGCAGAAATCCATGATCAGCCTCACCGATGCCCAGCTCAACGCCTGGCTGATCAGCTTCATCTGGCCCCTCACCCGCATATTGGGCCTGATCATGTTGGCGCCGGTATTCGGCCACAGTTCCGTACCGCGGCGCGTCAAGATCGGCCTGGGCGTGTTCATCGCCCTGATCATCGCCCCCACGCTGCCGCCCATGCCCGATATCGGACTGGGCTCCTGGTATGGTCTGTTCATCCTGATCCAGCAGCTGCTCATCGGCATGGCGATCGGCTTCATCATGCGCGTCGTGTTCGCCGCGGTCGAGGCGGCGGGTGAGATCGTCGGCCTGCAGATGGGTCTGGGGTTTGCGTCCTTCTTCGATCCGCAAAGCGCCGGCCAGACGATCGTGATTTCCCAGTTCTTCAATCTCCTGGCCGCGCTGCTGTTCCTCGCGGTCAATGCGCACCTGCTGCTGCTGGGTATCCTCGCCGAGAGTTTCAAGAGCCTGCCTATCAGTCCGCAGCCGCTCTCCACGGCAGGTTTCTACAGCGTCGCCAACTATGGCTCCGTCGTGTTTTCCGTCGGCCTCCAACTGGCACTGCCGCTGATCGCCATCCTGCTGATGACCAACCTGGCACTCGGCATCCTCACGCGCTCGGCGCCCCAGCTCAATATCTTTGCGATCGGTTTTCCCATCACCCTGGGAGTGGGGCTGATTGCGCTGGACATCACCCTGCCCTACTTCACGCCCCAGTTCGAGCATATGTTCCGGAATGGCTTCGAAGCCACGACGGCAGTCATCCGGGCGCTTCATCCCTAGCAGGCAGGACGGGCGAAACGAAAACGCCGGGCCGCAGGGAATCCCTGCAGCCCGGCGCTTGAATCCGGAAACTCCGAAAGGCTTTAGAAACCGAGACTGTCGAGCAGATCGTCGACCTGGCTCTGGTCGGCCACCACGTCGTTCCTGCTCGCGGGATTGATCTGGGGGCCGTTGAGCAGGCCGCTATTGGATTCCCGTTTTACTTCGGCCGGCGCATAGTCGATCAGCAGTTGCACCAGTTGCCGCTCCAGGTTGTGTGCAAGATCGGTCACCTTACGGATCACCTGCCCGGTCAGATCCTGGAAATCCTGCGCCATCATGATGTCCAGCAACTGCTGCTTGGTGGCGCTGGTGTCGTTGCGCATGTCCGCCAGGCATTGCATGGTCATGGTCGCCATGTCGCGGTAATTGGCCTCGGAAAATGGCGCCTTGAAGGCAGCCTGCCAGCCATTCAGGATTTCGTCGGCGCCCGCATCGATGCGTTCCTGCATGGGAATGGCCGCATCCGTGGCGTTGAGCACGCGCTGTGCTGCCTGTTCGGTCATGCGCGCCACGTAGTTGAGGCGTTCCCGCACGTCGGGGATCTCGGTCGTCGCCTTTTCCAGCACCTTGTCCAAGCCCAATTCACGCAGGCTGTCGTGCAGCGTCCGGGTGATCTGCCCAACCCGCGCCAGCATCTCCTCCGACTCGCAGCCCTCGGGACTCGCGGCGTGCGACACGGTCACGGCTACAGCAGAGCCGACGAATTGCGTTTCCACGTCAGGCTCCCGCTTTGTCGAGTTTTTCAAATATCTTCGAGAGCTTCTCGTCGAGTGTGGCCGCGGTAAAAGGTTTGACGACGTAGCCACTGGCGCCGGCCTGCGCCGCAGCGATGATGTTTTCCTTCTTGGCCTCGGCGGTCACCATCAGGACCGGCAGCTTTGAGAGGGTGGCATCGGCACGGATGTTCTGCAGCATGGTCAGGCCATCCATGTTCGGCATGTTCCAGTCGGACACGACGAAATCGAAATTTCCGGAACGCAGCTTGGCCAAGCCGTCGGCACCGTCTTCCGCTTCTTCAACGTTGGAGTATCCCAGTTCCTTGAGCAGATTGCGCACGATGCGGCGCATCGTGGAAAAGTCGTCGACAACCAGGAATTTCGTGTTCGGATCGGCCATGCAGTACTCCATTGGTGCAGTTCATTGTTACTGGATTAATCGGCATTGCGGCGTCAAACTTAAGCGCGAAATCCGCCTGCGCAACGGGTATAAACGGACGTTTACACCCGCATCGCGCGGTTGCCATGCGCCGCAAAAAATTCCATCACCCGGCCCGGCAATTCGTGCAGCGGGGCCACCTCGTGCGTGGCGCCGCTGGCAATGGCTTCCTTGGGCATGCCGAACACCACGCACGATGCCTCGTCCTGCGCCAGGTTGTAGGCCCCGGCCTTTTTCATTTCCAGCATGCCCGCCGCGCCGTCCTTGCCCATCCCGGTAAGGATGACGCCGACCGCGTTCTTGCCCGCGCTGACGGCCGCCGAATGGAACAGGACGTCGACGGAGGGACGATGGCGGTTGACCGGCGGTCCCTGGTCGAGCTTGGTCATGTAGTTGGCGCCGCTACGCACCAGCATCAGGTGGGAATGCCCCGGTGCGAGGTAGGCGTGGCCGGGCAGCACCCGTTCCCCACCCTCGGCTTCCTTGACGGAAATCTTGCACAGCTTGTCGAGCCGGTTGGCGAACGAGCGGGTAAAGCCTTCCGGCATGTGCTGGGTAATCAGGATGCCCGGACAGTCGGAAGGCAGCTGGACCAGGAAATCCTTGATGGCCTCGGTGCCGCCGGTGGAGGCGCCGATGATGATCAGTTTCTCGCTGCTCGTCAGCGGGTTGCGCAACGGCGCCAGCGGCCCCGCAGGATGCGTCGGGGCAGTCCCCGGCGTGCGTTGCTTGATCCGGGCCCGTGACGCGATGCGGATCTTCTCCGCAATCAGGTCAGTGTATTCCAGCATGCCGCTCTGGATCGAGATCTTGGGCTTGGTGACGAAATCCACCGCTCCCAGTTCCAGGGCCCGCATGGTGATTTCGGAACCGCGTTCGGTCAGCGTCGACACCATGAGCACGGGCATCGGGCGCAGGCGCATCAGTTTCTCGAGAAACTCCAGACCGTCCATCTTCGGCATTTCGACATCCAGCGTCAGGACGTCCGGATTGGTCTGCTTGATCAGATCGCGCGCCGCCAGCGGATCGGGGGCCACGCCCACGACCTCCATGTCCGGCTGGCTGTTGATGATCTCTTTCATCACGCCGCGGATCAGCGCCGAGTCATCCACGATCAGAACCTTGATTTTCGTCATGCTAAATTCCGGGTCTCATCCCTGCCGGCGGTCAGAACAAATCGATCTCGCCGACCACCTCATTGGTCTTAAGCCGGCTCGCGTAGTCCTGCTCGCGTTTCACCAGCGTGTAATTGTTGAGTTGCTTGAGTTTCTTCACGAGGACCTTGCCGGTCTGCGGAAAGAAATACACCTTGCGCGGGTGCACGTCGTTCAGGTCCTCCGCCACCACGCGTATGTTTTCCGCCTTCAGGAAATCGCGTACGAACTGGGCATTGCGTTCGCCCACGTTCATGCTGGTGAAGCCGCGCAGGACGTTGCCGCCGCCGAATACCTTGGCCTCGAGATTGTCGCGCCGGGCGCCTGCCTTGAGCAGCTGGTTGATCAGCACCTCCATCGCATATGCGCCGTAGCGCATCGAGGCCGACATCGGATTGCCGGCATCGCCGCCCCCGTCCGGCAGCATGAAGTGATTCATGCCGCCGATTCCCGACACCTTGTCCCGGATGCACGCCGCGACGCAGGAGCCGAGCACGGTAACGATCAGCATGGGACGATTGGTGAAGTAATACTCACCGGGCAATATCTTGGCGGCCTCGCAGTCGAAGGTCCGGTCGTAATACAGATTGGTCGCAAGCTGCTCTTCGATGGCAGGATTCATGCGTGTTTCCTGGCACCGGCATGGCGGGAATTCAGTTCATACACCGTCTTGCCGCGCAGCTTGAAGGCGTCGGACGCGTACATGAAGTTTTCGGAATGCCCCGCGAACAGTAGTCCTTCCGGCTTCATCAGCGGAACGAAGCGCTCCAGAATCCGGCTCTGTGTCGGCTTGTCGAAATAAATCATCACATTGCGGCAGAAAATCACGTCGAACGGCCCGCTGACCGGCCAGCTGCTGGCCAGCAGATTGAGGGGTTTGAACGTGATCAACTGGCGAAGTTCGGGGCGCACCCGCACCAGGCCGGAACGCTCTCCCTTGCCGCGCTGGAAGAAGCGTTTGACCCGCTCCTGCGCCATCTTGTCGATGCGATCGATCGGATACACGCCGTTCGCCGCCGTCTCGAGCACATTGGTATCGATGTCGGTGGCCACGATGCTGACCGGCGGCGTGAGCGTTCCGAACGCCTCGCATACCGTCATGGCGATCGAATACGGCTCCTCGCCGGTCGAACTGGCCGAACACCAGATCGAAAGCGGCGCTTTCATGCCGAGCATGTGCTCGGCGAGAATCGGAAAGTGATGCGCCTCGCGGAAGAACGAGGTCAGGTTGGTCGTCAGCGCATTGGTGAACGCCTCCCATTCGTCACTGTCGCGCCCATTCTCCAGTTCGTCGAGATATTCCTCGAAGGAATTCAGTCCCTTGGCCCGCAGGCGACGCGCCAGACGGCTATAGACCATCTCCTGCTTGCTGTCGGTGAGTGCAATCCCGGCCTGCCGGTAGATCAATGACCGTATCCGGGAGAAATCGCGCGGAGTGAATGAAAATACCTTGGCGCTGTCGGGCGGAGTCTTCAATACAGGCTTCATGTCGAAATGTGCGTCCAATCTATATTGCGTTCCAGGCTGAACGCACGAATCAAACCAAGCCCGATTTTCCTGTTCTGGACCATTCCGTCACACGCCACGCCCGTCGGGTTCATCCGACGGGATCATCCAACCATCTATCCGTCTACGCTGCCAGGCTTTCGGCCGCGGCGGGCTGGGGACGGGATTGTCCCATGGCGGCCGTGGCTTGGCGGCTGCCATTTGACCGCTGTCCTGTCCGGACCAGCTTGAAGGTCTTGACCAGTTCGGCCAGCTTGCCCGCCTGGTCCTGCAGGCTTTCGGCCGCAGCCGCCGCTTCTTCGACCAGCGCCGCGTTCTGCTGCGTCATCTCGTCCATCTGGCCGACGGCCTGGTTGATCTGCTCGATCCCGGCACTCTGTTCCTGGCTCGCCGTCGCCGTTCCGCCGATGATATCCGCCACCAACTGCACCGAGGTCACGATATCTTCCATCGCCTCGCCAGCCTCGTCCACCAGTTTCCGGCCCATCTCGACTTTTTCAACCGAGTCCTCGATCAAAGACTTGATCTCCTTGGCCGCACCGGCGCTCCTCTGGGCGAGGTTCCTCACTTCGGAGGCGACGACGGCAAAGCCGCGGCCCTGTTCGCC
Source organism: Thiobacillus denitrificans (assembly GCA_002343685.1). Classification (GTDB taxonomy): domain Bacteria; phylum Pseudomonadota; class Gammaproteobacteria; order Burkholderiales; family Thiobacillaceae; genus Thiobacillus; species Thiobacillus denitrificans_A. The sequence goes on along the minus strand of DDRS01000009.1, from coordinate 1,433 downwards.
CGCACGCGCGGCTTCGACCGCCGCGTTCAGGGCGAGGATGTTGGTCTGGAAGGCAATGCCGTCGATGACGCCGATGATGTCGGAGATCTTCCGCGAGCTGTCCTTGATCGAACCCATGGTGTGGATGACCTTGCCAACGACGTCTCCGCCGTTGACCGCAATCTCCGCCGTCGAGGAAACCAGCTTGCTCGCATGGTGCGCACTCTCGGCGTTTTGCTTGACGGTGCTGGTCAGCTCTTCCATCGAGGAGGCCGTCTCTTCCAGGCTCGAGGCCTGCGATTCGGTACGCGCAGACAAATCTGCATTGCCCGATGCAATTTCGCTTGCGCCCGCATTCACCAGATCGGTGCTTTCCCTGATCTGCCCGACCAGCCACTTGGTGTTGATCTGCAGGATGCGCAGCGACTGCATCAACCTGGCCAGCTCGACGATCCCCTTGGCCTCGATCTGCCCGGTCAGATCGCTCGAACTGATCCGGTCGATTTCCTCCCGAACATGCTCAAGCGGCACCACCACGCTGCGATAGGACAGCACCCCGAACACCACGGCCAGCGGCACGCCCAATATCGAGATCGCCATCAACCAGTTCAGGTAGGACGTACCGTTGCCGGTCGTCGCCAGCCAGGCCAGAACACCGATCCCGGCAAACAGGGCACCGACCGACCCGGCAGCGATGGCCAGCATGGTCTTCAGCGACAGATTCTTCAGCAGGCGGCAGCGCTGGACGAAGGAACGCTTGACTGCCTCGCCCTCGTGGATTTCGAGCATCGAATCGCCGGCCTTGATCGCACGATAGGCGCTGTCCGCTGCCTGCACCTGATCACGACTGGGTTTGCCGCGAACGGAGGTATAGCCGACGACCGTGCCGTTCTCGACGATCGGCGCCACATTGGCTTCCACCCAATAATGATCGCCATTCTTGCACCGGTTCTTCACCAGCCCAGTCCAAGCCTTGCCGCTCCGTAGCGTGCTCCACAAATCGGCGAACGCCTCGACCGGCATATCGGGGTGGCGCACGATGTTATGCGGTGCGCCGATCAGCTCGTCCTCGCTGAAGCCGCTGATGTTGACGAAATCCCGGTTGACAAAGGTGATTCTGCCGTGGGTATCCGTCTTCGAAGTCGGCGCCTCATGGTCCTTCAGGACGTATTCGGTATTGGTGACAGGCAGGTTGGATCGCATTGCTTTTTTCCTTTTTTAGGTTTGATCGCGGCGCTTCGCTCTCCCGTGCCACCGCTCAGAATTCTTCCCATTCGTCGTTGCCGCCGCCGACTGCAAGCTTCTTCGGAGGCGCCAGCTGCACCGCCTTGGGCGACGTGCGTTTCTGGGCGGCCGGCAGCCTGGCCACGTTGCCATTCGATATCGGCAATTCGGCCGGCCGACTGTAGGCCCGCGCAGCGGATTCCAGTTTGAACACGCTCACCGCCTCGGCC
>DDRS01000034.1:179990-199050 GCA_002343685.1 Thiobacillus denitrificans | reverse complement strand
TCCACGGAACCCGGGGCGATTCACATGGCTTCGAGGGGGCTTGAGCGCTAAAAGCCCAGATGATTCGGCTGATGCGCCACTAACCCGCCCACCTGGCCCCATTGCAGACCTACAAATGGAGCTAACCGCGCTCGCACTACGGGTCGCAAGAGAAGGCTTCGGCAAGAAACTTGACTTCTCCCATGAGTCGATCAAGGAAGTCGAGTCGATACTTTCGGGGTTCCATCGCGAATATGACAAAACAAGAAGCGAAGATGGCCTCAACGGTATCGCGTTGGAATTCGGGGCTTATATCGCGACAACCATCCAACGAAACACGGGCGAGGGCGTTTTAGAGCGCGACGATCCGGAGTTCGGTGAGGCTGCGTTTCCATTCCATTATTCTGGCGGCACCATATTCCCCTATATGTGGTGCGTGAAGCGCATCTTTGACGGCGCTGGGGACAATGTCTGGTCCAAGTATCAAGTTCTGATCTTGGAGCCTCGCCACCAATGACGCCCAACAAATCATTCCAGCGGACCGTCAAAAAGCTGCGCTTTTTTGCCGTCCCCTGAATTCAAACGTTAGGCCTATGAACACCACGACCTTTCAGATTCCGCCGCGAGAGATAAAAGTTGCGCTAATGCTTCTTTGGATAGCGCTTTTTGCTGGCGCAGCCAGCTTAATTCCAATGTTCGTGAACAACTGGTCAGTAATTTCAGATCAACCGGCCGATTGGTGGATACAAACCCTTTGGGGTTACCCTTTAAACATCATGCTCCTCCTTGCGCTTGCGCAGGGCTATGGCTGGATCAGATGGTTGTTAACGATCGCTTTGACGCTTATGTTTTTTTCCTTGTTAGTCAAATTCAAAGAATGGTCTCAACTTTACGAACAGCTTGGAATCTTCCTATACGTTGAACCCATCGTCTTTATTTCCCGATGTATTGCTATCGTGTTGCTTTTCAGACCCGAGTCAAACATTTGGTATGCTCGTCGTCGCTCAGCTACTCCGGCCTAACATGGCGCTCAACCTCGCTCCCTTCGGTCGCTGGACGGCGCTAAAGCGCCGCCGGTTAGCTCTACGTTAGGCATCAGAGGAGCCACGTATGCGAGGGAAAGTTCTGCACAAGTGGGACAGCACTCGAAAAGGGTGGCTCTTTGGAGCTGCTTTCGCACTTGGCACAGTAATTCCGGCTGGATTCCTGGCTATTTGGGCGGCGTTTACGATTTTCAACGTTCCCATTCAGGGCGGTGGCTCAATAGTTACACCCGCTGAGAAACTACACTTTCTTGGATTTGGTGCAAGCATGCTGCTATTACTGGTGGTGTTCTCATTAGCCTTCCAGTTCCCTGGAGTACTGATCTGCCGGTTGTTTTGTTCACGCAAGCTGGTTGCCGACCTCATGCTCGACACGTCCATGCCGTACTTGGGGTGGCATGACGGACTCATGCTTAGATGGATCAATTTTCTCTGGGGCACACCTGCGGAGAATTCTCGGCGCGACTCCGGGGGGCGGAATGCCTAACCCCTCATTCAAGCGGGACGCGCTAAAGCGCGCCCCTTAATTCAAACGTTAGCACTATCATGAAACGCGACTTGGCCATAAACATTACAAGCGGGATCTTACTGCTGGCGGGCCTAGTCACTCTGCTACTGCCCATTGTGTTTGCTGTTGCTCGCTTTGAGTTACTTACAGCCACGATACATGCCCTATTACTGTTGGCTGCCGCATGGTTTCTCTACAAACGTCACAAACTGGCCGTCCTTCTCTTGGCCATTGCAGCAGTGGACTACTTAGCGGGCGGCTGGTATGCGGCCAGTTCACACAACTTGCCCATTTCAGCATTAATTCCAGCTTTTCACTGGTCCCTTGCTCTAAGGGTTTCCCTTGTTGCCTTCGTGTTTTTCTTGCTGAAAGGGCGCGCCTCAAATGTGCAGTGCTAACCCATTATTCAAGCGGGACTGGCTTACAGCGGGCTTCTCCGCTTACAGCCAGCCCCTTAATTCAGATAATTCAGACGTTAGCCATCATGAGTCCTGCCAAAGTCAAACGTGCTCGCGTACACCGGCTCACCGACCTTCCCAATGTCGGTCCGGCCACGGCAATGGATCTCGAATTCATCGGCATCAGCGCGCCGGAACAACTTTCAGGAAAAGATCCGCTCAAGCTGTATCGGCGTCTGTGCAGCAAGCGTGGCGCGAGGCAGGACCCATGTGTGCTGGATGTGTTCATTTCCATCACGCGCTTCATGAGCGGCGATGAGCCCAGGCCCTGGTGGACATATACCGAGGAGCGGAAGCGTCGCTATGGCCCGGTTTGAAGTCATGGCCGTTCAAGGCCGAATGGTGGCCGATGTTTCATTCAAGCGGGTCGCCTTGCAGCGCGCCCCCTTTAATTCTTCGTTAGGTGTCAAAAAGAGGCGGAAATGCACCCGATAGAACTTCTCGTCAGCAAAGCGGATGCCGCGATTAATGAAGAGGATTTCGATACGTTGATCGACATCTATTCCGATGACGCTGTCCTTGTGATCAAGCCGGGAATGAACGCCGTGGGAAAGGAACAGATCAGAAAGGCATTTGAAGCGATCGCGGCTCACTTCGAGCACAGCTTGGATGTGAGGCAGGCTGGAATGGCAATCCTGGAAACCGGAGATACTGCGTTGGTGCTGGCCAAGACTGTTGTCTCGGCGAAGAATCTCCAAGCTACCGAGCGGAAGGCCACCTATGTTTTCAAAAGAGGCAGCGACAATCGGTGGGTATGCGCGATTGATAATTCCTACGGGCACGATCTGCTTGAAGCAACTGCCTAACCACAAATACGGACTCAGCCTATGCAAAACTCAATGGTCACAACCGCGCTCACCTTGCCGGGTTACAAGGTGGTGAGCAATCTCGGCGTCGTGCGCGGCATCACCGTCCGCTCGCGCTCCATCGTCGGCAACTTCTTTGGCGGGCTGCAATCAATCTTTGGTGGCAACATCACCATCTACACCAACCTGTGCGAGCAGGCGCGCTCCGAGACCTATCAGCTGATGTGCCAGCACGCGCAGGCGCTTGGAGCAAACGCGATCATCGCCATGCGCTACGACGCCACCGAACTGATGACGGGGCTGACCGAAGTACTGTGCTACGGTACGGCCGTCGTCGTGGAAGCAGAGGCCGGTGTCTGACGTGCCAGAGTGTGGCCTTGATACTCCGTTTGATTCCTCATGCAGTTGCAACGTACCCCTATATTCCTGACCGGCTCCGCGGCGCTCATGATGCTGCTGGTGTTTTCCGGCATCCACCCCTTCGATCGCACGACCTGGGTGCTCGAGGTTTTCCCCATCTTCATCGCGCTGCCGGTTCTCTGGGCGACCTGTCGCCGCTTCCCTTTGACGAATCTTCTGTATGCCCTGGTCTTTGTGCATGCCGTCGTCCTCATGGCCGGCGGCCACTATTCCTATGCCCGGGTGCCCCTCGGATTCGAGATCGCAGATTTGTTGCACCTCCACCGAAATCCCTACGACAAGATCGGCCATTTCTTCCAGGGCTTCGTGCCTGCCCTGGTTGTGCGCGAGATATTCATTCGCGGCGGGTATGTGCGAGGCAGGAAAATGCTGACCTTCCTATCCGTGTGTGTCGTGCTTGCGATCAGCGCAAGCTACGAACTCATCGAGTGGGCGTCGGCCGTCGCACTCGGACAAGGGGCCGATGAATTCCTCGGGACGCAGGGCGACCCCTGGGATACCCAGTCCGACATGCTGTTTGCGCTCATCGGAGGCATTGCGGCGATGCTCGGTCTCTCGCGCATCCATGACGATCAGATCCATCGCTTGCGCGTCGTGACGCCACAAGCCGGAATGGAACCCACTGAACACTGATGAGTCCCGACTACGCCAAGACACTCCGCGCGCTGCTGCAAACCCAGCAAGTGGCCGCCCTTGGAACGCTCCACGCGGGCCAGCCCTATGTGTCCATGGTGCCTTTCGCCCTGCTTCCCGGCGGCGCGGACTTCATCATTCATGTCAGCCAGCTCGCGGCGCACACCAGGGATATGCTGACGCATCCGCAGGTGAGCCTGCTGGTGATCGCGCCACCCACGCCCGAGGTGATCGCCCAGGAGCTGGCGCGGATCACGATACAGGGCGAGGCGGTGCAGGTCACCAGCGGCACGCCCGAGCGTGCCGCGGCCAGGGCGGCCTACCTATCGCGGTTTCCCCAGAGCGAACTGACGTTCGGGTTTTCCGACTTCTCGCTGTTCAGGATCGTGCCGAACTCGATCCGTTTTGTCGGCGGCTTTGCGCAGGCGACGACGATTTCGCGGGAGACGCTGGCCGAGGCCCTGGGCCAGGGTGGCCAACCCTAAAGCTGCGGCTTGGCATCGTGCGCGGCGCGCATGAAAGGCCGGGCAGTTCCGGTGTGCTATGTTGAACGAGGAGGTATCCACCATGCAAAACGCTCGTCCGAACTCCCATTCGACCGTCAAATCCATACGCGCGGCGCTGGAGCGCGAATCGCGCATCGATCTGCATCGCTGGCCCGTCAGCATCGAGTTGACCGCCGATGATGCGCTGGTTCTGGAGGGCGAAGTCGGGAGCGTCGCCGCCAAGAAGCGGGCGCTGGAGATAGCGGGATCCTGGCTCAACGTGCGCGGCGTGGTCGACCGCCTGCATGTGGCACCTTCCGAGCGCAAGGGCGACGGTGCGATGCTGGATAGCCTGACCGCTTCGTTGCTCGGTGCGGCCGAATTGAAGAACTGCACGCTGCGTGTGGTGAAGAAGGGGAGCGCCCGGATGGTGCAGGAATCGGGCGGCGAGGATTCCAGCGGCGATATCCTGGTTTCGGTGAAAGCGGGGATCGTGACCCTCGACGGCTGGGTGCTCAGCCTGTCGCACAAGCGCATGGCAGGCGTGCTGGCGTGGTGGACGCCCGGCTGTCGCGACGTCGTCGACTGCCTGGAGGTGCTGCCGCCGGAACAGGACAATGACGACGAAGTCAGCGACGCGTTGTCGCTGGTGCTTGAAATGGATCCCATGATTCCCCATCCGGAACAGATCCACGTCCAGACACACAATTACGTCGTCACGCTGGAAGGCCTGGTCACGACCGAAACGGAAAAGGCTCGGGCCGAGCAGGATGCCTGGTGCCTGTTCGCCGTGGACAAGGTGGTCAACCGGCTCGCCGTCGGCGGGTAACAAAGGCAGACATGGAGGCGCATTCCCAGCGCCGGTCAGGCGCAGGGAGATGGCGTCAGCGAAAACAATTGCGGATGCACGCGCCGATAGTCGATGAGTAGCTGCACAGTGCGCGGGACGAGTTCGCGCGCGGCGACCCATATTTTCAGGGGATGTTCATTGGGTCGCATCAGCGCGTCGGGCAGCGCGGCCCAGGCGGACCAGTCGATTTCCGGCAACTGTTCCCTCGCCTGCGCCGGCAGGTCGCGCGCAGTGTAGGCCATGACGCCGAGCAGCCGTAGGGTCTCCTGCCGGGTGAGCCGGCTGGCGAAGAATTCCTGCTCGTCGAGCTCCTCGGTGAAGACGAGGATGTCCATTCCGGTCTGCTGGAGCAGACCCAGCATTGCACCTGTCAGCATGATGGGGGTGACTCCCTGATGAGATGACAGGGGACAAGCAATCGTTGTGCCGTGTGAAGCGATTTGCGGGTCACCATCAACTATCCGGTTCCCGGGCTTTCGTTCCCCATCCGGATCCGGCACTTGTCGCCTTCGCCACAAGATTTTCGCCCCTGTCGTGTGGCGTTTGCGACAGATTCTCCGGGCAGGCCGTCGTCTTTTCCTTAATAAACAACGGGTTTCGACCTGGCTTCGGGCAGGCACGGGGCTTGCGAGAGTCCCTCCGTAACCTTCAGGGGAGGACGATCCGTGGATTTGCCAGTTATCAACTCGATCAGCGGCGAGGTGGCAGAGGGGGGCGGGTGCGCGTCGCATTCCTGCGGCTCCACCGACGATCAGCTCGGCCACCTGCCGGAACACATCCGCGCCAAGGTGCACAACCATCCCTGCTATTCCGAGCAGGCACACCATTACTTTGCGCGCATGCACGTGGCGGTGGCGCCGGCCTGCAACATCCAGTGCCATTACTGCAACCGCAAGTACGACTGCTCCAACGAGTCGCGTCCCGGCGTGGTGTCGGAAGTGCTGACGCCGGAGCAGGCGGTAAAGAAGGTGATGGCGGTGGCGGCCAACATTCCGCAGATGACGGTGCTGGGCATCGCCGGCCCCGGCGACCCACTCGCCAACCCGGAGCGCACCTTCACCACCTTCCGCGAACTGTCGGAGAAGGCGCCCGACATCAAGCTGTGCGTGTCGACCAACGGCCTCGCGCTGCCCGAGTCGGTGGAAGAGTTGAGCAAGCACAACATCGACCACGTCACCATCACGATCAACTGCGTCGACCCCGACGTCGGTGCGCAGATCTACCCGTGGGTGTTCTGGAAGAACAAACGCATCATGGGACGCGAGGGCGCGGCCATCCTCATCGAGCAGCAGCAGCGCGGCCTGGAGATGCTGACCGAGCGCGGCATCCTGGTGAAGGTCAACTCGGTGATGATCCCCGGCGTCAACGACAAGCATCTGGCCGAAGTGTCGAAGGTGGTGAAGTCCAAGGGCGCCTTCCTGCACAACGTCATGCCGCTGATCGCCGAGCCCGAGCACGGCACCTTCTACGGCCTGATGGGGCAGCCGAGCCCGACGCCCGAGGAACTGCAGGAGCTGCAGGATGCCTGCTCCGGCGACATGAACATGATGCGCCACTGCCGCCAGTGCCGCGCCGACGCGGTCGGCCTCTTGGGCGAGGATCGCGGCCTGGAATTCACCATGGACAAGATCGAGGACATGGAGATCGACTACCCGGCGGCGATGGTGAAGCGCGCCGAGGTGCACGCGCAGATCGCCAAGGAACTGGAGATCAAGGAGCAGGATCGGCAGTTCCAGGCGCAGGCCAAGGCCGCTCTGGCGGCGCTACAGGGCGACGTGCCGCTCACGCGTCCGGTGCTGATGGCGGTGTCGACCAAGGGTGGCGGCGTCATCAACGAGCACTTCGGGCATGCCCACGAGTTCCTGGTGTACGAAGCCTCGCCTGTCGGTGTGCGCTTCATCGGCCACCGCAAGACGACGCCCTACTGCGAAGGCGGGTCGAGTTGCGGCGACGGCGAGTCGGCGCTGGACGAGACCCTGCGCGTGCTGAAGGGCTGCGAGGTGGTGCTGTCGGCCAAAATCGGCTTCGAGCCGTGGGCGCCGCTGGAAGCCGCCGGCATCCAGCCTAACGGCGAACACGCGATGGAGCCGATCGAGGAAGCGATCGCAGCGGTGTACGAGGAAATGCGCGCCACCGGCAAGCTGGACGAGAAACCCGAGCTGCAGCAGAAGGTCGCCTGAGGAGAACGCCATGGCACTGGAAATCATCGAATCCTGCGTCAACTGCTACGCCTGCGAACCGCTGTGCCCCAACGAGGCGATCTACCAGGCGTCGCCGCACTTCCTCATCGACCCGGACAAGTGCACCGAATGCGCGGGCGACTACGACGACGCGCAGTGCTCCAGCATCTGTCCGATCGAGGGCGCCATTATCGACGAACTGGGTGTGGCGCTGAACCTGCCCGGTTCGCTGACCGGGATTTCCGCCGAAATGCTGGCCAAATACCAGGCCGCGGTGGAGGCGACCTACCGGGCGGCCCTGGAAGCCAAGACCGGCTGAGCGCGCTCATGGCCACCGTCGTCTTCTACGAAAAACCCGGCTGCGCCAACAACACCCGCCAGAAGGTGATGCTGGCGGCGGCCGGACATACGGTGCTGGCCAGGAGTCTGTTGACCGAAAAATGGGAGGCGCAACGTCTGCGTGCATTCTTCGGCACGCTACCGGTGGCGGAATGGTTCAACCCCAGCGCGCCGCGCATCACGTCGGGCGAGGTGCGTCCCGGTGTGCTCGATGAATCCGCCGCACTGGCACTGATGCTCGCCGATCCGCTGCTGATCCGTCGCCCGCTGATGGAGGTGGACGGCCAGCGCCGGGTGGGCTTCGACCAGGACGCCGTCCATCGCTGGATCGGGCTGGCGAGCAAGATGCCGCACGAAAACCTTGAGGCCTGCCGCAAGGGGCACGACGCCCGGCCCTGCCTGGTGGCGGAGGCGTGATGGAAACGGAGTCGGCGGTTCCGCTCGGATCCGGCGTGCACTGGGTGGGGGCGCTCGATCCCGGCCTGCGCGAATTCGACGTCATCCTCAAGACCGCCAACGGCACCACCTACAATGCCTATTGCGTGCGCGGCAGCGCCGGCGTGGCGGTGATCGACACGGTGAAGGCGGAATACGCCGACACCTTCTTCGCGCACCTGGAGCAGGTGGCGCGCTACGACGAGCTCACCGCCATCGTGCTCAACCATCTGGAGCCCGACCACACCGGCGCATTGCCCGAATTGATGCGGCGCGCGCCGCAGGCCCGGCTGTACATCTCGGTCAAGGCGCAGATGATGCTGAAGGCGCTGCTGAAGAGCGAGGCGCTGGCCTACACGCCGGTCGGCACCGGCGACACCGTCAGCCTCGGCGACCGCACCCTGCGTTTCCTGAACACGCCCTACCTGCACTGGCCCGACATCCAGTGCACCTGGCTTGAAGAAGAGGGCATGCTGTTTTCCGGCGATGTGTTCGGCTGCCATTTCTGCGACGCACGCCTGTTCAACGACCGCGTCGGCGACTTCCGCTTTTCCTTCGAGTACTACTACGCCCACATCATGCGGCCGTTCCGCGAATACGTGCGCGACGCGCTCGACCTGATCGAACCGCTGGAACTGAAACTGATCGCGCCGGCGCATGGGCCTATCCTGCGCGACGCGCCGCGTGCCTACGTGCAGCGCTACCGACAGCTGGCCGCGCCGCAGCTGCACAATGAGGCGGATCGCGACAAGACCCTGCTCGTGTTTTACATCAGCAGCTACGGCAACACCGCCCGCATGGCACAGGCGGTGCGCGACGGCGCCGAGGAAATCGACGGCGTGCGCGCCTCGCTGTACGACCTGCAGGGCGGCGAGGTCACGCCCTTCGTCGACCTGATCGAGGAGGCCGACGGGATTGCCTTCGGCACACCCACCATCAACGGCGATGCGGTGAAGCCGATCTGGGACCTGCTGTCCTCGCTCGCCGTGGTCAAGGTCAGCGAGAAGCTGGGCGCGGCCTTCGGTTCCTACGGCTGGAGCGGCGAGGGCGTGAACATGGTGGAAGACCGGCTGCGCGGGCTGAAGCTGCGGGTGCCGGTCAAGGGCGTGCGGGTCAAGCTCATTCCCACCGAAGACGAGATGGAAAAGTGCCGCGAGCTTGGGCGCGAACTGGCACGCCACCTCACCGGTCGCATCACGCGCCGTGTCATCGACATGGCGGAACTACTCAAGGAACCCTCCCATGCCCAAGGCTAACGTCACGTTCGAAGACATCGGCATCACCGTCACCGTTCCCGCCGGCACCCGCCTCATCGAGGTGTCCGAGAAAGTCGGCGCCGGCATCACCTATAGCTGCCGCGAAGGCGAGTGCGGCACCTGCATCATGAAAATCGTCTCCGGCATGGAAAACCTGGCCCAGCGCTCGGTGCTGGAAGACAAGGTGCTGCAGGAAAACATGGCGGGCCGCAACAACCGGCTCGCCTGCCAGGCGCAGGTGCTGGGCGGCGAGATCGTCGTCCGGCCGGGGTGAACGTCAAACCGTTTTCCGCCCACAACTTACCGCTTACCAACCCAAGGAGTCCACCATGCCCGTCGTCACTTTTTCCAGCCCGCTGCACAAGGACAAAACCGTCTATGCCGTTGCCGGGAGCCACACAAAGAGCCTGCTGCAACTGGCCAAGGAAAACCACATTCCCATCGACTTCAGCTGCGGCGACGGCGAATGCGGCACCTGCCTCATCAAGGTCACGAACGTCACGCGCAAGGGCCCCATGGGCGGCCCGCTCACCGATCGCGAAATCACCGTGCTGAAGGACCTGGGCAAGATCACCCAGGACGAGATCGAGGCGATGAAGGTGGACGACACCGTTCACACCGCGTGGCGCCTGGCCTGTCAGATGGTCCTGCGCGACGAGGACATCGTGGTCGAATATCCGTCGCGCTGATCATGTCCGCCGCACTCATGGATGCGCCCGCCCGCACCGCGTCGGAAACCCTGCGATCGGCTTACTACGATTCGCTCATGGCCCATGCGGCCGGTCTGCCCAACGATGATCTGTTCGCGCGCATGATCGCCAGCCAGGCGTCCGGGTCGGGCGCATTGCCGCCTGGCCTCGGCCTGTTCGGCCCGGACTACGTGGCGTTGCTGGCGCGACATTTTCCGGATGCCGAGCCGCCCGCGCCGGCCGACCGGCCCGCATTCGATCCCGAGGGGATGCCGGAACGCGACGACCTGCTCGCGCTGCTGCTCGACCATATCGCCGGGCACGACGACTCGGAACGCAGGATGGCCGAGATCGTCGTCGTCGCCTGCATGGGCGGCGACCACCTGTGGCAGGACCTGGGCCTGTGGAGCCGTGCCGACCTGTCGCGTCTGATGAACGAGAACTTCCCCGCCCTGGCCGCACAGAACGACCGCGACATGAAGTGGAAGAAGTTTCTCTACCGGCAGATCTGCGAACGCGAGGGCATCCACGTTTGTCCGGCGCCGGCCTGCCAGGTGTGCGTGGATTACGCCAAGTGTTTCAGTAGCGAAGGCTAGACAGTGAGCGGGGTGGAGGAGCGCAGGTCTGGTCCGGCGCCTTCCCCTGCGTCGCCGCTGCTCGACCGTGCGGTCGCCGCCTATCTCGGGCTTGCCATCGGCGATGCCCTGGGGGCGACGGTGGAGTTCATGACGCCGCGCGAGATCGCGGCGCAATATACCGTGCACGACACGATCCGCGGCGGCGGCTGGCTCCGGCTCAAGCCCGGACAGGTCACCGACGACACCACCATGGCGCTGGCGCTGGGCGATGCCATCCTGCGCAGCGGGCAGGTGGAGGCGCTGGCCGTCGCGCGTGCCTTCGACGACTGGATGCGCGCCCGGCCGGTGGATATCGGTAACACCGTGCGCCGGGGGCTGGTGCATTTCCGTACGACCGGCGTTCCGGAAACCGCCCCCAGCGAACACGATGCCGGCAACGGTGCCGCCATGCGTGTGCTGCCGATTGCGCTGGCCACCTTGGGGCAGGCCGAGGTGCAGGTGCGTGCGGCCTGCCGCGTCCAGGCCCATGTCACCCACAACAATGCGCTGTCCGATGCTGCCACCGAATGCCTGGCGCTGATGGTACAGGATGCCTTGCAGGGAGCGGACCGCGAGCAACTGCTGCGACAGCAGGTCATTCCCTTGGTCGCGCAACACCCCGAATTCGAATTTCGCAAAGCGTCGCGCGGCAACCCGAGCGGCTACGTGGTCGAGACGCTGCAGGCCGTGTTGCAGGCGCTCTTCGGCACCACCGGTTTCAAGGAATGCCTGGTCGACGTCGTCAACCGCGGCGGCGATGCCGACACCACCGGCGCGATCGCCGGCATGCTCGCGGGTGCGTTGTATGGCCGGGGTGTCATGCCGAAATCCTGGCTGGGCGTGCTTGATCCGGTCATCCGGCAACGCTGTGAAGAGCAGGCGAGGATGCTGATGCGCCTGACCTTATGGCATGGCCGATTGCGGGTGTGACGCCGCGCGCTTGCATGGCGGGGTGGTTGCAAGCGGCCCAAGGATGAGTGAGCATGCGGTTTCTGGCTCATACGCAAAACTGGATAACGCATGGATGACTGGTTTGTCTGGCTTGCCCGCTTGATGTTCGTCGGCATTTTCCCCTTGGGAATCGGCATGCTTTTCCGCGCCTGGTCCATCGCGGTGCGCAGGGATTATCGCTATGTGGCGGATTGGCGCGGCCGGTCGATTCAGGAAGGGAAACGCTGGGCTCCTGTCGTCCTGGGCATCAATGGACTGTGCGGGGCGGGGCTGCTTGCGGTGGGGGTACTGGTCCTGCTGATCGGTCTGCCGTTTGCAATCTGGTCGGGACTGACGGCATTCATTATCTGGAGCTATTATTTTGCCCTGCAGGTTGTTGTGCAGCGCGCCAGGAGTCGGCGCGCGATCGCCTGACCTTCCAGAAAGCGCACCGGGGCTTTCCGGGGAATGGTTTGAATTGACTATCGCCGGCCAGCCGGATGGGCTATACCGTTGCAAAGGTGTAGAGTGCGCGAAATAACATATAAACCCAAGCAAGTACCAACTTGTTCATAAATCACAGCCACCAGGGAGGAGAACTGTCGATGTCCAAGCCACAAGACTTTGATGCAAAAGCGTACTGGAGTGCAACGCTCCGGCTACTTGTCATAACACTCGTTATCTGGTTCGTTGTTTCGTTCGGTGCCGGCATCCTGTTCCGCGATGCGCTCGACGGCATTCACCTCGGCGGTTATCCCCTGGGCTTCTGGTTTGCCCAGCAGGGTTCCATCTTCGTCTTCGTCGGCCTGATCTTCTGGTATGCGCGCCGCATGGACAAGATCGACCGCGAGCATGATGTTCACGAAGAATAAGCACAACACCGAGGAGACAGCACAATGGATCTGAAAACCCTGACTTTCGTCGTGGTGGGCCTGTCGTTCGCCCTCTACATCGGCATCGCCATCTGGGCGCGCGCCGGCACCACCAAGGAGTTCTACATCGCCGGTGGCGGTGTTCACCCGATCATCAACGGCATGGCGACCGGCGCTGACTGGATGTCCGCCGCCTCGTTCATCTCGATGGCCGGCCTGATCGCCTTTCTTGGCTATGGCGGCTCGGTCTACCTGATGGGCTGGACCGGCGGCTACGTGCTACTGGCCGTATTGCTTGCCCCTTACCTGCGCAAGTTCGGCAAGTTCACCGTGCCCGAGTTCATCGGCGACCGGTATTACTCGCAGACGGCACGGATCGTCGCGGTGATCTGCCTGATCTTCATCTCCTTCACCTACGTTGCCGGCCAGATGCGCGGCGTCGGCATCGTGTTCTCCCGCTTCCTCGAAGTGGACATCACGACCGGCCTGATCATCGGCATGGGTCTGGTGTTCTTCTACGCCGTGCTCGGCGGCATGAAGGGCATCACCTACACCCAGGTAGCGCAGTACTGCGTGCTGATCTTCGCCTACACCATCCCGGCGGTGTTCATCTCGCTGCAGATCTCCGGCAACGTGTTCCCGCAGCTTGGCCTCGGTGGTCACATGGGGGACATGTACTTCCTCGACAAGCTGAACAAGACCGTGACCGATCTGGGTTTTGCCGCCTATACCACCGGCAACAAGACCATGATCGACGTGTTCTGCATCACCCTGGCGCTGATGGCCGGTACCGCGGGTCTGCCCCACGTGATCGTGCGTTTCTTCACGGTGCCCAAGGTGCATGATGCCCGTCTGTCGGCCGGCTGGGCGCTGGTCTTTATCGCCATTCTCTACACCACCGCACCGGCAGTCGGCGCCATGGCCCGCTACAACCTGCATGCCACGGTGAACACCGCTGTGGCCAGCAGCGGCGACATGTTCGCCCCCGATGCCAGCATCGTTGGCGAGTCCCGCCCCGACTGGATGAAACGCTGGGAGAAGACCGGCCTGATCAAGTGGGAAGATAAGAACGGCGACGGCCGCATCCAGTACTACAACGACAAGAGCAAGGATCCTGCGTTCCTGGCCAAGGTGGAAGCCGCCGGCTGGAAGGGTAACGAACTCGGCTCCGAGGCCAAGGGTAAATTCACCGGCAAGGTCGACAATGACATCATGGTGCTGGCCAACCCTGAAATCGCCGGCCTGCCCAACTGGGTGATCGCCCTGATCGCCGCCGGGGGTATCGCCGCTGCGCTGTCTACCGCCGCCGGCCTGCTGCTGGTGATTTCCTCCGCCATCTCGCACGACCTGATGAAAGGTGTGTTCGCCAAGGACATTTCCGAGAAAGGCGAATTGATGGCGGGCCGTGTCGCTGCCGCCGTCGCGGTGCTCGTGGCCGGCTACCTCGGCTACAACCCGCCGGGCTTCGTCGCGCAAGTGGTGGCGTTCGCCTTCGGTCTGGCCTGTGCTTCGCTGTTCCCGACCATCGTCATGGGCATCTTCAGCAAGTCGATGAACCGCGGCGGCGCCATCGCCGGCATGCTGACCGGCCTGGTGTTCACCCTGGCCTACATCGTCTACTTCAAGCGCGATGTGCTGCTGGGCATGCCCAAGGTGCCCGATACCGAATGGCTGTTCGGCATCTCGCCGGAAGGCATCGGCGTCGTCGGCATGATCCTGAACTTCGCCGTGTCTTTCGTAGTGATGAAGCTGACGCCCGCGTGCCCGGATCATATCCAGCACCTGGTCGAAAGTATCCGCTATCCGAGGGGTGCCGGTACCGCCCAGGCCCACTGAACCCATAACGGGTGAAACGGCAAGGCCCCCGCTGCGGCGGGGGCCTTTGTTTTTGCATGGTCGTCAGACCGACAGGGTTTGCCGCCTGTGTTCCTGTTCCAGCCGCTTCAGGCCCCCGAAACTGGCCATCCCGCGCGGCGCCAGGCCGGGGCGCAACGCCAGCAGCAGTTCGGCCGTGGACAGGGCATCGGCCAAGGCGTTGTGACGGGCGTAATTGCCGATCCCGAACCGGCCCATCCAGTCATCCAGCGTGCGATAGCGCCGTGCAAGCTGTGGGTGCAGTGCGGGTGCCACATACGCTAGGTCGGCCCAGGCATGCCGGAAATCGAGCCCAAGAAAGGTGCGCATGGCCCGGCCGATCATCGACTCGTCGAACGCGACGTGAAAGGCAATGAGCGGATCCTTGCCCAGGTATTCGAGAAAGGCGAGCAGGGCATCGGCCGCCGCCATGCCCTCCCGCTGGGCGGTGCCGCCGATCCCATGGATCAGGATGTTGTCCTTTTCGCTGACCTGCGCCTGTTGCAATACGATTTCAAAACTGTCGTCCAGCCGGATGCGTCCGTTCGTCACCGCGACAGCGCCAATCGCGATCAGGCGATCGCGGCTGATATTGAGCCCGCTGCTTTCCACGTCCACCACCACGTAACGGCTTTCGTTGAAAGGCGCGTCCTGACGCGGCGGCGGCAGCGCCTGCCAGGTGGCCAGGCGCTGCATTTGTGGCGGGGTCAGGTCCGGCTTCCTGCCAACGAGCCGATCCAGCAGCCAGCTCATACCTGGTAGTCCAGGCCCAGCTTGGTCTGCAGCTTGCGCGCCTGGCGAAAGGCTTCCTTGAGAATGCGCTGATCCAGGTTGTTGAGCGTGTCGGGATCCACTCGGTTGGTGAGCGTCGTGCCCTGCTCGCTTTGCACGTGATGCAGGCGCAGGCGCAGCAATTGAATGAACAGGAAGGCCTGGCAGTAGGCGTCGACGTCGCGCGTGCTGATATTCAAGGGAAGGGCGATCTCGCGCAGGCGCTGCAGCGTGTTGGTGTGCGTGCCGCCGGTCGCCAGGCTGAAAATCCGCGCGGCATCGACGAAAGGGGTGATGCCGTTCATCTTGAGGTCGATGGTGTGATCGTCTCCCGTCACGAAATCGCGCACCATGCCGAGGGGCGGTCGGTTGCGCAAGGCATTGACGGCAAGCTGGTGGAGGAAGCGCGAGTTCTGCGGCGCGGCTGCCTGCAGCCATTCGCGTAGCGCCGTCCCCAGGTGGGTGGCACCGTAGAGCGGACGGAAGTCGAAGAAGATGGTCGAGTGCAGCAGATCCATCGGACCGCCGTGGTAGATCCATTTGTCGAACGTGGTCTGCCATTCATCGAGCGACAGGCACCATTTCGGGTTCGACGCCATGACGTCACCGCCGCACAGCGGAAACCCGCACTCCGCGAGGGCAAGATTGATGCGTTTGGCAAAGGGCAGCAGCACCGCACGCAACGCGGCCGGATCCTGGTTGTCCTTGAGCGCGAAGATGATGCCGTTGTCCTGGTCCGTGTTCAGCGTCTGCTCGAAGCGGCCTTCGGAGCCGAGCGCCAGCCAGCAGAATTCGATGCCCCGAGCCGGGCTCTCCCGCAGTTCCAGTTCGATGATGCGTGTAGTCAGCAGGTCATTGAGCGTCGTGATGATCTGGGTCAGCTGCTCGGCGGCTACGCCCTGGGCCAGCATGTTGCGGGCAAGCTGCTGGATGTCGCGCGCGCATTGCTTGAGCAACGCAAGATCGGGTGCATGGCGGATGGCCGTGCTGATCCGGCTCAGCCCGACGCGCTGCAGGCTGAACAAATCCTTTTCCGATATCACGCCGGTCAGACGGCCGCTGTCGGTGACCAGCACATGACGAATACCCTGTTTGGCCATGGCGAGGGCGGCCTCGTGGGCGGCCGCATGGGGCGGCAGGGTGATGAGATTCGTGCTCATGATGCGGATGACGGGTTCGTCGAGATCCATTCCGGCCAGGGCCACGCGGCTCAACACGTCGTGCAAGGTAAGGATCCCCTTGGGAACAAGGGATTCCACGGCAACCATGGCGCCCACGCCATGGTCCTCCATGCGCTGCAGCGCCTGCCGGATGGACGTGTCCGGGGCGCAGGTCACCGGCTCGCGCCGGATGACGGACGCGAGACTGCTGCTCATCGACTGCTGTTCCGAACTGGCCTTGGAATAGCCCGCCTGGATGAGGTGCTTCGATTGTTCGAGCAGATTGGCGATGCGGCGGGTGCAGAAATCGTGGAAGGCTGCGCTGAGGCGGGTCAGCTGCAGGAAGTCCCCAGCCGGCAAGGCATAGCAAAAGACATCGCTGCTGGCACGGTAGACGCTGGTGACGGGGCGATCGGCGAGCAGTGCGCCCAGCGGGAAGCACTCGCCCTCGTGCAGCTCCAGCCAGGCACTGTCCTCCTGCGTTTGGGCGATACCTTGCTCGCCCTGCACGATGCCTTGTTTGATGATGAGGAAAGGAAGCGGGTCGGTCTGTCCGGGCGAGAGGATCACTTCACCCTTTGCAAAATAGCCTAGCGTCAGTTTCCGGGCCATCCACAGCAGGTCTTCACGGGCCATCTGGTCAAACGGCGCAAACTGGCTCAGGTGCTCAACGGTGGCCTGAATCAGTGAATTGGCAGCCTCCGACATCGTTTCCCCTCGGCGTGTCTTCTGGTTCGTGGCCCATTATCGTCAGGTGCCGGCGTATTCCGCAAGGCGAGCTATCGGTCAGGCAACGGCGCCCATAAAAAAGCGGTGGGCAACTGCCACCGCTTCAAAGGTTGCGAAACGATTCAGTTTGCGCGTTTACGCATGACGCGAGTAAGTACCAGCCCCGTACCCAGCAGCAGCAGCGATCCCGGTTCAGGTACGGAGTTTCCGCCCCCGCCAATCGGTGCGAAGCGGTCTTCCAGCGTCCAGCTGAGAACATCGTGATTGGCGTACGCCGCACCGGTGCCAGACGTAAAGCCGACGAAAGCATTGGTAGTACCCAGATCGCTCGCCAGATTGCGCGTCAGTGACAGAATGGCGCTGGTAGGGCGTACAGCGGAACGGCCCAGGCGGGCTTCCAGCAGATTGGTGCTGCCGTCGTAGTCGATCCACGCGTTCCAGATGTCGCCATTGTTCATGTCGGCTTCGGTCACTTCGGCAAGGACGATCGAATCGACGCTGCCGTTGACATCGACGCCGATGTGGTTGCTGCTGTTGTTGTCGCCGGCGCCATTGTTCCATGTGTCGAATTCGATGCCGACGCTGTTGTTGATGCCGGCATAGCCAATGCCGCCGCCAGCGCCGCCGACGTTGTTGCCGACGGTCTGTACGACGAACACCAGGCCGTCAGCGCCACATCCTTGACCATCGCAGGCGCCGCCGGGATTGGTGAAGCGAAACTGGAAGAAGGTGCTGAACGAGGCGTTGGAGGCAAGGGAAACCGTGCTGGTCGAGAAGGCGCTGCCCGACTGGCCATAATCCGCAGGCGTCAGCCGCAGTACGTTGCCCACCTGAGCGGCATTGCCATTGAGTGTGAGACCGGCCACGCTGGAAAAATCCGGGTAGCTGATGACTGCAGCACCGGCCTGCCCCGCCAGGGTGAGGATGCAGGCGGCAGCTGCAAGCTGTTTGATCGTTTTCATTCATTTCTCCCTTGTTGGACGTTTCCCATCGCACAGCAAATACCGGGCCATCAGATGGTTTGATCTTTGGTTCATCTGGTTAATCAATAGCTTGTTGAATTTTCCCGTGGGATGTTTGCATCAGGCATGGGGCATTTGATACTGGAACGTAAAAAACGCCGACAGACGCCGATTGCCAAGAGGATTTGCTGGATAAAAAAAAGCCCCGCCGAAGCGGGGCTTTGGGACTGCTTGAAAACCCGAAACGGGTTAAACGGGCAGGCGTTTGCTTTCCTTACATCATACCGCCCATGCCACCCATCCCGCCCATGTCGGCGCCGCCCATCGGCATGGCCGGCTTGTCTTCCGGCAAGTCGGCGACCATGCAGTCGGTGGTCAGCATCAGGCCGGCGATCGACGAGGCGTTCTGTAGCGCGGTGCGGGTGACCTTGGTGGGGTCGAGCACGCCCATCGCCATCATGTCGCCGTATTCGCCGGTGCCGGCGTTGTAGCCGAAGTTGCCCTTGCCTTCCAGCACCTTGTTGACGACGACCGAGGGCTCTTCGCCGCAGTTCTTGACGATCTGGCGCAGTGGCTCCTCGATCGCGCGCAGCACGATCTTCACGCCGGCGTCCTGGTCGTGGTTGTCGCCCTTGACTGCGGCGGCGACGGCTTTGGCGCGCAGCAGCGCGACGCCGCCGCCGGGGACGATGCCTTCTTCAACGGCGGCACGGGTGGCGTGCAGCGCGTCTTCCACGCGGGCCTTCTTCTCCTTCATCTCGACTTCGGTGGCGGCGCCAACCTTGATCACTGCGACGCCGCCGGCCAGCTTGGCCTTGCGTTCCTGCAGCTTCTCCCTGTCGTAGTCGCTGGTGACTTCGTCGATCTGCTTGTTGATCTGGGCGATACGGCCCTTGATCGCGTTGGCATCGCCGGCGCCGTCGATGATGGTGGTGTTTTCCTTGCCGACTTCGATGCGCTTGGCGCGGCCGAGATCCTGCAGGGTGGCCTTTTCCAGGCTCAGGCCGACTTCCTCGGCGATCACGGTGCCGCCGGTGAGGATGGCCATGTCTTCCAGCATCGCCTTGCGGCGGTCGCCGAAGCC
>DDRS01000034.1:179327-179822 GCA_002343685.1 Thiobacillus denitrificans | reverse complement strand
CTTGAGGATGCCGCGGATGTTGTTGACCACCAGGGTGGCGAGCGCTTCGCCGTCGACGTCTTCGGCGACGATCATCAGCGGCTTGCCGGCCTTGGCCACCTGCTCCAGTACGGGCAGCAGGTCGCGGATGTTGGAGATCTTCTTGTCGAACAGCAGGATGAAGGGATCTTCCATGATCGCCATCTGCTTGTCGGGGTTGTTGATGAAGTAGGGCGACAGGTAGCCGCGGTCGAACTGCATGCCTTCGACGACGTCGAGCTCGTTTTCCAAACCCGAACTGTCTTCGACCGTGATCACGCCTTCCTTACCGACCTTGTCCATCGCGGCGGCGATGATGTCGCCGATCGAGGCGTCGGAGTTGGCGGAAATAGAGCCGACCTGGGCGATTTCCTTGGAGGTCTTGCAGGGCTGGGAAATCTTCTTCAGTTCGGCAGTGATGGCGATCACGGCCTTGTCAATGCCGCGCTTCAGATCCATCGGGTTCATGCCGGCGGC
>DDRS01000034.1:0-179222 GCA_002343685.1 Thiobacillus denitrificans | reverse complement strand
GGGTTCATGCCGGCGGCGACGAACTTCATGCCTTCGTTGACGATGGACTGGGCCAGCACGGTGGCGGTGGTGGTGCCGTCACCGGCGACATCGGAGGTCTTGGAAGCGACTTCCTTGACCATCTGCGCGCCCATGTTCTCCAGCTTGTCCTTGAGCTCGATTTCCTTGGCGACCGACACGCCGTCCTTGGTCACGGTGGGGGCGCCGTAGGAACGGTCGAGCACCACGTTGCGGCCTTTCGGGCCCAGGGTCACCTTGACGGCGTCAGCCAGAATATTGACACCAGCCACCATGCGGTGACGCGCGGAATCGCCAAAACGTACGTCTTTTGCAGCCATTGCTTAACTCCTAAATTTTGAATTCGGTTTGGATTTGCGTACGGCGTTCGATTACTGCTCGACCACGCCCATGATGTCTTCTTCGCGCATCACCAGCAGCTCGTCGCCCTCGACCTTGACGGTCTGGCCAGCGTATTTGCCGAACAGCACACGGTCGCCAACTTTCACGTCCAGCGGAATCAGCTTGCCCTGGTCGTCTTTCTTGCCTGCGCCCACGGCGATCACTTCGCCCTGGTCGGGCTTCTCGGTCGCGGTATCGGGGATCACGATCCCGGAAGCGGTCTTGCGCTCTTCTTCCATGCGCTTGACAATCACTCGGTCGTGCAGAGGACGGATTTTCATTGCAAAGTCTCCATTGCGGTACGTTGATATAAGGCAGCCGGAGCTGCCCGAAAAATGAGGAAGCGGCGAAGGTGTTGTTAGCACTCGTCGCCGTTGAGTGCTAATAGTAGGGGCGGAGAGTTTCAATTTCAAGTCCATGGACGATTTAATCAGCCGTACCCGCGCCGCCGTCTGGCACCCCTGCACCCAGATGAAAGCGCTGGAGGCCACGCCGCCGCTGGCGGTCGCGCGCGGCGAGGGCGTCTGGCTTGTCGGCACTGACGGGCGGCGTTACCTCGATGCGATATCCAGCTGGTGGGTCAACCTGTTCGGCCACTGCAACCCGCGCATCAATGCCGCCATCATTGACCAGCTCGGCAAGATCGAGCATGTGATGCTGGCCGGCGCCACCCACGAACCGGTCGTGGCGCTCTCGGAACGGCTGGCCAAGCTGACCGGGCTGGGCCACGCGTTCTATGGCTCGGACGGCGCGTCGGCTACCGAGATCGCACTGAAAATGAGCGCTCACTTCTGGCGTAATGCCGGTCAAACGGAGAAAAGCAGTTTCATCAGCCTCCAGAACGGCTATCACGGCGAAACCGTCGGTGCGCTGTCGGTGACCGATATTCCGCTGTTCAAGTCCACCTATGCTCCCCTGCTGCGACACACGGTACAGGTTCCGACGCCGGATGCGCGCCTGGCCGAAACAGGAGAAACGGCCGAGGAATTTGCCCTGCGCTGTGCGGATGCTCTGGAAGCGCATCTGGTCGAACACGCCACGGAAACGGCCGCCTTCATCGTCGAACCGCTGGTGCAGGGCGCGACAGGGATGGCGATGTATCACCCGATCTATCTCAAGCGGGCCCGGGAACTGTGCACGAAATATCGAGTGCACTTGATCGCCGACGAGATCGCCGTGGGTTTCGGCCGCACCGGCACGATGTTCGCCTGTGAGCAGGCCGCCATCCACCCCGATTTCATCTGCTTGTCGAAGGGGATCACGGGGGGTTATCTGCCGCTGTCGGCTGTGCTGACGACCGACGCCGTCTATGCCGCGTTCTATGGCGACGCCACGGCGCGCGGTTTTCTGCATTCGCATTCCTATACCGGCAACCCTCTGGCCTGCCGGGCGGCGCTGGCGGTGCTGGACATCTTCGAAACGGATCAGATCATTGCCGCCAACCGCATCAAGGCGCAGGAATTCACTGGATTGCTGGCGGACGTGGCGACGCATCAGCGGGTACGCCATTTTCGCCAGCGCGGCATGATCTGGGCGTTCGACGTGGTGGATGCACAGACTGGCTTCTCCGCCCGCCTGCATCAGGCAGCGCTGGGGCAAGGCGTGTTTATCCGCCCGATCGGCAATACGGTGTATGTCATGCCGCCCTATGTGACAAGCGCCGACGATATGCGCATCCTGGCGGCGACCCTGCTGGCCTGTCTGAAAAACCCGGATATCTGATTGGCGTCTCGGCGGGCTTGACGCGTGTCGAGCCCGCCCATAAGATAGTGATCAATAACTACCTAAGGACTACGCTCATGTCCGAGGCTGTGCGTAAACGGCTGGGCGCCGACGAACGGCGCGAGGAAATCATCCGCGTGACGCTCGAACTGGCCGCCAGGCAGGGCGTCGACGACGTGACCACCCAGGACATGGCGCAGGCGATGGGGGTGACGCAGGGCGCGGTGTTCCGGCACTTTCCGAGCAAGGACGCCATCTGGCTGGCGGTGATGCAGTGGGTGCGCGACCGCATGATGGCGGTGCTGACGCGCGCGGCGGCGCAAGGCCGCGATCCGCTGGATGCCCTGCAGCGCATGTTTTTTGCCCATATTGCGTTCATCGCCGGCCATCCGGCCATTCCGCGTGTGCTTACCTCCGAGCATCTGCATGGCCGCAATGCAGTGCTGCGTCAGCTCGTGACCGAAATCATGCTGGCGTACGAGGCGAAAATCGCGCATCTGCTGCAGGATGGCCAAATAGCGAAGCAAGTCCGTCCCGATCTCGATACGCAGGCCGCGGCCACGCTCTATATCGGCATGATCCAGGGACTGGTTCTGCAAACTTCCATTCTGCGTGGTCAGCGCACGCTGGCTGCCGAAGCCGCCCGCACCTTCCCGGTTTTTCTCGCGGCGGTCCGTACACCCTCGCCCACCCCAGGAACGCACCCGTGATGAAATATTTCTCGATACCGCTCGCAGCCAGCCTGTGCATGAATCTGGCCACCGCCCATGCGCAGGACATGACGCCCCACCACGCCCATGCGCCTGCCGCAGACACTCGCGTGATCCTGGCCTTGTCTCCGGACGAACGCGCCATGATCCTGGAAGAAATGCGTCTGTTCCTCGACGGCGTCGGCACCATGACCGGCGCGCTCGGCAAGCAGGACATGCAGGCGACAGCGGCCGCGGCACGCGGAATGGGGATGAAGATGGTGCACGAGGTACCGCCCGAGTTGCGGGCCAAGTTGCCCATGGAATTCAGGCAGCTCGGCTTTTCGGTGCATCGCGATTTCGACCAGATCGCGATGGATGCCGACAGCCTGAAGGATGTGAGCCACACGCTCAACCAGCTGTCCGCCACGCTGCAAAAATGCGTGAGCTGCCATGCGGCTTATCAAATCCGCAGCCCGCTGAACGACGATAAACACTGAGCGGACCCCGTATGGAACACCGCGCAGTGTCGTTCATCAATCGACGTAATCTGTTACTGGTTGCCGGGTTCATGGTGTTTGCCGCAGCCTTCTTCTGGCTGCTCGCCACGCGTGGGCCGCTGGCGCCGGTGGGTGTCGAGCAGGCCGCCGTCACCCGCGCCGACCTTCATCCCGGCGTGTACGGAATCGGCACGGTGGAGGCGCAGCATGCCTACAGCGTCGGCCCGATCCAGGCCGGCCGGCTGTTGCGGGTGATGGTTGATCAAGGCGATCGTGTCGAAGCCGGCCAGGTGCTGGCCGAGATCGATCCGGTGGATCTGCGCCAGCGCGCCGACGCGGCGATGAGCGCCGCCGCCCGCGCCCGGCAGGCTGCTGCGGCGGCACAGGCGCAGGTGGCCGAGGCCGACAGTCGGACGCGTCTGGCGCAAGCCAATCTGGCGCGCTATGAGGTGTTGTACCGGCAGAATTTCGTCGCCAAGGAAATGGTGGATAGCCGTCTGCACGAGGCAGCGGCCGCCGAAGCGGCGCTGGCTGCGGCGCGCGCCAATGCCGCGGCAGCACTGCGCGAGATCGGGCGGGCCGACGCCGAGCGCCAGGGTATCGATCAACTGCGCAACAGCCTCCGGTTGCTGAGCCCGATCAAGGGCGTGGTCACGGCGCGGGAGGCCGAGCCCGGCACGACGGTGGTGGCTGGGCAGGCTGTGCTGCGGCTGGCTGATCCGGCGCACCTGTGGGTACGCGCGCGGGTCGATCAGGCGCGCGCGCAGGCCATACGGGTGGGGCAGGCGGCGGATATCGCGATGCGTTCTGCACCCGGCAAGGCCCTGCCGGGCAAGGTGGCGCGTATCGAACTGCAAAGCGACGCCGTGACCGAGGAACGGATCGTCGACGTGGCGTTCGATCCGATACCCGACCGCCTGTATCTGGGCGAACTGGCGGAGGTGACGCTGCATCTGCCCGGTACGCGCAACGCGTTGACGGTGCCGCGTGCCGCCATCGGCTTGCGCAACGACCGGACCGGCGTATGGCAGGCAGTCGACGGACGCGCCCGCTTCAAGCCGGTGCAATTCGGCGTGCAAACCGCGGATCGTGCGCAAGTCGTCTCCGGCCTCGCCGAAGGCGAGCACGTCATCGTTTACAGCGCCAGGCAACTCGACGACGGCATGCGGGTGCGCGAACAGCAACTGACGGCGCGATGAGCCCTTCCGAGCATGATTAATCTGGCCCGGCGCGACATCGCCCACCACCTGAAAAGCTATCTGCTGACCGGGCTGGGATTGGGCCTGCTGATCGGGGTGACCCTGACCATGGCCGGCGTGTATCGCGGCATGGTCGACGACGCCAAGGTGCTGCTGCGTGCGGTCGACGCCGATGTCTGGGTGGTGCAGCAGGATACCCTTGGCCCGTTCGCCGAGCCCTCCTCCGTGCCGGACGATCTCTATCGCGCGCTATTGGGGTTGCCAGGCGTGGCGCAGGCCGGCAACGTCGCCTACCTCACCATGCAGGTGTCGCACGCAGGCCAGTCGCAGCGCGTGATGGTGGCCGGGTTCGAGCCGGGCAAGCCGGGCGGGCCGGCGTTTCTGGTAGCCGGTCGCCCGATCGCCCGTGCGCATTACGAAGCGGTGGCCGACGCCAAGACCGGCCTGCGGGTGGGCGACGTGGTCCGCATCCGGCGCAACGACTACACCGTGGTCGGGTTGACGCGGCGCATGGTGTCGTCCAACGGCGATCCGATGTTGTTCATTCCGTTGAAGGATGCGCAGGAAGCGCAGTTTCTGAAGGACAACGACGCCATCGTGGAGGATCGCCAGCGTCTGGCCGCCAATCCGGCGATCAACCGCCCCGGCCAACCCGGCGTACTCGATGCGGTACAGGCGATCCAGGCGTCCAGCCACAAGGTCAATGCCGTGCTGCTGCGGCTGCAGCCGGGGGTCGATGCACGCGCCGTCGCCGACACGATCGCGCGTTGGCAGCGCTTCACCGCCTATACTCGCGACGACATGGAAGAGATCCTGGTGGCCAAGCTGATCGCCACCGCGGCCAAGCAGATCGGCCTGTTCCTGGTGATCCTGGCGGTGGTCAGCGCGGCCATCGTCGCCTTCATCATCTACACGATGACGCTCGGCAAGATCAAGGAGATCGCCGTGCTGAAACTCATCGGCACCCGGAATCGCACCATCGCTGCGATGATCGTGCAGGAGGCGCTGGGGCTGGGCGTGATCGGCTTCTTCGTCGGCAAGTTCGCCGCAACACTGTGGGCGCCGGCCTTTCCCAAATACGTGCTGCTCGAAACCGGCGATGCGGGACGCGCCTTCGTGCTGACCCTGGTGGTGTGCGCATTGGCCTCGGTACTGGCGATCCGCGCCGCGCTCAGGATCGACCCGGCGGAGGCGATCGGTGGCTGACGCTGCCCCAATCCGGCCCGCAATCCTCATCGAGGGCCTCACCAAGCGCTACGGTAGCGGCAGCGCGGCGGTCGATGCGCTGAAGGGCGTCGACATGACGGTCTGGCCCGGCGAGGTGGTCGGCCTGATCGGGCCGTCCGGCTCCGGCAAGACCACCTTGCTGAAATGCCTGGGGGCGGTGATCGAGCCGACCGCCGGCCGGTTCACCCTCGGCGGCGAAATGATCTTCGACGGCGGCTGGAAGACCGGCGACCTGCGCGCGCTGCGTCGCGACCGCATCGGTTTCGTGTTCCAGGCGCCCTATCTGATCCCCTTTATCGATGCCACCGACAACGTCGCGCTGCTGCCGATGCTGGCCGGCGTACCCAATCCTCAGGCGCGCGCGATTGCACTGGAGATGCTCACCGCGCTCGACGTGCAGCACCGTGCGCAGGCGCGCATCGCCGAACTCTCGGGCGGCGAACAGCAGCGCGTGGCGATCGCGCGGGCACTTGCCAACAAGCCGCCGATCATCCTCGCCGACGAACCGACCGCGCCGCTCGACAGCGAACGCGCGCTCACCGTGGTGAAGATCCTCAACCGCCTGGCGCAGGAATTCCAGACCGCGATCATCGTCGTCACGCACGACGAAAAAATCATCCCGACCTTCAAACGCATTTACCATATCCGCGACGGCAAGACTTACGAAGAAGCGGGCGAAGGACGCGCGATATGAAACTGACCTTTCTTGGCGCAGCGCGCGAAGTGACGGGCTCCAGCTATCTGCTGGAAGCCGACGGCGTGCGCTTCCTGGTCGATTGCGGCATGTTCCAGGGCGGGCGCGAAGCGCGCGACAAGAATCGCCGTGCCTTCAGCTTCGATCCCCGAACGATCGATTTCGTCATCCTGACGCACGCCCACATCGATCACTCCGGGCTGCTGCCGCGCCTGGTCGCGCTCGGTTTCAAAGGCCGCATTCACACAACGCGTGCGACTTGCGACCTGTTGGCGGTGATGCTGCCCGACTCGGCGCATATCCAGGAAAAGGAAGCGGAATACCAGAACCTCCATCGTTTCCGCCAGGGGATGGCCAGGCGCGACGCGGCACGCGGTTCGTACCCGCGCGACACGGCACCGCTGTATACCGTGGCGCAGGCGCAGGCCTCGCTCAAGCAGCTCAATCCGGTCGACTACGATCTGGAAATTGCCCCGCATCCACTGGTGCGCTGCACCTTCCGCGACGCCGGCCATATTCTCGGTTCGGCGATCGTCGAAGTCTGGGTGGGCGAAGGACCGCGGCGCCGCAAAATCGTGTTTTCCGGCGATCTGGGCCAGCCTGCACGGCCCTTGCTGCGCGACCCGACGCCGATCTTCGACGCCGACTACCTGCTGGTCGAGTCGACCTACGGCAACCGCGACCACAAGAGCATGGAAGCGACGCAGGATGAACTGGTGACGGCGATCAACGACACCATCGAGCGAAAAGGCGGCAACGTCATCATTCCCGCCTTTGCAGTGGGCCGCACGCAGGACATGCTCTACTTGCTGGCCGACCTGACCCGGCAGGCGCGCATTCCCAAACTTTCCGTCTTCGTCGATTCGCCGATGGCCACCGCGGCCACCGAAATCACCTTCAAGCACATGGAACTGCTCGATGCCGAAACCCACGCGTTGATGGGCCGGCATGGCGGCGCACAATATTTCCGCAAGCTCGAATTCGTCGAGGATGTCGAGGAATCGAAGGCGCTCGACCGTGTCACGGGCGGTGCCGTCATCATCTCGGCCAGTGGCATGTGCGAGGCCGGCCGCATCAAATACCACCTGCGCGCCAATCTGGCACGCCGCGAATCGACCATCCTCATCACCGGTTTCCAGGCTGCCGGTACCTTCGGCCGCCGCCTCGTCGATGGCGCCAAGCGCGTGCGCCTGCTGGGCGAGGATATTCCGGTGCGTGCCGATCTCTATACATTGGGCGGGCTGTCGGCGCACGCCGACCGCACCGCCCTGCTCGCCTGGCTGGGCCACTTTCACAGCAAGCCGCGCCAGGTGTTCGTCGTGCATGGCGAGGAGACGGTGGCGAAGGATTTTGCCGCCGACCTGAAGACGCAGTTCGACTGGGATGCGACGGCGCCGGCGCCGGGCCATGGCGTCATTCTCGAATAAGCCCGTGCCGATGAATTTTTCCCGTCTATCATCCGGCCTCCTGTTGCTTGCTTTGCTGGGAGGCGGCCTGGCAGGACCTGCGCGGGCCGCTTCGACGGCCGACTGGGAAGGGTGCAGCGCGATTCCGGCGGATGCCGAACGACTGGCCTGCTACGACCGCGTGTCAGGGCGTTCGCAACTCGAGACGGCCCCCCGGGTCGAGGCCAAACCGGTACCACAGCCTGCCGCAGCGCCCCCGCTGGCGCAGCTGCCGGAACCGAAGCTGCTTTCTGCGCTGTCGCGCCACTGGGAACTGGACGACGAAGCCAAGCAGGGCGCCTTCCTGTTTCAGCCTCATCGGCCCAACTATTTCCTGCCCGTCAAATACAGCAACGCACCCAACGATTCCCCGTTTCGGAATACTTTCGCCCAGCCCGGCCTCGGTCTCGAAAACATCGAGACGGAATTGCAGTTGAGTTTCAAGATCAAGGCCATGCAGGGCGTGTTCGGCCATGATGATGCCGATCTGTGGTTTGGCTACACGGCGACTTCGTTCTGGCAGGCCTACAACCACAGCATTTCCTCGCCGTTTCGCGAGACCAACTACGAACCGGAGGCGATGCTGGTGTACCGCACGAATTACGCGCTTGCTGGTTTCCGTGGACGTTTCATCAATTTCGGCCTGTCACACCAGTCGAACGGGCGCGGCGAAGGTCTGTCGCGCAGCTGGAACCGGGCTTATGCGCAGTTCGGGCTGGAACGCGGCAATCTGGCTTTGCTGGTCCGGCCCTGGATCCGCATCCACGAAAACCGGGGCAGTGACGACAACCCCGATATCGAAGACTACATGGGGCATGGCGATCTGCTGGTGGTCTACAGCAAGGGCCGCAACGCCTATTCGCTCCTGCTGCGCAATAATTTCAAGAGCCCGGACAACCGGGGGGCGCTGAAACTGAATTGGAGCTTCCCGCTGATCGGGCGCCTGAAAGGTTACGTGCAATATTTCAACGGCTACGGCGAATCGCTGATCGACTACAACCACCGCCAGCAGTCCCTGGGGCTCGGCGTCAGCCTGGCCGAGGGCATGTAAGCTTCATGGCGCATGGGGTAGCGCCTCCTCCAGCAGGCGGTGTACATACTTGACCGGAATGGCATAACTGATCCCGCTGGGCGCGGAAATCGCGGCTTCGCGCGTGCCCCGTACGTAAACCGAGTTGACCACGCCCAGGACCTCGCCGGTATCGGGGTGCCATACCGGGCTGCCGCTGTTGCCGGGGTAGGCCACGGCGTCGAGTTCGAATACTTCGTACGGCGAGGCGGCCTGTTTGAGCGCATGCGCATTCAACTGGGAGGCGGCGGCGACGGGCGTGAAGATGGGAATGATCGCGGCCAGGCCGGCACGATGCGTGGAGGGATTGAGGCCCAGTATCGAGCCGATCGGATAGCCGGTGAAATAGAGCTGCCAGCCTTCCCGCACCTGGCTGGAGTCGCCGAGTTTCAGCGGGGGCAATGGCTCCCCCGCGATTTTAAGCAAGGCCAGGTCGCGCGTTTTGTCGCTGGCGATCAGCTCCGCGGCGCGGACCGATATCTGCTGGTCGCGACCGACGAACACGGCGTACATTTCCTTCTTCTCGCTATCCAGCGGCTTGCTGAATATATGCGCGCACGATACGACGTAGTGCCCGTCCAGCACCGCGAAGCCGGTGCCGAGCAGGTTGGCGGGCGGCCGGCCGGTGGGCTTGAAGGTGCCGACGCCGACTACGCCCGGTTTGATGCTGGGGAGCATGTCGGCCACGTCGGCGTGGACGGGCGAGGCCAGCAGGAGCGCAACCACGGCCCAGCTGGTACGCGGCTTGCTCGCCCATGAAGCGCCCAGCCGCCGGATGCAGCCGGGCAAGGACCTGTAAATTCGATACAATCCGGGCGGCAGCAAAGACTTTATATTCATAGGGGAATCCAAGCATGAGCGTTGTTGCGGTTGTCGGGCTGGGCTATGTAGGCCTGCCGTTGGCGGTGGAATTCGGTAAGAAGATGACCACCATCGGCTACGATCTCTCGGTTGAAAAAGTCGAGCACTACCGTCGATTCTGCGACCCCACCGGCGAAGTATCAACGGACGACCTCAAGGCGGCGACCCAGTTGACGGTGACTACCGATCCGTCCGACCTGGCGAAAGCCGACTTCATCATCGTGGCCGTGCCGACCCCGGTCGACGCAGCGCACATCCCCGATTTTTCGCCGCTGGTGGGGTCGTCCACCACCGTCGGCAAACACATGAAAAAAGGCGTGACGGTGGTGTACGAGTCCACAGTCTACCCCGGCGCCACCGAGGAGGTCTGCATTCCGATCCTGGAAAAGCATTCCGGCATGAAATGGCTGCAGGACTTCCACGTCGGCTATTCGCCCGAGCGCGTCAACCCGGGCGACAAGGAACGCACCATCACCAAGATCGTCAAAGTGGTGTCGGGTGACGATGCCGCCACGCTCGACCAGGTCGCCGCGCTATACGGTTCCATCATCACCGCCGGCATCCATCGCGCCAGCTCGATCAAGGTGGCCGAAGCCGCCAAGGTGATCGAGAACACCCAGCGCGACCTCAACATCGCGCTGATGAACGAACTCTCGCTGATCTTCCACCGCATCGGCATCGACACGCTGGAGGTGCTGAAGGCCGCGGGCACCAAGTGGAACTTCCTGCCGTTCCGCCCCGGCCTCGTCGGCGGCCACTGTATCGGCGTCGATCCCTACTACCTCACGCACAAGGCCGACATGATGGGTTATCACCCGCAGGTCATCCTCGCCGGTCGCCGCATCAACGACGGCATGGGGGCGTACGTAGCCCAGGAAACGGTGAAGAACATGATCGCCAACGGCGTTCAGGTGAAAGGCGCCAAGGTCAACGTATTGGGCCTCACCTTCAAGGAAAACTGCCCCGACCTGCGCAATTCCAAGGTGGTCGACGTCATCCGCGAACTGCAGTCCTTCGGCTGCGACGTACATGTACACGATCCCCTTGGCGAGCCGAAGGAAGCCGAGCACGAATATGGCATCCGTCTCACGGCATGGAACGACCTGCCCGAATGCGATGCCATCATCGTAGCGGTATCGCATAGCGCGTATCTGGAAAAGTCGTTTCCCGAACTGACCGCCAAACTGAAAAAGGGCGGCGCCTTCACCGACGTCAAGGCGGCCTACGATCCGACAGCAGTGAAAGCGGCGGGCTTCACCCTCTGGAGACTGTGATGTCCGCATTCGATGCGCTGAAGAAAACGCTCGAAGCCGAGCCTCGCACCTGGCTCGTCACCGGGGCTGCCGGCTTCATCGGCAGCAATCTGGTGGAAGTGTTGCTGTTGCTCAACCAGCGCGTCGTCGGTCTCGACAACTTCGCGACCGGCCACGAGAAAAACCTGGCGCAGGTCCAAACCAGCGTCGGTGCCGAACGCTGGGAAAATTTTTGCTTCAAACGTGGCGACATCCGTGATCTCATCACCTGCCATACCGTATGCAAGGACGTCGATTACGTCCTGCATCAGGCTGCATTGGGTTCGGTGCCGCGTTCGATCGAGGATCCGTTGACGACGCACGCCGCCAACAACACCGGTTTTCTCAACATGCTGGTCGCCGCGCGCGATGCGAAGGTCAAGCGCTTCGTCTACGCCGCGTCGAGCTCCACCTATGGCGACCATCCCGGCTTGCCCAAGGTCGAGGACGTCATCGGCAAGCCGCTGTCGCCCTATGCGGTGACCAAACTGGTGAACGAACTGTATGCCGACGTGTTCGGCCGCTGCTACGGCATGGAATCGATCGGCCTGCGCTACTTCAACATCTTCGGCCGCCGCCAGGATCCCCAGGGGGCCTACGCTGCAGTGGTGCCGAAGTGGGTGTCGAGCATGATCAGGAACGAGCCGGTGTACATCAACGGCGACGGCGAAACCAGCCGCGACTTCTGCTACATCGACAACGTCATTCAGGCCAACCTGCTTGCCGCCACCAGTCAGCATGTGGACGCGGCCAACCAGGTCTACAACGTCGCGGTCGGCGACCGTACGACCCTGAACCAGCTGTTCGAAGCCATACGGAGCCTGCTCGCACCGAAATTCCCGCATCTGGCCGACTTCAAGCCGGTTTATCGCGATTTCCGCGCCGGCGACGTGCGTCATTCACTTGCCGACACTTCCAAGGCGCGCACGCGGCTGGGCTATACGCCGACGCACCGCATCGGCGAAGGCCTGGCCGAGGCGATGGACTGGTATGTGCAGGACCTGAGTTGAGGCCGCTTGCCGTGCGATGCGCCGGGCCTCGCACCAGACGCATGGAGCGTGCCGCGCAACGGCCAGGAAGGATGCCCGTTCAACCATGACGATGCATGATGAACAGACCGGGCCGAGCGACGCCGCCAGGCAGAGTGCGCTGGATATCCTGTTGCGACGGATGCAGGCCGAGAGCGATTTCCCGGCCTTGTCCGAAGCGATCGGCGATATCAACCGGATCGCCTCGTCCGACCGTGAGGGCGTCAACGAACTCTCCAACCATATCCTCAAGGACTTCGCACTCACCAACAAGCTGTTGAAGCTGGCCAACGTCGCTTTCTACAACCAGGTGGGCGGCGGCTCGATCAGCACGATTTCGCGCGCGGTGGTGGTCCTCGGTTTCGACGCGGTACGGTCGATCGCTCTGAGCCTGATCCTGTTCGACAACCTGGAAAACAAGGCGCACGCGCAGCACCTGAAAGAGGAGTTCGTCAAGGTGCTGTATGCCGGCATGTTGGCGCGCGAGATGGCGGGCAATGCGCAGGTGAAGGATGTGGAGGAGGCATTCATCGGCGCCATGCTGCACAAGCTCGGTCGCATGCTGGCGATGTTTTATTTCCCCGAGGAGATGGCGCTTGTCCTGCAACGCGTCGAAACCGAGGGCTTGAGCGACGCCCGGGTGTCGGCCGAAGTGCTGGGCGTGTCGTTCGAGAATCTTGGCATCGGCATCGCACGCAGCTGGGGGTTTCCCGACCAGCTGGTGCAGAGCATGAAAAAGCTGCCGGACGGGAAAATCAGAAAAAGCGCCAGCAACGTCGAGCGGCTGCGCGCGCTGGCAGGATTCGCCAACGAGTTGTGTGAAATCATCCTCGAGACACCCGATGAAGACCGCAGCAAGGCTCTGGGCAGGCTCACCGCGCGGTTCGGCGATACCGTGCCGGTGACGGCTGAACAGCTGGCCGGCATGATGGAAAAATCGATGCAGGACATCGGCCAGTTCGCGCGGGTGGTGAATGTGAACCTGAAGCACAGCGATTTTGCCCGGCAGGCTTCGAAATGGGCGGGTCTGGCGGCACCGCCGGGCCAGACGACGGCACAACAGGAAACGAACACGGGCATGCCGGACGCCGTGCCGGATGCCATGGCGGCGCTGGATGCCAATGTGTTGCACGAGGCCGCACCGGCTATCGAACAGGGCGCCGTCGCCCGCGACAAACAGGAACGCACGCCGGAGGAGATTCAATCCATCCTGGCCTCGGGCTTGCAGGATGTCGGCAATTCGCTGATCGACGACAACATTTCCATCAACGATATCCTGCGCATGATCCTCGAGGCCATGTATACCGGCATGGGATTCGAACACGTGGTGCTGTGCATCAAGGATGGGCGCCGCAACGCGATGTGCGGCAAGTTCGGTTTCGGCGACGACGTGCAGCGCCTGGTCAAGGCGTTTGATTTTTCCCTGGCGGGCCAGCCGGACGTCTTCCTTGTCGCGCTGCAGAACAATGCCGACATCCTGATTTCCGACATCGACGATTCCAAGATCGCCACGCGGATTCCAGCCTGGTATCGCCGGCACGTTCCGGCGCACACCTTCGTGCTGTTTCCCATCATTGTGAAAGGCAAGCCGGTCGGTCTGATCTATGCCGACCGGCCGCATGCCGGCGACATCACGATCCCCGAGAAAGAACTGTCTCTGCTCAAGTCGCTGCGCAACCAGGCAGTATTGGCGATCCGGCAATCCTTGTAGGCCCCGCCTAGGGCGTCGGCGGTTGCCGCGCCGGAATTCGGCATAATGTCGTCATGCCGTTTTTCCGAATCGTGTCCTGTTTCCTGTCCGGTCTGCTGTTTGCTGGCCTGTCCGTCGCGGCGCATGCCGAATCGCTTCCATCCGCCTTCACGACTGCGCTGCAACAGGCCGGCATCCCGCTCGACCACGTGGCGGTGGTGGTGCAGCCGTTGGACACGGATAAACCGCTGATCAGCCACAATGCCGACGCGGCGCTGAATCCCGCATCCGTCATGAAACTGGTGACCAGTTTTGCGGCATTGAATCAGCTGGGTCCGGACTATGTGTGGAAGACGGATGTCTGGGCAGAGGGGCCGATCAGGGATGGCGTGCTCGAAGGCGACCTGGTCATCAAGGGCTACGGCGATCCCACCTTGACGCTGGAGCGGATGTGGCTGCTGCAGCGCGAACTGCGTGCACGCGGGGTACGCCACATCCGCGGCAATCTGGTGCTCGACCTGAGCGACTTCGAGTTGCCGGCCAGCGACCCGGGGGCATTCGATGGTGAGCCGCTGGCCCTGTACAACGCCGCGCCGGGCGCACTGGTTGCCAATTTCAACGCAACGACCTTGCGTCTCAAGCCCGATGGCAACGTCATCGGGATCGAACCGGATGTGGCGCTGCCCGGTGTCGCGATTCGTTCGGATATCGCGTTGACCGAGAGTGCCGCCTGCAATGGCTGGAAGGATACGCTGGCGCCGAGCATTCCCGATCCCGAGCGAAGAGAGCTGGTCGTGGGCGGGCGCTACCCGCGCGGCTGTGGTGAACAGGCGTTGTCGCTGAATTTGTTCGAGCCTGCGGTGACCTTCGATTTCCTGTTTCGCGGCCTATGGGCGGAAACGGGCGGTACGCTTGATGGGCAGACCGTGCCCGGCATGGCACCGGAAACGCCGCCTCTCTTGCGTTTCGAATCACTTCCATTGACCGATGCGCTTATCCGTCTCAACAAGTATTCCAACAATCTGATGGCGCGCAACCTGTTCCTGACGCTGGGTACGGAAGCCTATGGCGCGCCGGCGACGCCGGACAAGGGGGCTCGCGCGGTACGCGAAGACTTGGCGCAGCGCGGGATTTCAACGCGGAAGCTGGTGCTGGAAAACGGCGCCGGCCTGTCGCGCATCGAGCGCATCAGTGCGGGCGCATTGAACCAGCTGTTGCGCGCGGCCTATCGGAGCCCGCTGTTTGCCGAATTCGAATCGGCTCTGCCCATTGCCGCGACCGATGGCACCCTGAAGCGCCGCTTCAAGGGCAGTGCCCTGACCGGCAGCGCGCATCTCAAGACCGGTACCCTGCGAGATGTCAGCGCACTGGCGGGCTATGTGGACACGGCGAGCGGCCGGCGGGTGAGTTTCGTCATGCTGGTGAACCACGCCAAGGCAAACCGCAGCGAGGCGGCGCAGCGCGCGTTGCTGGAATGGGTACAGTCGGAGATGTCTTTGGATAGCGGAGCCCGGAATGACGTTCGATAAGGTGCCCGCATGGGCGGCGTGGCTGGCACAGGATGCGGATGGGGCTTGGTGGGCCTACGAAGCCGAGCCCAACAAGCAGGATAAGGGGTGGTACGAGAACGAGGTCGGACGCATCGCGCGGCTGGGTCAGAGCGCGCCGCCGCCCGATTGGGAGGCGACACTGACTGCCTGGCCACCCAAGGCCTGAGACGGGTTGGAATCAGGGTGCGGCGGGCGCGTCCAGCTGCAATTGGCCGTCCTTGACCGGAATGCGCGAACCGGGCTGATGGTCCATCCGCACGTGGCCTTC
Organism: Thiobacillus denitrificans; assembly: GCA_002343685.1. Lineage (GTDB taxonomy): Bacteria > Pseudomonadota > Gammaproteobacteria > Burkholderiales > Thiobacillaceae > Thiobacillus > Thiobacillus denitrificans_A. Next base: position 163,589 of record DDRS01000034.1, on the reverse strand, counting down.
CTCCTTGCCCAGGCGGTAGCGCACGTCATAACCGATCGTTTTGGTATGCGATTCGTAGACGGTCTTGCAGCGTGTCTCGGTCCGGCTGACGGTGTCCTTTTCCTGCAGGTTCTTCTGTATCTGATTGCCCGCATAGCCCCCCGCTGCCGCACCGCCGACAGTGGCCAGGGTGCGCCCGGTACCGCCGCCGATCTGGTGGCCGAGCAGACCGCCTGCCACCGCGCCGATGGCCGTGCCGGCGATGCGGTTGCTGTCCTTGACGGGTGCCTGCTCGTTGACGACCACGTCATGGCATTCCTGTCGAGGCGTTTTGACGGTTTCGGTCACCGGCTTGGCAGCCAGGACCTCGGCGAATTCCGGCTTCGGATTCAGGGCCTTGTAACCCGCTACGCCACCAATCGCCGTTACGGCGATCGCGCCGAGTACGACGCCCGTCAGCATGGATTTATTCATGATTTTTCCCAGGAAGATTGCGAAGGTCACTGAATTCCAATTCAGATAATAGTTCAACTCACGGTACGTTTCCGTAGCGCGGTCAGTCCGGTTGCAGCAAATCGATCCTGAAGCCGGCTTCGTATGGCGGTACGTTGCATTCGATGACGTCTGGCGGCGCGACATCGAGGCGGACACCCACGATGTCCGAGCGTACCGGCAGCTTCGCCGCCCCGCGATCCACCAATACCACGGTGCGTATTTCATCGGGCTGCTTGCGGGCCAGATAGTCCACCGCGCGCAGCATGGAGTGCCCGCGATACATCACGTCGTCCACCACCAGCACGGTATAGCCCGTGAGATCGAGGGTGGCGTGCAGCGGGTTTTCCGTCAGCCGGGTTTCGGGATACAGCAGGGTGAGATCGTCGGCATAACGGGTGATCTGCAAATCGAGGCGTACGCAATCGGCGAGGCCGTAATGCGCCTGCAAGCGTGCATGCAGGCGGTCGGCCAATGGCGCGCCGCGGCGCAGGATCCCGACAAGCGCAACCCGGGTGCGTCCTGTCAGCAAACCCGCGGCTTGACGCGCCATATCGTCGACGATGGTGTCGAGTTGCCGGGTGGTGTAGAGACAGGTTCGCTTGCCCTGGGGTTTGTCTGTCATGGTGGCGGCGTTGTGGCGGGTTGGGGAAGTTCAGGCAGGGCTGTCGGCCACCTGGTTGGCCCATGCCATGGCTTCGATCTCTGCCGTGGTCAGATCCGAAAGCGTCAGCCCGCCAGCCTGCGCCAGCAATGCGTTGGTGTAGTCCAGGTCCAGATGCTCGACGCTTTCGACCAGTTGCAGCAGGACGCCCATTTCGCCCTCACGGCGTAGCAGACCTGCCGCAAGACGTTCGCCCAGATTGAGTTCGTGCACAATATCGACCAGCGGCTTGTCGATGAGGCTTTCGATCAGGGACAGGATCCCGGCCATGAAGGCCTCATCGCAATAATCGGCATTGCGCTGCTGTTTGAGCGCCAGCACTTCCATCATTTTGCCGCGCGTGGCGGCGAGCAACAGCAGGGGGCTGGGATAGACCGGGCCGCTTTGCAGGGTGAACATCAACAATTGCAGCCAGCGCTGCAATTGTTTGCGTCCCAGGACCAGGATGGCCTGCGAGACCGAGGTGATGCTGCGGTGGACGCCGCTTGCAACCGAGTTCACCAGCCGCATCAGGTTGTAGGTGAGATTGGGATGCTGCTTGAAGATCTGCTCGATCTGCACGGTGTCGGCATCGCTCAGTACCAGGCCCAGCAACTGAATGAGTGCCATCTGGCTGGAGTCCGCCCGTTTGGCCGAGAGCACCAATGGCCGCGCAAAGTAATAGCCCTGAAACAGGTCGAATCCGAGCGAATGGCAATAAGCCGCCTGCTCGGCACTGTCGACTTTCTCGGCCAGCAGTCTCACCGGCCATTGCTTGAGCTGGTTGACGATTACACGCAACTGGTCCTGGTCGTGCAACAGCAGATCGACCTTGATGATGTCGACCAGCGCCAGCAAGGGGCGATAGCTCTCATCGAAGACGAAATCATCCAGAGCCAGCGTGAACCCGAGCTGCTTGAGTGCGCGGCAGCGTTCGATGATGGCCTCGTCGACGCGGATGGTTTCGAGCAGTTCGAGCACCACCTGGGCCCGTGGCAGCAGCTCGATCATGTCGGAGAGCAGCATGTCGGCACTGACGTTGATGAACCCCAGTTGCGCCCCCAGTACCGTTTGGACGCCCATTTCGCTGAACGCATGATGTATGACGCTCGCGGTCGCCTGCATGTCGTCCGTCACGGCGGCGCCGGAGGTGTTGCCGGCGCGGAACAGCAATTCATAGGCGACGATGCGCTGGTTGCGATCGAGGATGGGCTGGCGGGCGAGGAATATGTTCTGGGCGGTCATGATTACAGGCCCAGGTCTTGCCATAGTGCATCCACGCGCGCCTTGACGTCGGCATCCATCACGATCGGCGTGCCCCATTCGCGGGTGGTCTCGCCCGGCCACTTGTTGGTGGCGTCGATGCCCATCTTGCTGCCAAGCCCGGACACGGGGCTGGCGAAGTCGAGATAGTCGATCGGCGTGTTTTCCACCAGCAACGTGTCGCGCGCCGGATCGACGCGCGTCGTGAGCGCCCACATGACTTCCTTCCAGTCGCGCACGTTCACGTCGTCGTCCGTGACGAGGATGAACTTGGTGTACATGAACTGGCGCAGGAAACTCCATACGCCGAACATCACGCGCTTGGCGTGGCCCGGATAGGCCTTCTTCATGCTCACCACCGCCATGCGGTAGGAGCATCCCTCGGGCGGCAGATAGAAGTCGGTGATCTCGGGAAACTGCTTCTGCAGCAGCGGGACGAAGACTTCATTGAGCGCCACGCCGAGGATCGCCGGTTCGTCCGGCGGCTTGCCGGTGTAGGTGCTGTGGTAGATCGGGTCGCGCCGCAGCGTGACGCGCTCGACCGTGAAGACCGGGAAGGTTTCCTGCTCGTTGTAGTAGCCGGTGTGGTCGCCGTAGGGGCCTTCGAGTGCCGTTTCGCCCGGATGGATCACGCCCTCGAGCACGATCTCGGCAGATGCCGGCACCTGCAGGTCGTTGCCGAGGCATTTCACCACTTCGGTCTTGGCGCCGCGCAGGAGGCCGGCGAACTGGTATTCCGACAGCGAATCCGGCACCGGGGTGACCGCGCCGAGGATGGTCGCCGGATCGGCGCCGAGCGCGACGGCCACCGGAAAGGGCTCGCCCGGGCGAGCGAGCGTGTGCTCGCGGAAATCCAGCGCACCGCCGCGATGCGCCAGCCAGCGCATGATGAGTTTGTTCGGCCCGATCACCTGCTGTCGGTAGATGCCGAGGTTCTGCCGCTTCTTGTGCGGGCCTTTTGTAACGGTCAATCCCCAGGTGATCAGCGGGGCCACGTCGCCCGGCCAGCAGTGCTGGATCGGCAGACGCGACAGGTCGACGTCGGCGCCTTCCCACACGATTTCCTGGCATGGCGCGCTTTTCACTTCCTTCGGTGCCATGTTCAAGACCTGTTTGAGAACCGGCCACTTGTCCCAGGCGTCGCGCAGGCCCTTCGGCGGCTCGGGTTCTTTCAGATAGGCCAGCAGCTTGCCGACCTCGCGCAGTCGGCTCGGGTCGTCCTCACCCATTCCCAGCGCCACGCGCTTGACCGTGCCGAACAGGTTCGCCAGCACGGGCATGTCGTGTCCCTTGGGGTTTTCGAACAGCAGCGCCGGGCCGCCGGCGCGCAGCACGCGGTCGGCAATCTCGGTCATTTCCAGTTTTGGATCGATTTCGATGGCGATGCGCTTCAGCTCGCCCATTTTTTCGAGTTGTGCGATGAAGTCGCGCAGGTCGTGATAGATCATGGACGGCCGATCATGAGCGGATGCGCCGAAGAAGCGCGGTGGTCGAGGTGTGGTGCCGGAACGGGATCGAATGCACGCTGCCGCCCCAGCCCGTCACGTCCGCTGCGCCGACGATGCGGTCCGGCGTCCAGTCGCCGCCCTTCACCAGCATATCGGGGCGGATGGCGAGGATGAGGTCGAGCGGTGTATCGGCATCGAACCAGGTGACCAGGGATACGGACTCCAGCGCCGCCAGCAAGGCCATGCGGTCGTCCAGCGTATTGATCGGACGTTCGCCGCCTTTGCCCTGGCGTTTCACCGACGCATCCGAATTGACCGCGACGATCAGCGAGGCGCCCAGCGCGCGCGCCTCGGCCAGATAGGTCACATGGCCGCGATGCAGGATGTCGAAACAGCCGTTGGTGAACACCCGCGGGTGCGGCAGCTGTGCGACCCGTTCGGCCAGGTCGGCGGGGCCGCACAACTTGCGCTCGAATGCGGGTGCGTGCATCGATTGCAGCCGGGCGGTCAGTTGAGGTATTCGAACAGGGTGACGACCTTGGCCACGCCCGAGGTGGTGCGTGCGATATCCGTGGCAGCCTCGGCCTCGGTTTTCGTCACCAGTCCCATCAGGTAGACCACGCCGGCCTCGGTGACCACCTTGATTTTGGTTCCGGGTACGCGCTCGTCGCGCAGCATGCGCGCCTTGACCTGGCTGGTCAGGGCGACGTCGTTGGCGTCAGAGGTCAGCGAGGTAATCCCCGATACGGTCAGCTCGTTGAATACCGTGCGTACGTCGGGAATGCCCTTGACCACGTCGCTTGCCCGCGAGCGGGTGGCCTCGTCCGGCACCTGGCCGGTGAGCAGTACCTGACGGTTATAACTGGTGGCGGAAATGTTGTCGGTCTTTTGCGGGAAGGCTTCACGCAGGCGCGCCAGCGCACGCAGCTCGATTTCCTGGTCGCTCACGTACACGCCGGCTGTGCGGCGATCCAGTGCGACCGAGGTGCCGACGGCGGCACCGCCCACGACGGCGGCGGCACAACCGCCCAATTGCGACAGGACTGCGCCGATCAGCGCGACACGAATCAGTTTGTTCATTCTTCGACTCCTAATAAAACGCTGTCCACCGCATCGCACAGGCAATGAATGGTCAGCAGATGGACTTCCTGGATGCGCGCCGTGGATTCGGCGGGCACGCACAGGAAGACGTCGTCCTCCTGCATTTGTTCCGCCAGCCCGCCGCCGCTGCGTCCGGTCAGTGCGATGACATGCATGTTGCGTGCGTGGGCAGCAGCCACGCCCTGCAGCACGCTAGGCGAATTGCCGCTGGTCGAAATCGCCAGCAGGATGTCGCCCGGATGCCCGAGCGCTTTCACCTGCCGCGCAAACACCTGGTCATAGGCGTAGTCGTTGGCGATCGAGGTCAAGGTCGAGGTGTCGGTGGTGAGCGCGATGGCCGCGAGACCCGGACGCTCCTGTTCGAAACGGTTGATCATTTCCGACGCGAAATGTTGGGCGTCCGCTGCCGATCCGCCGTTGCCGCAGGCGAGGATCTTGCCGCCCTGGGCGAGGCTGTGCACCATCAGGCGTGCCGCGCTCTCGATCGCTGGGGCAAGCGCTTCGGCCGCATCCAGCTTGGTCTGTGCCGAGGCCTTGAAATGGCCGAGAATTCTGTCGTGTAAAGGCATGTTGGTCGCGATTATCCCATATCGTCGAAGGCGTTCCGGATCCAGTCCGGGGCGCTGTCGCCAGACAGTGCGACCACGTCGAAACGGCACGGCGGCAGCGTTTTCAGCGTGGCCAGGTATTGATGTGCGGTGGCCAGCAGCTTCTTCTGTTTGGCCGGCGTGACGCTGGCGGCAGCACCGCCGAAATCGCTGCGACTGCGCAGCCGCACTTCGATGAACACCAGCGTCGAATCATCCCGCATGATGAGATCGATTTCTCCGAAGCGACCGCGCCAGTTGCGCGCCACGAGTTTCAGGCCTTGTGTCTTCAGGAAGGCTGCGGCGCGCGATTCGGCGGATTGGCCGAGCAGGGATTTCAACATCTGCGACAATGCAGGGATGAGTGAAAGTCCGCATCATACGCCTCTGTTTCCCGCGCTCTATGTCGTCGCCACGCCGATCGGCAATCTGGGCGACATCACGCTGCGTGCGCTCGACATCCTGCAGCGCGTGGATCGCGTGGCGGCCGAGGATACCCGTGTATCCGGACAGCTGCTGGCGCATTTCAATATCTCCAAACCGCTGATGTCCATCCGCGAGCACAACGAGCGCGAAGCCGCCGCCGGCGTGGTCGCGCGGATCGCCGCCGGCGAGGCAGTCGCCTATGTGTCGGACGCGGGTACCCCGGCCGTATCGGACCCCGGTGCGCGGCTCGTGGCAGCGGTCCGCGCGGCCGGGTTGAAGGTGGTGCCGATTCCTGGCGCGTCGGCCGTGACAACGGCGCTGTCGGCGGCCGGGGTGGAATCGGGTGCGTGGCTGTTCCACGGCTTCCTGCCACCCAAGCCCGGTGCACGTCGTGCCCAGCTGCAATCGCTCGCCGCGCTGCCGGCGGCACTGGTGTTCTATGAGGCGCCGCATCGCATCGAGGAGACGCTGGCCGACATGGCGGACGTGTTCGACAGTGCACGCGGGGTGACCCTGGCGCGTGAGCTGACCAAGCGATTCGAGACCATCGTTACGCTGCCGCTTGCCGATGCGCCGGCCTGGCTCGCCGCCGACACGAATAATGTGCGTGGCGAATTCGTCGTCATCGTGCATCCGCCGGCGACCGAGGTGGCGGTCGATGCGGAAGCGATGCGCGTGCTCGACATCCTGCAGGGTGCGCTGCCGCCGACGCTTGCTGCCAAACTGGCATCGCAGATCACCGGGCGCAGCAAGGCCGAACTCTATAAAATGTCGCTGGCACTCAAGCCGCACCCGCAGGACGCAGAATGACCGACACCCTCACGATCACCCGGCCCGACGACTGGCACATCCATTTCCGCGATGGGGCGGCCATGCGGAGCGTGCTGCCCGACACCGCGCGCGTGTTCGGCCGTGCCATCGCCATGCCCAATCTGAAACCCCCGGTGGTGAACGTGGCCGACGCCGCGGCCTACCGCGACCGTCTGCTCGCAGCATCAGGAGTCGCCGCATTCGATCCCTTGATGACGCTTTATCTCACCGACAACACCCAGCCGGACGAAATCCACCGAGCGCGCGCCAGCGGCTTCGTGCATGCCGTCAAATACTATCCGGCCGGTGCGACGACGAATTCCGATTCCGGCGTCACCGAGCTGGCGAAGGCCTATCAGGCGATCGCGGCGATGGAGGAGGCGGGCATGCCGCTGCTGTTGCATGGCGAAGTGGTCGATGCAGAGGTCGACGTGTTCGACCGCGAAGCCGTGTTCATAGAGCGCCACCTTATACGGCTCATGAACGATTTTCCGCGCCTGAAGATCGTGCTGGAGCACATCACCACACGTCAGGCTGCCGAGTTCGTGGCGACGGCGCCGGCCAATGTTGCCGCGACGATCACCGTGCACCACTTGCTGTATAACCGCAACGCCATGTTCCGCGGCGGCATCCGCCCGCACATGTATTGCCTGCCGGTACTGAAGCGCGAACAGCATCGCCAGGCACTGGTTGCGGCGGCCATCTCGGGCAACCCGAAATTCTTTCTCGGCACCGATTCCGCACCACATGCGGTCGGCGCCAAGGAGGCCGCATGCGGTTGCGCGGGCATCTATTCGGCGCATGCCGCGATCGAGCTGTATGCCGAGGCGTTCGAGGATGCCGGTGCGCTCGATCGTCTGGAAGCCTTCGCCAGTTTCTACGGTGCAGATTTCTACGGCTTGCCACGCCATGCCGACACGATCACGCTACGCCGTGAGAACTGGATGGCCCCAGCTTGTCTCGAGCTGGGCGACGAGGCGCTGATCCCGCTGCGCGCCGGCGAGATGATCCGCTGGCGCGTGGTCTGACAAAAAAAACGGCAGACCAGGGGAAGTCTGCCGCGGCGGAAGCGGCGTCAGCGTTGGCTGCTGACTGCTTCCAGATGTCGCGCAGCATTGCGCTGCGCGCGGGGAGGGAGGCGTTACGGGAACGCCGGGATGGTGGGTTCGATGCCGGAACTCAAGGCTTCGGGGTGGTATGCGGCGATCAGTTTCTTGATTTCATCGACCCGCCCGGACGGTACGTCGACCATCATCAGAATGCGCCCTGCGGCAATGGCCGACTCGAAGGATTTCAGCCGCGAATTGGGAATGGCGCTGGCTACCATGCTGGCGACCCAGGCGCCGAACGCTGCGCCGATCAAGGCCGTGAGCAGGATGGTCACCAGTTGCAGGTCCACGCCCGCAGGCGGAAACACCACGGCAACCAGCCCGGCGATAATGCCGATGCCGCCGCCGACCGCCAATCCCGTCTCGGCACCGTGGACAAAATCGGTTTTCTGAAGGATCGAGGCTTCGTGCAGACCGGGTAGGGAGATGCCATCCCGGGCCAGAACATGAATATGGCCATCCTCGATGCGGGCCAGCAGAAGTTCGTTGTGGATCTGTCGGGCGCTCGCCACGTCCGGCACCATGAAATACAGTCGTCTTCTCATGATGGCTCTCCTGGCGGGGGCAAGATTGTCCCCGGATACCTTGGATTAGCAAATTAGCGGATGCAGTCAAGTTAAAGTTCTATAATTCGGAGTGGAAAAGCAGGTCAGGCAACCGCTGTCCTCTAGCCTGTTGGGCGGGGGGGAGAGGAAAGTCCGGGCTCCACAGAGCACGATGCCGGCTAACGGCCGGACGCCGCGAGGCGAGGAATAGGGCCACAGAGACGAGCGTATTCAGTTACGGTGAAACGCGGTAACCTCCATCCGGAGCAACACCAAATAGGCAGGCGATGAAGCGGCTCGCTGAGTCTGCGGGTAGGTGGCTTGAGCCGGCCAGCAATGGCCGGCCTAGAGGAATGGTTGCCCACGACAGAACCCGGCTTATCGGCCCGCTTTTCCACTTTCCATTCAATTCAACCACTTAGCTTTTTTTCCTAAAACCATAGGCAGAAAAGACCGCTAAGTGGCGGTTTTTCCAGAAACTTATCCACAACCCAAAACCACCCCTAAGTCCTTGAGACGTAGGGGTTTTTTTGTGTCTGTCAGCTTGACCCCCCCAAAACTATCCCCTATAGTGGGTGCAAGTGGTGATTGGTGGGGAGTTGTGGGAGAATGCGCCCGTCCAATCACAATCAAATTCAGCCGGATTGGGTTTCAAAAAACTGGGGGGAGTATGTTTCGGGGGGTCGCAACGGTCAGTCTGGATAGCAAGAACCGGCTCGTGGTGCCGGCGCGCTATCGCGACGCCCTTCTGGTGAACGGAGGCGGTCGCGTGGTGATCACGGCCGATCCCAGCCAGTGCCTGCTGCTCTATCCCTTGCCCGAGTGGGAACCGATCGAAAAGAAGCTCAACGGCTTGTCCGATTTCAATCCCCGTACCCGCAGCCTCAAACAATTGCTTGTCGGCTATGCACACGACATGGACATGGACGGCGCCGGCCGTGTGCTGCTGCCGCCCATGCTGCGCAAGTTTGCCGAGCTCGACAAGAACGTCGTGCTGGTGGGACAGGGCAGCAAGATTGAGTTATGGAACGAGGCGCGTTGGGAAGCGCAGGTGTCGCAGGCGCTGAGTTTCAGCGACGACGTGCTGCCGCCCGAATTGGAGGGATTTACGTTGTGATGGAGCCCGCCCATGTGCCGGTGCTGGCACAGGAGGCGGTGGCGGCGCTGGCGATCAAGCCCGATGGCGTGTATGTCGACGCGACATTCGGACGCGGCGGCCATAGCCGGCTGATCCTGGCGCAGTTGGGCGCGCGGGGGCGTCTGGTCGCGCTGGATCGCGACCCCGATGCCATTCACGTTGGCCGCACCCTAAAGGACGTCCGGCTGACGCTGGTACAGAGTACGTTTTCGCGCTTGGGCGCGGTGCTGGATGAATTGGGCATAGGGCAGGTGGACGGGATTTTGCTGGATATCGGCGTGTCGTCTCCGCAACTCGACGATGCGACGCGTGGATTCAGTTTTCGCTTCGATGCCCCGCTCGACATGCGCATGGATCCGGGGAGTGGGCTGTCGGCTGCAGACTGGCTGGCGACGGCGGCAGAGGAGGAGATCAGTGAAGTCATCCGCACCTATGGGGAAGAGCGGTTTGCTAAATCGATTGCGCGCGCGCTTGTTGCGGCACGGCAAAAAGAGGCCATCCGCAGCACCGGGCAGCTGGCGAATCTCATCGCCGCAACGGTCAAGAAGCGCGAACCGGGGCAACACCCGGCAACCCGCAGCTTCCAGGCTATACGGATTTATCTCAACCGCGAGCTTGAAGAACTGAGCATCGTGTTGCCGCAATGCGTGGACAGGCTGCAGCCCGGCGGCCGGCTTGTCGTCATCAGTTTCCATTCGCTCGAAGATCGCATCGTCAAGCGTTTCATGCGCGACGAGTCGCAGGGTGAACAGGCGCCGCGCCGGCTGCCGATACCGGCTGCCATGCTGAAACCGGGGCGCCTGAAGCGCGTGGGTCGTGCCCAGCATGCAAGCGATGCCGAAATCGCGGTCAACCCGCGTGCGCGTAGCGCCGTATTGCGGGTGGCGGAGCGTATGGGCGAAACGACATGAGCCGTCTCAACGTCGTCCTCGCGTTGGTGCTGGTGGCGTGTGCGCTGGCGGTGATCCAGGCGCAGCACCGCGCACGCACGTATTTTGTCGAGCTGGAGCGCTTGAAAAAAGAGGCGCGCGTGCTGGATGAACAATGGGGGCAATTGCAGCTGGAGCAAGGCACCTGGGCCAATCCGGCACGGGTCGATACGCTTGCAAGGACCCGGCTGGGCCTGATTGCGCCGCCGCATGATCGTGTGCGCATCGAAACGCTGACGAACGCGCCATGAACTACCATTCGCGCAAACTGCTCAAGCTGAATCTCGCTCCCTGGCGCATGGCGACGGTGGGCGGTCTGCTGCTTGCCGGGTTGACGGTGGTGGCCGGACGGGCGTTCTATCTGCAAGGCCTCAATACCGATTATTTGCAGGGCAAGGGCGATGCGGTGGCCAATCGCAACCTTACGCTGCCGGCGCACCGTGGGCAGGTGACCGACCGCTACGGTCAGTTGCTGGCGATCAGTACGCCAGTCGAGTCCCTGTGGGCGCGCGCGACCGAACTCAATCTGTCGGCAGACCAGCGCGCGCATTTGGCCAGAGTGCTCGAGATCTCGCCGTCGGAGCTGACAAAAATCCTGGCGCACAAAACGCGCGGCGAATTCAGCGTGCGCCGCCCCGTTACTCCGGAGCAGGCCGTCAAGATCGCCGCCATGGGGTTGCCGGGCCTGACGCTGCGGCGCGAATACCGCCGTTACTATCCGGCGGGTGCGGTCACTGCCCAGGTGGTGGGTTTCACCAATGTGGACGACAAAGGGCAGGAAGGCGTCGAGCGTGCCTACCAGGACTGGCTGGCTGGGCGCGCGGGCGAGCGCCAGATCCTGCGTGACCGTCACGGCAACACCATTCGCGATCTGGCGCCGATCAAGACCGCGCAGATGGGCGGCAACCTGACCCTGTCGCTCGATCTCAAGATCCAGTATCTGGCACACCGTGAGCTGGCGGCGGCAATCGAGAAGCACAAAGCCAAGGGCGGCAGCATCGTGGTGCTCGACGCCAAGACCGGCGAGATCCTCGCGCTGGTGAACCAACCGGTTTTCAATCCCAACAACCGCCAGAACTACAAGCCGGACCTGATGCGCAACCGTGCGGTGATCGACACCTTTGAACCGGGGTCCACCGTCAAGCCCTTCGTCGCGGCAGCGGTACTGGAGCGGGGCCTGTTCCGTCCGGACAGCGTGATCGAAACGCCGGACAACTTCCGCGTCGGAAACAAGCTGGTGCACGATGAGCATCACCACGATCACCTGACGGTGACGCAGATCATCCAGATATCGAGCAATGTCGGCGCCGCCAAAATGGCGATGACGTTGACGCCACAGCAACACTGGGAAGTGCTTCACCGCGCCGGCTTCGGCCAGTTGCCGGGTTCGGGCTTCCCGGGTGAGACTGCCGGACGGCTGCGCGATCCGGCGACCTGGAAGCCGGTCGAACAGGCCACCATGGCGTATGGCTACGGACTGTCGGTCAGCCTGCTGCAATTGACCCGGGCCTACATGGCGTTTGCCAACGACGGCGAGGTCATGCCGCTGTCTTTCCTCAAGCGCGAGCCGCAGGAGATCGTCGGCGAGCGGGTGTTCTCTCCGGCCGTGGCACGGGAAGTGCGCGCGATGATGGAGACCGTGACTCAGGAAGGCGGTACCGGGACATTGACCCGGGTGCCGGGTTATCGCGTGGCTGGCAAAACCGGTACCGCACACAAGCTCGTCAATGGCCATTACGCACCGGACCGTTATCTGGCCTCCTTCGTCGGCATGGCGCCGGCGTCGAATCCGCGTCTCATCATCGGTGTGGCGATCGACGAGCCGTCGGATGGCGTGTATTACGGCGGCAGTGTCGCAGGACCTGTCTTCGCGCAGGTCATGGCAGCGAGCCTGCGCCTGCTCGGGTTGCCGCCCGATGCGCCGGAAACCGAAACGAAGATGACCGAGAATGCCGTGTCGGCCAAGGGGGGCGCGTGATGGCGACGGCCGGCTCGCATCCCGTTTCCGGCCTGGCCGCATCCCAGGCTATCCACGAGACGGTGCCGCATATTCTGGAGCGGCTCGGGATCGCCGTCGGCGAACTCACCAGCGACAGCCGCAAGGCCATGCCTGGCACCGTGTTCGCCGCTTATCCCGGCGAGGCGCGCGACGGACGTGATTTCATCGCGCAAGCCGTGGCTCGGCGTGTCGACGGCGTGTTGTGGGAAGCGGACCATTACCAGTGGGATCCGGCACTGGACATCCCCAACGCCGGCGTGGTCGGTCTGAAGACCCGCATCGGCGAAATCGCCGCGCACGTGTACGGCGAGCCTTCGCGCGCGCTGCACATGGTCGGCGTCACCGGCACCAACGGCAAGACCTCGGTGGCGCACTGGGTGGCACAAGCCTTCACGCAACTGGGGCGCAAGGCGGCCGTCGTCGGCACCGTCGGCAACGGCTTTCCGCCTGTCGGAGGCAAGCCTGGCACGCTGACACCCGCACTCAACACCACGCCCGACGCCATCGAATTGCAGCAGCGCCTTGCGGCGTACCGGCAGCAGGGCGCGGTCGCCTGTGCAATGGAAGTCTCGTCGCACGGGCTCGCGCAGGGCCGTGTCAACGGCACACGCTTCAATGTCGCCGTGCTGACCAATCTGTCGCGCGACCACCTCGATTACCACGGCAGCATGGAGAACTATGCCGACGCCAAGGCCCGGCTGTTCAGCTGGCCCGGGCTGCAATGGGTCGTGGTCAACGTCGACGACGAGTTCGGGCGGCGGCTGGAAAGCGAAACCCGGCCCGCGCGCGTCGCAGGATACGGATTCCAGCGCGGTGCGGTGGTAGCGGAAAAATTGCAACTATCCCAGGCTGGCGTGCACCTGCGGGTTCATACCGACTGGGGCAATGCCGAGTTCGATGTGCCACTGCTGGGGCGTTTCAATGCAGCCAACCTGCTGGCCGTGCTCACCACCTTGCTGGTTTCGGACGTGAAGCTGGACGATGCCTGCCAGGCATTGGCCCATGTCACGCCGCCGCCGGGACGGATGCAGACGCTTGGTGGCGATGTGCATCCTCTGGTGGTCGTGGATTATGCCCATACGCCCGATGCGCTGGAAAAAGTGCTGGCCACGCTGCGTGAAATCGCCGGCGGCGGGCGCCTGATTTGCGTCTTCGGCTGCGGCGGCAATCGCGACAAGGGCAAGCGTCCGTTGATGGGGCAGGCCACCGCCAAAGGCGCGGATGAGATCTGGGTCACCAGCGACAACCCGCGCAACGAAGACCCGCATCACATCATTCAAGACATTCTCGCCGGGATGAGCGGCAAGCCGCACATCGAGCCCGACCGCGCGCGCGCCATCTTCGAGGCCATCGGCGGTGCGCATCAAGGCGATGTAGTGCTGATCGCCGGCAAGGGCCATGAGGACTACCAGGAAGTTGCGGGCGAGCGCCTGCCGTTCTCCGACGTGGCCGTGGCGAAGAAGGCACTGGAGGCGTGGACATGAGCGACCGAGCCTGCGCAGTTGCGAGCACCGCGAATGGCCACCTGCGCCGACGTGCTGCAATCGGCTATGGGGCAAACCTGACGGAGGCGTGGACATGATGCGTCTTTCCGAAGCCGCCGCCATGCTGGGCGTACCGTTTGCGGGTGAGGATGCCGAGGTGCTGCGCATCTCCACCGACAGCCGGACGATCCGGCCGGGCGATCTCTTCATCGCGTTGCGCGGCGAGAAATTCGATGGCGGCAGGTTTGCCGCCCAGGCCCTGGGGCAGGGTGCGGTCGGCGTGGTGCTCGACCCGGCTCAGGCACCCGATGTGACCGCCACCATCCGTGTCGACGATACCCGCCTGGCATTGGGCAGGCTGGCGGCCGCCTGGCGCCAGCGCTTCGCCGTTCCGGTTGTCGCCATCACCGGCAGCAACGGCAAGACCACGGTCAAGGAAATGTTGGCGGCGATCCTGCGGGCGGAAGCCGGATCGGATACCGCCGTGCTCCGTACCGAAGGCAATCTCAACAACGACATCGGCCTGCCGCTGATGCTGCTGCGCCTGCGCGAGACACATCAATACGCCGTACTGGAAATGGGCATGAACCATGCGGGCGAAATCGATTACCTGACCCGTCTGGCCAGACCCGATGTGGCGGTGGTCAACAATGCGCTGTCCGCGCACATCGGCTTTCTCGGGTCGATCGAGAATATCGCCCGCGCCAAGGGCGAAATATTCAATGGCCTATCGGACACGGGCATCGCGGTGTTCAACGCTGACGACCCGCATGCCGGGCTGTGGCGCGAAGCCAATGCACGCCGCTGCGTGATTGATTTCGGTCTTCGCCAGCCGGCAGCCGTACGCGGGCACTACCAGCCCGGCGACTTCGGCTCGGCGCTGACCCTCACGCTGCCCAATGCGACCCTGGACGTCGCCCTGCAGGTGCCGGGCGAGCACAACGCGATGAATGCGCTCGCCGCGGCGGCCGCCGCCTTTGCACTCGACATCAGCCACCGCAGCATCGTCGCCGGGCTGTCGGGATTCGGCGGCGTCAAGGGGCGCCTGCAGAAGAAGCCCGCACTGCACGGCAGCACCTTCATCGACGACACCTACAACGCCAATCCCGATTCGGTTAAGGCCGCATTGGCTGTGCTGGCGCAGCAGGCCGGCAAGAAAGTGCTGGTGCTGGGCGACATGGGCGAACTGGGCAGCGACGCCGCGGCGATGCACGCTCAGATCGGGCAGGCGGCGCGCGTGGCGGGGGTGGACAGATTGCTGGCGCTGGGCGAACTGACGAAGGAAACCGTCGGGGCCTTCGGCGCCGGTGCAATGCATTTCGAACGTATCCAGGAACTGCTTGCCGAACTCGAAAACGCACTCATGCCCGACACCACTGTTCTGGTGAAAGGCTCGCGTTTCATGCAGATGGAACGCGTGGTCAACAGTTTTATGGAAGACCCGGCACCTTCGCAGCCGGGGCACGAGGGACACTGACATGCTCCTGTGGCTGTTTCAGCATCTGGGCCAGGACGTTCGGGCATTCAACGTCTTCAATTACCTGACGCTGCGCGCCGTGCTGGCCACGCTCACCGCGCTGACGATCTCCTTCATCGTCGGCCCGGCCGTGATCCGCAAGCTCACTGCGCTGAAAATCGGCCAGTCGGTGCGCAGCGACGGCCCGCAAACCCATCTGGTCAAGGCCGGCACGCCGACCATGGGCGGCGCGCTGATCCTGGTCTCGGTCAGCGTGACCACGCTGCTGTGGGCGGATCTGTCCAACGATTATGTCTGGGTGGCCTTGCTCACCCTGCTGGGCTTCGGCGTCATCGGCTGGGTCGACGACTGGCGCAAGGTTGTCGAGAAGAACTCGCGCGGCCTGCCTTCGCGCTGGAAATACTTCTGGCAGTCGGTGATCGGCCTCGCGGTCGCGGCCTATCTGTGGCACAGCGCCAGCCTGCCGGCGCACACCGAACTCATCATTCCCTTTCTCAAGCACGCCACGGTTCCGTTGTCGGCGGCGGGCTTCATCGCGCTGACCTATTTCGTCATCGTCGGCTCCAGCAATGCGGTCAACCTGACCGACGGCCTCGATGGCCTGGCGATCCTGCCGACCGTGATGGTGGCATCCGCCCTGGCGATCTTTGCCTATGTCGCGGGCAACGCGGTGTTCTCGAAATACCTCGGCCTGCCGCACGTGCCCGGTGCGGGCGAGCTCGCGGTGTTCTGTTCGGCGATGGCGGGTGCGGGACTGGCCTTCCTGTGGTTCAACGCCTATCCGGCGGAAGTGTTCATGGGCGACGTCGGTGCGCTGGCGCTGGGTGCCGCCCTCGGCGTGGTCGCCGTCATCGTGCGGCAGGAGATCATCCTCTTCATCATGTGCGGCGTGTTCGTGGTGGAAACCCTGTCGGTCATGGTACAGGTCGCCTCGTTCAAGCTCACCGGCAAACGCGTGTTCCGCATGGCGCCGATCCACCATCACTACGAGCTGAAAGGCTGGAAGGAAAATCAGGTGGTCGTGCGATTCTGGATCATCAGCATGATGTTGGTACTGATCGGTCTGTCGAGCCTGAAGCTGAGATGAACTACGACAGCCTGAATCTTTCCGGCAAGCAGATCCTGGTGCTCGGCCTCGGCGACACCGGGCTGTCATGCACCCGCTGGCTGGCGGCGCGCGGCGCGCAGGTGAGCGTGGCCGACAGCCGCGCGACGCCGCCGCATGCTGCGCGCCTGGCGGAATGGCTGCCGCAGGTGCCGCTCTTCACCGGTCCGTTCGACGATGCCCGCCTACTGGCGGCCGACATGCTGGTGCTCAGCCCGGGTGTGCCGCTGGCCGAACCGGCCGTCGCGCGTGCCGTCGCTGCAGGCGTCGAGGTGGTGGGTGATGTGGAACTGTTCGCCCGCGCGATCCATGCACTCAATATCGAGCGTGCCGCGTCGGCCGATTCCAGCGGCCCGATGCGGGTGATCGCCATCACCGGCAGCAACGGCAAGAGCACCGTCACCTCGATGTGCGGCGACATGTGCCGCACGGCTGGACTGACTACTTGCGTGGCCGGCAATATCGGCCTGCCGGTGCTGGATGCGCTGGTCGAAATCGAACAGGGCATGGCCCCTGCGCCCCAGGTGTGGGTGCTGGAATTGTCGAGCTTCCAGCTCGAGACGACCACCAGCCTCAACGCCGATGCCGCCACGGTGCTCAACGTGTCGGAAGACCACATGGATCGCTATCCCGACATGGACGCCTACGCCGCTGCCAAGGCACGCATCTATGGCGGCGATGGCGTGCAGGTGGTGAACCGCGACGATGCACGCAGCCTCGCCATGGCACGACCCGGCCGTCATGTGGTCAGCTTCGGTCTGGATCGCTGCCCGAAGGGCGAGAACTTCGGTTTGTGCGAGGACGAGCTCTGCCTGGGCGGCGACATGCTGATGCCCTTGTCCGCGCTGCCGGTGGCCGGGCTGCACAACGCGGCCAATGCGCTGGCGGCCCTGGCGCTGACTCGCGCGCTGGATTTACCGATGGAGGCCTTGTTGCGCGGTCTGTTGCATTTCAAGGGGCTGCCGCACCGAGTGGAAAAGGTCGCCGAGATTGAGGGGGTGACCTACTACGACGACTCGAAAGGCACCAATGTCGGCGCCACCGAGGCCGCGCTGTATGGCATGGGCAATCGCAAGGCGGTGGTGATCCTGGGCGGCGACGGTAAGGGGCAGGATTTCAGCCCGCTCAAGGCGGCCGTGGAAGCCAATGCCCGGGCCGTGGTGCTGATCGGGCGCGACGCCTCGCTGATCGATGCCGCCATCGCAGGCTGCGGCGTCGACGTTTATGCGGCCACGAGTCTTGCCGATGCGGTAGGCCAGGCGCAGCGCCTCGCCCATCCCGGCGATGCCGTCCTGCTGTCGCCTGCCTGCGCCAGCTTCGATATGTTCCGCAACTACGTTCATCGCGCCGAAGTGTTCGCCGCCGCTGTGAACAAGCTGGCGGCTGAAAGGGCGGCGAACTGATGCTCTATGCCGCGCGCGCGCCCAAACCCAGTGCCGAGCTCGATTTCAGCCTGTTGTGGCTGGCCATGGGCCTGCTGGCGATCGGCCTGGTGATGGTCTATTCTGCGTCGATTGCGATCGCCGAAGCCGCTCGCTATACCCACCACAATGGCGAGTACTACCTGCTGCGGCAGGGCATCTTCATCGCCATGGGCGTCGGGGTCGGCATTGCCGCATTCCGGGTGCCGATGCGAGTGTGGCAGCAGGCGGCTCCCTATCTCTTTCTGGCCGGCCTGCTGTTGCTGGTGGTCGTGCTGATCCCGCATATCGGTCGAGAGGTCAACGGCAGCCGGCGCTGGATTCCGCTCGGTTTTGCCAATCTGCAGCCTTCGGAACTGATGAAGTTCCTTGCCGTGTTGTATGCGGCCGACTACACCACGCGCAAGGCCGCCTTCATGCATGACTTCAAGAAGGGGTTTCTGCCGATGGCCGCGGTGATGATGCTGGCCGGTGCCCTGCTGCTGCGCGAGCCGGATTTCGGCGCCTTCGTCGTCATCGTCTCGATCGCCATGGGCATTCTGTTTCTCGGTGGCCTCAACTGGAAGGTATTCGCCGGACTGGTGGTCGTGCTGCTGATCGGGTTTGCCCTCCTGATCCTGACCTCGCCGTATCGCCTGCAGCGAGTGCTCGGCTTCATGGATCCGTTCGCCGACCCGTATGGCAAGGGTTACCAGCTGTCGCACGCTCTGATCGCCTTCGGTCGTGGCGAGTGGCTGGGCCTGGGCCTGGGCGGCAGCATCGAAAAACTGTTCTACCTGCCGGAGGCGCACACCGATTTCCTGATGGCGGTGATCGCCGAGGAGTTCGGTTTCGTCGGCGTCGCCGTGGTAATCGGTCTGTTTGGCTGGCTCATCGTCAAGGCCTTCCTGATCGGCCACCGTGCAGCCCAGCTCGAGCGCAATTTCTGCGCGCTGGTGGCGCAGGGTATCGGGATATGGATCGGCGTGCAGGCGCTCATCAACATGGGCGTGAACGTCGGCCTCCTGCCCACCAAGGGCCTCACGCTGCCTTTCCTGTCGTTCGGCGGCAGCGGCATCATCGCCAACTGCCTGGCGGTCGCCATCCTGTTGCGCATCGACTGGGAACACCGCCAGATGATGCGGGGGAAAACCTTCTGATGGCCGCCCTGAACCGTACGCTCATGGTCATGGCCGGCGGCACCGGCGGTCACGTCTACCCGGCGCTTGCGGTGGCCGACGCGCTGCGCGCGCGCGGCTGGGAGGTATTCTGGCTTGGTACGCGCGCCGGGCTGGAAGCGCGCGTAGTTCCGGCGGCGGGCATCGACATGGTGTGGGTCAGCATGGGGGGCGTGCGTGGCAAGGGCCTGCTGAAAAAGCTGCTGTTGCCGGCCACCCTGCTGGTCGCCTTCTGGCAGAGCCTCGTCGCCATCCTCAAGCGCCGCCCTGATGTCGTGCTTGGCATGGGCGGCTATACCGCTTTCCCCGGCGGCGTGATGGCGAGCCTGCTCAACCGGCCCCTGGTCATTCACGAACAGAATTCGATCGGCGGTCTTACCAACCGCATGCTGGCTTGTCTTGCAGACCGTGTGCTGACGGCTTTTCCCAAGGTGTTCACTCATGCGCACGACAAACCGATCCCATGTCGTCGTGTGACGACCGAGTGGGTGGGTAACCCGGTGCGCACCGACATTGCCGCCGCCACGCCGATGGCGCACAGCGGACCGCTGCGCCTGCTGGTGGTCGGCGGCAGCCTCGGCGCCCAGGCCCTGAACGAACGGGTCCCGCAGGCGTTGGCCCTGCTGCCTGCGGACCAGCGCCCGCATGTCGTCCATCAGTCCGGCCGTCAGCACCTGGACGCGCTGCGTGCGAACTATGCCGCCGCCGGCGTCGAGGCCGAGGTGCGCGATTACATCGAGGACATGGCAGCCGCCTACCGCGACTGCGATTTCGCCATCTGCCGTGCCGGTGCGATGACCGTGGCCGAACTGGCTTGTGCCGGCGTACCCGCGGTGCTGGTGCCCTTCCCCTTTGCGGTGGACGACCACCAGACGGGCAACGCCGAATTCCTCAGCGAGGCCGGCGCGGCCTGGCTGATGCAACAAAAGGACCTGAGTGCGGAAAAACTGGCCGCACTGATCGGAAGCCTCGACCGCGCGACGCTCGCCGTCATGTCGGACAAGGCCCGGCAACTGGCCAAGCCCGATGCGACGGCTCGCGTCGCCGATATTTGCGAGGCACTTGCCAAATGAAACACGCCATCAAATCCGTCCATTTCGTGGGCATGGTCGATCCGAGCAGGGAGCAGGGATCCCGCTTGCGGGATGCGACCGGCCGCGAGGGGCGCCGGATGTCCACATCGGGCGGTGGCAAGGGAGGTCGCGGCTGATGAAGCATGCCGTCAAACACATCCATTTCGTGGGCATCGGCGGAGTCGGCATGAGCGGCATCGCCGAAGTGCTGCTGAACCTGGGTTATAGCGTGTCGGGCTCTGACCTGGCCGACAACGCGGTGACGCAGCGGCTGGCCGGCCTGGGCGCACGCATCCATCGCGGCCATGCGGCGGAGAACATCATCGACGCCGATGCCGTCGTCACTTCGACCGCAGTACAGGAAGACAATCCCGAGGTCATCGCCGCGCGCGAGAAGAAAATTCCCATCGTGCCGCGCGCGCTGATGCTGGCTGAATTGATGCGGCTGCAGCGCGGCATTGCGATCGCCGGCACCCACGGCAAGACCACCACCACCAGCCTGGTCGCCAGCATCCTCGGCGAGGCGGGCATGGACCCGACCTACGTGATCGGCGGCAAGCTCACCGCGGCCGGCACCAACGCGCGGCTCGGCAAGGGCGATTTCCTGGTGGCCGAGGCCGACGAGTCCGACGCGTCCTTTCTCTATCTCACGCCGGTGATCGCGATCGTCACCAACATCGACGCCGATCACATGGATACCTATGGCCATGATTTCGAGCGCCTGAAAACCGCCTTCGTCGATTTCTGCCAGCGGCTTCCCTTCTACGGTATGGCGGTGCTGTGCATCGACGATCCGCACGTGCGCGAGATCCTGCCGCGCATCACCAAGCCAATCACCACCTACGGCTTCGACGAGGCGGCGCAGGTGCGTGCGGTCAATCCGCGCTTCGAACGCGGCCAGATGCGTTTCACGGTCAAGCGCGAAGGCATGGCCGATCTCGACGTGATGCTGAATCACCCGGGCATGCACAACGTGCTGAATGCGCTGGCGGCGATTGCCGTGGCGAGCGAAGTCGGTGCCGACGATGCCGCCATCGTCAAGGCGCTTGCCGAGTTCCATGGCGTGGGACGCCGCTTCCAGCGTTACGGCGAGTTGTCCGCGAAGGATGGCGGGAAGTATTGCCTGGTCGACGACTACGGCCATCACCCGGTGGAGATGGCCGCCACGCTCGCCGCAGCGCGCGGTGCCTTTCCAGGCCGGCGTCTGGTGCTGGTGTTCCAGCCGCACCGTTTCACGCGCACCCGCGACTGCTTCGAGGATTTCGTGAAAGTGCTGTCGGAAACCGACGTGCTGGTGTTGACCGAGGTGTACCCGGCAGGCGAGGCCCCCATCGTGGCGGCCGATGGCCGTGCGCTGGCGCGCGCGGTCCGCGTGGCGGGCAAGGTCGAGCCGGTGTTCGTGGAAAACGTGGCCGATGTGTCCGCCACGGTGCGCGATCTCGCGCAGGCGGGCGACGTGGTGCTGGTGATGGGCGCCGGCAGTATCGGCCAGGTGGCGCCTACA
This sequence comes from Thiobacillus denitrificans, assembly GCA_002343685.1. Classification (GTDB taxonomy): domain Bacteria; phylum Pseudomonadota; class Gammaproteobacteria; order Burkholderiales; family Thiobacillaceae; genus Thiobacillus; species Thiobacillus denitrificans_A. The sequence continues at coordinate 141,899 of DDRS01000034.1, read as the reverse complement.
TTGGGTTCGGAATCCGCCGGGAGGACAACCCATGCGGCATGACTATCGCATGAGCGAAGTCGACATGGCGGGCGGGGGCGCACCCGTCCTGCGCGGGCACTTCCTCTACAACGAACCGATGAAGAAGCATGTGTCGTGGCGCGCCGGCGGTGCCGCGCAACGCGTCTACATTCCGGCCGATCTCGAGGACCTGACCTGGCTGATCCGTTCGGTCCCGGCGCACGAAAGCGTTCACATGGTGGGTTTGGGCAGCAATCTGCTGGTGCGTGACGGCGGGGTCGCCGGCGTGGTGATCTTGCTGCACGGCGTGCTGAGAAAGCTGGCTATCGAAAGCCGTACGCATGGCTTGCCGCCGGCGCCGGCGGATGTCGACACCGCCTTGGTGTACGCCCAGGCAGGCGTCGCCTCGCCCAAGCTGGCACGTTTTGCCGCCAACCACGATCTCGTCGGCGGCGAGTTCTGGGCCGGCATTCCTGGCACCGTCGGCGGTGCGATCGCCATGAACGCCGGCTGCTACGGCAGCGAAACCTGGGACAAGCTGGTGCAGGTACAAACCCTGGATCGTGATGGCCAGTTGAACGAACGGTTGCCGGATGAATATGTGACCGGCTACCGCCATGTCGCGCTGAAGCTTCCGCATCAGGAATGGTTCATCGGCGGCTGGTTCCGCCTGGCGCGTGGCGATGGCGCGGCTTCGCGCGAAACCATCAAGGACTTGCTGAAACAACGCATTGCCTCGCAGCCGTTGAGTCTGCCCAACGCCGGTTCGGTGTTCCGCAATCCCCCTGGCGACTATGCGGCCCGTCTGGTCGAGACCTGTGGCCTCAAGGGTTTCAGGATCGGTGGCGCGCAGGTGTCGACCAAGCATGCCAACTTCATCGTCAATACAGGCAACGCCACGGCAGCCGACATCGAGCGACTGATCGAGCATGTGGAAGAGACCGTGGAGACGCGCACCAATGTGCGGTTGATCCGCGAAGTGAGAATTATTGGAGAACGTCTGTGAGCACGATCGAATCGGCGAAGGCATTCGGAAAAGTCGCCGTGATGCTGGGCGGCACGTCGGCGGAACGGCCGGTGTCGCTCAATAGCGGCGCAGCGGTGCTGGCTGCGCTGACCCGACAGGGGGTCGATGCGCACGCATTCGATCCGGCGAACCGCAATCTCGGAGATCTCATCACAGGTGAGTTCGACCGGGTCTTCATCGCGCTGCACGGGCGCTACGGCGAGGACGGGTGCATGCAGGGCGCACTCGAGCTGCTGGGCATTCCCTATACCGGCAGCGGCGTGATGGCGTCGGCCATCGGCATGGACAAGTGGCGTACCAAGCTGTTGTGGCGCGCCGCCGGGCTGCCGACGGCCGACTGGGACATCCTCACCGCGGCCAGCGATTTTGTCGCAGCGGAAAAGAAGCTGGGCCTGCCCATTTTCGTGAAGCCCGCCCGTGAGGGGTCGAGCATCGGCATGAGCAAGGTGACCGAACCGGGTACGCTGAAGGCGGCTTATGAGACCGCCGCCGAACACGATACCTTGGTGCTGGCCGAGAAGTTCATCGACGGCGCCGAATTCACCGTCGGCATCCTCGGCGAGGCCGCCCTGCCGCTGATCCGCCTGGAGCCCGCGAAAGACAAGGCCTTCTACGACTTCGAAGCCAAATACCTGCGCAACGATACCCAATATCACTGCCCGGCGGGGCTCCCGGAGATGCAGGAAATGGCGTTGCGGAAATTGGCGCTCGACGCTTTCCGCCTGGTCGGCGGGCGCGGCTGGGGGCGGGTCGACGTCATGCTGGACAGCCTCGGCAACCCCTACCTGCTGGAGGTGAATACCTCGCCCGGCATGACCGACCACAGCCTGGTGCCGATGGCCGCGCGCGTCGCCGGCCTGGATTTCGACGCCCTGTGCATGAAGATACTGGAGCAGACGCTGTGACGTCTCCGGAACTCACCGCCCATCCGCTGTCGCAGGTTGCCCGTGTGCTGACATGGGGCGCGCTCGGCCTGCTGGCCTACGGCGCCGCCAGCTGGGTGGCGGCGCAGCCGTGGTTTGCCCTGCACACCATCGAGGTGAAAACGCCGGTCGCGCACGTCACCGAGGAACAGATCCGCCTAGTGGCCGAGCGTCAGGTACGCGGGACCTTCTTCACGGTGGATCTCGAGCATGTACGCAACAGCCTGGAAAAGCTGCCTTGGGTGCGCGAAGCGCGCGTGGAGCGCCGCTGGCCCGACACCCTGGTGGTCTCGCTCACCGAGCATGTGCCGTTTGCCCGCTGGAACGACGACGCCCTCGTGAGCGAGACCGGCGAAGTGTTTGGCGCCGCCGTGTCCACCAAGCTGCCGCGTCTCGTCGGCCCCGACGGCAGCAGCACCGAAGTGGTCGCGACTTACCGCCGCTATCAGGCGGCACTGGCTCCCCTGGGCATGACGATAGACGAACTGCGTTTGTCACCGCGCCGCGCCTGGCGTGTGCGTCTCGACAACGGCATGCAACTGGCGCTTGGCCGGATGCAGACCGACAAGCGGCTGGCGCGTTTCGTCGCCCTGTATCCGCGCCTGTTCGGCCCGCAGCCGGCAAAGGACGGGCAGGTTGCGGCCACCCCTCCCACCCCGCTGATGGTTGACCTGCGCTACACCGACGGCTTCGCCGTGCGCATGCCGAACGGCGTGACCCCTTTTAAATCGAGTGAAACATGAGTGCACCGCAACATGAGTAAGCCAAGAGATCCCAAAAACCTCGTCGTCGGTCTCGACATCGGCACGTCCAAGATCGTCTGCATCGTTGCCGAGATCAACGACGAGGGCATGCTCGAGGTCATCGGCATGGGCACGCATCCATCGCGCGGCCTGCGCCGTGGCGTGGTGGTCAACATCGAAGCCACCGTCAACGCCATCCAGCGCGCGCTGGAAGAAGCCGAGCTGATGGCCGACTGCAAGATCCGCGAGGTGTACACCGGCATCGCCGGCAGCCACATCAAGAGCTTCAACTCGCACGGCATGTTCGCCATCAAGGACAAGGAAATCAGCCAGATGGACGTCGACCGCGTGGTGGAAACCGCGCGTGCGGTGAACATCCCGACCGACCAGCAGATCCTGCACACCATCCCGCAGGAATTCATCGTCGACGGCCAGGAAGACGTACGCGACCCGCTCGGCATGAGCGCGGTGCGCCTGGAAGTGAAGGTGCACATCGTCACCGGCGCGGTGTCGGCAGCGCAGAACATCATCAAATGCGTACGCCGCTGCGGGATCGAAGTGGCCGACCTGGTGCTGCAGCCGCTGGCTTCGGCGATGGCGGTGCTGACCGAGGACGAGAAGGAACTCGGCGTGTGTCTCGTGGATATCGGCGGCGGCACCACCGACATCGCGGTGTTCACCAACGGTGCCATCCGCCATACCGCGGTGATTCCGGTGGCGGGCGACCAGGTCAACAACGACATCGCGGTGGCGCTGCGCACCCCGCCGAAAGAGGCCGAGGACATCAAGGTGCAATACGGCTGCGCCTTGCGCCAACTGGCCGACGCGCGCGACATGATCGAGGTGCCCGGCATCGGCGACCGTCCGCCGCGTACGCTGTCGCGCCAGACGCTGGCCGAATTCATCGAGCCGCGCATGGAAGAGTTGTATTCGCTGGTGCAGGCTGAATTGCGCCGCAGCGGATTCGAAGAACTGCTGTCGTCCGGCATCGTCATTACCGGCGGCTCGGCGGCGATGCAGGGCATGGTCGAGCTCGGCGAAGAGGTCTTCCACATGCCGGTGCGGATGGGCTGGCCGCGTTATGAAGGCGCTCTGTCGGACGTCATGCGCAATCCGCGCTATGCCACTTGCATGGGCCTGTTGATGGCGGGCCTGGAAGCGCGCGGGCGCGATGCGCCGAAGTTGTCCAGCGGCAACTTCAAGGACATTTTTGAACGCATGAAGAGCTGGTTCAAGGGGAATTTTTGACGCCGTGCGAACGACGTTGAAACGGTATTTGGCGGTGGTGTCGGGTGTATCGGTACATCGAGGCAAACACGCCAAAGGGTTTTCGAGTGTGGTTTTTGATTGGGCAAAAAGGAGGAAGCAATATGTTTGAACTGATGGATGTAGACACCCAGGACGCAGTGATCAAGGTCATCGGCGTGGGTGGTTGTGGTGGCAATGCGGTCGATCACATGATCAGCTCCGGATTGAATGGCGTGGAATTCATCGCCATCAATACCGACGCGCAGGCCCTGAAGCGCAACCAGGCCAAGCTGCAGCTGCAACTGGGCAACGGTGTGACCAAGGGCCTGGGCGCCGGCGCCAATCCGGATGTCGGCCGCGAAGCCGCGCTGGAAGACCGCGAGCGCATTGCCGAACTGATCGACGGGGCGGACATGCTGTTCATCACCGCCGGCATGGGTGGCGGTACGGGCACCGGTGCGGCGCCGGTGGTAGCCGAGGTTGCCAAGGAACTTGGCATCCTCACGGTGGCAGTCGTCACCAAGCCCTTCATGTTCGAAGGCAAGCGCGTCCGCGCGGCCAATGCCGGTATCGAGGCACTGTCCCGCCATGTCGATTCGCTGATCATCATCCCCAACGAGAAGCTGATGCAGGTGCTGGGCGACGACGTCTCCATGCTCGACGCCTTCAAGGCCGCCAACAACGTGCTGCATGGCGCCGTCGGCGGCATCGCCGAAGTCATCAACTGCCCCGGCCTGGTGAACGTCGACTTCGCCGACGTGCGGACCGTGATGAGCGAAATGGGCATGGCCATGATGGGCTCGGCGCAGGCCAGCGGCGAGAACCGCGCACGCATCGCCGCCGAGCAGGCTGTCGCCAGCCCGCTGCTGGAAGACGTCAATCTCGCGGGCGCGCGCGGCGTACTGGTCAACATCACCGCTTCGTCGACCGTCAAGATGAAGGAAATCCACGAAGTGATGAACACCATCAAGGGTTTCACCGCGGAAGAGGCCACCGTCATCGTCGGCCAGGTGCTCGACGACACCATGGAAGACGCGCTGCGCGTCACCATGGTCGCCACCGGCCTGGGCAACCCGGTTGCCCGGCAGAGCCAGAAACCGATGCAGATCATCCGCACCGGCACCGACGATGCGCCGATGATGGTGAACGGCAATAGCGAGGAACTGCCCAGCGTGATGACCAGCCGTCGCAGCCGGACCATCCAGGCGATGACCGATTCCGGCATCGACACTCTGGATATTCCGGCCTTCCTGCGTCGCCAGGCGGACTGAGCGTGGTTGTAGCCGCTTTAGCGGCTTTACAACCACGGCCTGCCCCCTGCGGGTAGAACGAGGTTGTTGCCGCGTACGATTCCACGATGGGCTTCCGCCCATCGTGGATCGGAGTCCTTTGCGTGGGGAATCCCATGCCGGGTGAACTCGTCCGCATGGAACCGGGTCTTATTCCCGTTCCATGTGTAGGGTTGCCCGTCGCGCGACCGGTTAAAATGGCGGAATGATCAAGCAACGTACTCTTAAAACGCCCGTCAAGGCGACCGGCGTCGGCCTGCATTCCGGTGTCAAGGTCGAAATGACCCTGCGCCCTGCCGGGCCCAATACCGGCATTGTGTTCAGGCGAATGGATCTCGACCCGCCGGTCGACCTCAGGGCCGATCCCTATCTGGTCACCGACACCCGACTGTGTTCGATGCTCGAGTCCGGCCCGGCCAAGGTGTCGACTGTCGAGCATCTGATGTCGGCACTCGCCGGCCTGGGCATCGACAATCTGCTGGTCGACCTGACCGGTCCGGAGATTCCCATCATGGACGGCTCCTCGGCGCCGTTCGTGTTCCTGCTGCAGTCCGCCGGCATCGTCGAGCAGGATGCGGCGAAGCAATACGTGCGCATCACGCAGCCGATCGAGGTGAAGGACGGCGACAAATGGGCGCGTTTCGTGCCGCACAACGGCTTCAAGGTCGAGTTCACGATCGACTTCAAGCATCCCGTGTTCGACAAGAGCGGCAAGACCGTCAGCATCGATTTCGCTGACACGGCCTACACGAAGGAAGTCGCGCGCGCGCGCACTTTCGGCTTCATGCACGAGGTCGAGGCCTTGCGCAACAGCGGCCTGGCGCTGGGCGGCTCGCTCGACAACGCCATTGTCATGGATGAATACCGCGTGCTGAACCAGGATGGCCTGCGTTATGACGACGAGTTCGTCAAACACAAGGTACTCGACGCCATTGGCGATCTCTATCTGCTGGGACACCCGGTCATCGGTGCCTTCGAGGCCTACAAATCCGGCCATGCGCTCAACAATGCGCTGCTGCGCGAGTTGCTGCAGCACCGGGAATCCTGGGAATTCGTCAGCTTTGCGCATGACGAGGAGGTGCCGGCCGCCTTCCTCCGCCTGCATCCGCTCACGGCCTGATGATCGTCATCCGACTGCTGATCGTCGCCCTGCTCATTGCGGTGGCTGCGCTCGGGTTGGCCTGGCTGTTTACCGGCAATCGGAAATATCTCGGGTATATGGGCCGCGTGCTGCGCTTCGCAATCGTTTTCGGCTTCGTCGCCGCCTTGTTGTTTGTGGTGGAACGCGTGGTGCTGAGATGAGCCATGGCGTGGGAAAGCCACAACACAGGTATGGAATTGATGCTATAAAGCGACGAAGCGTACGGGCTAATCGAGCATGAAGCAGGATGCATTCCGTGACGGCGCTTGCGAAAATCAGGGTGTGATGGCGTATTTATAAGGCCGCCGAGGCTATCCATACAAAACCCCGCAGGAGTAACATTGCGCCACACCGCTCTTCTTTTGATGGGGAGGGCGCTTGCTTATCGTGAAGATTCGCCCATTTTGAACCCCACAGATTTCAAGGAGTAACCCTATGCGTATCAAGACCCTGTCAGTCCTCATCGCCCTTGCCGGCACGGCCCTGCAGGCGCACGCAGCGGACGACCGTCTCTACGTCGCGCCGACCGTGAACTACACCTTCTCCGATAACGACCGCCAGGCCGACGACGGCTGGGGCGGCGGTCTGGCACTCGGCAAGCCCATCACCGAACACCTGAACATGGAGTTGTCGCTGACGGGCAGTTCGCTTGACTACAAGACCGGCAGCGGCAAATACGACCTGTGGGGGCTGGGTGTCGACGCGCTGTATCTCTTCAACCGCGATGCCGACTTTACGCCCTACGGCGTGGTGGGCTTGGGCGCCTTGTATACCGACATCCCGGGCAAACACGACACCGGGCTGATGGGCAATATCGGCCTCGGCATCATGAAGCGCCTGACCGACAATATTTCCCTGCGTGCCGACGCACGCTACCGCATGGACGGCAACTCCACCAAGGCGTTTGGGGCGAATGATTTCGGCGACGCGATCATCAGCGTCGGCCTGAACTTCGCTTTGGGCCAGAAAGCCCAGCCCATGCCCAAACCGGAACCCGCGCCTGCCCCCGTTGCAGAGCCCGCGCCTGCTCCCATGCCGGAACCCGCGCCCGCCCCTGCTGTGCAGCCGGAGCCTGCCGCCCCGGCGCTCAAGACTCCACAGGCACAGCAACTCGATCAAGCCAAGTCGGGCGATGTGGTGGTGATCCTGGAAGGCGTGAATTTCGAGTTTGATTCCGCCCGCCTGCGCCCGGATGCCATCACCATCCTCGATGAGGCCGTGACGGTACTGAACCGCCGCAAGGACATCAGCGTGGACGTGGTCGGCCACACCGACAGCACCGGTACCAAGCAGTACAACCAGGGCCTGTCCGAGCGCCGTGCCAAGTCGGTGTACGACTATTTCGTCAGCAAAGGCATCGCCGCCGATCGGCTGACCACCAAGGGTTATGGCGAGACCAAGCCCATCGCCAGCAACGCGACGCGCGAAGGCCGTGCCAAGAACCGCCGCGTGGAGCTGGTCGTCAAGTAAGCGCACACGTTGTACACGGAAAGGCCGCATCTACGGGTGCGGCCTTTTTGCTTTCATGGACGAGAGGTAACAGGCGCGGCTCGAGGAAGGGACTTACCGGGCGGCTGCAAGCAACCGGCTCGAATCCAATCCGGGTCCGGGTGGGTATCAATGATGGTCCTAGGCGCGCGGCGCCACGCAGACACGGTTGCGGCCGCCATGCTTCGCCGCATAGAGACCGGCGTCCGCGCGGCCGATGGCCTGTTCGTAGGACTCCGCGCCGTCATACTGGCTGACGCCGATGCTGACGGTGACCGAGACCGGTTGTGCGTCGACGGCGAACTGCGTCTGCTCGATTTTCAGGCGCAACTGTTCGGCGACATGCTGTCCTTGTTCGAGGGTGCTGCCCTTGAGCACGACGAGAAATTCTTCTCCGCCCCAACGGATGGCGATATCCGATGCCCGCAGCCCTTTCTGAAGCGAGACCGCGACCTGGCTCAGGATGCGATCGCCACCAATGTGCCCGAACCGGTCGTTGATCGATTTGAAGTGATCGATGTCGATCAGCAGGATGGAAATCGGGCGCGGGTCGCGCCGGTATTCGGCGAAGGTCTTGTCGATCAGGATGCTGAAGGCCTGGCGGTTGAGCAGGCCGGTGAGCTTGTCGGTGGCAGCCATGTCCTCGATGCGTTGTTGATACCGTGCAAGCGCGATATGGGTCAGGAAAAGCACCAGCAGCGTAATGCCCAGACATACCGCGAGATTGACGTAGAGGGTCTGACGGATGTCGGCCAGCGCGGCATCCACGCCTTTTTCCACGAACAGATACCACTTGAGTTCGGGGACATAGTTCACATTGAGCAGATGCAGGCCGTGGCTGTCCCTGAACTGATAGGAACCGGATTTTTCACGCAGGATGCGGTCGACGATGTCGCGCAGGCCCGGCGTTGCGCGCAGGTCGGTCTCCTGGCGCCCGGACTGGTTGCCGAACAGGACGGTCTTGCCGTGGGCATCCACGAAATAGATGGTGCGCTGGAAGCGCTGCTGGTAATTCGAGATGAGGTGGCGCACGGCATCCACAGTGAGCCCGACGCCGGTGGCGCCGAGAAAGCGGCCGTCGAAGTCGAAGGCACGGTAGTTGACGAAGATGGTCAGCGCATCCCGGTTGGCCAGGTCGGGATCGACATTGATCTCGTAGGGTTCCGACATGGCGCGTACCCGGTAGTACCAGACGTCGCGGGATGCCTTCGGCGACACCTGTTTCAGGATGCCATCGCCGGTGTAGTAGTTGGCGCTACGCTCGGAGACGAAGAAGCTGCTGAATGCGCCGTAGCGCGTTTTGATCTCCCGCAGATAGCGGGCCATGGCGCCGACGTCCTGCTCCCCGCCCACGACCCAGTCGCGCAGGAAAGTGTCGTGCGCCATGGTCGACGAGATGAGCACGGGCCGCACCAGATCCTTCTGGATCTCCGAATAGATATTGCTCGATGTGAGCGGCAGTTCCTGGGCGACGATGGCATTCAGGATCGCCTGCTTCGACACGTAGTAGCTGCTGAGCGTGGTGGCGAAGAAGCCGGCTGCCAGCAGGATGCTCAGCCACAGGAGCAGGCGTTGACGCTTGAAAATACGGTGTGCTGAGTACATATGGGAGGGAAACAGGGGGGCGCGCGATTTTAGCAAACACCCATGCGGGGCATGGGGTCAATGCCAGCAGTATGACATCGGCCGGGCGGTTTTCGGCGAACGTGCAATAGAATGGGCGCGGCTGGCAGGCTAGGCCATTGATCAGGTTTTCCGGTGGTGGCGCAGCAGGTTGTTCAGCGCGTCCTTCAGCGGACCGTCCTCGATCTCCGCATTGAGATGCGCCAAGCCCTCCAGCGCGGCGGGCGGCAAGCCGGTTTTTTCGACGGGATGGACATAGCGCGCAAGCAGCTCGGGGTTGACGCTGACGCGTACCGCCGTCGCCACGACTCCGAGCTTGCCGAGGCTGGCGATCAGCGCGTCGGTCTGGTGGCGCAGGCGGCTGGCGATGGCCCCGCTGTCGCAGGCGAGGCTTAGCACCTCGTTATCCAGCTGCATGACGCGAACGTGCCCAGCCAGCGCAGCGGGCAGGGAACGTTCGAGCGCAGCCTGGGTCTTGAGCAGGGTCCGGGCGCGTATGGCCAGGCCGTTCGGCAGTTGACTGGCGAGCAGGTCGGCCAGGCTCGAGGCACTCATGGGCGTGACACGCCGGCGTCACGGGATGCCGGCTCCGCTATGTTAAGATTCAACGGTTTACCGCGTCCTGCGGGCATTTCGGATTCCTCATGCTGCAATCCCTATTCAAGAAAGTCTTCGGCAGCCGCAACGACCGGCTGGTCAAACAATACCTGCAAAAGGTGAAAGCGATCAATGCGCTGGAGCCGGCGATGGAGAAATTGTCCGACGCCGAACTGGCAGGTAAGACAGCCGAGTTCAAGTTGCGGCTCGAAAACGGCGAGACGCTCGACAAGCTGCTGCCGGAAGCGTTTGCCGTGGTGCGAGAATCCTCCCGCCGAGTGCTTGGCATGCGCCATTTCGACGTGCAGATGGTGGGCGGCATGGTACTGCACGACGGCAAGATCGCCGAAATGCGTACCGGCGAAGGCAAGACGCTGATGGCGACCTTGCCGGCCTATTTGAACGCGCTGGCAGGCAAGGGCGTGCACGTGGTGACGGTGAACGATTACCTGGCCAGCCGGGATGCGGAGTCGATGGGCCGGCTTTACGGCTTTCTCGGTCTGACCACCGGCGTCAACATGTCGCAAATGCCGCACGACGAAAAACAGGCCGCGTATGCCGCCGACATCACCTACGGCACCAACAACGAATACGGCTTTGACTACCTGCGCGACAACATGGTCTACCAGATGAGCGAGAAGGTGCAGCGCCCGCTGGCCTTCGGCATCATCGATGAAGTCGACTCGATCCTGATCGACGAGGCGCGCACGCCGCTGATCATATCGGGACAATCGGAAGAGAATACCGCGCTGTACCAGCAGGTCAACCTGGTGCCGCCGCGTCTGATTCGCCAGAAGGACGAGGAATCCGAGGGCGACTACTCGGTCGACGAGAAGTCGCGTCAGGTCCTGTTGTCCGAAACCGGACACGAAAAAGTTGAGGAAATCCTCACCGAGATGGGGCTGCTGCTGCCCGGTGGCAGTCTCTACGACGCCTCCAACATCATGCTGATGCACCACGTGTACGCAGCGTTGCGTGCGCACGCGCTGTATTTCCGCGACCAGCACTACGTGGTACAGAACGGCGAAGTCATCATCGTCGACGAGTTCACCGGCCGCCTGATGAGCGGCCGCCGCTGGTCGGAAGGCCTGCACCAGGCGGTGGAAGCGAAGGAGGGTGTGGCGATCCAGAAGGAAAACCAGACCCTGGCGTCGATCACCTTCCAGAACTACTTCCGCATGTACCAGAAGCTGTCGGGCATGACCGGCACGGCGGACACCGAGGCCTTCGAGTTCCAGAGCATCTACGGCCTCGAAACCGTGGTCATCCCGACCCACCGGCCGATGATCCGCAAGGACGAGCACGACCAGGTCTACCGCACCGCCAAGGAGCGCGACCAGGCGGTGATCAACGACATCCGCGCGCGCAACGCCAATAACCAGCCGGTGCTGGTCGGCACCACCTCGATCGAGGCCAACGAGCACCTGTCCGCCGAACTGACCCGGGCCGGACTGCAGCACAACGTGCTGAACGCCAAGCAGCACGCCCGCGAAGCGGAAGTGATCGCGCAGGCTGGCATGCCCGGCGGCATCACCATCGCCACCAACATGGCGGGCCGTGGCACCGACATCGTGCTGGGCGGCAGCATCCAGAAAGAGATCGACGCGATCCGCACCGACGAGGCGCTGGCCGACGCGGAGAAGGACGCGCGCATCGCCGCGCTGAAGACCGATTGGCAGCCGCGTCACGACGCCGTGGTGGCGGCTGGCGGCCTGCATATCATCGGCACCGAACGCCACGAGTCGCGCCGCGTCGACAACCAGCTGCGCGGCCGTTCGGGACGCCAGGGCGACCCTGGCTCCAGCCGCTTCTTCCTGTCGCTGGAAGACCCGCTGCTGCGCATCTTCGCGTCCGACCGTGTCGCCGCGATCATGAATCGGCTGAAGATGCCCGAGGGCGAGGCCATCGAGCATCCCTGGGTGACGCGTGCGATCGAGAACGCGCAGCGCAAGGTCGAACAGCGCAACTTCGACATCCGCAAGCAGCTGCTCGAATACGACGACGTCTCCAACGACCAGCGCAAGGTGATTTACGAGCAACGCAACGAACTGCTGGCGAGCGCCGACATCGGTGACACCGTCCGCGCCATGCGCGACGACGTGCTGGACCAGACCGTCAACCTGCACATTGCGCCGGGCAGCATGGACGAGCAATGGGACGTGGCGGGCCTTGAAAAATCGCTGGCGGCACAGTTCTCGCTCGACCTGCCGCTGCAGCAATGGCTGGACGAGGACAAGACCCTGAACGAAGAGGGGCTGCGCAAGAAGATCCTCGAAGCCGCCGACGCGATCTATCGGGAGAAGGAAGCCCTGGTCGGCGGCGATGGCCTGCGCCAGTTCGAGCGTGCGGTGATGCTGCAAAGCATGGATACCCACTGGCGCGAGCACCTGTCGGCGCTGGATCATCTGCGCCAGGGCATCCACCTGCGCGGCTATGCACAGAAGCAGCCGAAGCAGGAATACAAGCGCGAGGCGTTCGAACTGTTCTCCGCCATGCTGACCGCGATCAAGACCGAAGTCACCCAGATCACCACCACCGTGCAGATCCGTGCGCCCGAGGACGTACAGGCGGTCGAGCCGCACGAGCCGTCGAACGTGCAGTTCCAGCACACCGAGTACGACGAGGGCCAGGACTTTGCCGAGGTCGACCAGGCTGCGGCCGCGGGCGAGGGCTATCCCAAGGTCGGCCGCAACGATCCCTGTCCGTGCGGTTCGGGCAAGAAGTACAAGCAGTGCCACGGCCGGCTGAACTGAGGACCCGCCATGCCTTACTATGTTTTCCGTCTGGGAATGTTCAAAGTGCTGGAAAAGCAGGGCGAATGGGCGAGCTTCAAGGAAGCCAAGGCCCACACCAACGAACTGCGCAAGACGCTCGACCCCAAGACCGGCGACAAGTACAAGATGATCTTCGCCGAGAACGAGATTGCAGCCCAGGAAACGCTGACGGCGGAGCGTGAACTGGATCAGCGCTTGTCGGGCGACGACTGGTAAAGTTGTTCACGCACTGCGCGTCCTGATCACTCTGATTAAGCAGTCATGGCTGAATACAACGAAGACGCTTATCGGCTGGCTAGAAAAGCCTACATCGAATACAGCTGCCCATTCGAACGGGCCCTGTTGTCGCGCTGCGTGAGCTGCGACCGCTCGCGCAAGCTGAGTCTTGCCGAGCGTGAGGCGATCGCCTGCAGCGATCCCGTGGTACGCGAGCATTGCCTGGCGTTTTACCAGGACCTGCACGAGAACGCGCAATTCGCGCTTCGGATCAACCCTGATGCGCCCTGGCCGTTTGGCAAGGAGATCCGCGCCCAATGCGGCGGCGTGCGCGGGCTGTCGGCTGCCCTGGATGGCCCGACCGACGAGGCGACCGACATTGCCGCCAGCGTGCTGCAGGGGCGAGCACGTTTCGGCGACATTGCCGATTTCCCCTATTCCGAGATCATGCGTGCCGTGGTGCACTACGAGCCGCGCAAGCGTCGCCCATGAGCGGAGCGGGAACCCGGCTTGCCGCGCCCGGTCACTTGTCAGCTTTCGCTTTTTGATTACACTTTCCGCGTGCGTACCCGACTCCGTCGATTCCTGCTGATGCTGTTGCTGCTGACCCTGCCGGTGCAGGCGTTTGCCTATTCCGCCATGCGGGTCTGCATCCTGTCGGACCAGGCCACGATGGAACAGATGACGGCGATGCCCGATGACGCCATGGCCATGGCAGACTGCCACGCGCCCGACCAGCCACATCATCCGTCTGACCAGCACGAATGCAAGTTCTGCGCTGCCTGCGCGCTGGCCACGGCCCTGCCGATCGGGTTCGCCGATGGCGTCCCGGTCGTCCCGATCGCACACCGCTATGCTCCGCAGCCGGCTGCATCGTTCAGCGGCTTCATTCCCGACAGTCCCGACCGTCCCCCCCGAACCGCCCTCGCCTGAATCCCGCGCACGAGCGCGGTTCCGTTTTGCGCGCGGCGATCCTGCCGCGAAATTGCGAGGACGATCATGTTGAAACTTTACTTACGCCATGCGGCGCCGTGGGCGCGCGCATCTTTCCTGGGCCTGACGGCGGCTTCTGCGTGGCTGGTAGCGTTGCCTGCCGCACAGGCAGCCGAAACTCCGCCTTCTCCGCCAGCTGTATCCAATCCTTTCGCGCACTATCGGGCCTGGCGCGAGGACGCATTGCAGGACTGGCGCCAAGCCAACGACCGGGTGGGTGAAATCGGCGGCTGGCGTACCTACCTGCGCGAGTCGCAGCAAACCGGCGAGGCCCCGGATCAGACCGGGCAGGCACATCATGCGCACTGAGCGGAAGGCCATGCATCCGACTTTTCCTGCGCCGCGTACGCTGACCCTCGCCGTGTTGTCTGCCATCCTGCTGGGCGGCTGCGCGAGCTTTTCCACCGACGGCGGCTTCGAAACGGTCCGGTCCGCTACCCAGTCGCGCATCCAGAAGGATGTCGTCTGGTCACGCGATGAAGCCAGTCGTGCGCAGATCCAGGCGCGCATCGATGCGCTGCTGGCGCAACCGCTCTCCGCAGATGACGCGGTGCAGATTGCGCTGCTCAACAATCCCGGCCTGCAGGCGGCCTTCAACACGCTCGGCATCGCCGAGGCCGACTGGATCGCGGCGCAGCGCCTGCCGAACCCGGGCGTTTCCATCGGCCGTCTCACGCGGGGCAGCGAGGTGGAATGGGAACGCAGCCTGCATCTCAACCTGATGCGGCTGCTGACCATGCCGATGCGCATCGATATCGAGCAGCGGCTGTTCGAGCAGACCCGGCGCGAACTGGTTCTGAACGTGCTGAGGCTGGCGGCGGACACCCGCAAGGCCTGGGTTGTCGCGGTGGCGGCGAAGCAGTCCGCGCATTACCAGCAGCAGACGATGGATGCTGCCGAAGCCGGTGCGGAACTGGCGCGCCGCATGGCGCAGGTCGGCAACTGGAGCAAGCTGAAGCAGGCGCGCGAGCAGTCGTTCTATGCGGATGCCGCACTGGCGGTGGCGCGTGCCGAACAGACGAAGCTGCAGGCGCGCGAGCGCCTGGTCCGGCTGCTGGGCCTGCCCCATGGCGATGCGCTGCAATTGCCCGAACGTTTGCCGGATCTGCCTGCAACCCTGCCCGCGCTGCCGGATGTCGAACAGCAGGCCATGGATTCGCGCCTGGATCTGCAGGCCACCCGGCTGCAAACCGAGGCGCTGGCCAGGAACTTGGGACTCACACGCCGCACGCGCTTCATCAACGTGCTGGAGCTGGGCGCCATCAGCAACAGTTCGAACGAAGCGCCCTTGCAGCGCGGTTACGAAATCAGCTTCGAACTGCCGCTGTTCGACTGGGGGCAGACCCGTGTAGTGCAAGCCGAATCGCGCTACCGCCAGGCACTCGAGCGCGCACGCGAGATCGCGGTCAACGCGCGTTCCGAGGTGCGCGAGGCCTATGCCATGCAACAGAGCCAGTACGCCGTCGCCCGTCACCTGCGCGACGAGGTGGTGCCACTGAAGCAGCGCATCTCCGAGGAAAACCAGTATCGCTACAACGGCATGCTGATCGGCGTGTTCGAGCTGCTGGCCGACGCGCGTTCGCAGATCGCGTCGGTCAACGCCGCCATCGAGGCGCAGCGCGATTTCTGGCTCGCCGACGCCGACATGCGGATGGCACTGGCCGGCACGCCGGGCAAAACCCCGGTCACCTCTCTCCCGTCCGCGTCTGCAGATGCGGCGGGCGGACACTGAAAGGATTTTCCATGACCTCAAGACGTGATTTTTTCAAACTCGGCAGCGCAGCCGCCGTCGCCACGGTGAGCCCGGCTGCCCTGGCGGCGCTCCCTGAAATTGTCAGCATGGACAGGCCCGATACCCAGCCGCCGCTGATTCCATCCAGCGGTCGTCCCTACAATCCGGTGGTGACGTTGAACGGCTGGACGCTGCCGTGGCACATGAAGGATGGCGTGAAGGAATTCCATCTCGTCGCCGAGCCGGTGGTACGCGAAATCGCCCCCGGCATGAAGGCGCACTTGTGGGGCTACAATGGCCAGAGCCCTGGGCCCACTATCGAAGTAGTGGAAGGCGACCGGGTGCGGCTCTATGTCACCAATCGTTTGCCCGAACACACGACCATCCACTGGCACGGCCAGCGCCTGCCCAACGGCATGGATGGCGTCGGCGGATTGACCCAGCCGCATATCAAGCCGGGCAAAACTTTCGTCTACGAATTCGTCGCGCGTCGCCCCGGCACCTTCATGTACCACCCGCATGCCGACGAGATGACGCAGATGGCGATGGGCATGATGGGTTTCTGGGTGACGCATCCGAAGGGCAGGCATCCGGCGATCGAGCCGGTCGACCGCGATTTCTGCTTCCTGATCAATGCCTACGACATCGACCCCGGCAGCGCCACGCCATCGGTCAACACCATGCTCGATTTCAACCTGTGGACCTGGAACAGCCGTGCGTTCCCGGGCATCGACAGCCTCAACGTTCGGCTGGGCGACCGTGTGCGCATCCGCATGGGCAACCTCACCATGACCAACCATCCGATGCACCTGCACGGCGTGGAGTTCGAGGTGACCGGCACCGACGGCGGCCCGGTGCCGAAGTCCGCGCGCTGGCCGGAGGTGACCACCGACATCGCGGTCGGCCAGATGCGCCAGATCGAATTCGTCGCCGACGAGGAGGGCGACTGGGCGTTCCACTGCCACAAGAGCCACCACACCATGAATGCGATGGGCCATGCGGTGCCGACGATGATCGGCGTCGACTACAGCGGCCTGGCGGGCAAGATCAGCAAGCTCATTCCCGACTACATGGCGATGGGTGAGCGCGGCATGGCCGACATGGCTGAAATGGAGATGCCGCTGCCCGACAATACCTTGCCGATGATGACTGGCAAGGGGCCATTCGGCCCGGTCGAGATGGGTGGCATGTTCAGCGTGATGAAGGTGCGGCGCGGGCAGAAGCGCGGCGATTATTCCGACCCCGGCTGGTACAAGCAGCCGCCCGGCACGCAGGCACGCGAGCTTGCCGGCGCGATGGCCGAACCGATGCGCGCGCCATCCACTGCCTCGCCCCAGGGTACCCCGGGCGATGTCGAGGTAACCGTACGCAAACCCGTTGGCCACGCCAGCCATTGAATGCCATTTTTATATTGATACGTTCAGGAGCAGAAAAATGAAGACATGGATTCTCTTACTGGCCGCACTGGCGATCGCTGCGCCACTACATGCCGAACCAGTGACCCCGCCGGCTGCCCAGGCCAATGTGATGACCGATGGCGTTGTGCGCCGGGTGGATGTAGCCAACGGCAAGCTCACCCTGCGGCACGGGCCGATCGTCAACCTCGACATGCCCGCCATGACCATGGTGTTCCGGGTGCAATCGCCGGAACTGATGCAGGGTCTCAAAGTGGGCGACGCCGTGAAATTTCATGCCGAGAGCATCGACGATACCCTGACCGTTACCGCGATCCAGCCTGCGCAATAACGGACAAAGCATGGACCCGGCGAATCGCCGGATCCATTCAGGCACGAAGTGTTCCGCATTAGGATAAGTGGGTCTTTTGTACTAGATTGGAAGTGGACGATGTCGAGCACGCGCAATATCGAGTGTGAGGACATTTTATTTTGCTAAGGAGACAGAGATGAAACGCATAACACGCCTATCCATAGCCGCCCTTGCCCTTTCCTTGGGGATGGCGGGTGTCATGCCGGTGTATGCCGCCGATCAGGCACGCGATCAGGACCGTACCCAGGTGCGTGATCAGGATCGTATTTACGGATCCGAATTGATGACGCGGCAGGAACGGGCCGAATACCGCAATCGCATGCGCACGCTGAAAACTCAGCAAGAGCGCGAAGCCTTCCGCCTGGAACATCACAAACAGATGCAGGAGCGTGCCCAGGCCCAGGGCAAGACCCTCCCGGACATGCCGCCTGCGGGCATGGGGCCCGGCTCGGGGATGGGACCGGGTATGGGACCGGGTATGGGACCGGGTTCTGGCATGGGACCGGGATCCCGCCGCTAACGGGTTGCCCCGCGCAGTTAGGCGGGAACGGCCGTTGCGTTGAAGCGTAGCGTGGCCGCGAAACCATGGCCGCCATCCGCGCGCGGCAGTCCGTCCCCCAGTTCAAGCTGGGCGTGCGAGAGTGCCGCAATGCGCGCGACAATGGAAAGACCGAGGCCGCATCCTTCGGTCTCGACTTCGCCGCGCACGAAGCGGGCACTGAGTTGCGACCGCAATGCGGGAGCGACGCCCGGGCCATCGTCGGCAACGGTGATGGCACAGCCGGTTTCGCGATGCGCGATGCGCACGTCGATCCGCGCGTTCTCCCCCGCATAGTGCACGGCATTGTCGAGCAGGTTGCGGACCGCGATCTGGAGCCACGCCGCCGTGATGGCGATACGGCATCCCGCTGCCGCATCGACCGTCAGGGTTTGCCCATGGCGTTGCGCGTGCGGCAAAAGCTCTTCGCACACTGCCGCCACGATTTCTGCGGGATCCAGCGGTGCGGGCGGATTGCCCTGCGTAGCCGGATCGACGCGCGCCAGCGTCAGCAATTGCTCGACTAGGTGCGTCATCCGGTCCACGCCGGCGATCACCTGCGCCAGCGCGTGCTGCTGGCTGTCAGCCGTTTGCGCACGCAGCGCGACCTGTGTTTGCACTTTCAAGGCCGCCAGCGGCGTGCGCAATTCGTGCGCGGCATCCGCGGTGAAGCGGCGCTCGTTTTCGAAGGCTTCGTTGACGCGCCGGATCAACGCATTGAGCGCGGTGCGCAGCGGCGCAATTTCCTCGGGAAGGGCGGGCGATTCGTCGAGTGGCGTCAGGGCCTGCGCATCGAGCGCGCCGACCTGGTGCGCCACCGTATCCACCGGCTGCAGGTTGCGGCCGATACCCCACCAGACCGCCAGCGCCATCAGCGGCAGCGCCAGCGCGGCGGGAATCAGCAGCGACAGGCCGATCTCGCGCGCCAGGCCTTCGCGTGCCGCGTGGGCCTGGCCGACGACGACCCGATATTCCGCGTCGGAATCCTGCACCGCATAGAATCGCCAGCGTGCGCCCTCGTACTGGCGTTCGCTGAATCCCGGTCCGATCCCGGATTCAAACCCGGCGTGGCCCATGGACGTGACCAGACGCAGCATCCGTCCGTCATCGTCGTGCCACACCTCGAATGCGATGGGCACCGGATTGTGGTGGCTGTGATCCTGGAGTTCCTTCGCAAAATGCTCGACTTCGCCGGCCGCCACGATCGCCAGCAAGGTGTCGGCGACCTGCGTCAGCTGGCCGTCGAGCAATTCGTCCGCTTCATGGTGTGCGCGTTGATACACCACCAGCGCGGACAGCAGCCAGATCGCCGCCACCGAGCCGGTCAGCAGCCACACCAGCCGCCGGCGCAGGGAATACGGCCGGCTCATGGCGTCGTGCCTGCCGGCACCATGTAGCCGACGCCGCGTACAGTACGGATCAGGTCGTTGCCGAGCTTGCGCCGCAGGTGGTGGATGTGGACTTCGAGCGCATTGCTGTCGACGGCTTCGTTCCAGGTGTAGAGCTGTTCTTCCAGCGTGCGGCGTGTCAGTACCCGGTCGGTGTTTTCCAGCAGCAGGTGCAGCAGGTCGAATTCGCGCGGGGTCAGTTCGACGGCCTGGCCGGCGCGCGTCACGCTGCGCGCCGCCGGGTTGAGCTCGATCTCGCCGGCGGTGAGCACAGGCTCCGGGCGGCCATGGGCGCGCCGCACCAACGCGCGCAGGCGGGCGGCAATCTCGTCGAGGTCGAACGGCTTCAACACATAGTCGTCGGCGCCGAGATCGAGCCCGCGTACCTTGTCCTCCAGCTGGTCGCGCGCGGTCAGAATCAGTACCGGCGTGGCGTCATGGCGCCCGCGCAGCCATTGCAGCACCGACAGGCCGTCGCGTTTCGGCAGTCCCAGGTCGAGCACCACGGCTGCAAACGATTCGGTGGACAGGGCCGACACCGCCGCCTCGCCGTCGCGCAGCCAGTCGACGGCATAACCCGCCTGGGTCAGCCCGGCCTGGAGGCCGTCGCCCAGCATGCGGTCATCTTCCACCAACAATATGCGCATCGTTCCGGTTCATCCTCGGGTCATTGTTTCGGAATTCTGACCGTGTCCTCGTCGAACACACCCTGCTCCGCCTGGCGATGGCACGCGGCACAATTGGCGGCGGAACCGATCGATTTGCGCGACCACACCGACTTCGACACCTCATCGTGCTTGCGCACGAACCAGCGGGTTTCGGTGATGCGGGACGGCGCCTGGTTGGTCCCCATGCTTTGCATCACCCGGCTGCCCATCCGGCTGGTGCCGCTGTCGGCTGCGTTGGCTTCCAAGAATCGCAGGATATCAGCCTGGGTTGCCGGATCAAGGCTGGCGTTTTCCCCGAAGTGCTGATCGAGCCCGCCCATCAGACGGCGCCACGATGCCTTCGGCAGGAAAGCCGGCGAATAGGCGATATGGCAACTTGCGCATTCCTGTTGCCAGGCCTTGTTGGTCGTCCGCGGCAGGACATTGCCGCCGCCATCGCCATGTGCATCGCCTGAAGGCAGCGAAAACGCCAACAGGCTGAACACGCCGACCGCCGCGACGACTCCGATTCCGCGCAATAGATAGTTCATGGTGTACTCCTTATCGGGCCTGGCTCAGCCAGGCGATGAAATCGCCTTTTTCCTGCGCGCTGCATTCGCGTTGCAGAACGTCCTGGCAGTTGCGCCGGAACCATTTCTCGACCTTGGCCGCATCGGTGAAACGCTGCGGATTGGCGGCCGGCGCCAGCGGCTCGATGCGCTTGCCGACACGGGTGCGCCCGGCCTGGGTCGGGTTGGCGGTATGGCAGCCGGCGCAACTCACGGCCTCACCATTGCGGCCCGGGTGCTCGGTGCGATACAAGGCCGCGCCACGCGAGGCGGACAAGCCGGATATCGGCACGCCTGCCTGCTGCGCGTACTGCGCCATCAGGCTGGCAGGGCTGTCGGCCGCCGCCACGGCGGAGGCCATGCCGAGTACCGCCAGGCCACCGTAGAGAAGGTGCTTAATCATGCTGCACCTCGTTTCCTGCGCCGAGGTATTGTTTGCCGGTCACCATGCTTTGAGCCACCCGTTCGCCGCGCCATTGGTGAAACACCAACGCAGCCAGATGCAGACCGATGAAGCCGAGCATCAGGCCGAATCCAAATTCGTGCGGTTCGCCCAGCACATCCTCCAGCCACGTCACATTGCCCAGCCAGCCGGCGAGCGGGCCCGTCTGGAACTCGCTGGCAGCCAGCCCCAGTCCGGTGACGACCATCAGCGCCATTACGCCGTAGGCGAACAGATAGCCCAGGCTGGCGATCGGATCATGCCCGGCGCGGTGGGTCTTGGGCAGGCGCAAATTCCTGACGCTGTCCTTCCACACGGCGGGATGCCACAGGTCGCGCCAACGCGCGCTGGCCGGGCCAGCCAGACTCCACAGCAGGCGTGTCAGCAGGCCCGCCGTCAGGGTGTAGCCGATGAGAATGTGCAGATTCCAGAGCGTCTTTTCATATGGCCCGTGTTCGAACCAGTCGGCCAGCTGGCTGGTGGCGATGAGCGATACGATGGACAGCGCAATAACCCAGTGCAGCAGGCGCAGCAGGGGGTCGAACACGCGGTGCGGATGGGTGGCGGCATGTGACATGACAGTCTCCTCAGAGGGGAATGCAGCAGACTGTAGGCGCGTCAGCTTAGGGGCACCTTAAGAGACGGCATTTATTTGGCAAGCCGGGCTCGCCATATGGATTCCCTTTTTCAAATGTGTGCGTAAACGTTATTCTGGCAGCGTGCCGGGAAACACGCTGCCGTGTCCATGAGCGCTTTGAGTCGCGTCGTGGGGCCATTTTCAATAACCGATCGAGATTTGGGCATGAAGAACATCAAGCTGGGTTTCTGGGCGCTACTGCTGGCGCTGACGGCGCTGTGGCTGCTGGCCGACACGTGGGTGCCCGACCCATTCACCTATTTCTCGCTCCGCACCGTGCTGATGCAATACACCGGCGTCATCGGCATGGGAGCCATGAGCGTCGCCATGCTGCTGGCCACGCGGCCGAAATGGCTGGAGCCTCCTCTGGACGGGCTCGACAAGATGTATCGCCTGCATAAATGGCTGGGAATCACCGGACTGGTGTTTTCCTGCATTCATTGGTGGTGGGCACAGGGAACCAAGTGGATGGTGGGCTGGGGGTGGCTGAGCAGGCCTGCGCGCAAGTCGGCTGCGGGCCAGATGCTGGGCCCGGCCGAGAGCTGGCTGCGCAGCCAGCGCGGGCTGGCTGAATCGCTGGGCGAATGGGCGTTTTATGCCGCGGTGGTGCTGATCGTTCTGGCGCTGGTCAGGCGCTTTCCCTACCACTTATTCACCAAGACGCACAGATGGCTGGCGGTGGTTTATCTGATACTGGTTTATCACTCCGTCGTGCTGCTCAAGTTTGCCTACTGGTCGCAGCCAGTCGGGTGGGTCATGGCCCTGTTGATGCTGGGCGGCACCGTGGCGGCACTGCTTGTCCTGTTGCGCCGTGTCGGCGTCGACCGCAGAGTGCAGGGCACGATCGAATCGCTCATCTATTATCCGGAATTGCGCGTACTCGAAACGGCCATCCGCCTGGAAAGCGGCTGGCCTGGCCACAATGCCGGGCAGTTTGCCTTCGTCACGTCCAGAAAAAGCGAAGGCGCCCATCCGTACACGATTGCATCGGCCTGGGATGCCGATGACCGCCGCATCGTCTTCATTACCAAGGCGCTTGGCGACCATACCAGCAAGCTGCACGATCGCTTGAAGGTCGGGGCGCCCGTCACGGTGGAAGGACCTTATGGCTGCTTCGATTTCCGCGACGGGCGCTCGCGCCAGATCTGGATCGGCGCCGGCATCGGCATCACTCCCTTCATCGCCCGCATGAAGCAGCTGGCGCGCACGCCCGGCGAACAGGAGATCGACCTGTTCCATCCGACGGCGGATTTCGAAGAGGCCGCCATCGACAAGCTCACGGCCGATGCCCAGGCGGCCCGTGTACGCCTGCATGTGCTGGTCAGCGGGAAAGATGGACGGCTTGATGCCGACCGCATTCGCGCAGCCGTGCCGCAATGGCAGTCGGCGAGCATCTGGTTCTGCGGTCCGCCGGGATTTGGCCAGGCCATACGGGACGATTTCGTTGCCCATGGCCTGGCGCCGGATGGTTTTCACCAGGAAATGTTTCAGATGCGCTGAAAGCCTTCGTCCGAAATGGGACAACCGCCCTGCTAGGCGCGACGGACAGCCACTTAAGGCGGTCTTAAGAATTCACCGGCAGGATGCGCATCGAGCCTGGTGAATGTGCCGGTGCCGACGCTTATCCATATAATTTTTGCGACGCTTTCCATTTCGACCCGTGCCGAACCGATTTCCTCGCCTGTTGATGCTCTGGTTGGTCATCGCCTTGCAGGCGATGACGCCGTTCGTCCATGCCCATGCAGGACCGGCGCAAGCGAGCCATGCAGGCTGGCTGCATGGGTATGCGGCTGCGCCCGGCGACGCGGCCTATCACTTGGCTGAGAACAGGGAGCAGGGCGCGGAGATCGAGGTGGCACAGGGCATACGATCGTTGCGGCAGGCCGTGCTGTTTGTGTCGGATGCCGATGTGTCATACCCGGTACCGGCGCTTCCGCCGTCAGCGGCAACCGCAGCCAGGCTGAGCCCTGCCTGGCCCGGCGTCACTCCGTTGCAGGCCATCCTCCCCGATCACGCCCTGCCGCACGCGCTGGCGCCGCCGCGCCGCTGATCGTTCCACGCGGCGCACCTGCCTGTGCGCCTGCCCGAATTTCTTGCTCATGGAGATCAAGCATGATCGCTGGTTATGTTTCTACCCGTATTCTCGTATTGGCGCTGCTCGGCGCCGCCCCGGCTTTCGCAGCCGACACCCTGCCCCTGTCCGCAGCGCAGAAGAAGAACCTTGGCATCGTCACCGTCATTGCGGCCACGCAAGACACCAGTCCCGCGCTTACCTATACGGCGCGGGTGACCCTGCCGCCTGCCAGCGTGCGCGTGGCCGCGGCGGCTGGCGCCGGGCTGGTCACCCAGCTGCATGTACAGGCGGGCGACACGGTCAAGCGCGGCGCCCCGCTCGTCACCCTGTCGATGACCGGCCTGGCCGAAGCACAGAATGCCCTGACACAGGCACGGCTGAGATCGCAGCTGGCGACCAGTAATGCCGCGCGCGACGAAAAACTGTTCAGCGAGGGCCTGATCGCGGAGTCGCGCCTGCGCGCCACCCGCTCCGAGGCCCAGTCGGCGCATGCCAGCCTGGTTGCGGCACAGACCGCATTGTCGATGATGGGCGCAGGCAAGGTGACGGGCAGTTCGATCACGCTGACCGCGCCGATCGCCGGCGTGGTGACGGAGAGTGTCGCCGAACCGGGCCAGCGCGTGGATGCCGGCATGGCGCTGGTGAAAGTGGCGGATCTGTCGAATCTGGCCCTGGAGATTCCGTTGTCGACAATCCAGGCGCGCCAGGTGGCGGTCGGGCAATCCGTGACGGTGGCGGACAGCAAGGCCAGCGGGCGCGTCATCGCGCTGCTGCCGCAACTCAATGCGTCGCAAAGCGTGCTGGCGCGCGCCAGCCTTGTCGATCCCGACAAGCTGCTGCGCCCTGGCCAGTCGATTCAGGTTGCCCTGGCCGGGCCGTCGGCTTCGCAGGACAAGCCGACGGCCAAGACCTTGATTGTGCCGGCCGCCGCGCTGGTGTGGCAGGCCAGCCGGCCCTACGTGTTTGTCGAAACCGCGCAAGGCTTCGTGCCGACGCCGGTGCAGCTGATTCGCCAGAATGCCAGCCAGGCCGAAGTGACCGGCCTGGCTGCCGGCAGCCGTGTCGCCGCCAAGGGTGTGGCGGCGCTCAAGGCGCAATGGCTGGGAGAGTAATCCATGATGAATATCCTGATCGAAACCGCGCTCGCGCGACGCTGGTTCGTGCTCGCGTTGGCACTGGTGCTGGCTGGGCTGGGCGTGCGCGCGTTCCAGCAGATTCCCATCGACGCCTTTCCCGATGTCTCGACCACCCAGGTCAAGCTGATCCTGAAGGCGCCGGGCATGACGCCGGAAGAAGTGGAGTCGCGCATCGCCCAACCGGTGGAAACCGAACTGCTGGGCATTCCGAAACAGACCATCCTGCGTAGCCAGTCGAAAAACGCACTGGTCGACATTACCGTCGATTTTGCCGAAGGCACGGACATCTACTGGGCACGCCAGCAGATGGCGGAGCGCTTCGCCAACGTGAAGGGCGATCTGCCCGCCAACGTATCGGGCGGCCTGGCGCCGATTTCCACGCCGCTGTCGGAACTCTTCATGTTCACCCTCGAAGGGCCGCTGTCGCTGACGGAGAAGCGCACCCTGCTCGACTGGACGGTGCGTCCGCAGTTGCGGGCGATCCCCGGCGTGGCCGACGTGAACTCGCTCGGTGGCCGCGTCGCCACCTTCGCGGTGAGCCCTGATCCAGCGGCACTGTCCGCGCGCGGCATCACCTACGACGAATTACGCAAGGCGCTGGAAAGCAACACCCGCAACGACGGCGCCGGGCGCGTCAACGAAGGCGAGGAAACCTGGGTGGTGCGCGTCAACGGCGGCATCGGTTCGCTGGAGGATCTGCGACACATCGGCATCAAGACAGTGGGCGGCGTGGTCGTCACTGTCGGCGACGTCGCACGCGTGGAACTGGGTGAGATGACTCGTTACGGCGCCGTGACGCAAAACGGCAAGGGCGAGGCCGTGGAAGGCCTGGTCATCGGCCTGAAAGGCGTCAATGCGGGCGAGCTCATCAAGAACGTCAAGGCCAAGCTCGCAGATATCCAGGCCACGCTGCCCAAGGGGGTGACGATTTCGCCGTTCTACGATCGCGCGCAACTGGTCGATCGCGCCGTCGGCACGGTGAGCAAGGCGCTGCTCGAGGCGGCGGTGCTGGTGGTCATCCTGCTGCTGCTGTTTCTCGGCAACCTGCGCGCGGCCATTGTGGTGGCCTTGATCCTGCCGCTGTCCGTGCTGGCGACGTTTGTGCTGATGCGTCAGTTCGGGCTGTCGGCCAACCTGATGAGCCTGGGCGGACTGGCCATCGCGATCGGCCTGCTGGTCGATGCGGCGGTGGTGGTGGTCGAGAACGTTGTCGCGCATCTGGCGCACGACCCGGAAGACACCAGCGAAACGCCGCTGCAGCGTGTACTGTGGGCGACCCAGGAGGTCGCCCGCCCGGTGACCTCGGGCATCGCCATCATTGCCATCGTGTTCCTGCCGCTGCTGACCTTGCAAGGCCTGGAAGGCAAGCTGTTCGCGCCGGTCGCGCTGACCATCGTGTTCGCCCTGGCGGCATCCCTGTTGCTGGCGCTCAGCGTGATCCCGGTGCTGGCCTCGATATTGCTGAAGCAGGGCGCGCACACCGATCCGTGGCTGCTGCGCAAGGCGCAAGGCCTTTACACGCCGCTGCTCGATCGCGCGCTGGCGCGGCCGAAGTTCGTCTACGTTACTGCGGGCGTATTGATGCTGGCGGCGGTCGGCGTTTATCCGCTGATCGGCAAAACCTTCATGCCCACCATGGACGAGGGCGATATCCTGGTGCAGCTGGAAAAACTGCCCTCGATCAGCCTGGAAGAGGCTGTCGCGCAGGATCTGCGGGTGCAGCAGGCGCTGTTGAAGAACATACCGGAAATCCGCCGCATCGTTGCGCGCGCCGGTGCCGACGAACTCGGGCTCGATCCGATGGGACTCAACGACACCGACTCCTTCCTGGTGCTGAAGCCGATGGCCGAGTGGCGTCGTCCGGACAAGGAATGGTTGATCGGGGAAATCCGAACCGTGGTCGAAGGCTTTCCCGGCATCGCCTACACCTTTACCCAGCCAATCGACATGCGGGTTTCGGAAATGCTCACCGGCTCGCGCGGCGACGTCGCGATCAAGATTTTTGGCCCCGATCTCGCCACGCTCAACCGGCTGACCGGCGAGATATTCAACGTGGTCGGGAAAGTCCCTGGCGCGTCCGACGTCTATACCCAGCAGAATGCGGGCGTGCAGTACCTGCAGGCGGAGGTCGACCGGAATGCGGCTGCCCGTTTCGGCCTCAGTGCCGACGACATCGCCATGCTGTTGCGTACCCAACTCGAGGGCGAAGTCATCGGCACGATCCAGCAACAGGGACGGCGCATCCCGCTGCAACTGCGCGGGCCCGCCGATTTGCGCGCGTCGCCCGATGCCCTGCAGGCGCTGCGCCTGACCCTGCCGGATGGCCGCGAGATCAGCCTCGACCAGGTGGCGCACCTGAAGCGTACCAACGGACCGGTGGCGGTGAAGCGTGAAAACGCAGCCCGTTTCACCGTGGTGCAGAGCAACGTTGCTGGCCGCGATCTGGTCAGCTTCGTCGAGGACGCGAAAGCTGCCGTGGCCGCGCAGGTCAAGCTGCCGCCCGGCTACAGCATCACCTGGGGCGGCCAGTTCGAAAACCAGCAGCGTGCCGCGAAACGCCTGATGATCGTGGTGCCGGTGGCGCTCCTGTTGATCGGCTTCCTGCTGTATGTCACGTTCGGCGATGCGCGCCAGGCGCTGTTGGTGATGATGAACGTGCCGCTGGCGCTGATCGGCGGCATCTTCGCCCTGGCGGCGTCGGGTGAGTACCTGTCGGTGCCCGCCTCGGTCGGCTTCATTGCGCTCTTGGGCATCGCGGTGCTGAACGGCGTGGTGCTGGTCAGCCATTTCAACCAGTTGCGTGCGCAGGGGTTGCAGGGCGACGCCGTGGTGCGTGACGGCGCGTTGCGGCGCCTGCGTCCGGTGCTGATGACCGCCAGCATCGCCGCGTTCGGCCTGGTGCCGCTGCTGTTCGCGACCGGACCCGGTTCCGAAATCCAGCGCCCGCTCGCCATCGTCGTCATCGGCGGCCTGGTCAGCGCCACCCTGCTGACGCTGGTGATGCTGCCGCTGTTGTACCGCCAATTCATATTGAAAGGAGCGCACGCATGAAGGCCGTGCACACATTGAGTCTCGCGCTGGCACTGGCATTCGCCGCGCCGATTTTATCCACGGCGGCCTACGCCGATTATCTGCCCGATCCGGCCGCTGCCGAAGCCGCCCTACGTGCCTCGCCCATGGTGGCGCAGGCACGCGGCGAATTTGCCGCGCAATCGCTGAGGAGCGAGAGCCTGCGCCGCGGCCGCGAAGAGTGGGTGCTGGGCGCGGACGCCCTGCAACGCCGGATCGATACGCCGCAGGATCGTTTCGCGGAGTGGGGCGTGGCGCTGTCGCGTCCGCTGCGCCTGCCCGGGCGCGCCGCGGCCGACCGCGTGCTTGCCGGTGCGCTGACCGCCCATGCCGAAGCGAGTTACGGCGAAGCGATGCACGAAAGCGGACGGCAACTGCTTGCGCTCTGGTTCGACTGGCTGAACGAAGCCGGCCAGACCAGGCTGTGGCTGGCGCAGGTGAGTCTGGCCGAACAGCAGCTCGCCACCGTGGATGCGCGCATTCGCCTGGGCGAGGCGCCGCGTTCCGAGCGCGTCAACGCGGAAGCTGCGCTGGCGCAGGCGCGCCTGCAGCAGCAACAGGCGGCCACGCGCGAGCAACGGGCACGCAGCCGGCTCATGGCGCAATACCCGGGCCTGCCGGTGACGGCGGACGACACGTTGCCGTCGCCGGTCGAGCCAGCCGGGCCGGTCGAGGACTATGTCAGCGCCGTGCTGGCACACAATCACGAACTGTTCCGTGCGCGGCGCCAGGCCGAGGTGTTGCGGGCCTCGGCCCGGCAACTGGCCAGCCGCCGCAGCGTCGACCCCACTGTCGGCGTGTTCTACAAGAATGAATTGGGCGGCAGCGAGCACCAGCTGGGCGTAAGCGTCGGGCTGACGTTGCCGGGTAGCGCGCGGCGTACCGACCAGCAGGCCGCCGAGCAACTCAGCGCCACCGCGGAAGAGGCAGCCATCCGTCTGGAGCAACGCTTGCGTCAGGAAGCGCGCGCGGATTTCGAGGCGGCGGCGGCCCAGGTGGCAAACTGGCAGCAGGCCGACCATGCCGCCCAGTCGCTGGCGGAGGCGGCGCGGCTGGCGGCGCGTGCCTACAGCCTGGGCGAAGGCAGTCTGGACCAGGTGCTACTCAACCGCCGGCTGGCGCTGGAAGGCCAGTTGAACGCCCAGCAGGCGCAGTTCGCTGCGTTGGCGGCAGATGCCCGATTGAAGCTGGACGCCCATCGATTGTGGCCGCTCGATGTAGCCGCGGACCAGGACGGCGAGCACGCCCATCCGTAAAACGGGATGGCCGGGCGCGCCCTCGTTCAGGGCGTGGCGGGGGCCGGTGCCGCTGCGGGCGCTTGCGCCGGGCGGGGTGACGAGGGCGTCGGGCTCATGCGCCGGGCCTCTTCCTGCATCGCCGTGATCTGTTCGGGTTTCAGCTGCCATACCAGGCTGTCGCGCGCCTTGGCGGCGGCCTCGATCCCTTGCGCCGCGGCGAGGTTGAACCAGAGATAGGCACGTGCCTTGTCGATCGCCGTGCCGGTTCCATAGCGGTAGAGTTCGCCCAGGCTGTACTGCGCCTTGGCGTAACCGCTTTTCGCGGGTTTTTCGATCCAGCTGAAGGCTGCGCGGTAATCCTGCACGACACCGCGCCCCTTCAGCAAGGCGAGGCCATAACGATATTGCGCTTCGGGCAGGCCTTGCTGGGCAGCCAGGGCAAACCAGCGGGCCGCTTCCTTGTCGTTCTGGATCACGCCATCCCCCTCGGCATAACGCATGGCCAGTTGCAACTGGGCCTCGGCATCGCCTTTCTCGGCCCGGGCGTGAGGCACGCTGATGGGTTCCTGTACGGCGGTCATGGTGTCGCTCGGGTCGATGGCAAACCAGGCGGTGATGCCAACCAGTGCACCGAGGGTTGCCAGCAGCAGCACCGGCTTCAGGGGATTGAACGTCCAGAAGCGATGGCGACAGTCGCGGCAGCGCAGCGGTGTGTGCAGCAGCAGGTGACGAATCCCGTCATGGGCATGCAGCGAGCCGCTGCGAATCTTGTCGCTTCCGCACTGGGGGCAGACGCGTGGCAGATGGGCCATTACCGTACCTGCCCGGCGAGATAATCGACCGCCGCCCGGACGTCGGCATCCGCCAGCGACGGATTGCCACCCTTGGCCGGCATGGCGTTCCTGCCCTGCAGGGCCGAAGCGTAGAGGGCGGTCATACCCTGGGCCAGGCGAGGACGCCAGTCGCTGGCTTCACCGATGATCGGTGCGCCCGAGATGCCCTTGTCATGGCAGAAGGCGCAGGTCTGGCGATAGACCCGCAGGCCATGAGCGAGGTCGGACTGGATGGCAGGAGTGCCGTCGCTGCTGGGCGCGGCGGTCGGAACGGGTTGTGCGGAAGCGGCGGGCAATTCAGGCGGGCGCATGGCGTGGGGCCCGGTTTGCATCGGGGTGGGCGCCATGCCCATTCCCGCCGGGGGCATGGCGGATTGATCGCAGGCCGCGAGCGACAGGGGGGCCAGCATGGTCAGCAAAGTGACGTATTTCATGGCCGCGGGCTCCTCGTCTCCCTGCGCGTTTGGGCGACGCCCGTTCGCGCAATTCCGGTTTACAGCTTGCCGCCTCCCTGGGTCATGAGGAAGCCGACCGCGTTGGCGAGATCGGCTTCAGACAAGCCGGCGTTGCCGCCTTTGGCCGGCATGCCGCGAATGCCGTTCAGCGCATGGCTGTAGAGCGTCGCATAACCCTGGCTTACGCGCGGTTCCCAGGCCGCCTTGTCGCCCATCTTGGGGGCGCCGGCCACGCCGGTGGCATGGCAGACGGCGCAATTGGCCTCGTAGACGGCCTTGCCTTTGGACGGGTCGGGTTTGGCGGCCGACGCCGCGGCAGCTGCGGGCGCGGCCGGTGCTGCAGCTTCCGGCGCCTTGAATTTGGCGCCGGCTGCATCGGCCATGTAGGCCACTGCGCGAGCCACTTCGGTATCGGACAAGTCGCCGTCGCCACCACGCGGCGGCATCTGGCGAATGCCTTCGAGGGCATGCTTGATCAAGGTCTCATAGCCCTGACTGATACGCGGCCCCCAGTCGCCCTTGTTGCCGAACTTGGGTGCGCCCAGCGCGCCGGGCGTGTGGCACGTGGTACACACGGCCTCGAAGACTTCCTGGCCGGACTTCTCGACCTTGGGCGCATTGGCGTCGAGCGCGACCAGATGGGCGAAAGGCTTGATGCGGTCGAGCGTTGCTTTCTGGGCGGCTTCGCTGGTGGTGTCGGGCAGATGTTTGTCCTGAATGCTGAGCACCAGCATGACGATCAGGAAAATCGCCAGCAGGGGCGCGAACAATCCGGCAAGAACGGAAATGATGATCTCCTGCGGGGTGGCTTGAGTCATCTTGGCGTGCGAATCGGCCATGAAAGGTTCCTTGGGGGGTGGCATCGAAAGCGGCGATTATAAGGAAAGCCACCCCGACAGGAAAGGGCGTCGCGCCCGGCGGATAGACGCAACGTGGCAAAAAGGCTATGCTTCGCGGCTCCTAGCGCCCGTAGCTCAGCTGGATAGAGTACTGCCCTCCGAAGGCAGGGGTCGTGCGTTCGAATCGCGCCGGGCGCGCCAGTTTCCCCGATCCCCCATCGGCTTCAGCCCCTTGTCCCTCAAGGGTTTAAACTTCGCACGACGGGTTTAAACTTCGCGCTGGCGTTCAATTTCGAGTGTTACAACATGGCCCATCCCACCCCGACCGACATCAAGTTGCACCAGGCTTCGCGCAAGCTGGAAATCGCCTTCACCGACGGCGCCCGTTTCGAATTGCCGTTCGAACTTCTGCGGGTCTATTCGCCGTCAGCCGAAGTGCGCGGCCACGGCCCCGGGCAGGAAGTGCTGCAGGTCGGCAAACGTGAAGTGCTGATCAATGCCGCCGAACCCGTAGGCTTGTACGGCATCAACTTCTTCTTCTCCGACGGCCACGACACCGGGATTTATTCCTGGGAATATCTCTACGATCTGGGCGTCAACCAAGCTGCGTTGTGGGACGAGTATCTCAAGCGCATGGATGCCGCCGGCGCCTCGCGCGATCCCGGGATCGCCAAGATGTTCGAGCAGCGCCCCAAGGCCAAGTAGCCGTCATGGGCGGTTCCTGTGCGGCACCCACACACGCGCCTTCCGGGGCGCGTGTTGTTTTGGTGAGCCCGTACGAACTGGGTCGCCAGCCGTTCAATCTGGCGCAGCCTGCCGCGTGGTTCGCGCGCGAACACATTGCCGCCGCCTGCGTCGACCTGTCGCAGCAAAAACTCGATCCCGCCACTTTTGCTGATGCCGAATATGTGGCGATTTACCTGGGCATGCATACCGCCACGCGGATTGCTGCTGCGGCGCTGCCGAAAATCCGCTCGCTCGCTCCGCGTGCGCGCATCGCCACGTTCGGCCTGTATGCGCCGGTCAATGCCGCATGGCTGAAAACACTGGGCGTGGACGCGGTCTTCGGCGGCGAGTCCGAGCCCGATCTGCTGGACTGGGTGCGGACGGGGATTGCGCCGGCCGACACGCTGGTGCGGCGCGACAAGATCACGTTCCTGCTGCCCGAACGACGCGGCCTGCCCGATCTGCAGCGCTACGCCAAACTGATCCTGGCCGACGGCACGCAAAAAATCACCGGCTTCGCCGAGGCGAGCCGCGGTTGCAAACATCTGTGCCGCCACTGTCCGGTGGTGCCGGTGTACGAAGGGAAATTCCGCATCGTCCCGGTGAAGACGGTGATGGCCGACATCGCGCAGCAGGTCGAAGTGGGTGCGCAGCACATCAGTTTTGGCGATCCCGATTTTCTCAATGGGCCGACCCATGCGTTGAAAGTGGCCGAGGCCTTGCATGCGCAATTTCCCGATTTGAGCTGGGATGCCACGATCAAGGTCGAGCACCTGCTGAACCACGCCGACCTGCTGCCGCGCCTCAGGCAATGCGGCCTGTTGTTCGTCGTCACCGCGGTCGAATCGGTCGACGACGCGATCCTTGATCGCCTCGCCAAGGGCCATACCCGTGCCGATTTCGAAGCAGCGCTGGCGCACTGCCGCAGGCTCGGTATCGCGCTGGCCCCCACCTTCGTGCCGTTCACGCCGTGGACCACGCTGGCAGGCTATCGCGAGTTGCTCGCCACCTTGCTGCGCCTGCGGCTGGTCGAAGCCGTGCCGCCGGTACAGCTGGCGATCCGCCTGCTGGTGCCACAGGGATCGCACCTTCTGCACTTGTCCGATTTTGCCGCACAGGTCGGCGCCTTCGACGAGGCCATGCTGGGCTATCCGTGGCAGGCGGATGACCCGCGCGTCGATGCGTTGCAAAGTGAGGTCATGGCCTGGGTGATGGATGCCGAGAAAAAGGGATTGCCGCGTGCCGATGTGTTCGCCGGAATCTGGACACGCACCCATGCCGCGCTGGCCGAGACGCCGCCGCCGCTCGATCCCGCGCAATTCGGCGAGACCATCGCGCATCTTTCCGAGCCTTGGTACTGCTGCGCCGAGCCGACCGAAACCCAACTCGCCAGCTTCTAACCATGCCGCGTCTCCTGTTGCTGCTCCCCGCCGCGGGTTATGCCAACCAGGACTTCATCGTCGCTGCCAAGCGGCTGAACATCGAACTCGTCGCCTGTGCCGACTATTGCCATCAGCTTGCGCCGGGTTGGGGCCTGCCGCCGCTGATGAGCGTGCCTTTCGATCAGCCCGACATCGCCTTGCCCCAGGTTTTGCGCGCCTTGACGCAGACCGTCGATGCGGTGCTGGCCGTGGACGATCACGGCGCGGCCCTGGCTGCGCAACTGCGCGTGGCACTCCAGCTGCCCGGCAATCCGCCCGAGGCCGTGGCGACCTTGACCGACAAGCTGCGTTTTCGCCGGCAGCTGCAGACGATCGGATTGCCCTGCCCTGCCTTTGTCGAGGTTGGCGACGATGACGTGGGTGCCGCGCTTGCGCTGGGTTTTCCGCTGGTGGTGAAAGCGCGCCGATTGAACGCCAGCCGCGGCGTGATCCGGGTGGACGATGTCGATCAACTCAGGCGCACGCTCGGACAGGTTCGGCGCATCCAGGCGCGCGCCCAGCGCGACGCCGGCGCAGGCCTGCTGGTCGAGCGTTTCATCGCGGGTGCCGAAGTTGCACTCGACGGCGTGCTGGTCCGCGGCGCGCTGCAGGTTCTTGCCGTGTTCGACAAACCCGATCCGCTCGACGGGCCTTACTTCGAGGAAACGCTGTTCGTCACGCCTTCGCGCCTGCCAGCTGCCACACAGGCCGAGCTGGCCGCCGCCGTGCAGCGCGCCTGTATGGCGAGCGGCGTGGCCGAGGGCATGATCCATGCCGAAGCCCGCATCAACGACGCTGGCGTGTGGCTGCTCGAAATCGCGCCGCGCGGCATCGGCGGGCTATGCGGACGCGTGCTGGACGCAACGCTGGGCATGACGTCGGCCGAAATCGTGCTGCGTCATGCAGCGGACCTGCCGCTGCCGGCGCAGACGGGCAAGGAGGCGGCCGGCGTGATGATGATCCCTGTGCCGGCGAGCGGTATCCTGCAGGGCGTCGACGGCCTCGACGCGGCGCGTGACGTACCGCATGTCAGTGGCATCGAAATCACCGCCCAGGCCGGCCAGCTGGTGGCGCCGCCGCCCGCGGGTGCGAGCTATCTCGGCTTCATCTTCAGCCGGGCCGCCACGCCGCAGGCAGCCGAACATGCCCTGCGGGCCGCCCATGCGGCGCTTACTGTCCGCATCCAGCCTTTGCTTGCGCCATGAACGCCTTCCACCATGAACTCGCCACGGCCATCGGCCACGCCACGGGATTGCCGTTCGCCGTGTCCGGCGTACAGGCCGTGCATGGCGGAGACATCAGCCAAGCCTTCAAGCTCAGCGATGGGATGCGCAGCGTGTTCGTCAAGATCCAGCCTGCTGCCCGGCTCGCGATGTTCGAAACCGAAGCGGCCGGGCTCGCCGAACTGACTGCCGCGAACGCCGTTCGGGTCCCGCAGGTGATCTGTCATGGCCTGGCTGCAGGGCAGGCGTATCTGGTACTCGACTATCTGTCCTTGGGCGCGCGGGGCGACGCCGTGCAACTGGGGCGGCAGCTTGCGCAACAACACCGTGTCAGCGCCGCACAATTCGGCTGGACGCGCGACAACTGGATCGGCGCCACGCCGCAGCCGAATGCCTGGCACGACGACTGGATCGGCTTCTGGCGCACGCAACGGCTCGGGTTCCAGCTGCGTCGGGCAGCCGAGAACGGCCACACCGGCGCGTTGCAGCGGGACGGCGAAGCCTTGCTCACCCGCCTCGACGCCTTTTTCGGCGGCTACGCACCCGGCCCTTCGCTGCTGCACGGTGACTTGTGGGGCGGCAATCACGCCTATCAGGCCGATGGAACGCCCGTGATCTTCGATCCGGCGGTGTATTTCGGCGACCGCGAATGCGACCTGGCGATGAGCGAACTGTTCGTCGGTTTTGCGCCGGATTTTTACGCGGCCTACCGCGAGGCGTGGCCGCTCGACGCAGGCTACGCCGTGCGTAAAACGCTCTACAATCTCTACCATATCCTCAACCACGCCAATCTGTTCGGCGGCGGCTATGCAACGCAGGCCGCGCACATGGCCGCCCAGTTGCTGGCGCAGATTCGATAGGCCTTTTATGCTGCAGCGTCTGCTCATTCTGGCTTTTGCACTCGGCCTGGCCGCCTGTTCCGGCCTGCCATTCAATGCGGTCGCACCCAAGGTGAGCGTGGCGGATGTGGCGGTCAAACGTCTCGGTTTCTTCGAGCAGCGTTTCGATGTGGGGTTGCGCGTGAGCAACCCGAACGATTTCGACCTGACGATCGAGGCGCTGGATTTCGAACTGGAGCTCAATGGGCTTTCGTTTGCCAATGGCCTGTCGCAGACCTCGACCCGGATCGCGGCGACCTCTAGCACATTGCTGCGGATCGATGCCATCACGCAATCGAAGGATCTGATCCGGCAGATCGAGAGCCTGTCGCCGGAATCCCTGAGGGCGGGGGTTCCCTATCGCATCCACGGCCGGCTCAAGACCGATCGCTCGCCCAACTGGGTGCCGTTCGACCATTCGGGGGTGTACGGTGGCGGCAAGGAGAAGTCCCCGGGCCACGCAGTCTGACCGGGGCGGCAGAGACGCCGCCCATCCAGGAAGGATCAGCCCGCCAGGGATCGCAGCGTGGGGACGCCCAGCCCGAATGCGTCGGCGTGCTGCAGCGCGCGTGCCAGCCGCGCCGGCGCCGAACGGCCGGTGCAGCCATGGTCGGGGTCGCCGTTGAAGGCCTCGAGCATGCCGGCGATCAGCGCGTTGCGGTCGTGCACGACGCCGGTCAGTGCATCCTGAATGTCCATCACCTCGTCCGCCACCTGGCGCGCGAAGACTTCGTGCTGCGCCCACAGCTGCGAAACCGTGCCGCCGGTTTTCAAACCGGCGATATTGGTGGTGAGGATGTAGACGTTCTTGCGCACCAGTTCGAAGAGCAGTTCGTTTCCCGGGGCGACTTCACGGCACGGCAGATCGATGGCGGCCAGCGCCTGGCACAGCAGGGCGGCGCCGGGGCCTGCCGCCGGCGAGGCGATCAGCGGCTTGGCTTCGGTGCCTTTCTTCTTTTCGAACCAGACCGAGACCACAGTGGGTTCGACGTAGCCGTGGGCTTCCCAGTCGCGCGGCAGCAGTTCGTTCTGGATCAGTGCGGCACGCGACTTCCAGGCATCGGGCAGTGCTGCCAGTAGCGTGTGCAGGTCGGCTTCGGCAACCGCGATCAAGACCAGTTCCGGCGCGGCATGGCGTTGCGCCAACGCCGCCATGTCGCCGCCGCGGTTGACCGGCACGACAGTGTGTCCCGCGCGCAGCAAGCCGCCGGCGAATACGCGACCGAGCTGGCCGAGACCGATGACGACGGCTTCGCTCACTCGAGACCCTTCGAATGCAGGTATTCGTCGTAGGTGCCCATGTAGAACTCGACACCCTCGGGCGTGATTTCGAGGATGCGTGTGGCCAGGCTGCTGACGAACTGGCGATCGTGCGAGACGAAGATCAGCGTGCCCTTGAACAGATCGAGCGCGAGGTTCAACGACTCGATCGATTCCATGTCCATGTGGTTGGTCGGCTCGTCCATCACCAGCACGTTGTGGCGGCCGAGCATCAACTTGCCGTACAACATGCGCCCCTTTTCCCCGCCGGACAGCACGCGCACCGACTTTTTCACGTCGTCGCCCGAGAACAGTAGCCGCCCAAGAATGCCGCGCAGCACCTGCTCGTCGTCGCCCTGCTGGGTCCACTGGTGCATCCAGTCCGTCAGGTTCAAGTCCATGTCGAAGTCGGAGACGTGGTCCTGCGAGAAGTAACCGATGCTGGCGTTCTCGCTCCATTTCACTTCGCCGAACTGGGGTGTGAGTTCATTCATCAACAGCTTCATCAGCGTCGATTTGCCGACGCCGTTGCCGCCGATGACGGCCATTTTTTCGCCGGCTTCCAGCGAAAAGTTCATGTTGGAAAACAGTGGCGTGCCGTCGTAGCCGAATTTCAGGTTCTCGACCTCGAGCGCGCGACGGTGCAGCAGCTTCTCCGGTTCGAAGCGGATATAGGGGTTCTGCCGCGACGACGGCTTGAAATCCTCGATCTTGATCTTGTCGATCATCTTCATGCGGCTGGTGGCCTGACGCGCCTTCGACTTGTTGGCCGAGAAGCGGCGCACGAATTCCTGCAGTTCGGCCACCTTGTCCTTAGCCTTGGCGTTGGCCGAGGCCTGGCGTTCCTTGGCCTGGGTGGAGGCCAGCATGTAGTCGTCGTAGTTGCCCGGATAGACCTTGATGGTGCCGAAATCGAGGTCGGCCATGTGGGTACAGACCTGGTTCAGGAAGTGGCGGTCGTGCGAGATGACGATGATGGTGGCGTTGCTCTCGTTCAACACGTTTTCCAGCCAGCGGATGGTGTTGATGTCGAGGTTATTGGTCGGTTCGTCCAGTAGAAGGATGTCAGGATTGGAGAACAGTGCCTGCGTCAGCAGCACGCGCAGCTTGAAGCCCGGTGCGATCTCGCTCATGGGGCCATTGTGCTGTTCGGTGGGGATGCCCACGCCCAGCAGCAACTGGCCGGCGCGGGCCTCGGCGTCGTAGCCGCCCATTTCGCCGAACTTGGCTTCGAGCTCGGCAGCGTGCAGGTAGTCCTCCTCGGTCGCCTCGGGGTTCATGTAGATGGCGTCCTTTTCCTGCATCACCCGCCACATCTCGGCGTGGCCCTGCAGCACCACGTCAAGCACGCGCTGATCCTCGTAGCCGAACTGGTCCTGGCGCAGCCAGGCCATGCGCTCGCCCGGATCGAGCGAGACGTTGCCGGCGGTCGGCTCCAGTTCGCCGGCCAGGATCTTCATGAAGGTCGACTTGCCGCAGCCGTTGGCGCCGATCAGGCCATAGCGGTTGCCGTCGCCGAACTTGACGTTGACGTTCTCGAACAGCGGCTTGGAGGCGAATTGCAGGGTGATGCTGGAAGCGGTGAGCACGGCGGAAGTCCTGGGACGCAAAGCCGGGCATTTTAACATTCCGCCTGCGTGATCATGGCGGACAGTCTGCCGCCTGCCGGACGCGGCTAGATGGAGACGTGCAGCGCCGGGTGGTCGAGAATCGGCCGGTCGAGAAAATAGCCTTGTACCAGGTCGACGCCGAACTGGCGCAGCAGGGCAAGCGTTGGGCCATCCTCGACATATTCCGCGACGACGGACTTGCCGAGGCCGAGCGCGACGCTGACCATGGCCTGGACGAACACCTGATTGTCGGGGTCGCTGGGCAGATCGCGGATGAAAATGCCGTCGATCTTGATGGTGTCGACGTGCAGGTGCTTGAGGTAGGCGAAGGAGGCGAAGCCGACGCCGAAATCGTCGAGGCAGACGCCGCAGCCGAGCTGACGCAAGGCCTCGATCATGCGTTGCGCATCGTGCAGGTCGGACACGGCCGCGGTCTCGGTGATCTCGACGATCAGGCGGCTGGGATTGACGCCGGCCTGGCGCAGCTCGTCGCCGATGTATTGCGGCAGGCCGGGCTCGGACAGCGAGCGCCCGGACAGATTGAGCGCGATCGATGGAATCGCCGGATTCTCCGCCAGCCGGCGCAAGGTTTCGTGGACCACCCAGCGGTCGATGTCGAGGATGCGCCCGCTTTTCTCGGCCAGCTGGATGAAATGCCCTGGCATGATGAGCTGGCCGGGATTGCGCTCGTCGGTCATGCGGATGAGCGCTTCCAGGTGGGATAGGGTGCCGTCTTCCGCCCGGTATACGCCCTGGAAATGCAGCTGGAACAGGCCCTTGTCGAGCGCGTTGCTGATGCGCTCGCCCCACGACAGGCGGGTGCGCATTTCGGTGTCGGCCTCGGTGTCCGCGCGGAAGACGCGCCAGGTGTTCTTGCCGGCATCCTTGGCCTGGTACATGGCGATGTCGGCGCGCGCGACCAGGTCGTCGGCATCGGCGGCATGTCCGGGATAGTAGGCGATGCCGAGGCTGGTGGTCAGCCGCAGGTTCTGTCCTTCGAAGCGGAAAGGGATCTGTGCGATCGCCCGTACCACGCGGTCGGCCAGCACTTCGGCTTCATTGCCGTGCACCGACGGCAGCAGGATGGCGAACTCATCGCCGCCCAGACGTGCCAGGACTTCATTGCGCCGCACCAGCGTGCTGATCTCGCTGGCCACCCGGATCAGCAGCGCATCGCCGGCGCGGTGGCCGTAGCTGTCGTTGATGGTCTTGAATTCGTCGAGGTCGAAGAACATGACCGCGCACTGCGTCTGGTGACGGTCGCTGTCCAGCATGGTGCGCGCCAGCTCTTGCTGGAAGCGGTGGCGGTTGTAGAGCCCGGTCAGGGCATCGCGTTCGGCCAGATACACCAGTTGTTCGGCCGTCTGGCGTTCGCGGGTGACATCCTCGTAAATCCACAGGTGGCCGATGAAGCGGTTTTCGCGGTCGCGTACCGGGTAATCGAGTTCGGTGATGACGCGTCCGTCGGTCATCTGGATTTCGTAGCTGTCGGAGAGTTCGCGCGTTTCCAGCACCGACAGCAGATGCTTGGAGAAATGATCGGGGCGCGCCAGCATCGAGGTGGATTTGGCCAGCACCTCGTGCACCGGCAGGCCGATCAGATGGATCTCCTCGTCGATCATCCACATGCGGGTGAACGCAGGATTGTGGTAGATCACCCGGCCGTCGGCGGCAACGAACAGAATGCCGAGATTCATCGCCGACAGCAGCGATACCAGCCGGGCGCGTTCCTGTTCGGTCTCTTCCAGATAACGGCTTTGCAGGCTTTCCGCTGCACGCAGTTCGTTGATGGCCTGGCGCAGGTTGGCCTCGGTTGCCTTGAGGTCGTCGATGCTGTGGATGCTGGCGCGGATGCCCTGGTACACGCCGCTGTAGTCATGGATCGGCTGCCAGTTCACCGCTGCCCAGAAATGGCCGCCGTCCTTGCGGCAGATGCGCAGCGCATACCCCTGGCCGGACGTGCCGCGCAAGGCCTGGCGCAGCTGGAATTCGGCTGCGGTGCGGTCTTCCGGATGGATGATGTCGGCCGGGAAGTTCATCTGCGCCATGCATTCGCCGACACTATGGCCGAGCATGCGCTCGACCGAGGGGTTCACCCACAGGAGCTTGCCGTCGGGCGACAGCCAGAATTCGAGATCGTGGGTGTAATCGGCGATGGCGTGAAAGCGCGCTTCGTTTTCGCGTGCACGGTCGACGTTGAAGCGCACGGATTCAGCCATGCGATTGAAGGTGTCGATCAGCTGGCCGATCTCGTCTTCGCCCGCGCCGGTCAGTTTCACGTCCAGATCGCCCTGGGCCATGCGCTTGCTGGCGCGGGTCAACGCATCGAAGCGGCGGATCACGCCGCCGACCGACAGGGCCAGCAGAATGCCGGTGAGCAGCAAGGCCGCTGCCGCAATGAACAGGCTTTGCCGGAGGTAACGGTTGCGCGCGTGCTGGATGAAGTCGCCCGACAGGACCAGGGCGATTTCGCCATAACGCTGGCCGGCATACTCGATCGGCAGGATCAGGCGGAAATCGACATCGTTACTTTCGGTCCCGGCTTGATGCACGATGCGCCGGTTGCTGTCGCGCACCTCGATCATTTTCAGGCCGCCTTCGCGCTGGAGGGTTTCGACGATGTCGCGCACACTGGCGTCATCCTGCTGCGAGAGCGGGGCCAGCAGGGCGGCAACCAGGGTCTTTCCCATGTCGTGGGCCCGATTCTCGGCCTGTTTCTGCAATTCCTCGCTGGTGAGGTGGACACCGTTGATGATCAGGAACGCCAGCATCAACGCCTCCACGCCCAACGCGGTGAGGGTGAGCTTGTAGCGCAACGAGAGCCGCCCGAACCAGGCCCTCAATGCGCCACCTGCATCATTTTCTCCGCCTGCAGGGCATAGGGGCGGAAAGCACGCAATTCATTGCCGTCCACGGAGACGAATCCCCCATACCCGCCATGCTGTAGAAACACCTTTCCTTCCGGAGTGGTGGCGAAATCGAGCAATGCCCGGCGGATTGCGTTTGCTTCCTGGTCGCGCAGACGGGGATGCGTCAGATACATCAGGCTTGAAAGCGGGGCGGTCTCCACGACGATACGCAATTGTTCGCGGATATCGGCAGGCAGCAGCCGGTAAGGGTGCAAGCCCAGCATGGCTGCCGCCGTGCGTCCATTGATGACCTGCATCACGGCATTGAGGTGGGAGCCGTAATCCATGATCTGGTAATCGATATTGCGCCGAAGCCCGAGTGCAGCCATGTCGGCCTGCACGGCCAGGGCTGCCACGGCTATGGGATCGGGGGTGGCGATGTTTTGGTCGCGCAAGTCCTCCGCCACCCGGTAAGGCCCGCTATTCTTGACGACCAGCAGGCCGCGCGTGGGCTGGGCATACTTCAGCAGCGGCCGATAGCCGGCATCCTGTCGGGCCAGCCAGGCCAGGTGCGGGGCGGTGAGCAGGATGTCGTAGTCACCCTGCCGGGTACGTTCGACAAAAGTCTTGAAGTCGCGCGCGCTATAAATGGCGACCCGCCGCCGCAAATGCTTTTCCATCGCCTTGGCCAGCGGCTGGTAGATTTCGAGGGTCTGCTTGGCCGTCATGTTGGGAAAGACACCGAATATGAGCGGCGTGTCCGTATCGGTTTCAGGATGGGCATCGGCAATCAGCACGAAGGCAAGCGCCCCCGACAGAACGACAGACCTGAGCCACGGTACCCAGACCGGGAGACGGCGCCGCGCAGGGCGGACGCGCGGCGACGCGTGCGCGGTCCGGCCCGGCAGGTGTTGGGAGATGACGTGCGCGAGCGCATGGGCGCAAAGGCGGGGTATCCCCGGCCGCTGGAGAAGTCGGTGCAAGCGTGCTTTCCTCGTTTACAGTTTTTTTTGCAGAACCTTGGATCTCCGCTTGTAGTTGTATAAAGCCTGCTTGCTACGGGGCAGATGATCCGGACTGCTGTCGACGAAGCCGCGCTCCTCGAACCAGTGTTCGGTACGCGTGGTTAGCACGAACAGTTGCTTGAATCCTGCCTTCTTTCCTCTTTTCTCGGCTTCGGCCAGTAGCAGATTGCCGAAGCCGCGTCCGCGATATTCGCTGGAAACGGCCAGGCAGGCGAGCTCGGCCGCTTGTTCTTCCGGGAAGGGATACAGCGCCACGCAGCCGGCGATGACGCCGTCGGATTCGAGTACCAGAAAGCGCTCGACTTCCATTTCCAGCAGCTCGCGCGAGCGCCGTACCAGAATGCCGTCGCGCTCGAGCGGTTCGATCAGACCGAGGATGCCCCCGACATCGTCGATGGTGGCGGCGCGCAGGGTTTCCAGCGGCGCCGGCGTAATGAGGGTGCCGACGCCCTCGCGGGTGAACAATTCGGACAACAGCGCACCATCGCGGTGGCGGCTGATGAGGTGGGCGCGCTTCACGCCCTGCGTGCAGGCAGTGATCGTACAGGGCAGATAGTAGGTCACGTCCTCGGGCAATTTGCGGGCCTTGCCATGCCCTGCCAGTTCGAGCACCTGCCGCGCCTCGTTGACGGTGAGGGCGTTGAGGATCGTGCGGCCCTTGCCCGGCACGCCCTCGGTGTCCATCAGGAAAATCAGCTTGTCGGCCGCCAGCTCGACCGCGGCCTGGGTGGCCACGTCCTCCAGGCTGAGGTTGAAGATTTCGCCGGTCGGCGAGTAGCCGATGGGCGAAAGCAGCACGATGTCGTGCTGGTCCAGCCGCCTGCGTATGGCGGCGGCGTCGATCTTGCGGACTTCCCCGGTGTGCAGCAGGTCCTCCCCCTCGATGACGCCGATGGGCTTGGCGGTGACGAAGTTGCCCGACGCCACCCGGATGTCGGCGCCTGCCATCGGCGTATTGGCGAGCCCCAGCGACAGCAGGGCCTCGATCTCGACCCGCACCGTGCCGGCGGCTTCCTTGACGCAGGCCAGCGCCGCGTCGTCGGTGACGCGCAGGCCGCTCACATAGCGGATCGCGGTGCCGTTCTCGGTCAGGCGCGCCTCGACCTGCGGCCGTACGCCGTGCACCAGGACCAGCCGGACGCCCAAGCTATTCAGCAGGTTGACGTCGTG
The DNA here is from genome assembly GCA_002343685.1 of Thiobacillus denitrificans. GTDB lineage: Bacteria > Pseudomonadota > Gammaproteobacteria > Burkholderiales > Thiobacillaceae > Thiobacillus > Thiobacillus denitrificans_A. Next base: position 98,311 of record DDRS01000034.1, on the reverse strand, counting down.
CGCCAACTGCACAAATCCCCCGTCCGCCACCAGTTCGCCGCCAAACGCAATGACGAAGGTCTTGCCGCGAAAACCGTGAATGTACGGCGCGGCCGCGCGGAACCAGTGGACGAAATGGGTAGTGTCTTTCAATGACATGGCCTGGAACGGGGGAGTCTTTAGGGCGAAGGATACAGAAAACCCCTGCGAAACGGAGGGCGCTCATTCATCCCGCGGTGAAATAAATGGAATAAATCGGCTAAGCTTTGCGTCATAACTGGGCATGGCGGCATTTCCTGTTTAAAACAATTTTGAAGGAGACAAAAATGAAGCAAATGAATAAGTTGATGGGTGCTTTGCTGGGCGGCGCGGTGATGATGGGTGCCCTGGCATTGCCGGGTACCGCTGCGGCAGGCGCCGATGACGGCAAGACCAAGGTTGTGATCCAGGTCAGCGATTCGAACCCGGCTACCTGGAACCTGGCGTTGAATAACGTCAAGAACTTCCAGGCTGCCACGAAGGGTCAGGCCATCATTGAAGTCGTGGCCTACGGACCGGGCATCGGCATGCTGACGGCTGATTCCGAAGTGGCCAATCGCGTGAGCGAAGCGGTCGATTCCGGCGTGAAAGTGGCTGCGTGCGGAAACACCATGAAGGCGAAGAAGCTCACCAAGGAAGACATGAACGCCAAGGTCGACATCGTGCCTGGCGGCGTGGTGGAAATCGTGGAGCGTGAAAAGGAAGGCTACAGCTACATTCGCCCCTAATCGCCGCGAAACGAAATGAAAAAACCGGGCACCAGCCCGGTTTTTTCATGCCCTTAAAAATCACCCCATAGCGTTTGCATGGCAGCCAGCGCGGCCAGGGCAGCGGTCTCGGTGCGCAGCACGCGCGGTCCCAGCCTGACCGGAACGGCACCTGCTGCATGCAGTGCAGCGATTTCATCCGCCTCAAAGCCCCCCTCAGGGCCGGCCACCAGCCAATCCTGAGTAGTCGATGATGACAGGTCGGCCAGTCGCGTCTCGGCCGTCGGGGACAAGAACAGCAGGCGACCGGCCTCATGCTGCCCCAACCAGTTGGCCAGTGTCATCGGCGCCGCCACGATGGGCACCTGGTTGCGGCCGCACTGTTCGCAGGCGCTCGCTACGACGCCTTGCCAGTGCGCCACCCGTTTGTCGGCGCGTTCGCCTGCCAGCTTGACCACGCTCCGTTTGGCGGCGATCGGCTGGATCGCCGCCACGCCCAGCTCGACCGCCTTCTGCAACGTGTAGTCCATGCGTTCGCCGCTCGAGATGCCCTGCGCCAGCCTCACGCGCAAGCGCGATTCGCGTTCGATATCGGCAAAGCCGGTGACGCTGACGGCCACCTCGTCCTTCTGGATGCGTTCGATGCGCGAGGCATATTCGCCGCCACGGCCGTTGAACAGGGTGATGGCGTCGTCTACCGCCAGCCGGAGCGCGCGCACGGCATGGCGTGCAGGGCCGGCCGGCAGGTTGAAACGGGCGCCTGGTGCAAGCGGCTGGTCAAGGTAGAAGCGTGGCGGTGACATCTTGGTATTATGCCGACGTTGTCCAGCGTTTTTACGGAGCACGTCATGGTTTCCCTCACCACCCCGGTATGCGACTTTGGCTGGAAGGCCCCCGGTTTCAGTTTGCCCGGCGTCGACGGCAGGATGTGGACGCTGAGCGAGGCGATGGGCCCAAACGGCTTGCTGGTGATGTTCATCTGCAACCATTGCCCGTATGTGAAGGCGATCCGTCCACGTCTGGTGCGTGATCTGGCTGAGCTCAAGGCGCATGGCATCCATGCCATCGCCATCATGTCGAACGATCCGACCGAGTATGCCGAGGATTCGTTCGACAACATGAAAAAAGTGGCCGCAGAATTCGGTTTTCCGTTCCCTTATGTGATCGACGAGACCCAGGACGTGGCAAAAGCCTATGGGGCCGTATGCACCCCCGATTTTTTCGGCTTCAACCGCAATTTCGAACTGCAGTATCGCGGCCGCTTCGACGAATCGCGCAAGGAGACCGCGCCCGAGGGTGTGCGGCGCGACCTGTTCGAGGCGATGAAGGCCATCGCGGCGACCCAGCATGGGCCTGCAGAGCAGATTCCCAGCATGGGCTGTTCGATCAAATGGAAGGATGCGTGACATGGCCGACCGTCGGCAGCACTGGGAAAACGTGTATCGCGGCAAGACGGCGGACCAGGTCGGCTGGTTCCAGCCGCACGCCGCGTCGTCGCTGCGTTTGATCGAGAACAACGCAGGCAAGGACGCGCACATCATCGACGTCGGCGGCGGCGCGTCGGTCCTGGTGGATGACCTGCTCGATGCCGGCTACCGCAACCTGACCGTGCTCGACCTCGCCGAATCGGCGCTGGACGCCAGCCGTGCGCGGCTTGGCGCGCGCGCGCAGTCGGTGCAGTGGATCGTCGCGGATATCACCCGGGCCGAATTGCCGGCGGCACGCTACGACGTCTGGCACGATCGGGCCGTGTTTCATTTCCTGACCGATCCCGCGGATCGTGCACGCTATGTGGCGCAGGTGCTGGCCAGCGTAAAACCGGGCGGGCATGTCATCGTGGCCGCATTCGGCCCCGGCGGACCGTTGCAATGTTCTGGGCTGGACGTGGTGCGGTATGCCCCCGACTCGCTGCATGCCGAATTCGGTGCACCATTTCGCCTGCTTGGGCACGAAACCGAAATCCATCACACGCCGGCGGGCAAGGAGCAGGAATTTGTCTACTGTTATTGCGTGCGGGTCTGACCATGCTTGAACAGGTCAAGACACTGGTCCGCGAGGTGGCGCGGCGCGAAGTGACGCCGCGCTTCCTCAAGGTGGCGCATAGCCACAAGCTCGACGGCAGCCTCTTTACCGAGGCCGATGCGGCGACCCAGGCCGCACTGGAAGAAGCGCTGCCCCGGATCCTCAACGTGCCGGTGCTGGGCGAGGAAATGACCGAGCGGCAGCAGCACGATGCCTGGGAGGCCGGCCGCGACGGATTGTGGTGCGTCGATCCGATCGACGGAACGTCCAACTTCGTCGCCGGCGTGCCCTATTTCGCGGTGTCGGTGGCCTATCTCTACAAGGGCGAGCGCCAGTTGGGCGTGGTGTACGACCCGGTAGCCGACGAGATGTTCAGCGCCGAACGCGGGCACGGCGCCCATCTCAACGGGACGCCGTTGCCCCTGCGGGCGCCGGCCACGGAGTTGCGGCGCGCGCTTGCCGGCGTCGAGATGAAGCGTATCGACCGCGAGCTGGCCGGCCGCCTGGCGTCGTGGCCGCCCTATGCCTCGCAGCGCAATTTCGGCGCGTCCACCCTGGACTGGTGCTATACCGCCGCCGGCCGTTTCGACATCTATGTCCATGGCGGGCAGAAGTTATGGGATTACGCTGCCGGCGCCCTGATTCTGGAGGAGGCTGGCGGGCGGCTGGCCAGCTTGTCGGGCAGTTTCGATATCGCCAATGTGTGGGAGCGTTCCGTCGTCGCCTCGGCCAGCCCCGAACTGTTCGAGTTGTGGCGCGACTGGCTGAAGGCGGCGGGCGCATAAGCCGCCGCATCGGGTAAATAAAAAGATTTTAGTGTCTCAATTTTGAGTCGGCGCATGAGCTTGTCGGCTTAAGCCCTTGTCGCAACGTCTCTTTTATCCGGTTTGGGCGCGGCTTGCGAAAGCTGGCCCTGCTGACGGATAATCAAGGTTTTTGCATATTCTGCCCAAGCTGTCTGTGCGCGGCTTTCCCGGGTGGGGATGCGACCGTTTTTTACTTAGCAGAAGGGAACGCAATGCCAACCCGTAATGACCTGGCCAATGCCATCCGCGCGCTTGCGATGGATGCCGTCGAAAAAGCCAAATCCGGCCACCCCGGCGCCCCCATGGGCATGGCGGAAATCGCTGAAACGCTGTGGAACCACCACATGCGCCACAATCCCACCAACCCCAAGTGGGCAGACCGCGACCGCTTCGTGCTGTCGAACGGCCACGGCTCGATGCTGATCTATGCCTTGTTGCATCTGACCGGCTACGACCTCTCGATGGACGACCTCAAGCAGTTCCGCCAGTTGCATTCCAAGACTCCGGGCCACCCCGAGTATGGCTACGCGCCCGGTATTGAAACCACTACCGGCCCGCTCGGCCAGGGCATCACCAATGCCGTCGGCATGGCGATGGCGGAAAAGATCCTCGCCGCCGAATTCAACAAGCCCGACCACACCATCGTCGACCACCATACCTACGTGTTCATGGGCGACGGCTGCATGATGGAAGGCATCTCGCATGAAGCCTGCGCGCTGGCCGGCACCTGGAAGCTGAACAAGCTGGTCGCCTTCTGGGACGACAACGGCATCTCGATCGACGGTCATATTGAGAACTGGTATACCGACGACACTGCCAAGCGTTTCGAGGCCTACGGCTGGAACGTGGTGCCGAACGTCGACGGCCATGACGTGGTCGCCCTCGAAGCGGCGATCCAGAAAGCCAAGGCCAGCACCGACAAGCCCACCCTGATCTGCTGCAAGACCGTCATCGGCAAGGGTTCGCCCAACAAGGCCGGCACGCACGACGTGCACGGCGCCGCGCTGGGCCACGACGAAGTCGAAGCCACCCGCAAGAACATGGGCTGGAACCACCCCGCGTTCGAGATTCCCGCCGACATCTACGCCGGCTGGGATGCCAAGACCAAGGGCCAGGGGCTCGAAACGCTGTGGAACAACAAGTTCGCCGAGTACAAGAAGGCCTACCCGGCTGAAGCGGCCGAGTTCGAGCGTCGCATGAAGGGCGATCTGCCCGCCAACTGGAAGGCGCACGTCGCCGAGAAGCTGGCCGCGATCAACGCCAAGGGCGAAACCGTCGCCACCCGCAAGGCGAGCCAGATCGCGATCAACGCGCTGGCCCCCGCGCTGCCCGAGTTCCTCGGCGGCTCGGCCGACCTCACCGGCTCCAACCTGACCAACTGGGAAGGCTGCCACCCGGTGCGCCACGGCAACCCGGGCAACTACATCAGCTACGGCGTGCGTGAATTCGGCATGGCCGCGATCATGAACGGCATGGCGCTGCACGGCGGCCTGCTGCCGTTCGGCGGCACCTTCCTGATGTTCTCCGAATACTCGCGCAACGCCATCCGTATGGCTGCGCTGATGAAGCAGCGCGTGATCCACGTGTTCACGCATGACTCCATCGGCCTCGGCGAAGACGGCCCGACCCACCAGCCGGTGGAGCAGACCGCCACCCTGCGCATGATCCCCAACATCGACGTCTGGCGTCCGTGCGACACCGTGGAAACGATGGTCGGCTGGGCCGCGTCGGTTGAGCGCCGCGATGGTCCCACCTGCCACATCCTGTCGCGTCAGAACCTGCCGTTCATGAAGCGCGACGAGGCCACGATCGCCAACATCGCCAAGGGTGGCTATGTGCTGAAGGATGCTGCGGGCGCCAAGGCCATCATCATCGCCACCGGTTCCGAAGTCGAACTGGCCGTGAAGGCCCAGGAAGCGCTGGCTGCCGAAGGCATCGCGGTGCGCGTGGTCTCCATGCCGTCGACCAACACCTTCGATAAGCAGGACGCCGCCTACAAGGCCAGCGTGCTGCCCAAGGGGCTGCCGCGCGTCGCCGTGGAAGCCGGTGTCACCGACTTCTGGCGCAAGTACGTCGGCCTGGAAGGCGCCGTGATCGGTATCGACCGCTTCGGCGAATCCGCCCCGGCGCCGGCGCTGTTCAAGGAGTTTGGCATCACCGCCGAGGCCGTCGCGGCTGCGGTCAAGGGCGTTCTGTAAATATAAGGGACCAGGGACCAAGGGACCAGGAATGAAGGGGAAGTACGAGCTCAGCCCGCTCCCCTTCGGCCCGACTCCCGGTTTCCACATCCTAGAAGATTTTCAACTCACTGGAGACTGACACATGGCAATCAAAGTTGGTATCAACGGTTTTGGCCGCATCGGCCGCATGGCTTTCCGCGCAATCGCCAAGGATTTCAAGGACATCGAAGTGGTCGCGATCAACGACCTGCTCGACCCCGAGTACCTGGCCTACATGCTGAAGTACGATTCCGTGCACGGCAACTTCAAGGGCGACATCGCCGTTGAAGGCAACAACCTCATCGTCAACGGCAAGAAGATCCGCCTGACCGCAGAGCGCGAGCCGAGCAACCTGAAATGGAACGAAGTGGGCGCCGACATCGTGATCGAGTGCACCGGCTTTTTCCTGACCAAGGAAACCTGCCAGAAGCACATCGACGCGGGCGCCAAGAAAGTCGTTCAATCGGCCCCGTCCAAGGACGACACCCCGATGTTCGTGTACGGCGTGAACCACGAGAAGTATGCCGGTGAGGCCATCGTCTCCGCCGCATCGTGCACCACCAACTGCCTGGCGCCCATCGCCAAGGTGCTGAACGACAACTGGGGCATCAAGCGCGGCCTGATGAGCACCGTGCACGCCGCCACCGCCACCCAGAAAACCGTCGACGGCCCGTCTTCCAAGGATTGGCGCGGCGGCCGTGGCATCCTGGAAAACATCATCCCGTCCTCGACCGGCGCCGCCAAGGCCGTTGGCGTGGTGCTGCCGGAACTGAAGGGCAAGCTGACCGGTATGGCGTTCCGCGTTCCCACCTCCGACGTGTCGGTCGTTGACCTGACCGTCGAGCTGGAAAAGCCCGCCAAGTACGCCGACATCTGCGCTGCGATGAAGAAGGCCTCGCAGTCCGGCGACATCAGCAAGACGCTGGGCTACACCGATGAGAAGGTCGTTTCGACCGACTTCCGCGGCAACGGCTTCTCCTCGATCTTCGACGCCGAAGCCGGTATCGCCCTGGACGACACCTTCGTCAAGGTCGTGTCCTGGTACGACAACGAGTACGGCTACACCTGCAACATGCTGCGCTTCGTGCAGCACGTGGCGAAGTAATTCGGTAGCCGGTGGGCGGTGAGATGGGAGCGGTTTTGTTCAGCTCTCCGCTTACCGCTCACTGCTCACCCGACTGAGCTGTAAGGCCTGGGCGGCACGCTGCCCAACCCTTACCGCTTAATTTTCAGGAGAAACAAACCATGGCATTCATCCGCGTCACCGATCTCGACCTGGCAGGCAAGCGCGTCTTCATTCGCGCCGACATGAACGTGCCCGTCAAGGACGGCAAGGTTACCTCCGACGCCCGCATCACCGCGTCGATGCGTACCATCGAGCACTGCCTCAAGGCCGGTGCCAAGGTGATGGTCACCTCCCACCTCGGCCGTCCGACCGAAGGCGAGTTCAAGGAAGAGGATTCGTTGAAGCCGGTGGTCGACGTGATCGCACAGAAGCTCGGCAAGAACGTGCGCCTGATCCGCGAGTGGACCGATGGTGGCTTCGACGTCGCCGACGGCGAGCTGGTGGTGCTGGAGAACTGCCGCGTCAATAAGGGCGAGAAGAAGAACGTCGACGAGACCGCAAAGAAATATGCCGCCCTGTGCGACGTGTTCGTGATGGACGCCTTCGGTACCGCGCACCGTGCCGAAGCCTCGACCCACGGTATCGCCAAGTTCGCCCCGACCGCAGCGGCCGGCATCCTGCTGACCGAAGAGCTCGATGCGCTCGACAAGGCGCTGGCCAACCCGGCGCGCCCGATGGTCGCCATCGTCGGCGGCTCCAAGGTGTCCACGAAACTGACCGTGCTCGAAGCGCTGGCCGAGAAGTGCGAACAGCTGGTGGTCGGCGGCGGCATCGCCAACACCTTCCTCAAGGCCACCGGCCACAATGTCGGCAAGTCGCTGTGCGAGGAAGACCTGGTGCCGACCGCGCAGGCACTGATCGAGAAGATGACCGCCCGCGGTGCGACCATTCCCATCGCCGTCGACGTTGTATGCGGCAAGAAGTTCGATGCCAACGAGCCTGCCGTGCTGAAGGACGCCGGAGACGTTGCCGACGACGACATGATTTTCGACATCGGCCCGAAGAGCGCGCAGCAGCTCGCCGACATCATCATGAAGGCCGGTACCGTGGTGTGGAACGGCCCGGTCGGCGTGTTCGAGTTCGACCAGTTCGGCGAAGGCACCAAGACCATCGCCATGGCGATCGCCAACACCAATGCCTTCACCCTGGCTGGCGGTGGCGACACGATCGCCGCGATCCAGAAGTACGACATCTACGACAAGGTGAGCTACATTTCCACCGCCGGCGGCGCCTTCCTCGAATACCTGGAAGGCAAGGTCCTGCCCGCCGTGGCGATCCTGGAGGAACGCGCGAAAGGCTAAGGAGCAAACGGTAAACGGTGAGCGGGCTACGCTCACCGTTTTTGTTTTTGTACCGCTTGCTGCTCACCGCTCACTGCTCACCCACTATGATTCGCAGAACCAAAATCGTCGCCACCCTCGGCCCCGCCTGCTCCGATCCCAAAACGCTGGATCGCATGATGGAGGCCGGCCTGGACGTGGTGCGTCTCAACTTCTCACATGGCGTTGCGCAAGACCATATCGACCGTGCCGAACTGGTGCGCTCGCTGGCACGCACGCGCGGCCGCGCGGTCGGCGTGCTGGTCGACCTGCAAGGACCGAAGATCCGCATTGGCAAGTTCAAGGACAGCAAGATCACGCTGGCCAAGGGCGATACCTTCATCCTCGATGCCGCCTGCGCGCTGGGCGACCAGACCCGCGTCGGCCTCGACTACAAGGAATTGCCGAATGACGTGAAGCGGGGCGTGACCCTCCTGCTGGACGACGGCCGCATCGAGTTCTGGGTCGAGGACGTCCAGGGCGCGGAGATCATCTGCAAGGTGGTGCAGGGCGGCGTGCTGTCGAACAACAAAGGCATCAACCGCAAGGGCGGCGGCTTGTCGGCCTCGGCGCTGACCGAGAAGGACATCGAGGACATCAAGACCGCCGCTGCCCTGAAGGCAGACTACTTGGCGGTGTCGTTCCCGCGTTCCGGCGCCGACATGCGCCAGGCGCGCGAACTGCTGCGCGCGGCCGGCGGCAAGAGCCAGCTGGTGGCCAAGATCGAGCGGACCGAAGCGATCGAGAATTTGGAAGAGATTCTCGAGGCCTCCGACGCCATCATGGTGGCGCGCGGCGATCTCGGCGTGGAAGTCGGCGACGCGGCGGTGCCTGCGCTGCAGAAGCGCATGATCCGCATGGCGATCGAACGCAACAAGGTGGTCATCACCGCCACCCAGATGATGGAGTCGATGATCTCCAGCCCCATCCCGACCCGTGCCGAAGTGTCCGACGTCGCCAACGCCGTGCTCGACGGCACCGATGCGGTGATGCTGTCGGCCGAAACGGCGGCGGGCCAGTTCCCGGTCGAGGCGGTGCAGGCCATGGACCGCGTCTGCCTGGAAGCGGAAAAGGAAGCCGAGCCCGGATTCACCAAGGAGCGGCTCGACCACAGCTTCCTGCGTGCCGACGAGGCGATCGCCATGTCGGCCGTGTTCACGTCGGTCCACCTCAACATCAAGGCGATCGCCGCCCTGACCGAGTCGGGCAACACCTGTCTGTGGATGAGCCGTCTGTCCACCCGGGTGCCGATCTATGCCTTGACACCGCAGGTCGAAACCCGTAGAAAAGTCACTCTTTTCCGCGGTGTCTATCCGATCAACCTGAAAACCGCCAGCAAGGAACGCGATGCGTTGCTGGCCGAAGCCGAGGAAGAGTTGCGGCGGCGTGGCGCGGTACGTGACGGCGACCTGATTCTGCTGACCATCGGTGAACCCATCGGCCAGTCGGGTGGCACCAACACCATGAAAATCGTCCGCGTGGGCGGATCGAAAAAATCCTGATTTTGAAAACAGCTTGCTGCACATTTTTAACCTAGGAGACTGTAAATGGCCCTGATTTCCCTTCGTCAATTGCTCGACCATGCCGCCGAAAACGGCTATGGCCTGCCTGCGTTCAACGTCAACAACATGGAACAGGTCCATGCCATCATGCAGGCCGCCGCCGCCGTCGATTCGCCGGTGATCCTGCAAGGCTCCGCCGGTGCGCGTTCCTATGCCGGCGAGCCCTTCCTGCGCCACCTCATCCTGGCCGCGATCGAGATGTATCCGCAGATCCCCGTCTGCATGCACCAGGACCACGGCGCGTCCCCCAGCATCTGCTTCCGCTCCATCCAGTCCGGCTTCAGCTCGGTGATGATGGACGGCTCGCTGAAAGAAGATGGCAAGACCCCCGCCAGCTACGAATACAACGTCGAAACCACCCGCAAGGTGTCCGAACTGGCGCATGCCTGCGGCGTCTCCGTTGAAGGCGAACTGGGCTGCCTGGGCTCGCTGGAAACCGGCAAGGCCGGCGAGGAAGACGGCCACGGTGCCGAAGGCACGCTGGACCATTCCATGCTGCTGACCGACCCCGACGAAGCCGCCGACTTCGTCACCAAGACCAAGGTTGACGCCCTGGCCATCGCCATCGGCACCTCGCACGGTGCCTACAAGTTCACCCAGAAGCCCACCGGCAAGGTCCTGCGTATCGACCGCGTCAAGGAAATCCACGCCCGCATCCCCAACGTCCACCTGGTGATGCACGGCTCTTCTTCCGTGCCGGAAGACTGGCTCGCCATCATCAACAGCTACGGCGGCGACATGGGCCAGACCTACGGCGTGCCGGTCGAGGAAATCGTCGAAGGCATCAAGAACGGCGTGCGCAAGGTCAATATCGACACCGACCTGCGCATGGCCTCCACCGGCGCCATCCGCAAGCACCTGGCCGAGAACAAGTCGAACTTCGACCCGCGCAAATTCCTCAAGGAAGCCACCAAGGGCATGAGCGACATCTGCAAGGCACGCTACGAAGCTTTTGGCGCCGCCGGCCAGGCCAGCAAGATCAAGAAGGTGTTCAACCTGGAAGAAATGCAGAAGCGTTACGACAAGGGCGAACTCGATCCCAAGGTCAACTGATCGTCGGCTTGCTGAAATCGGACGCCGAAATCAAATGGGACGCTGCGGCGTCCCATTTTTATGTGTTCGGGGTACCAAAGTTGAGGGGCTTGGCAGAGCCCAATGCCGCAGGCGTAGTCAAATGGACCGATGGACTATAAATGTGAATTTTTTGAGCCAAAAGTTTATTTGCTTTTTTGGTTATTTCCATGAGTGTCCGATGAGTAACGTCGAGATCTGCTGTTGGTAGGTTTCCGTAGAGCGCGCACGATTTCTTCAATTTCGGTGTTCAAAGGCTTGAAGAGCGCCTTGCCCTTCGCTGTGTGGGTGAGCATGCTGCTCTGATTTGCGACGATCAAACCAGCTGATACCAAACCGTCGATCGATTTTTGAGCTTCATAGGCATCAGAGACGATATGGCCGCCAACTTGATGCTGAACTATTTGCTCTGCGCTTACGGGCGAGACGTTGGTATAAGCCAGAACAGTCCATGAGGAAAATGAAAGGTTGGCGCTGTGCAGTTTTTGTTCAAGCAGTGTACGCATAGAGCGTTCGGTTGAACCAATAGACCGGCTTAATGGGGGGGTTGCATAGAAGTGTCACCTGACGTGGGGAGTTGAAATTGATTCCTTACGTTCCAAAATAATCGCGCAACGCGCATTGTCAGCGCCTCCCACCTTGGATCGAGATCCAAAATTTTCCGTTGTGTTCGTGGGGGCGCGGAAAAGTGAGCTGAATATGCGGTCATAAGCCTGAAGAGGTTCGCTGCCAATGATAAAAGCGCGATATGCATCAAGAGCCATGCACAGAAACCGTTGAAAGACCTATCGCTTCTGCTGGAACAGTGTTTGTTTGACTTGTTACGTCCCAACTACCGCCGATGGCGCGAATCAGATTCACGGTTGCACGGGCCCGCTCGCCATCCAGTTGGACGGCGACGCGTTGCTGCAGCAATACACTGCGGTCAGCATCAATGACACTCAAATAGCTGACGGCCCCCTCTTGGTACTGGACGTGTGATAGCTTGGCAGCACGGGTTGACGAATTGACTGCCTCATCCTGTGCCTTATTCTGGTCGTTGAGGATGCGCAGATTGGCCAAGTTGTCCTCGACTTCCTTGAAAGCCTTCAATACCGCTTGCCGGTAATTGGCAACATCTTCCTCGTATGCCGCTTTGGCACGATTAACGCCGGCTTCGCGGCTCCCCCCGTCAAAGATCGGCAACGTTAGAAGCGTACCTACCAGCGGGCCGAACACGTAGGCGCGGCTGGCATGCTTGAACAGTTCGCCCAAAGTGCCGGACTCATAGCCCAAAGAGCCGGTTAAGTCGAGGCGTGGGAAGTAGGCCGATTTTGCTGCGCCGATACGTGCATTGGCCGCAGCCATGCTGCGTTCAGCTGCTGCAATATCGGGGCGGCGTTCGAGCAGGGTCGACGGCAGAACGGCTGGCACTGCGAGCGCAAGACGCGTCAAGGGTTGCTGCGGTAAGCTGAACGCAGCCGGGGTCTTGCCAAGCAGGATGGCAAGGGCATGTTCAGCCACTGCGCGTTGCCGTGAAATGCCGAGCGAATCCGACTGCGCGGCGGCCAGCTCGGTTTCGGCACGCCGCATATCGAGCTCGCTGATGTCTCCTTCGTCGAAGCGGCGCTGGAACAGCTTCAGCGTTTCGCTTCGCAGCTTCACCGTATCGGCATATACCGCTTGGGTCGCATCCAGTTCGCGCACAAGAAAGTAAGCCTGAGCCACATCCGCCTGTAATGCCAAAAGTGTTGAATGGAATAGCGCAGCGTTCCTCTCTGCATCAAAGCGCGCCGCATCGGCGATTGAGCTCACGCGTCCGAACAGATCGGCTTCATAGCTGAAAGAGGCCTGACCGCGCCACAGGGTGGTCGCGTTTGTCTCGGCATCCGGCGCTAGCCCCTGCGATGCGGGCGATGGCTTTTGCCGTGTTGCGCCAATCCCAACGCCGATCTGAGGGAACAGGCCGGCGCGTGCGCTTTGCTCAAGTGCGCGGGCTTGGCCAACGCGGGCCGCAGCAGCCTTCAGATCCTGATTGGCCGCGAGTGCGTCAGTTTCGAGCCTATTCAGCGTTTCGTCATTGAAGGCTTTCCACCATTCCCCACGGGCCACATCTTCCGACGGCTGGGCCAGTTTCCAATTCGTATCGACTGGTGCCGCTTCCTTGAAAGCTGTGGGCGTTGTAAAGCTCGGCCTCTCATAGCTTGGCGCCATCGAGCAGCCTGTGAGAACCAGGGCACTGGCTAGCAAGGTCGGCACCAGATGGCCTGCGCTCGGGAGAGGGAGGCGGGTACTCGTGGCGGGGTTGGACTCATGATTCATGGCGATTACTCCAGACCTGCGTTCTGAATGGCGGGAGCCAGGGTCAAGGGCGCTTCGTGATGCACCGCGGAGTGCAGCTTGTGGCGCTTATCCAGCGTACGAAGAAGCACATAGAACACGGGCGTTAGGAACAGACCGAACGAAGTGACGCCCAGCATGCCAAAGAACACGGCAATGCCCATGGCATGGCGCATTTCCGATCCGGCGCCACTGGAGATGACGAGGGGTATTACCCCCATGATGAAAGCGATCGAAGTCATCAGGATCGGCCGTAGGCGCAGGCGACTTGCGTTGATGGCGGCTTGTAGGGGCGTATTGCCCTGCAGTTCGAGTTCGCGGGCGAATTCGACAATCAGAATGGCGTTCTTGCAGGCGAGCCCCACCAGTACCATCAGGCCGATCTGTGTGAAGATGTTGTTGTCGCCACCTGTCAGCCACACGCCGGTGAGCGCTGCCAGAATGCTCATCGGCACAATCATGATCACGGCCAGTGGCAGGGTCAGGCTTTCGTACTGTGCAGCCAGCACCAGGAACACCAGCAACAGGCTGATCGGAAACACCCAGATGCCGGAATTGCCCGCGAGGATTTTCTGATAGGTCAGATCCGTCCATTCGAATTTCACGCCATGCGGCAAGGTTTCGGCAGCGACACGCTCGGCCGCGGCTTCGGCTTGCGACGAAGAGTAGCCGGGCGCCGGACCGCCATTGATATCGGCTGCCGTATAGCCGTTGTAGCGCACCACCATCTCCGGACCATAGCCCGGCGTGACCTTGACCAGCGATGACAAGGGCACCATCTCGCCATGATCGTTTCGGGTCTTTAACTGCAGTATGTCTTCTGGGTGCGAACGGAACGGTGCATCAGCCTGTGCGCGTACCTGGTAGACGCGTCCGAAACGGTTGAAGTCATTTACATACAGCGAGCCGAGATAGATTTGCATCGTATCGAACACATCGGTGACCGACACGCCTAGTTGCTTGGCCTTGGTGCGATCGAGGTCGACGTCTAGTTGGGGTACGTTGATCTGGTAGCTGGAGAACATCGGACCGAGTTCTGGTGCCTTCTTGGCGGCCGCCATAAAGGCATTGGCGGCATTGTTCAGCTCCGAGTAGCCGAGTGCGCCACGATCTTCAAGCTGCATCTTGAAGCCGCCGAGTGTGCCAAGGCCGATGACCGGCGGCGGCGGGAAGACGGCGATGAAAGCATCCTGAATGCCGGCAAACTGCTTGCCGAGCGCACCGGCAATAGCGCCTGCGGAAAGATCTTTACCGCGGCGTTCATCAAATGGCTTCAAGGTGACGAACACTATGCCGGCGCTGGAACTGTTGGTGAAGTCGTTGATCGACAGACCCGGGAACGCGACTGCGCTTTCCACGCCCGGCTGCTTCAGGGCAATTTCACTCATGCGGCGGATCACAGCCTCGGTGCGGTCAAGCGATGCGCCATTGGGTAGTTGCGTAAAACTGATCAGGTATTGCTTGTCCTGCGCGGGGACGAAGCCGCCGGGAACAAGATAGGAAATACCTGCCGTCAGGCCGAGCAATGCGGCATATATGCCCATGGCCGAGGCCTTGCGGGATATCACTCCGGTGACGCCTTTGCTGTAGCCGGTCGACGCACGGTTGAAAAAGCGATTGAAGCGGGCAAAGAAGCCACCGAGATAGCGGTTCATTACCCGGGTTAGCCAGTCCTGCTTGTGTTGGTTGTCGTAATCGTGCCCCTTGAGCAAGAGTGCGGCGAGCGCCGGCGACAGCGTCAGCGAATTGAACGCCGAGATTACCGTCGAGATGGCGATGGTCATGGCAAACTGCTTGTAGAACTGACCGGTGAGGCCCGTCATGAATGCCAGGGGCACGAACACGGCGATCAGGGTCAACGCGATGGCGATGATGGGGCCGCTGACTTCGCGCATGGCCCGATAGGTGGCGTCCCTCGGCGACAAGCCTGCCTGGATGTTGCGTTGCACGTTTTCAACCACGACGATGGCGTCATCGACCACAATACCGATGGCCAGCACCATGCCGAATAGCGACAGCGCGTTGATCGAATAACCAAAGCCGAGCAGCAGCGAGAAGGTGCCGATAATCGACACCGGCACAGCCAGCAACGGAATGATGGATGCGCGCCAAGTCTGCAAAAACACGATGACGACCAGCACGACCAGCGCTATCGCTTCCAGCAGGGTATGCACGACTGCCTTGATGCTGGCGCGAACGAACTGCGTCGGGTCATAGACGATGCGGTATTCGACCGAAGATGGAAAATCTTTCGCCAGTTCCTGCATGGTCTCACGTACGCGTGCCGAGACATCAAGCGCATTGGCTCCCGGCGCCTGACGAATGGGGATTGCCACTGCGGGCTTGTTGTCGAGCAATGAGCGCAGGCCATATTCCTGCGCGGCCAGTTCGATCCTGGCAACCTCGCCCAGGCGCGTGACGGCACCATCGGGGGAGGTCTTGATGATGATGTCAGCAAACTCGGCTTTGGTTTTCAGTCGGCCCTGGGCATTCACTGAAAACTGTATTGGCGCGTCGGACGTGCTTGGTGAAGCGCCGATGATGCCAGCTGCGACTTGCACATTCTGCTCACGGATGGCGCGCACGATGTCGGAGGCGGTCAGGTTGTGCTGGGCGACCTTCTGCGGATCCAGCCAGATTCGCATCGAATAGTTGCCTGAGCCGAACAAACCGACTTCGCCGACGCCCTTGATCCGCGCAAGGCGATCCTTGATGTTGAGTACCGCGTAGTTGCGCAGGTAATTGGTGTCGTAGCGATTGTCTGGCGAGATCAGGTGCACCACCATGGTCAGCGTCGGCGAACTCTTGAGGGCCGTAACACCGATCCGCTGTACGTCGTCCGGCAGGCGCGGAAGCGCTTGCGCAACGCGGTTTTGCACCAACTGCTGTGCTTTGTCAGGGTCCGTGCCCAGATTGAAATAGACCGTTAACGTCAGATTGCCGTCGCTATTGGCCTGCGACTGCATGTAGAGCATGTTTTCGACGCCGTTGATCGACTCTTCCAGCGGTGCGGCGACCGTTTCCGCAATCACTTTTGGATTGGCACCGGGATACTGCGCGCGGACAACGACCGACGGCGGCACGACTTCCGGATATTCTGAAATAGGCAGCTGGAACAGCGACAATACCCCTGCCAGCAGGATGAGGATGGACAGCACTCCCGCAAAGATGGGACGGTCGATGAAGAATTTGGAGATATTCATAGGGGCCGGCTTTCTGTAGTGGGCTGTGAGCAGGCTTGCTGGATCAGGTTGCCGTCTTGCGCCCGGCTGCGGCAGATGCACCGGGGCTGCGTATGTCATCCATGCCAGTCATGGGAACGAGTTGTGGCGTGACTGCATCGCCCGGATGAACACGTTGCAACCCGTTGACCACAATGCGCTCACCCGGCTTGAGGCCATCCTCGATAACAAGCAGTCCACCCTGGGTGGCGCCGGGGTGCACTTCGCGGTAGACGGTCCTGTTGCCGGCATCAACAACCAGTACGAAGCGTTTGTCCTGATCGGTTCCGACAGCCTTCTCGTCGATTAACACGGCATTGTGCGAGGCGCCGCCGCCAAGGCGGACACGTGCATAGAGCCCGGGGACCAGCAGCCCTTCGGGATTGTCGAATACGGCGCGGACGCGGATGGTTCCGGAGGTGGTGTCGAGCCGGTTGTCTACGGAGCTGATCCTGCCCTGACGCGGAAAGCCTTCTTCATTGGCGAGCCCCAGATACACCGGAAGCTGTGTGCCCTTGGCTGTGCGGGCCGGATTGACGACCTTGAGAAAGGTTTGTTCGTCTACATCGAAGGAAGCATAGATGCGCGAGGACGACACCAGTGTCGTCAGCGAGGTGCTGGCGTTGGCGGTGACCAGATTGCCGACGGTGGCTTCGGCGCGCGACATGCGCCCATCAATCGGCGCCTTGATCTGCGTGTATTCGAGATTCAGCCTGGCGATACGTAGTGTTGCCTGCGCAGACTGAAGATTCGCAGCGGCTTCACGCGCGGCATTCTGTTTTTCTTCAAGGTCGCGTTTGGAGATGGCGTTGTCGGCCAGCAGCCTCTGACCACGGGCAACATCCGATGCAGTGTAGGCAACGCGGGCTTCGGCACCAGCCTGCTGCGCCTCGGCATGGGCGACTTCTGCTGCATAAGGGCGAGGGTCGATGGTGAACAGCACGTCGCCTTTCTTGACAAGACTGCCATCCTTGAAATGCACTGCGGTAAGGATCCCCGACACCTGCGGGCGAATCTCAACACGGTCGACGGCCTCGAGGCGCCCCGAATAACCATGCCAGTCGATGATGTTGCGGGTCTCGACTATGGCGACATCCACGCTGGCGGCAGGAGGTACTGCCGCCGTTGCGCTATTGTTGGCATACGCATGAATGATGGCAAAACTTCCGCCTATGAGCGCGAGGCCGGAAATGGCGGCAGCGATGACGTAGCGTTTGTTGGTTTGCGTGATTGGGAAGCGGCGCATAATGTTGGTTCCTTACGGGGATTCAAGTCTTGGATTGCAGCTGGCCTGTGCATGTACGTGCGTAGCGTTTTTCTCAGCAGGCAAGACGTCGTCTCGGAAACTCGACAACTTCGGCAAGGGCCACGGGTGAGGAGAGTCGGCATGGCTCACCGCGAAGCGAGTGAACTGGGCCGACACACCGGCGTCGTCCCCAGCAATTGCTATACGGTCGGGATCAATATTCATGCGTTCTGTATTGACGATAAGCCATGGCAGCGCGGCTAGGCGTCTTCCGTTGCGGCAAGAAGGAGCCGTTTCGGCGGCCGCGAGCAGCCTACCGAAATGGCTGTGGCCGACGTATCTGCCGCAAGGTTACGGATGGTTTTGCTGGAATCGTCCAGGGGACCGCCGATGCATCCACCACCGTGGCAATACGCCATGCCAAGCAATACTCCGCGGCCAACGCCATCCCCCGGCGGGTGAGCACGCATCGGAATGGGGACAGGTAACCCTGGTATCCACAGGTACTCGACCAGCACCGCTTGCAGGGAGGCGTGGCTTGTGCCCATGACTTTGGTTGGGGCGTTCGTGGATGTGGGGTTGGTCATTGGCGTCAGATAAGTTGTCAGGAACGCATTTTTGGTGTTTCATTGAATCGGATAAAGCCCCGTGGATTGATAACACTGTTCTCCAGGAGCGAATAATATTGCCCCGGTAGGCGGGCTAAGAGGCGACCTGTGTAGCCATAAATCATTGAAAGGAAATAGATGTGGACAGGTTTCGAGCCATGCAGGTGTTCATGGCGGTGGTGGATGCCAACAGCTTCACGCGCGCCGCAGGCAATCTGGGTCTGCCCCGGGCGAGCGTAACGACGACTGTTCAGAACCTCGAGAATTTCCTCAAAGTACGTCTGCTCAATCGTACGACGCGCAATGTCAGCCTGACGCCTGATGGCGCTGCATATTACGAACGCTGTGCACGCATCCTGACCGAACTGGAAGAGACCGAAGCGGCATTCCGTGATGTGGCGCAACGACCCCAGGGTCGCTTACGCATTGATGTACCGACTACCTTAGGCCGGTTGGTTCTGATCCCCAGGTTGTGCGATTTTCGTATGCGCTATCCAGACATCGAACTCGTGATCGGCATGGGCGACCGCCCGGTTGATCTGGTACAGGAGGCGGTCGACTGCGTGATTCGCGGCGGCGATCTGGTGGATTCCACTCTGGTGGCGCGACGCATCGGTAGTCTGAGTTTCCTGAACTGCGCCGCACCGAGCTATCTGGAGCGGTATGGCGAGCCGAGAACACTGGAGGAGTTACAAACGCATCACAAGGCCGTACATTATTTTTCGAGCCGCACTGGCCGCAACATCGACTGGGATTTCATCATTGATGGTGTGCGCACCGAAGTCAAAGTGGATGGGAGTGTGTCGGTGAATGACGTCCAGGCATACATGACGCTTGGGCTGCAGGGTTTCGGTCTGATTCAGGCGTCCAGGTTCATGGCCTTACCGTATCTCGAGTCTGGTGCGCTGCGCGAGATCCTGCCGCAATGGAAACCGGCACCAGTGCCTATCTCAGTGATCTATCCGCACAGCCGCCACCTATCGCCCAAGGTACGTGCGTTCGCCGACTGGGCTGCCGAACTGTTTGGCACTTGCTCTTTGCTGAATGGGCGCGATAGCGATGCGGATGCCATCCACAGTGGCGAATGCACAATTTCCCGGAAAACCTGACGGAAACACTGCACGCGCGATATTTGAGCAAAACAATATTGCGGAAAGTGTGCTCCAGTAGGGGATTGATATGAAGCAGGATGAGCTACCGAAATCGGAGCATGCCTGTCAATCCGGATGCATGACGCCCTTTCAAGTATGGCTGAGCCTCGTCCCGAGGGGGACTGTTGCCTAATCTCGCTACCCTGCAGACACGTTATGCACTGACCGGCGCCGCATGCTGCTTTTGCTCTGCATGAACACAGATTCGGCGAACAAATCGTGACCGGACACTCAGGGTCAAAGGTGGCCACAGAACCAAATAGTTAATATTTGGCGCGCACGAACCATGGTTGAGCCATGTGTGTGCAATTGCAGGACTCAGCCTAGCATCGCCTTCAACGCCGCCAGCCGATCACTGCCGCTGGCCTTGGCGTCCGCGCTGGAGGGCTTCTCCGGCTGGCGCACGTCGTCGCCAAGCTCGTCGATGAATCGCGAGGGGTCGCAGGCGACCGTTTCGCGGGCGCGCTTGCGGCGCGAGCAATAGGACAGCGTGAGCGACTTCTTCGCGCGGGTGACGCCGACATACATCAGGCGGCGCTCTTCCTCCAGCCGGCCTTCGTCCACCGCGTCGCGGTGCGGCAGGATGTTCTCCTCGACGCCGACCAGGAACACGTGGCCGAATTCCAGCCCCTTGGCGGCGTGCAGGGTGGACAGACGAACCGCGTCGGGCTCTTCCTCCTCGCGGCCTTCCAGCAGCGTGATCAGCGCGATGGTTTGCGTCAGCTGCAGCAGGTCCTTCTCGTCTTCCTCGCCCTTCTTGGCGATCCAGGCGGCGAATTCGAGCACGTTGTTCCACTTGTTCTGCGCCGCGCGCTGGTCGTCCTGGTCGAAGAGATACACCTCGTAGTCGATGGTCTTCAAGAGGTCGTTCAGCAGTTCGCCCGCCGGCTCGCGCGGCACGCGTTCCTCCATGCGGTTGATGAAGTTGCAGAACTCGATTAGCGGCGCCAGCTGACGCTCGCCGATCTGGGATGCGGCGGCGGCGGAAAACACCGCCTCGAACAGGCTGACGTGCAGGGTGGCGGCGACCTGGCCGAGCTTTTCCAGCGTCGCCGCGCCGATGCCGCGCTTGGGCGTGGTGACCGCGCGGATGAAGGCGGGATCGTCGTCGCTGTTGGCGATCAGCCGCAGGTAGGAAATCACGTCCTTGATCTCGGCGCGGTCGAAGAACGACTGCCCGCCGGACAGCTGGTACGGCACCTTCTCGTTGCGCAATGCCTGCTCGAAGATGCGCGCCTGGTAGTTGCCGCGGTAGAGGATGGCGTAGTCGCGCCACTCGGTGCGGTGCTGGAACTTGTGCGACAAGAGCCGCATGACCACCGATTCGGCTTCGTGCTCGTCGTCCTTGGTCGGCATCACCTGGATCGCGTCGCCGAGGCCGAGGTCGCTCCACAGGCGTTTCTCGAACAGCTTGGGGTTGTTGGCGATGAGGCTGTTGGCGGCCTTCAGGATGCGCACGCTCGAACGGTAGTTCTGCTCCAGCTTGACCACATGCAGGTGCGGGTAGTCTTCGTTCAGCTGGCGCAGGTTGTCGGCCGAGGCGCCGCGCCAGCCGTAGATCGCCTGGTCGTCGTCGCCGACCGCGGTGAAGGCGGCGCGCACCCCGGTGAGCTTCTGCAGCAGGCGGTACTGCGCCACGTTGGTGTCCTGGTATTCGTCGACCAGGATGTGGCGCAGGCGGTTCTGCCACTTCTCGCGCAGCTCGGCGTGGGTATCCAATAATTCTGCGGGCAGGCGGATGAGGTCGTCGAAGTCGACCGCCTGATAGGCGCGCAGGGTGGCGTCGTAGCGGTCGTAGATCTTGGCGTAGGCGCGCGCGTTGTCGTCCTCGGCCGTGGCGAGCGCGGCGGCGGGCGATTTCAGTTCGTTCTTCCACAGAGAAATGCGTGACACCGCGCGGCGGATTTCCTGCTTGTCGGTGGTCTTGAGGATTTCCGACACGATGCCGGCGGCGTCGGCCGAATCGAGGATGGAAAAGGCCGGCTTCAGCTCGGCGAATTTCGCGTCCTCGCGCAGCATGCGCAGGCCCATCGAATGGAAGGTGGTGACGATCAGGCCCTTGGTACTGATTTTACTAAAGGCATCGCCCTGGGTCAGCTTGGCCGCGCGCTCAGCCATCTCGCGAGCGGCCTTGTTGGTGAAGGTGATCGCGGCGATCGACCCCGGCTTGTAGCCGCACTCCCCAATTAAATAGGCGATCTTGTGGGTGATAACGCGCGTCTTGCCCGAACCGGCGCCCGCCAGCACAAGCAAGGGACCGTCGAGGTATTTCGCCGCCTCGCGCTGCGGCGGGTTGAGCGCTGCGAGCAGGCTCATGCCGCGCCGAATTCGCGGTTCAGCCAGGCGTTGATGGCATCCGATTCATACATCCAGGTCTGCTTGCCCTGCGCGTCGGTGATCAGCAGGCAGGGGACCTGCGCCTTGCCGCCGCCCGCGATCAGGGCTGTCCGGTGCGTTTCGTCATGCTGCGCGTCGCGCAGTTCGATGTTGAGCGAAAGCCGCTGCATCGTGCGCCGGGTCTTGAGGCAGAACGGACAGGTGGGATAGTGGTACAGCGCCAGGCTGCGTGTGCGTGCGTCGACGTCCTGCTGCGCGGCGGCAGGACGCACGATGCCCTTCGGGCGCGTCAGCCAATAGCCCACGAGCATGAAGGGGGCGAGGATGAGGCGCAGGGTTCTGAAAAACAGGCGGATCAGGGGTTTCATGGCGCAGACGTCACAAGAGGTTCGGGCGGGCGCGCTATGATGCAGGTCAACACAGCACACAAAGAAGCCGTATTTTATATGTCTACCTATGCCATTGGCGATCTTCAGGGATGTCACACGTCCCTGCTGCGTTTATTGGATGCGATCCGGTTCGACCCGGGCGCCGACCGGCTGTGGCTTGTGGGCGATCTGGTCAACCGCGGGCCGGGATCGCTGGCGGTGTTGCGGACCGTCAGGGAACTGGGAGATGCCGCCATCAGTGTGCTCGGCAACCACGATTTGCACTTGCTGGCGCTGGCCGAAGGTTTCGGGCGGGTGCACAAAGGCGATACGCTCGACGAGATACTGAATGCGCCGGACCGCGACGAACTGCTGGTCTGGCTGCGACAGCAGAAACTGGCCTGGCGCGATGGCGCGTTCCTCATGGTGCACGCGGGCGTGCTGCCGGGCTGGACGGTGGACGACACGATGCAGCATGCCGCGGAGGCGGAAGCTGCGCTACAAAGCCCGCATTACCGGGAATTCTTCGCGCAGATGTACGGCAATGCGCCGGTGGCGTGGGATGCGGCGCTGCATGGCGTCGAGCGCCTGCGGGTGATCGTCAACGCCTTCACCCGGCTGCGCTACTGTTCGGCGGCGGGCGAGATGGAATTCCACCACAAGGGCGCGCCGGGTACACAGCCGGCCGGCTGGCTGCCGTGGTTCGAGGTGCCGGGGCGAAGGAGCGCCGAGGCGACCCTCGTCATCGGACACTGGTCGACGCTCGGGTTGATCAACCGCGACGACCTGATCGCGCTGGATACCGGTTGCCTGTGGGGCGGCAGATTGACCGCCGTCAGGCTGGAGGATCGGCAGGTGTACGAGGTGCAGTGCCCGCAGGTTCGGCTTCCGAAACCCTGAGGCCCAACAGCCCGGCGGTGGCGGCTTCCGCCTGTGCCGCCAGTTCGCGCCGGTGGCCGTTGGGCAGGATAGGCTCGGCGAAATGCAGTTCGGCGATGAGGCCGGGCTCGCTGACGATCTGCTTCAGGCTTTGCCACATGCTGAGGTCGTCGATGTAGGCGGGTGCAGCGCTGTATTCGCCGTCCAGCGTGCGGTAGCGCAAGGCCGCCGGTACGATCGGACAATTCAGTTCGACCGCCGGCTGCAGCAGCGACGGCATGAAGCGCCGCAGCCCCTTGCCGTCGCCGGTGGTGCCTTCGGGGAACACGGCGACCCAGGCGCCCGACTGCATCAGCGCCCGCATCTCGGTGTTGATGCGCGCCGTGTCGGCACGACGGCCGCGTTCGATGAACAGTGTGCCGGTCTTGTGCGCCAGCCAGCCGGCCACCGGCCAGTTGCGCACTTCGGCCTTGGAGACGAAGTGCACCCGCTGGGCCGCGTAGATCAGGTAGATGTCCAGCCACGACACGTGATTGCATACCAGCAGCGCGCCGCCCGGCAGGCACGGCGCGACATCCGCCTTCAGCCGTACGCCAAGTACCCGGAGCAGGCGCCGGGCCCAGGCCATGATGCGGCGATCCCGCTGTGCGGGGCTGAGCAGGGGGAAAATCAGCCCTGCCAGGGCGACGCCCCAGGCCAGGTGCAAGGCCAGCAGGCCGATGCGGAGGACGCGGCGCAGAGGGGCGGGGAAATAGGCAAGGCTCACCCGTTCATTGTAAGACTCATCCGATGAGACGGCGGGCATAGTTGCGGTTGAGTTGCGCCATCGGCAGCAGCATCAAGAGATCGGCCGTGTTGAAATCGGGATCCCACGCCGGTTCACCGCATACCATCGCGCCGAGCCGAGTGTAGCCCTTGATCAGCGGTGGCAGCGTTGCGGTCTGGCCTTCGTCGAGCGACTCGACGGGCAGGCGGTAGCGCGGCGTGGCGCGCCATTCGATCGGCGCGAGATGGCGTTGGATGATCTGGCGGTACACGCTGGCCGCGACATGGCCGCCGTCCGCCATGCCGATGCTGGCGCAGCCGACGATGTATTCATAGCCATAACGCGTCATGTAGTCGGCCAGCCCGATCCACAGGCGGGCGATGACGGCACCGCTGCGGTGCGCCGGATGCACGCACGAGCGTCCCAGTTCGGCCATGCGCGGGCGCAGGAATTGCAGCCGGGTCAGATCGAATTCCTGTTCGGAGTAATAGCTGCCGACGCGCTTGGCAGCATCGGGCGGCAGGATGCGATAGGTGCCGACGACTTCGCCGCTGGCCAGATCGCGTACCAGCAGATGGTCGCAGAAGGGGTCGTACAGATCGATATCGTGCCCCGGCAGAACGGAGGACAGGCGCGCGCCCATCTCCTCGGCAAACACCTTGTAACGCAGGCGCTGTGCTTCGCGGATTTCGTTGTCGTCCACCGCCAGCGAGATGTGGTAGCGGCTGGTGGAGAGGGATGGTTGGGCGCTGAGAACGTCGAGCATGGGGCACTCCCATTGATGGAATGCGCCCAGCTTAGAGATCGGGTGTTAACCCGGCGTGACGTTCAGGTTTCGGAACGATGAACTACGAATCATGGGGATACCGGGAGATCGGGTCCGGCTTCAGTGCGATACGCGTGTCGTTCCCCCACCCGACAAGACCCGTACGCGATCGCCTACCCGGAACGCCTCGTCCGCCGCCTGGGTGATGGCGAGCATCCGTCCCGAATCGAGCTTGACCGTGATTTCGACGCCTTTCTGGCGAGTGGTTGCCTCTTCCGCGGCTGCACCGCCCAATCCGCCCAGTACCGCGCCAATCGCCGCGCCGACCACGCTGCCCTTGCCGCTGCCCACCGTGCTGCCGGCCACACCGCCGACGACGGCGCCAGCGCCTGCACCGATCGGCGTCTTGGTACCTTCGATATTCACCTCACGCACCGACTCCACCACGCCCATCTGCACCTCCTGGACGGCCCGGGTCTGGTCGCGGCTGTAGTCCTTGCCGCCGACGCCGCTGGCGCAGCCGCCAAGTAGGGCCAAGCTGGCTGTCATCAGGGTGACGGCAACGATGGTTTGGGTATTCTTCATGATGCGGGTCCTCTAGCTGCACTCGTTTCACTATAGGCGGTGTGACCGTCGATTCTCGGCGTGGTTCAGAGCGTTTTGCCAAACGCGATCTTGAGCCGTCCGGCGATTTCCTGCCGGCTCGGCGCGTGGTTCTGACCACCGCGGTGCTCGATCTTGATCGCACCCATCACGCTCGCCAGCTGGCCCGAGGTTTCCCAGTCGAGTCCGTGGACGATGCCGTACAGAATGCCGCTACGGTAGGCGTCGCCGCAGCCGGTGGGGTCGAGGATGGCCGCCGGCCGCACGGCCGGGATGTCGATCTGCCCGCCGGCCGTGTGGATCACCGAACCTTCGCCGCCGCGTGTCACGATCAGCGCCTCGACATGGCGTGCCAGCGTGGCCAGATTTTCCCCGGTGCGGCTCTGCAGCAGCTCGGCTTCGTAATCATTGAGGATGACGTAGCGGGATTTGTGGACGCACTCCAGCAGTTCCTCGCCGGAAAACAGCGGCATGCCCTGGCCTGGATCGAAGACGCATGGCACTCCCGCCTCGTGAAAGCCGCGCACGTGGCGCAGCATGCCGTCGCGTCCGTCCGGGGCGACGATGCCCAGCTTGAGATCCGGCACCTGACGCACGTCGTTCTCGTGTGAATAATTCATCGCGCCGGGATGGAAGGCGGTGATCTGGTTGTCGTCGAGGTCGGTGGTGATGAAAGCCTGGGCGGTGTAGGTACCGGCGACATGGTGGATGTAGTCGCGCGGGATCGCCAAGGCGTCGAGGCGCTCGGCATAGGCGGCGAAGTCGTCGCCCACGGTCGCCATGATCAGCGGCTCGCCGCCCAGCAGCTTCAGGTTGTAGGCGATGTTGCCCGCACAGCCGCCGTACTCGCGGCGCATCTCCGGCACCAGGAACGACACGTTCAGCATGTGGATCTTGTCGGGCAGGATGTGGTGCTTGAAGTGATCCTGGAACACCATGATGGAATCGAAGGCGAGGGAACCGCAGATGAGGGTGCGCATGATGGGTGTGGGCTGAAAACGACAGCCCGGATTATACGCAGCCGGTTGGCCGGGATTCACGGAAGATTCATGCGCCTGACAGCGCAGGTTCACGTAGCGCGGCCATGCTGCGCGCATGAACGTTACCGCCCATGCCTACACTCGCCGTACCGCCTTGCTCTGGTCGGTGCCTGCGCTGCTGTTTGCCGGCGATGCGCTGGCATGGGGGCTGATGACCCATGTGTACTTTGCGCAATTGCTGGTATGGGGCGTGCCCCTGCTCGATCCTGCGCTGCGCCGCGCGGTGCGGCGGTTTCCGCAGCGCCTGAAGGCCGGCGCCTGCCTGCCCGATCTGGCGCTGGTGGGCACGACTGCAGGGACTCGCGCATTCGACGCCAGCCACCGCTGGGAGACCGCCCACGCGCTATTGGATGCGGCGCACGACGACGAATCGCGGGCCTGTGCAGTCGGTGCGATGAGCCATCTGTGGGTTGACATCATTGCGCACAATCATTTCGTTCCCGCTCACGAGCATCTGTGGTGGAACGTGCCGATGCTCACGCATGCCGCCGCGGAATGGGCGATGGATCACCATATCTCGCGCCATCTGTTCAATCCGTCTGCCCCGCTGTTGCAGATCGACGATTGGCTGGTGGAGTATGTGGCGTGCAACTTCGATTGCTCGTCCGCCGCCAGCCGACGGGCAATCCGCCAGTTGTCGAGTGCCGAACGCCTGTTGCGGCAGAGCCGCCTGCCCCATGCGTTGCATGGCGTAGGGTGCGTGCTGGATCGAAAGCTTGCCGCGCGTTTCGATTACTACATCCAGGAAGTGACGGCCCGGTTGCCGCAGATGAACCGGGTGTTGGCCGGCGAGGCGCCCGCCTGGTTGCCGGATTGTCCGCCGGTGGCGGTGGCACGCGAACGCATCGCCGCGCACGCGCCGGAACTGGTGGCATGCCGGTTGCCGCTGCCTGGGGACCTGTTCGAAGCCGAGGTGCAGCCGCGTTTCCGCAACGCAGCCTGAGGGTTTTTTAAGACAGGCGCCCTACAGCGCCAGCGAGAGGGCGGCGATCGTGCCGCCGAGCAGCGCACCCACCAGGACATCGCTCACGTAGTGCAGTCCCAGCACCAGCCGTGACAGTGCGACCAGCGCCGTGAATGGCCATACCAGCCATCCCAGTGCCGGGTAATAGGCCGTGGCGACCGCGCTGAAGACCACCGCATGCAGGGTGTGGCCGGAGGGAAAACTGAAGCGGTCGAGCGGCGCGGTCAGGCAGCAGATCGACGGGCAGGCCTGATAGGGGCGCGGACGTTCGGTAGCGCCTTTCAGCCATTTGTAGATGAACGTGCCGACGAGGCCGGCCGTGATCATGTGGAGCACGGCCGGCAGGGCGTCCCATCCGTTCCAGGCGATCAGCGCCAGCATCAGCGCATACCAGAACACCCCGTCGCCGAGCCGGCTGGCGAGCCGCAGCAGGCCGACCTCCCAGTCGGGCAGGCGCACGCCGTTGAGGCGCTCCAGCCAGGCATGCTCGCGTGCGGCCAGTCGATCGAGACCGTGGTGGGCAACCAGACTCAGACGATTTTGCATGGCGGGCTCCTCAAGAACGGACCGTCGGGGCCGCGGCAGGCCAATCCAGTTGGGGTTCGGTCGCGGGTTCGGGATGGGCGAGACGCAGCAGCACCCGCTCGAAACTGTCGATGATGGCGTCCCACGACAATTGGGCGGCACGCGCGGCTGCAGCGGTGCCCAATCGGCGTTGCCGTGCGACATCAGGGGCCAGCGATGCCGCCTGGGCGATGAACGCCGCTTGATCCTCGGGCGCGACCTTGAGGCCGTTTTCGCCATGCCGGATGATTTCTTCGGCGGCTGCGCAATCGTAGGCCACCACCGCGAGGCCGGAGGCCATCGCCTCGATCGTCACGTTGCCCCAGGTCTCGGTCAGGCTGGGGAACAGGAATACGTCGCCCGAGGCGTAATGCGCGGCCAACGCCTCGCCGACCTGGGTGCCGCAGAATATCGCATCGGGCCGTTTGGCCTGCCAGCCGGCGCGTTCCGGGCCGTCGCCCACCAGCACCAGGCGGGTGGCCGGGTGCGCCTGATGCATGGCATCGAAGGCGCTGAACACCAGGGACAGGTTCTTCTCGGCTGCCAGGCGACCCACGTACAGCACCGCAGTCTCGTTCTCGCCCACGCCCCACTGCGCGCGCAAGGCCGCATCGCGGCGGCCGGGGTGGAACAGCTGCGTGTCCACCCCGCGCCCGATGATCTCGATGTTCTCGTAGCCGTGTGCCAGCAGTTCGCGGCGAATGCCTTCTGTCGGCACCAGCGTGACGGCAGCCTTGTTATGGAATTTGCGCAGATAGGCGACGATGGCGCGGCGCAACAGGCCGAAGCCGTAGTGGCTGCTGTAGCTGTGGAAATTGGTGTGGAAGTCGCTCGCCACCGGCAGGCGCAGTTTATTGGCGGCAGCCAGCGCCGACCAGCCGAGCGGGCCTTCGGTGGCGATCTGTACCACGTCCGGGCGCTGCCGGGTCCACAGCCGGGTCAGCGCGGCTTTCGCCGGCAGGCCCATCTTCAGGCCTTCGTAACGCGGCAGCGCGATGCCGCGTTGCAAATGCTCGCTGAGGGTGGCGGTGGGCTGCGGCTGGTCGCCGTCATTCTGGCGCGGACGGATCAGCTGCACCTGGTGATTGCGTACCTGCAGCCCGTTGACCAGGCGGCCAAGCGTCATCGCCACGCCGTTGACTTCGGGCGGGTAGGTTTCGGTCACCACCGCAATGCGCAGTTGCGGGCGCATGGACGGAAGCGTCTGGCAGGTAAATTCGGCGGCATCCATGGGGCGCAGCATGCCCCTGCCGTGCGACAAACAGATGACGCCGAAGTGATGGTTTGGTGAAGCGGGTGCTCAGGCCGCGAGCGGCAATGCGTCCTGCGCGATCGAGCGCAACAGCAGGATGTCGCGGTAGGCGCCCGGTTCGAAGCCTATGCGCGTGCCGCCCCGGTTGTCGTAAATCAAATCGTGGAAGAAGGCCTCGATATCCGGGGTATTCCATACTTTCACCAACTGTTCCAGCAGGTGCGGATACGCCTCCAGCCCCTGGCCGGCTTCGTTGTCCTGGGAAATCGGATGGTCGGTGAGGTTGACGTTGAAATACCGGCGACATTCGGCGCTGGCGGCGGCATAGCCGGCGGTATCGCCTTCGCGGTGCAGCAGGTCGAGCAGCAGCAGCCAGGGTACCGGCGACTCGGTCGGCGTGGCGCGCAGATGTTCCTGCAGCAGATGGATGGCCAGGTCGCCATGCCCGAAGGCCATGAACACCTCGGCCTGGTCGAGAACATCTTCCTTGACTTCCGTGCCGCTGGTTTGCTGGGGCGGGGCGATTTCCGGCATGCGCGGGGAAGCGGACGGCGGGTCAGCCGGCATGTCGGCGCTCAATTCGGACAGCGTTTTCTCCGGCATTCCCGTTTGCGTCCAGGGCGTGTCGCCAAGTACGGGCCGGGCGGAGCGGTTGCGGCGCAGCAGCCAGGCGGCCAGCGCAATCAAGCTGGCCACGATCGCCATCGCCAGCAGGTACAGCGGCCATTGGGCGGGTTGCGGGGACGTGGCAGGCGCGGGTGTCGTCGTGGGGGTGGCATGCCGGGCAGCTTCGAGCTCGGCATTGCGGCGTTGCAGCGCGGCGAGTTGGGCCTCCAGATGCGCAAGTTTGCGGCCCAATGCCGTGTTTTCATCGGACAGTTCGGTGGCGGTCAGGCCATCGGGACGCGGTTGCGTCAGGTCAGGCAGGCGTGTGTCGAGACGCAGCGCCACTGGCGTATCGTTCTGGCTGGATAGCTCGTGCTTTCCGGACAGCACCAGGCGTGGGACGCTTCCCTTCGGCGCGGCATGCACACGGGGCGGAGTCTGGGTCCGCGCTGCCGCGTTCGGTGGTCGCGCGATGGACGTAGCCGTGCGATGGGAAGGTCGATGGGCGCGTCGAGGTGAAACGGGACGGGATGGGGCAGCGGTGGGCGCCGGTCCGGTTTGCGCGCTTGCAGCAGGGACATTCTCGTTGAGAGGGGCTTCCGTCGCCACGGGCGGGTCGAGCAACACGACATACTCGCGTTGCAAGCGTACCTCGCAGTCCGAAACCAGCACGAACTGTACGATCGGATCATTTACCGGGTAGGACGTACGGATGAGCAGACGCGTCTGATCCCCAGCCCGTTCGATACTCAGTTTTGCACGGAGCGGCGGTGCGACGCTGTTTGCGCTGGTGCCGAGGCTGAAGCAGTCCGCCGTCGTGTCGGCGGTCGCGCCGAGCAGGGTGACGGTCGCATTCAGGGACCGGCCCAGTTGCGAATGTACATTGATGTCGCCCATGCCCAAGGCTGCGGCGGAGCCGGCCTGGCACAGACTCAGAAGTAAGCAAACAGTTTTGAGGTTCACACAGTCGGAAAACGATAAGGGGCGCACACCTCTATTCCGGCTAAGAACGCCACAACTTTAGGGTGTAGCGCCATATTGGCATGGTTTTTGTAATTCACTAACCCAATAGGACAAGCGCCCACACGACGACCACGTTGGCCAGTGCGATCATCACGGCGGCACTCCCCATATCCTTGGCGCGCTTGATGAGCTGGTGGTGCTCGAGGGAAATCCGGTCTACCGCTGCCTCGAGCGCCGAATTCAGCAATTCGACGATCAGCACCAGCAGGACCGCGCCGATCATCAGCGCGCGGCTTATCCCCGTCGGGCCCAGATAAAGCGCAAGCGGGATCATCAGCAGGGCGAGAAACACTTCCTGGCGGAAAGCGTCCTCATGCCTGAACGCGGCGGTGAGCCCGGCCCATGAATAACCCGCCGCGTTCAGCACGCGCCGCAGGCCGGTCTTGCCCTTGTAGGGGCTGACGGGGTCGGTCATGCCTGGACGGATGCGGCCGGTTTGTAGGCCAGATCGAGTTCGCGGGCGGCCTTGACGTCATCCAGGCGCCGTACCGGCAGGCTGTAGGGCGCACCCTTCACCAGGTCCGGCGTGGTTTCGGCCTCGTGCTTGATCGCTTTCATCGCCTCGATGAAGCCGTCGAGCGTTTCGCGGCTCTCGGTCTCGGTCGGTTCGATCAGGAGGCATTCGGGCACCAGCAGCGGGAAATAGGTCGTCGGCGCGTGGTAGCCGTAGTCGAGCAGGCGCTTGGCGAAGTCCATCGCGGACACGCCGGTGGCGTCCTTCAGCTTTTTCAGGGTGACGATGAACTCGTGGCTGGCGCGGCGCTCGGGATAGGCGAGATCGAAACCGGCTTCGCGCAGCTTCGCCATCAGGTAGTTGGCGTTGAGCGTGGCGTACTCGGCGACGCGGTGCATGCCCTCGCGTCCCAGCAGGCGCGCATAGACGTAGGCGCGCATCAGGACGCCGGCGTTGCCCATGTTGGCCGACATGCGGCCGATCGACTGCGGCAGGTCGGTCTCGGTCGCCAGCCGGTAGAAGCCGTTCTCGTTCAGCACCAGGGGGATCGGCATGAAGGGCAGCAGGCGCTGCGCCACGCCGACCGGGCCTGCACCGGGGCCGCCGCCGCCGTGCGGCGTGGAGAAGGTCTTGTGCAGGTTCATGTGGATGACGTCGAAGCCCATGTCGCCGGGGCGCACCTTGCCGAGAATGGCGTTGAGGTTGGCGCCGTCGTAGTAGAGCAGGCCGCCGGCGTCGTGGACGATCTTCTGGATGTCGGCGATGGTTTTCTCGAACACGCCGAGCGTCGATGGGTTGGTCAGCATCAGACCCGCGGTCTGGGGGCCCACTGCCGCCTTGAGCGCGTCGAGGTCGACGCTGCCGGTGGCGTCGGTGGGGATTTCCTTGACCGTGTAGCCGCACATGGTCGCCGTTGCCGGGTTGGTTCCGTGCGCCGCGTCCGGCACGATGATCTCGCGCCGCGCGGTGTCGCCGCGCGCGTCGTGGTAGGCGCGGATCATCGCCACCCCGGCAAATTCGCCGTGGGCGCCCGCCATCGGCGCCATCGACACGCCGGCCATGCCGGTGACGTCCTTCAGCATCTCCTGCAGTTCGTACATGCTGGCGAGGAAACCCTGCCCCGTCTCGTCCGGGCTGGCCGGGTGGCGCGCCAGGAACTGCGGCAGCATCGCCAGCGAATTGCACGCGCGCGGGTTGTACTTCATCGTGCACGAGCCGAGCGGGTAGAACTGCGTATCGATGGAGAAATTCTTCTGCGACAGGCGCGTGTAGTGACGCACGACGTCAAGTTCGGAGACTTCAGGCAGCGCAGGCGCGTCTTTGCGACGTAGCCCGGCGGGCAGGTCGTCGAGGCTTCCGCCGGCGGCGGGCAGCTGGGCGGCGGCGGTGCGGCCGGGACGGGAATGGTCGAATATCAGCATGGTTAAAACCTTGAATCCGCGAAGGGCAGGCCTTCGCGGAGGATTGTGTTTACTTCAAAGCAGCCAGCGCAGCGTCGTAGTTCGGCTCCTGCTTGATCTCGGGAACGAGTTCAGCATGGAGTACCTTGTTGTGCTCGTCCAATACCACGACCGCGCGCGCCGTGATGCCGGCCAGCGGGCCGCTCGTGATGGCAACGCCGTAGTTCTTCATGAACTCGGCACCGCGCATGGTCGACAGCGTGGTCACGTTGTTGGTGCTTTCGGCGCCGCAGAAGCGGCTCATTGCGAACGGCAGGTCGGCCGAGATGATCAGCACGGCGGTGTTGCCGACGGCTGCATCGTTGAATTTCTTGGTCGACGTCGCGCACACCGGGGTATCGAGGCTCGGCACGATGTTGAGGATTTTTTTCTTGCCGGCGAAATCGGCCAGCGAGACGTCGGCCAGATCCTTGTTGACCAGCTTGAAATCGGGTGCGGTGTCGCCGACTTTGGGGAAACTGCCTGCGACGTCGATGGGGTTGCCGCCTAGAGTCACTGCCATGATTGCTCTCCTTGAATAAATCGATTAAATGCCGGGCACTGGAACGATAACGCCCGATCCATTTCCTGCCAATTAACTGCCGTGCTGGTCGTAGCGCGCCAGATGCTCATCCAGGTTCTCGCGCAGCATTTTTTCGTATTGGTCTAGGAAATAAGCGATCGCAGCCTCTTTTTCCGCGATCAGCTGTTCCTTGCTCTCTGATGCCGCCGTGATGACGAAGGCGTTGAATCTCGAGGCTGCAAATAGCGCGCATGCGCTGACTCGGCTGGGCCTCACCTCGTTCAGGTGGGTATTGGCCAACTGAATGAACGAGTCGGTCATATCCCAGAACTGCTTGTCCCGCAGTACATCGCTCATGCTTGACTCCAATTAGCTCTTGTACGCACACGGCGGGGCTTCGCGCCGTTTCGACAGGATACGTTCCATTTGTTGCGCGTAGTGGTCGAGATCCGCTGCGGTCTTGGTTTCGGTGACGCACACCAGGATCGCCTGCCCGAGTTCGGGATACCAGCCGGAGAGATCCAGTCCGCCAAGGATGCCCTGCGCACGCAGTGCGCGCAGCACGTCACGCGCGTTGTCGTTGAGCTTCAATACTACTTCGTGGAAGAAGGGCGAAGCGAATGCGCGTGTGACGCCGGGAATCGCTGCGAGCTTGTCGGCCAGCGCCACGGTGTTGGCGTGGCTGTTGGCGGCGACTTTCGC
The DNA here is from genome assembly GCA_002343685.1 of Thiobacillus denitrificans. Classification (GTDB taxonomy): domain Bacteria; phylum Pseudomonadota; class Gammaproteobacteria; order Burkholderiales; family Thiobacillaceae; genus Thiobacillus; species Thiobacillus denitrificans_A. The sequence continues at coordinate 64,630 of DDRS01000034.1, read as the reverse complement.
CAAACCCTGCGGGCCCAGCAACGACATGTACTGCGTCGCTGCGGTGACCACCAGGCCCTGGTTGGTACAGATGTTGGAGGTGGCCTTGGAACGGCGGATGTGCTGCTCGCGGGCCTGCAGCGTCAGCGCGAAGCCCGGCTTGCCGTCGAGGTCGACGGTGCGGCCGACGATGCGCCCGGGCATCTGCCGCACGAATTCCTGGCGGCAGCACATGAAGCCGAAATAGGGGCCGCCCGAAGCCATCGGCGCGCCCAGCGACTGACCTTCGCCCACGGCAATGTCGGCGCCCACGATTTGATTATTCTGGCCGCCCCATTTTCCGGGCGCTTCCAGCACCGACAGCGTGGTCGGGTTGACCAGTGCGATCGCCAGTGCATTTTTGTCGTGTGCCCAGTCGGTCAGCACGTGCACGTCTTCCAGCACGCCAAAAAAATTCGGTTGTGGAATGACGAGGCCGGCGAAGCTGCCTGGATCGGTCGGCAGCACGGTCTGGCCGGTCGCAGCATCAAAATCAAGCTCGACCAGTTCGATGCCCTGGTTCCTGACCGTGGTGTCGACCACGCGGCGGTAGATCGGGTGCACGGCCTTCGGCACCAGTACGCGGCGCGAGGTCTTGTGCGAGCGGACCGCCATCAGCACGGCTTCGGCCAGCGCCGAGGCCCCGTCATAGAGCGAGGCGTTCGAGACGTCGAGTCCGGTCAGCCGGGTCATCATGGTCTGGTATTCGTAGATCAGCTGCAGCGTGCCCTGGCTCGCCTCGGCCTGGTAGGGCGTGTAGGCGGAGTAGAACTCGCCGCGCGTGGTGATCTGCCAGATGGCCGCCGGAATGTGGTGCTCGTAGACGCCGGCGCCGATGAAGTTGGACCAGAAGCCGTCCTGCGACGCGCGTTCTTGCATCAGTCGCGTTACAGCCATCTCGGGCAGGCCGTCGGGCACGTCCTTCAGCTTGCCGGCCTTCAGTGCGGGCGGGATTTCATCGAACAGATCCTCGATGCTCTTGGCACCGATGGCGTCGAGCATGATGGAAACGTCTTCTTCAGTGTGGGGGATGAAGGGCATGGCTTAAAAACCTCGTCCACGAAGGACACGAAGCGCGCGAAGAAAATTCATGGTCCTTCTGTTCTTCGTGGAGAAAAAATCAATGGGCTTCGGACTCGACCAGCTTCTGGTAAGCCGCGGCGTCGAGCAGTTCGGCGACATCGCCGGCATTGGTGGGCTTGAGCTTGAACATCCAGGCACTGTAGGCGTCCTTGTTCACGGACTCGGGGCTGGATTCCACGTCGCCGTTGGCAGCAATCACTTCGCCGGCCACGGGCGCGTAGACATCGGATGCGGCCTTGACCGACTCGACCACGGCGCATTCCTCGCCCTTGGCAAGCGTGCGGCCGGTAGCCGGATTTTCGATAAAGACCATGTCGCCGAGCAGATCCTGCGCGTGATGGGTGATGCCTACGGTCAACGTGCCGTCGGCTTCGACGCGCACCCATTCGTGGCTGGGGGTGTATTTGAGGTCAGCGGGGATGTTCATGTTATGTAATCCTGGTCTAGTTAGGGTTTCCAGGGATCAGGGATCAGGGGCCAGGAGAAAACGCGGCGTTGCCGCGTCTTCCCTGAATCCTGAATCCTGACCCGACTAAATCAATACTTTGCCGTTGCGCACGAACGGATATTTCACCACTTTGGCTTTCAGTTTCTTGTCGCGGATCTCGACTTCGACTTCCTCACCCGGTGCGATCCCGAGCGGGATGCGGGCGAGCGCGATCGATTGCTGCATCGTAGGCGAAAACGTGCCGGAGGTGATTTCGCCGTCGCCGTTTTTGGTGTGGACCTTCTGGTGCCCGCGCAATACGCCCTTGTCGAGCAGAAGCAGGCCGGCAAGCTGCTTCGTGACTTCGCTGGCCTCCAGGGCCTTGCTGCCGACGAAGTCGCGCTCGGTCTTCAGGTCCACCGTCCACGCGAGGCCGGATTCCAGCGGCGAGGTGGTTTCATCCATGTCCTGGCCGTAGAGATTCATCCCGGCTTCCAGACGCAGGGTATCGCGCGCGCCCAGGCCGATCGGCTTGCCGCCGGCTTCCATCAGCGCCTTCCAGAAGAAAGGCGCGGACTTCGCCAGCACCATCACCTCGAAGCCGTCCTCGCCGGTATAGCCGGTGCGGGCGATGAACATCTCGCCCATGGCGGCGGCGTTGAAGGGCTTGAGGCTGGCCGTGATCTGGTCGACGCCGGGCAGGGCTTCGTTGAGGACGCGCGTGGCGTCGGGCCCCTGGATCGCGATCATCGCGAGGTCGCGGCGCGGCGTCAGCGTGAGGCCCATGCCCCAGTCGGCGTTTTGCTTTTCCATCCAGGCGAGATCCTTCTCCGCGGTGCCGGCGTTGACCACCAGGCGGAACCAGGATTCGTCCATGAAGTAGATGATGAGGTCGTCGATGACGCCGCCGGCCTCGTTGAGCATGCAGGAATACAGCGCCTTGCCCGAGACCTGCAATTTGTCGACGTTGTTGGCGACCAGGCGGCGCAGGAAGGCGCGGACGTTGGCGCCGCGGATGTCCAGCGGCAGCATGTGGGAGACGTCGAACAGGCCGCATCCGGAACGCACGGTGTGGTGTTCCTCGATCTGCGAGCCGTAGTTGACCGGCATGTCCCAGCCGCCGAAGTCGACCATTTTGGCGCCGAGTTCGCGGTGAGTGGCATTGAGCGGGGTAAGTTTGAGCATGGGGCACCAAAAATAAAAAAGGTGAAGCGAGGATGCGCTCCACCCCTCTGTCCTTGGTACCTGAGAGATTACAGCGGCTGATCCAATGAACCAGCGGGCTGCTGCCCCTTCGGTGGCAGTTGTGCGGATCTGATCCAGTCCGCGACTGCGCTCTCCAGAGTGTTCCGGTTGTTGCGGTCCTTTTGCCTGAGCGATTCCGGGTGGGTTACGCCTTCGGCGGCACGATGTTCATGCGCTCTCCCGCAACGGGAGTGCGCACTATACCGAAGAAGCGCTGGACCGGCTAGCTTGACGCTATATCAATACGTCAGCTGCAGGTTGAAGCCCATCGGCGTCAGGTCGTGCACGGTCAGTGGCAGGCTCAGGGGCTGTTCGCTGCGCGCGGGAATGCCGGCGGCGATGCGCTGGGCGTCGCCGAGGTACTCGCTGGGGGCGAAGCTGCGGCGCGCGAGCGGACGGTTGTGCTGGTCGGTCAGGGTCAGCACAAGTACCGGCCAGGCTTGGACATGATTGGCGCGGTTGCCCAGGGTAAGCGTGAGTTTGAGGCGCCCGCTGGCCTCGGTTTGCAGATCGGAGCCGACGATCTGCAGCAGCGTCAGGTTTTTGGGAAGCGAAAGCGTGCAGCCGAGCGCTGAGCAGGCTTGTTCGAGCGCGGGTCGGGTTTGCGGCAGCCGGCTCACCAGGGTGTCGCGCAGAAAATAAGTGGTTTGTGCCAGCAGCACGACAAGCAGCAACAGACTGGCCGTTCCCCACACCCAGGGATTGATGCGGCGGGGCGAGGACGGTATGCGTGCCTTGCCGGGCATCGGCGAGGCATATTCGATGCGTGCTGCGGGGGAAGCTTCGGCAGCGGTGGACCAGCGCAGGGGCGTGGCAGGTTCAGGAGGATAACCAGGGGCGGTGTGAATCTGCGGCAGTGGGCCGGGGTCGTCCGGGACCGGAATGTCCGGGTCGATCAGGATGATCGAATCCAGATCGAACGATGTCTCGCGCTGGACGATTCCGCGCGGAATGTCGGCTGCGGCGATGTCTTCCTCTTCCGGCGACGGTGCGACGGGTGGGGCCTCGTCGACCGTGTCGGGGGTATCGACAGTCGTGGCTTCTTGTTCGGCGGGCAGGTGGGTTTCAGGCTGCGCAGGCGGTTCGACCCGTCCGGGCTCGGGTTGTGGCAGCGGCGAGCCGTCTTCCATGAGCAGGCTCAGGCGCGCATCGAAGGCCGTGCCGCACACGCTGCATTGCACCCAGCCCTGCGCGGCGTCGAGCTGGTCTGTGCCGAGACGGAATACGCTGGCGCAGTGCGGACAGGTGGTGCGGTAATTCACCGCTTGACGCCTGCCAGACGCACCCAGCCCTCGTCGATGGTGGGCGGGTCGAAGTCAAACCAGTCGCGGTAGACCGCCATGACCTCGTCGGCCTGTTCGGCCAGGATGCCGGACAATACCAGCCGTCCGCCGGTGCGTACCCGGCCGGCCAACAGCGGCGCCATGCCCTTGAGCGGATTGGTGAGGATGTTGGCGACGACGACGTCGTACTGGCCCGGTGCGAGTTCGCCGGGCAGGCAGAAATGGGCGGAAACCTCGTTCAGCGCGGCATTGTCGCGCGATGCGTCGACGGCCTGGGCATCGATGTCGACGCCGTCGACGCGCACGGCGCCCAGCTTGACCGCTGCGATGGCGAGAATGCCGGAGCCGCAACCATAGTCCAGCAGCGTTTCGCCGCCGGCGAGCTGCGTATCCAGCCAGCGCAGGCACAGACGCGTGGTGGGATGGCTGCCGGTACCGAATGCCAGACCGGGATCGAGCTTGAGGTTGATCGCGTGGCTGTCGGGCGCGTCGTGCCAGGTCGGCACGATCCATAAGCGCGGCGAGATCGGGATGGGATCGAACTGCGATTGCGTGAGGCGCACCCAGTCCTGCTCGGCCACGGTGTCGATCGTGTAGTCGGTTGGAGCGGGAATGCCTGCCTGTTTTGCCGCAGCGGCCAGCGTTTCCGCCACGTCGGCGTCTTCGTCCAGCAGCACCACCGCGATACTGTGCGGCCACAATTCGGCAGTCGGATGATCCGGTTCACCGAACAGCGGGGTTTCGTCCACCGTGCCGGCGTCGGCGTCTTCCAGCGACACCGATAGCGCACCCACATCCATCAGCGCGTCGGACAATGGCTCGGCCTGTTTGGATTCGACGAGGATGCGAACGGATTGCCAGGGCATGGTAGTAAGTGGTTAGCGGTGAGCAGTAAGCGGTAAGCGGTAAAGAGCGACGGGGAGGGTGTTTTCGGCTTGCTGCTTACCGCTCGCCGCTTATCTGTCAGCTTTCTCCGCCGCCAGTTTGTGCTCCAGATAATGGATACTGGTGCCGCCGGCGATGAAAGCCGCATCGTTCATCAGTTCCTGGTGCAGCGGGATATTGCTGTGGATACCCTCGACCACCATTTCCATCAGCGCCCCCCGCATGCGGGCGATCGCCTGGTCGCGGGTATCGCCGTAGGCGATCAGCTTGCCGATCATCGAGTCGTAGTGCGGCGGCACGTAGTAGCCGTGGTACACATGCGAATCGACGCGGATACCAGGACCGCCGGGCGCATGGTAGTTGGTCAGCTTGCCGGGGCTGGGGACGAAGGTCGTCGGATGCTCGGCGTTGATGCGGCATTCGACAGCATGACCCTTGAAGGTGATGTCCTTCTGTTTCCACGGCAGTTTCTCGCCGGCAGCGACGCGGATCTGCGTCTGCACGATGTCGATGCCGGTGATGAGTTCGGTCACCGGATGCTCGACCTGCACCCGGGTGTTCATCTCGATGAAGTAGAACTCGCCGTTCTCGTAGAGGAACTCGAAGGTGCCGGCGCCGCGGTAGCCGATCTTGCGGCAGGCTTCCGCACAGCGTTCGCCGATCTTGTCTCGGAGCTTGGGATCGAGCCCGGGCGCCGGGGCCTCTTCCAGTACCTTCTGGTGGCGGCGCTGCATCGAGCAGTCGCGTTCGCCCAGGTGGACGGCGTTGCCGTGTTCGTCGGCGAGGATCTGGATTTCGATATGGCGCGGCGTCTGCAGGAATTTCTCCATGTAGACCATGGGGTTGCCGAAGGCGGCTCCCGCTTCGGTCTTGGTCATGGTCACGGCGTTCAGCAGTGCGGCTTCGGTATGCACGACGCGCATGCCGCGGCCGCCGCCGCCGCCGGCCGCCTTGATGATGACCGGGTAGCCGACACGGGCAGCGGTCCGGACAATCTCGTCGGGATCGTCGGACAAAGCGCCGTCGGAACCGGGCACGCACGGCACCTTGGCTTCGAGCATCGCCTGCTTGGCGGCGACCTTGTCGCCCATCAGACGGATATTGTCGGGACGCGGGCCGATGAAGGTGAAGCCGGACGACTCCACGCGCTCGGCGAAGTCGGCATTTTCCGACAGGAAACCGTAGCCGGGATGGATGGCGGCGGCGTCGGTGACTTCGGCGGCGGCGATGATCGAGGGCACGTGCAGATAGCTCTGCGTCGAGGGCGCCGGGCCGATGCACACCGATTCGTCGGCCAGTTTCACATACTTGGCGTCGCGGTCGGCTTCGGAATACACGGCGACCGTCTTGATGCCCATTTCGCGGCAGGCGCGCTGGATACGCAGGGCGATTTCGCCGCGGTTTGCAATCAGAATCTTTTCAAACATTTGGGTTCTCCGCGGCGAAATCGCCCTGACGGCCTTCGGCCGTTGCGCGTTTTGGCTTCGCCGCTGCGCTGCCTGACGGCAGCTGGTCTCCGCGGTTGGCGATGAGGATTTTTTCAAACATGGTTTAGGGGGAGGGGCAGGATTCGGGATTCAGGATTCAGGGGATGCGCGCCATTGCCGCGTCAAATGAACGAGGCTTGAAGCACCTTCCCTGACCCTGAATCCCTGACCCTGGCCCCTGAATCCTTTCCTCAAGCAATCACAAACAAGGGTTCGCCGTATTCCACCGGCTGACCATTTTCGACCAGGATGGCCTTGATGACGCCACCCTGATCCGCCTCGATCTCGTTCAGCAGCTTCATTGCCTCGATGATGCACAGCGTGTCGCCGGCATTCACATTCTGGCCGACCTCGGCAAAGTTTTTGGAACCGGGTGCCGGAGCGCGGTAGAAGGTGCCGACCATGGGTGAACGCACGACATGCCCCTCGGGGACAGCGTCTTCCACCGGGGCCGCGACGGGGAGGGCCGCGACCGGGGCAGCCGTCTGTATCATTTGCGGGGCGTGCGCCATCATCATCGGCGCGCCTGCGATGCTTTTGGCGATGCGGACTTTTTCTTCGCCCTCGGTGATTTCCAGCTCGGCAATGCCCGAGGCTTCAACCAGGTCAATGAGCTTTTTCAGTTTTCTGAGATCCATGGGGGGTCCTGTTTTGAAGGTGACGCAGCGCATATTCCAGCGCCAGTTCGTAGCCGTGCGCGCCCAGACCGGACACCACGCCAACGGCGAGGTCGGAGAAATACGAGTGGTGGCGGAAGGATTCGCGCGCGTGAATATTGGAAAGATGAACTTCGACAAATGGAATGGCGGTCGCCGCCAGTGCGTCGCGCAGCGCAACGCTGGTGTGGGTGTAGGCCGCCGGATTGATGACGATGAAATCCACGTGGTCGCGGGCAGCCTCGTGCAGCCGGTCGATCAGGGCGCCTTCATGGTTGTGCTGAAAGGTTTCGACGTGTGCCCCGGAGGCTTCTCCCAGGTTGACTAAAGCACGATTGATGTCGTCGAGCGTGGCGAGACCGTAATGTTTGGGTTCGCGGCTGCCCAGCAAATTGAGATTGGGGCCATGCAACACCAGGACATGTGGGCGCAGACTGGGGACCGATTTGGCCGACGTGCGGCTGGTTCGTTTGGTCGTCATGGCGGCGAGTTTGCCGTAAATGGGGGTAAATTGTCCAGATATTGACGCTAAATCGCAACTATGAGCCGATTTTGCCCAGAGCGTGTTCGAGCGTAGCGCGCGGCAGCCGGCCCAGGTGGCTCAATGCGACATGGCCGTCGCGATCGAGCACGATCGTATACGGTAGCGCGCCGCTCGGGTTGCCAAGCTGTCGGGCCAGGTTATGCGCGGCTCCCTCGCCGATCAGGATCGGATAATTGACCGACACATGTTGCAGGAATTGTGCGACGTTGGCCGAATTGTCGATGGCGATGCCGACAAATTCCACACCTTTGGACCGATATTGGCTGCGCAGGGCAACGAAGTCCGGTATTTCCTCGCGACACGGCGCACACCAGCTGGCCCAGAAATTCAGGACGACGACTTGCCCGCGCCATTGCGACAGCGGTTGCCGGTGTCCTTGCGCATCCGGAAAACCGAGCTGCCACAGCCCCGAGACCGCGGACGCAGCGGGTGTTTTGGGCGCATAGTGTGCCTGCGCCATCCAGATTCCCGCCGCCAGCGCAGCCAGGACCAGGGGGAGGCCATATAGCAGTTTTTTTTGCATAGGGGATGGTGCGTCGTTAAGTCCCTCATCCTGAAAACAGGATGGGGAGGGGGCGTTTAGGCAGCCCGGTCTGCCGGGGAACGCGGGGAGACACAGCCATCAAGGCCGGCTGTTTACAGCGTGCCGTAGGAATGCAGGCCCGACAGGAACATGTTCACGCCGAGGAAGGCGAACGTCGTGACGAGCAGGCCGCCCAGCGCCCACCATGCGAGCATCGGTCCGCGCAGTCCCTTGACCAGGCGAATGTGCAGCCAGGCGGCATAATTGAGCCACACGATCAGCGCCCAGGTTTCCTTCGGATCCCACGACCAATAGCCGCCCCAGGCCTCGGCTGCCCACATTGCACCGAGGATGGTGGCAATCGTGAAGAAGGCGAAGCCGATCGCGATGGACTTGTACATGATGTCGTCGATCACTTCCAGCTTGGGCAGGCGGCTGGCGAGGATGCCGCGCTGCGCCAGCAGGTAGGCGGCGCCCAGCATGGCGGAAATCGAGAACGAGCCGTATCCGATGAAGTTGGCAGGGACGTGCAGCTTCATCCACCAGGATTTGAGTGCCGGTACCAGCGGCTGGATCTCATGTGCGCCGCGATCCAGGGCATACCACAGGATGAAGCCCACGGCTGCCGAGATCACCAGCAGCACGAAGGCGCCCATCTGCCTCGTCTGGTAACGCGCTTCGTAATACAGGTACAGCATCGCGGTGATCAGGCAGAACAGTACGAACACTTCGTACAGGTTGGATACCGGAATATGGCCGACGTCGGTGCCGATCAGGTAGGACTCGTACCAGCGCACCATCAGGCCGATGAAACCCAGCGCGACGGCAGACCACGTCATCGCGGTAGCCGTTTTCATCGTGAACGCGGAACGTGCCAGCAAGCCTACCCAATAGGTCAGGGTGGCGAGCACGAACAAGGCGCACATCCACATGATGGCGGCCTGGCTGGAAATCAGGTACTTGAGGAAGAAGGCTTCATCCATGCGTGCCAGGTTGCCGTGGTACTGGCTGATGGCGAACAGGCTGACCGCGCCGACAATGATGAAGAGCGGGCGGAACGATTTCCAGAACCAGCCGAACACCGCCAGCGCCGGAATGGCCGCCAGCAGGATGCCCTTTTCGTACGGATCCATGAATTCGCCGAAACGCGAGAGCGCGAACAGGCCGCTCGACGCAATGATGACGGCGAACAGCCAATCGAACCACGACAGGCGCTTCAGGAGCGGGGCGGGTTGATGCAGGGCGAGTTCCATGATTGTGACCTCCGGATTACTTGGCAAGCGTGTCGAGCGCCTGGGCGTGTTGGGTAAACTCTTTTTCGAAGTCTATCGTGTGTTTGGCCGACGACATGGCCAGCAGGGCGTGGCCAGGTTTGATGCGCAACCAGACCCGGCGTTCGCGTACAAAGAGCATGAAGAATACGCCGAGTGTCAGCAAAAACGAACCTAAATAGACCACGTTCTTCCCGGGCGACCGGGTAAGCTGCAGGCCGCTCGCCTTGACCTCGTCATAATGCATCAACTGCAGGTAGATCGGCGCGCCGTAGACGAACATGTCGCTGACGCTGTTGAGCGTGTCGCGTACCAGCCAGCCGGTAGCGTCATCGGGCTTGGGTTCGGGCAGATGGGCCTGGCGATTGGCGATTCTCAGGGCCTCGTATGCCGTAAGTTCAAGAATGCGCAGATAGGTCCCTGCCGCTTTTTCGCGCTCGGCGGCGGGTACGTTTGCTTCGATGAACTGGCCCAGGGTCTGAAACCCGCCTTTGGCAAACAAGGCCAGCACCTGTACGGCACTATTGGTCAGCTTGCCCTCGATTTGCGGGTCCGATGCATTTTTCGGCAGGGCTTGATGGGCAAAATTGGCAGCGATTTCGTGCCGCCATTCAGGATTCAGCAGGGCGCCACGCAGCCGCATGAACGTCTCGATGTTGCCGTCCGCGTCGAGGGGCATGCGCATGTAGCGGAAGGCCTCGTTCGGCGCGTCGCGTACGCCCGACATCATGTACCAGCGGCCATCGAGTTCGAGCGGCAGCATGTAATTGCTGAACTCATGTGCCTGCCCGCGCGAATCGCGCAGCTTGTACTGGAAACTGGGGCCGACATTGCGCAGATGCTTCTTGTCGCTGATCGGGCTGCCGCCCAGCACACTCATGGTGCTGCCGGTCTCGGCGGCGTCGCCGCCCATGTTCTCGATATTGAAAGGCCGGAAATCGGTGAACTCCAGCGTGTAGTCGCCTGCCACGCTGGTCAGCGTGGCATTCTGGTGCACGGTGCCTTCGATCGGGAAAGGCGCGTCCGTAGGCGCAAACAGGTTCCAGCCGCGGAGGCTCAGCCGCGTGCCGCCATCGGCAAAGCTGGCCTGGTAGATCGCGATACCGTCCTGGATCAACGGATGGTTGACGGCAATTGTCGCATCGCGGATTTTCTTTCCGGAGCGGTCGAATATTTCGAGGTCGCTCTCGAAATTCTTGGGTTGCCCCGTCGTGTAATGTTCGATGCGGAATTGCTTGAGTGCCACGGTGAAAGGCAGATCCTGAACCAGATAGCCGTCAGCCACATTCAGAAAAACCACGTCGGCACTGGACCCTTCCGGGATCTGCACGCTTCCGCGAAACGACGGATTGGAGGGGGATAGACGCGAAATTGCCGGTACCTGGCTCTGCGGAATGTCGCGGGTCTCAATTTTCTTGTAGCCCAGCAGTTGCTGCACCTTGAATACCAGATTGCCGTCTATCAGGCCGCCGATGCAGATCATCACGATGGCCGAGTGCGCGAGAAAATAGCCGAGACGATTCCAGCTGCCGGCTTTTGCGGCGAGCAATACGCCTTCCTCTCGCGGCAGGTTCTTCACCTTGTAGCCCTGGCCTTCGAGGTAGTGCTGCACGCGGGCAGCGAGGGCTTCGGGCGTCTGGGTCGTGACAGCCTCGTGCTTGTGCTTGAATGCGTTCAGCGATTGTTCGCTGACGTGCTCGCGAAAGCTTTTCATCTCGCGAGCGAAGTTTGGCGCATTACGGTAAATACAGACGGTGGTGGAGACGACCAGAAAGGTCAGGATGACCAGAAACCAGGCTGCGTGATAGACATCGTACAACCCCAGTTTTTCATAGGCCTCGAACCAGAACGGCCCGAACTGGATGATGTAGTTGTTGTAGGGCTCGGCCTGCTTCAGTACGGTCCCGATAATAGAGGCGACAGCCAGGATGGACAGCAGGCTGATCGCGAAACGCATCGAGCTCAACAGCTCGAATACGGATTTTCCGAAGGACGGGGACGTGGAATTCATGGGGGCAGCAATACCCTCTAGGGCACCAGAAAAAAAAGGGTGACCTGCGTCACCCTTTCATCGACTCGGATGCGGTCAATAAGTTTAACGCAAGCCCTGAATATAAGCAGCCACGGCTTTCATGTCAGCATCCGTCATCTTCGCCGCGATGGTGCGCATCATCTTGGCGCCGTCGTTGGCACGCGTCTCAAGGCGGAAATTGTTCAGCTGTGCGTAAATGTATTCGCTGTGCTGTCCGGCCAGGCGCGGAAACTGGACGGGGACGCCCTTGCCCTGTGGGCCGTGGCAGGATGCGCACGCCGGCACGCCAGCGCCTTGTACGCCGCCACGGAAGATCTTCTGGCCCAGCAGTGCCAGTTCCTGATCCTTGGAGGTCCCGGGCTTGGGCTGCTGGGCGCTGAAGTAGGCCGCCAAGTTCAGCATGTCCTGCGGACTGAGGCTGGCGACGATGCCGCCCATCACCGCATTCTTGCGCTCACCTGACTTGAAGTTGGTGAGCTGTTTGTCGATGTATTCCGCATTCAGACCGGCTAGCCTGGGGTTGGCCGCGACGGTGCTGTTGCCGTCCGCCGCGTGGCAGCCTGCGCAGACTTGATTGACGATGCTTTCAGCCGCCTTGGGATCGCCTTTGCTGGCCGGGCCCGCAGCAGGTTCGTTGGCAAAAGCGGAGGTGGCGGCCAGTGCGGCAACCAGTGAGACGACGAGTTTCATCAAAAGCTCCTGAAGCTTGCAAAACTTGGGAAAACGGGTAGTTTAGCGGCAACTAATATGACTGCCAAGCCCGTGCTCAATCGCGCTCAATTCCATACCTCGGTCGCCCAGCTGCGCGATTTGCCCTACAGTCGTGCCGAAATTGCGTTTGCCGGGCGCTCGAATGCCGGAAAATCCAGTGCGATCAATCTGTTAACGCGTAAAAACCGTCTGGCGTTCACGTCCAAAACGCCAGGGCGGACGCAGCTTATCAATTTTTTCGAGCTGGATGCCGACACCTATCTGGTCGATCTGCCCGGCTACGGCTATGCGAAAGTGCCGCCGGAAGTGAAAGCAAAATGGGAAAGCCTGCTGTCGCGTTATTTGCAGGAGCGTGAGGCGCTGGTCGGCATGGTGTTGATCATGGACGCGCGCCACCCGCTTACGCCGCTGGACCGGCAGATGCTCGACTGGTTTACGCCTACGGGCAAGCCTGTACATATATTGCTGTCGAAGGCCGACAAACTTTCGAACAGCGAGAAAGCGTTGACGTTGCGCCGTGTCAAGCAGGAACTCATGTCGCAAGCGTGCGTCACTGTGCAACTGTTCTCAAGTCTCTCCCGCTTGGGTGCTGAAGAAGCCGCCGCTTTGATCGAAGGCTGGCTTGGCCATGCACACCCGGTCACGACCGGCTCCAACCCGGTGCCTGGCGACGCTCCACAAAAAAGCCCCGACCAAGGGAGGGATCGGGGCTAAAAAATGCCTTAAGGGGATTAAGGCATCCCGCTCAGGGAGGAGAAGCGGGAGACGATACGAGACCGTCTATTCCGTAGAGCAACCCTAGGCTGAAATAGTTCCAGCCACCCACAAATTTTTTGGAGAACTTTGTGAATCTGCCATTTGGCCAATTCCCAGCCCGCCGGATGCGGCGCATGCGACGCGACGATTTTTCCCGGCGCCTGATGCGTGAGCACACACTTACGCCTAGTGATTTTATCTATCCGGTATTTGTTCTGGAAGGCCAGAACAAGCGCGAGGCAGTGAGTTCGATGCCGGGTGTCGAGCGGCTATCGCTCGATTTGCTGATGCCGGTAGCCGAGGATTGCCTGAAATTGGGAATTCCTGCTTTGGCGCTTTTTCCGGTGATCGATGCAGGCTTGAAGACCTCGGGGGCGGAAGAGGCGTTCAATCCCGAGGGCTTAGTGCCACGGACCGTGGCCGCGCTGAAAAGCCGCTTTCCCGAGTTGGGTATCATCACCGATATAGCGCTCGATCCGTATACCAGCCATGGCCAGGATGGGCTGCTCGACAACAGCGGCTACGTCATGAACGACGAAACGGTGGCCGTGCTGGCACGGCAGGCCGTGACCCATGCCCAGGCGGGCGCTGACGTGGTGGCCCCCTCCGACATGATGGATGGGCGGGTTGCGGCACTCCGCGCCGCGCTCGAAGAGGCTGGACATATCCATACTCGCATCCTGGCCTATGCTGCCAAATATGCTTCCAGTTTTTACGGGCCGTTCCGCGATGCCGTCGGATCGGCTGCCAACTTGGGCAAGGGCAACAAAACCACGTATCAGATGGATCCGGCCAACAGCGATGAAGCCCTGTGGGAAGTCGGCATGGACTTACAGGAAGGCGCCGATATGATCATGGTGAAGCCGGGACTGCCGTATCTGGACGTCATTCGCCGGGTCAAGGACGCGTACGGGGCGCCGACCTACGCCTATCAGGTCAGCGGCGAATACGCTATGTTGAAGGCAGCGGTACAAAATGGCTGGCTGGATGAGCGGGCCTGTGTGCTGGAGGCCTTGATGGCCTTCAAACGTGCAGGAGCGGACGGTGTGTTGACGTATTTTGCGCGCGACGCCGCACGCTGGTTGCGCGCTGGAACCTAAACTTTCGTGCCATAGGGGCCGATAGAAAGCTGGTGGGGAATGGATTTTCCCCGGTATGTCAGGAGCGCAAGGTGACGCTGAGTTTGAGTAAGTTGATCGGGCGTGGCCGGAGCATCGCTGATGATTTTGACAAAACCATCATCAGCTTTGAGTCGCCCTACCGCCTCAAGGATTTGAGCCCGTTGTCGGAAGGGGAGTCTGAAACCCAGGAAGAGCGTCTGGGCGAAAAACTCTTCAAGCTGCGTTTCGCGCAGCAGGACGAGGTGTTCAATCATGCCAGCATGCTGGTGCAGAAGCGCTATGCTTGGCGCGGTTTCCCCAAGGCGCAACTGAAAAAATACCCCAATCGCATCACGATTCTGTCGTTCCATCAGGAAAAAATCGTCGGTACCGTCACGGTCGGTTATGACTCGGAAGAAGGCATGCTGGCCGACGAAATCTATAAGCCGGAAATCGATGCGCTTCGCGCGCAGGGCAAGCGGGTCGGCGAGCTCAGCAAGCTTGCCATCGATGAGAATATCGGCTCCAAGCAACTGCTCGCCAGCCTTATCCATATCGCGTATCTCTATGGCGTGATCCACGAATGTACCGACGCCATCATCGAGATCGTGCCCCGCCACAAGGCCTTCTATGAAAGGATGCTGGGCTTCAAGCAGATTGGCGAGGAGAAAATGAACAACCGGGTCAATTTTCCGGTGTTGCTGATGCATCTGGAACTGGATTACATGCGGAAACAGATCGAGGCGCTTGGCGGCAAGGGTAAGGCCGCCAAGGATCGTAGCCTCTATCCATATTTTTTCTCGGCACATGACCAGGAAGGCATCCTTGGGCGCTTGCTGCGGGAGGAAGCCTGAGCCCGACTGACGCGCCCCCCTTCGATTATCACGAAGCGTTTAGTCGTAATATCGGCTGGTTAACGCCGAATGAGCAAGCCCTGCTGCGCGGCAAGAAAATCGCCATTGCCGGGCTGGGGGGGGCGGGCGGCGTACATCTGTTGACATTGGCCCGTCTGGGTATTGGAAAATTCCACGTGGCCGACCTCGACGATTTTGCCTTGGTGAATTTCAACCGGCAGGCAGGGGCCAGCCTGGGCAGCCTGGGGCAGCCCAAAGCGCGGGTCATGTCTGGACTGGCACGCGAGATCAATCCCGAACTGGATATCCAGGTATTCGACGAGGGGGTGCAGCCGCATAATGTGGACGCATTCCTGAACGGCGTCGACTTGTACGTGGATGGCTTGGATTACTTTGTTTTTCCAGCTCGCCGACTGGTCTACGATGCCTGCCGCGCCCGCGGCATCCCTATTACCTTTGCCGTTCCGCTTGGTATGGGCGCGGCCGTGCTCAATTTCCTGCCGGACGGCCCCAGTTTCGACGATTATTTTCGGCTGGAGGGCGCCCCCGAGGACGAATGGCCGACCCGCTTCCTGGTCGGACTGGCTCCCGCCCTGCTCCACCGCGGTTATCTGGTTTATCCCGAAATCGTCGACTTCAAGACCCAGCGCGTCCCGTCGACCGGCCTGGCATGCCAGTTATGCGCGGGGATGGCCGGTACCGAGGCCCTGAAGATCCTGCTGGGCCGGGGTAAGGTTCGTGGCGTTCCCCACAGCATGCAATTCGACGCCTACACCGGCAAGCTGAAGCACGTCTGGCGCCCGGGCGGCAATGCCCATCCGCTCCAGCGGTTAGCGATCGCGTACGTCAACTGGCGCCTGTCGCGCGCGCGTCACTGATTCGCCCGTTGCATCCGACCAGCACGGGTGCGCCCGGCCTGCCTCAAGCCACTGCAACCCTTTCCGGTGGAGGTCGCCTCGAGCAGCCGCACTACCTTATTTGACGGGTGTCGGTTTTTTTTACATTTCGCCTTGTGGTGCCCAAGGTGGATTTGCATAATATGTTGATACGTATAGACATTTTTTAACTGGCACACGCTGTGCTTTATGTTGGCCAAGGCAAGGAAGGCGAATGCCCAGATCAGAAGTCAACTCAAGGAGCACGAAATGAAATTCAATATGAAATTGGTGCAAGCAAGTTTGGTTGCAGCGATGGCCACGGCAAGTGCCGGTTCCATGGCTGCCGTGTTTAACGATTTCCAGGTCACAGAAGGTTCTGTGCCCGGCGCATCGGCTAATACCTTTACTGCCGATAAAATTACGGGCAACTACGTAGAAGTCGTTACGTTCAATCCGCTTTCCGCAACTTCGGGAACGTTTGACACCTCCATCAAATGGCAGGCTGGCCAGTATGTTGGACTCGACGGGACGACCCCCGTTGCCAACCAACTCGGTTCTCTGTTCCCGCAGCAATATGGCCTGTATGCCCTGTTGCAGGGGTCGGGCTCGTACTCGACCAGTGGCGCGGGTGTAACTACCTTCACGTTCAACGCGGGTGGTAGCCTGAACGTCTGGATTGATCCGGATAGCAACACGACCTTTACCGCACCGGCCACGGGTAATCTTGCATGGACGACGGGAAATACTGTCGATCCGGATTACCTGATCGCAAGCGGCGCCCTGTTCGGTGGCCAAGGTACGCTTGATCCCACTCTGCAGACCTGTAATGGCGGCATTAACTGCGGCAGCTTTGGCACGACGACCAGCTTCCTGTTGACGGCGCTCGGCTCGCAGTATTTCACTGCCCCGGTGCCCTTCTACAACGTTTCGTTCGAATCGGGCCAGTTGAACTCCTTCGTGGTGGCTGGCACGCAGACTATCAATGGTTCGCTGGACGTGGTGTTCGGTGTGCCTGAGCCGACCAGCATCGCGCTGATGGGGCTGGGCCTGGTCGGATTGGGTGTTAGCCTGCGTCGCCGCAAGCAAGCCTGATCGATCACAGTACGCATGAGTGAAAACCCCAAGGCTCAGGCCTTGGGGTTTTTTATTTGCTAGGGTCCGTGAATAGGAAAAACATGAATCCGTCATGTTTGCGGGCTTTCGTGGATGTAGCCATTAAATTGGTGTTGCATCCTGAAGCACTTACTGGAATGACTCAAGAACACTATCGGCAGCACCCATCGGCGCTCCCTTATGCGAAATCGTCTTGGAGAATGGCTGGGTGAACATGTAGGTGGCATAACGACTATCTTGACCTGATAACTGCTGCTTCAGGTTTTGGAGTGCTCGGCAGGTGTAAGTGAAGTCACACTGCAATGCCCTGAAAGGGGAGTGTGCTTGTAAAGGTGGACTAGGAAGGATATCTCGGCTCTTCCGCGCTGAAATCTTAAGGGGCAATTGTCTCCCTAGACTTCATCGGCAGCGCCGTCGTTATGGCTATAACGCAGCTTTCCTGGGCGGTTTGTTGTGCTTCTCCGGCCGGGGACTGCGTAAGAACGCTTCAGCTGGCCGGATGGCTACTCTATCCCTGCGGTGAATCATGGTGTAGTCACTTCTCGGGAGACTACACACAAAGTCCTTCGGCCAGATCCAAGAAAGCGCCCCATCTTTTGATGGGCCGTTCATTTGGGTTCGAGTCGAGGATAAGGGTGGCTAGTGGTTGCTGGAGTTCTTGATGGTTTTCAGCAAGATGCTAGCCTTGTCGCGTTCGTCGAAGCGTTGTGATGACGTTAGTAGTTTCTGCAGCAGGGCTTGGGCTTGGGCGTTTTGCCCGGATTTGACCAACGCTGCGGCCCAGTGGTATTGCACGGAGGGCGTTTCCGGCATGGCTTGGGCAGCCTGTTTCAACAAAGGGGTCGCCTCTTGGGTTTTGCCTTGTTGTAAAAGACTCCAGCCATACGTGTCCATGACGACGGGATTGGTGGGCTGTAGGCCATAGGCACGTTGCGCGTAACCGAAAGCTGCAGGATCGTTCTGTTCCTCGAGCAGGGCGGCCAGGTTGTTGAGTGCCATCACATGATTGGGCGTGGCCTTAATAATTTGCTGGTACTCGGCAATGGCCTGGCTGGTTTGTTGCTTTTGTAGATAGAGCCCCGCCAGATACATGCGGAAAACGCTGTCATTGGCATGTTGCTTGAGCCATTGCTGGGCGACTTGTTCGGCTTGGCCGGACTTCCCTGCCCGCAGCAGGGCCAGATGGTAGGTGGCCGCGGTATCCGAAGACGGCGCGATTTGATAGGCGCGTGCCAGGGCTTGTAAGGACGCATCTGGTTTTTTGAAACGTGCGGCCAGTTCGGCTTCCAGGTTGTATCCGGTCGCAGCCTGAGGATTCAGCGTCTGGATCGCGCGCGCTTCCTGCAGGGCATTCTCCTGCTGGCCCTGTGCGGCATACAGACCGGCCAGCGCAATATGCGCATCAAGATAATTGGGCATAAGACGAATTGATTTCTGCAGTGATTTCAGGGCTGCATTCATGTCGCCAGCAACCCGTTGCGCCCAGGCCAGGCGATACCAGGCAACGGCTGAATTGGGCGACCGATTGGTGACATTGGTATAGGTGTCGATTGCATCCTTCTTGTGTCCGGCACCGAGTTGAGCCTGACCCAGGTTGTCGAGAAATGCCGGGTTGCCGTTGTTGGCCTGGGCGGCTTTCTGCGCCACTTCAAGGGCTAGTTCAGGTTGCCGTGTTTGGTTCAGGTAATACAGGGTCAGCTGGCTCACGGGTTCAAGCGCATCCGGATGGGACTGGATGGCTTTCTTGAGATACGTCACGAATTCAGTCAGATCTCCCAGGGCCAAGGCAATACGCGCCTGTCCCATGAGTGCGCCAAGGTTGTCAGGCGCTTTCGCCAGAATGCGTTTGAAGCGTTCGCTTGCCTGGGCGGGTTTCTTTTCCGCGATATCCAGATTGGCCAAGGCACTGGCTGCAGGCAAGAAGCCGGCGTCCAGTGTCAAGCTATGTTCAAAAGCCTGACGTGCGGCCGCCGAATTGCGCTGCATAAGGTGAATACGGCCCACCAGTACATCAGGAAGCGGATTGGTGGGTTGGGCAGCGGCCATTTTCTGTAAAGTCCCGAGCGCACCCTTGAAGTCGGCCTTGCCGACTTCCGAGGTCGCAAGCAGCAGGTAGGCCTGAGGATCTTCCGGATTGGCTGTGATGACGGATTCAAGTCCCTGAATACCCTGTTGATCGCCAGTACGCAACTGGTTTTGCGCCAGGGTCCCGCGGATAACCGTATCTTTCGGGTCAATGGTGCTTGCCTGACTCAGATAGGCCATACCGCGCTCGGTTTGCCCCAGATTGAGTGTCGCCTGCCCGGCAAGGAGGTACGCCTTGGCGTTGTTTCGCTGAGCGAGCAGCGGTTCCAGGGTCTTGATCACATCGGCATTGGCGCCCATGCGCAACTGGGTGGCGGCCAGGAGCAGGCGCGCCTCAGGAAGCTCGGTCGTACTGAGCACCTTGTTGAAACTGGAGAGGGCGATCTCATCGTTCTTGAGGGCATAGTTGATCGTGCCATAGAGCAAGTTCGCTTGCGGGTTGTCAGGGTTGTCCTTGAGAACCTCCTGTAGCAGGTTGACGGCTTCGTTGTTCTTCTTTTCCTGATAATACAGATAGGCCTTCAGATATTTGGCCAGTAAAGCCTGTGGGCGCAGGCTGTTGAGCCGCTTGATCTCGGTTTCGGCTTCCTTCACGCGATTGACCGACAGCAGGGTCATCGCCTTATAAGCGATGGCGTCGAAATCCTGGGCCTTGATCGCGAGCGCATGGTCATAGGCGGCAAGCGCGTCGTCGGGCCGTTGGATGGCACGATAGAGATCGCCCAGCAGATACCAGGATTCCAGGCGGCCCGGATCGAGGGTGGTGGCCTGCTTGGCGCTGGCTACCGCTGCGTCGGTGCGGCCCGCACTGTATTCGCAGCGCGCACGTCCCAGATAGCTTGGGGCAAAGGACTTGTCCGACTGGATCGCGCGGTCGAACAATTGGCAGCCTTCAGGATACTTGCCGAGACCGAGGAGGGCATTGCCGCGCAGATCCAGGATCTGGACCAGGACGCCGGGTTCCTCCGTATCGACTGCTGGCAGCGTGTCGAGAATCTGCTGGAAATTGCCTTGATAAAGCTGCGCCCGGGCGATCGGGATGCGTGCGCTTTTCGGGTTGATGCCGAGCTTCACTGCCTTATCGAGCTGGGTTTCCGCCTCGCCACCCAGCCGCAGGTCGAGGTAGGCGTTACCCAGTAGCCAGCGTGCCTGCGCGTTGTTGGGATCCTTCTGCACCGCATTCTTCAGTTCGAGAATACTGGCCCGCGTATCGCCCTTGCTCTGGAAATCCTTGGCGCGCTCGATGTGTTCTTCGACGCTTAGATGGGCGCTGCGGTCGCAGCCTGACAGCGAGGCTGCCGAGGAAAATGCCAGGGCAAGCGAGAGGACGAGCGGTGCGATACGTGGGAAGTGGGAGCGCATGAGAACCTCAGGGGGTGGCGGTCAATTGTTGGTAAAGCGCACGGGCCTCGGTATCGCCCTGGAAGCCGATGCGACGATCGAGCAGTGACTTGAGCTCCTGTCGGGCGCGGGCCTTGTCTCCGTTTGCGTTGAGTGCATAGGCCAGATGCCATTGGATGTCTGCATCGTCGGGTGCCTTGGATTGCGCGTTCTTCAATGTATCCAGTCCCTTGGTCGCATTGCCCATGCGAACCTGCAGCCATCCATAGGTATCGAGCACATCCGGATTGTCGGGTTTCAGTTTCAGTGCCTGTTCGGCAAAGAGCAGAGCCCGTTTGTCGTTCAGCTCCGACAGTGCCCACGCCAGGTTGTTCAGCACGAGCAGATTGCCGGGATTGCTCTTGTCCAGCATCAGATATTGCTCGACAGCGGCCGCGTACTGTTTCCGCTTGAGCAGGCTTTCTGCCAGGGCGGCGCGCGTGCTGGCATCCTGAGGATGCGTGGCCAGCCAGTCGGCGAGACGCTTCTCGCCGGCTTCGGCGCGTTGGGTGATATTGAAGACCTGCAGTTGACGTATCAATAGCGCGCCGGAAGGCGCCAGTTTCTGCGCGCGCTCGAACGCGGCAAGTGCGGCAGGGTAGTCCTTGCGTGCAAACGCGGTATCGCCCTCGAGCGTGAAACCGGCTGGGGAAGTGGGTTTTTGCTGTTGAACCTGCTTGGCGAGCTTGAGTGCGTCATCAAACCGTGCGCTCTGAATTTCGACGCCGCCCAGCATCAACTGCGCGTCGAGAAAGCCGGGCTGAGTGCGTAATGCATCCTGCAGCGTGCTGCGTGCGCCCGGGAGGTCTTTTGCAACGATCTGGGCGGTGGCGAGCTTGATCAGTGGAGCCGCTTGGCCGGGCAAGCGCTCGGCAAGCTTGCGAAAACTGCCCAGCGCGTTGGTCGTATCCCCGAGCGCGAGTTGCGTGGTGCCGAGAAGATCGAGGGCCGCAGGATTGTCAGGTTGAGCGTTGACGGCTTCGCGGGCTACGGCGAGCGCCTTGTTCTTGTTTCCCTTGGCGAGCAGGTAGCGCGCCAGCGTCACGCGCGGCTGCAATGCCTGCGGATGCGCTGCGGCGGCTTTCTCCAGCCAGCTTATGTAGGTTTTTTCATCCTGGTTGCGCAGGCTCAGATCCGCTAATGCGAGCATGGCATTGAGATGCTGGGGATCGGCTTTGAGTATGCCTTCAAAACGCTGGCGCGCAGCGTCAGGTTGTTTGTCCTTCAGATCGAGTTGCGCCAGGTTGGCCGCAGCGGGGAAGAACTTGGGGTCGAGCTTGAGAGCGTGTTCGAAGCTGTCGCGTGCGTGGACGGTATCCTGCTTGCCGAGATAGGCGGCGCCCCGGTAATTCCAGACCAGGGGGTTCGCGCCCTGTTTCTCTTCCAGCGCGGCAATGCTGGTCAGTGCGGCGTCGAACTGCTTGTGTTCCAACTGGTTGAGAATGATGAAGGTGTCGGCTCGACTGCTGGCGCCTTCCATGCTGGAGGCAGTGTGCAGGTCTGCCATGGCGCGACTATCGCCCTGTGCCAAGCGGGAGATGCCAAGCTCGGTCCGGATGGCGGCGCTGTCGGGGTTGCGCTGAGCGGCCTGCTCGAAAAAGGTCGAGGCCTGGGCAAAATCTTTTCTTGCCAGTGCGATTTCACCGGCGACGATCAGGACGCCGGCGTCATAATTGGCTGATCTGAGAACCGGCGCCAGCGTATTCGCTGCGTCGTTGGGACGTCCCAGACGCAACTGCGAGGCGGCCAGCAAGCGCAGCGCGTACAGGTTGCCAGGTGCGGCCTTGACGACCTTGTTGAGATACGTTTCGGCAGTTTGCAGATTGCCGAGCGCATATTCAATTGAGCCACCCAGCAACAGCGCGGGCACGAATTCCGGTGCGCTCTTCAGGACATCGGCCAGGTGGTCGCGCGCGCGCTCGGTTTTTTTCTCGCGGAAGTCGATCAGTGCCTGGGTATAACGCGCCAGCAGGCTGTTGGGCGTCACTTTAAGGGCCGCATCGACTTCCTTGCGCGCGTCGTCCAGTCTGCTCTCGGTGAGGGCGAGACCTGCCAGGGCCAGACGGGCATTCGTGTCGCGCGGAGCGACCTGGAGTGCTTCCCGGTAAATCGCCGTGGCTTCAGCCAATTTTCCCGTGGCGCGCAGCAGATCGCCTTTCAGCAACAGGCTGTCCAGGTGTTTGGGATCGACGTGCAGCGCGAGGTCAAGATTCTGCATGGCCTTGGCGGAATCGCCGTCCGCCAGGGCCAGCTTCGCCAGCGCCAACTGCACTTCGGCATTGGCGGATGCGATCTGCTGCGCGTGTTGCAGGGTTTTGCGCGCATTTTCCCGGTCTCCCAGTCCGAGTTCAGCCGCGGCGCGCAGCGCTTGCAGCGTGGCGGTTTCTGGCCCGCCATCGGCTGGAACCGGCAACTCGTCCAGTACGCGCTGGTATTCGCGCTGCCCCAGCAAGCTGCGGGCGATCATGGGATTGACCTTGTCGGTGGAGAAGCCGGCCTCGCGTGCACGACGGAATTCCTTTTCCGCACTGGCCAGGTCGAGCTGGTCGAAATACAGCTTGCCCAGCTCGAAGCGGGCCTCGGCATTTTTCTCGTCTTTTGCCACGGCGTTTTTCAGCTGGATCATAGCGGCCTTGTAATCGCCAGCCGCAAGTTTTGCCCGGGCTTCGGTAACCAGGGCGGTGCTGTCTTCTCCGCCACAGGCCGTCAACAGACATGCGCCAAGCAGCAGGGCCGGCAGTAGCCGGGAAGCGGGAAGAGGGGACGGCATGAAGATCTCCAGTATTCGTGCGTGAGGGGGACGGTGTGGTACGCGAGGCTATTTCATGCCGATTTTTGCCATCAGGTCATACAGGGTGGGACGGGTGATGCCGAGTAGTTCGGCAGCCTGGGCGATACTGCCGTCGCTGTGCGCGAGCGCGCGGCTGACGGCCAGGCGTTCCGCGTTTTCGCGTGCCTGACGCAGATTGAACGGGGGGGGCTCGGTGTGGCCGGTGTCGAGTCCGAGGTCGGCTGCCGTGATCTGGTTGCCTTCAGCCATGATGGTGGCGCGTTTGATCAGGTTTTCCATCTCGCGCACATTGCCGGGCCAGGCATGGGCTTCCAGTGCCCCCAGCGCGTCAGCCGTGAAGCCGCGGATGTTGCGGCCCTGTTCGCGCGCATAGCGTTCGAGGAAGGCTTGTGCCAGCAATACGGCGTCGCCGGGGCGCTCGCGCAACGGCGGGATTTTTACTGAGATTTCAGACAGGCGATAGTACAGATCCTCGCGGAAACTGCCTTCGCGAATCATGTCGGCAAGGTCACGGTGGGTGGCGCAGACGACGCGCACGTCGACCGGGATTTCGCCGCGGCCGCCTAGGCGCTCGATCACGCGTTCCTGCAGGAAGCGCAGCAGCTTGGCCTGCAGCGGCATCGGCAGATCGCCGATTTCGTCGAGGAAGAGCGTGCCCTCGTTGGCATATTCGATACGACCGATGGTTTGTTTGGCGGCACCGGTGAAGGCGCCTTTCTCATAGCCGAACAATTCCGATTCCAGCAGGGTGTCGGGAATGGCCGCGCAGTTGATGGCGACGAAACGCTTGCCGGCACGCGGCGACAGTTCGTGGACGCCGCGTGCCAGCACCTCCTTGCCGGTGCCGGATTCACCCAGCAGCAATACGGTGGCGTTGGCAGGTGCGACTTTTTCCACGGTACGGCAGATCTTCAGCATGGGCTCGCTGCTGGTGATCAGTCCTTGCAGGGCGGAGACGCGCTGTTTGGCGGCGAGCACCCGGTTCTCGATCTCCAGTGCATGGACATGCAGGGCGCGGGCGATCATCAGGGCCAGCACGTCGGGGTCGAAGGGTTTCTGAAAAAAGTCGTAGGCACCGAGATGGATCGCTTTCACCGCATTGCTGCGATCGAGGTTGCCGGTGACGACGATGATCTTGGTAGATGGCGCAAGCGACAGGATCTGCTGCAGTGCTGCCAGGCCTTCGGTGGCGCCGTCGACGTCGGGCGGCAGGCCGAGGTCGAGCAGCACGACCGGAGGCTCGTGGCGGCGCAATTGGGCGATGGCGCTGTCGCGGTCGGCAGCCATGACCAGTTCGTAATCGGCGAGGCTCCACTTCAGCTGCTTTTGCAGTCCGGGATCGTCTTCGACCAGCAGTATCTTTTGTTTGGCGTCGCTCATGCGGCGTCTCCTCAAGCAGGTGAATGATTGTCCAGCGGCAGGCTGAGACGGAAGTGGGTGCCGAGGCCGGGTGTGCTGTCCACCTCGATGTTCCCGCCCAGGGCGCGCAGGGTCTCACGACATTCATAGGCACCGATACCCATGCCGGCTCCCTTGGTCGAATCGAATGGCTGGAACAGCCGGGTGCGGATGAATTCGTCGTCCATGCCGCATCCGGTGTCGACGATTTCAATAATCGCCCGTCCGGCCTCCTCGAATCCCCGCAGCGTGACCAGGCCGGTCGGCGGCGTGGCCTCAAGCGCATTTTGCAACAAGTGGCCGATCGCGCGGGTGAGTCGATCGCGCTCGGCGCGCACGCGCAGCGACGCGGGCGGCAATTCCAGGGTGGGGCGCAGCTTGAATGCCTGTTTGCTGGCAACGGCTTCATCGAGGATGTCGGCCAGCACCACCGACTGCACCTGGGCCGCATCGCTGCCCCGGCGCAATTGCGCCAGTACCTTGTTCATGCGGGTAACTGCGTTCGCCACCGTATCCAGCATGTCGGCCTGGAACTCGGGCTTGTGCTTGTGTTTCTCCGCATTGGCGAGCAGCAGGGACAGTTGGGCAATCAGGTTCTTCAGGTCGTGGATGACGAAAGTCGTGGTGCGATTGAACGATTCGAACTGGCGAGCCACGATCAACTGATTGGATGCCCGCATCTGGGCCAGATGCGCTGCCGCCTGACGGGCCGCTACCTTGAGCAGGTCGCTGACTTCCCAGTTGAACGTGACATTGCCCAATGAGTGTTTCAACACGACAAATCCGAGCAGTTCCTCGTGCAGCATCAGCGGAACGACCAGCCAGGCATTGTCGGCGTGCTCGAGCCATGCGGGCGTGCTCAGGTCGCCGTACAGATCGCGGCGTACTTTCATTTCGTCCAGGTCCACCACCCATTGCTTGCTGGCAAGCCATTGAATGAACGGCGCATCGGCAGGCTCGGTTCCCTGGAGATCGGCCCAGTTCCAGTGGCTGGCGCGTTGATAGCCGGCATCGCCTTCGCGCATCCAGAGTGCCCCACCAGGGCTTTCGAGCAGCCCGGCCAGCGCCTCGACTGCGCGTTCGCATAGCTGCTCGCCGGGCCGGCCTTCGGTGAGGGTACGGGTGAAGTTGAGCCATTCTTCGCGGTAATCGTAGCGATAGCTGAAAAAATGCTTGGACAGGAACACGCGCAAGCGGGCGCGCAAGGTGCCGGAGAACATCAGCAGTACCAGCAGCATGGCGGCGGCGAAGATGAAGACGGTTTGCACCACATTGCCCCATTCGCCGCCGAACAGGCGCAGGTAATAGCCTGCGCTGGCCATCAGAAGCAGATAGATGCCCGCAGCCAACAGGCTGGCGGTATGGAACGCCATGCTGCGTGACAGGCCGACCGGCGCGGCCCATTCCGGGTTGCGGGCAGCGGAGACCGCGATCAGCGGCGTCACCAGGGCGGCCACGTAGCCTCGTGCGGCCCATACCTGGGCATCCATGGCATTGAACAGGGCGGCATTGGCGTAGAGGTAGAAGTCGTAAACGAAGAGCCCGCCCAGTCCCAGACAGAGGAATTTGATCGCCCAGCGGTCTTCCGGTCGGGTACTGCGGTACACCTGTTCGGTGAGCACCAGGCCCATGACGGTCAGCAGAACCAGCCCCAGATTGCCCGCCCAGCGGGCCAGCACCGGCTGGGTCGGTGCAATGAAGGGATAGACGCTGGCGAGAAGCAGAACCCCGACGAGTATGCCGCTCAGGATGCGGATGAGACGGATCGGCGCGGGCAGGACGGCGTCGGAGGGCAGGCGCAGTTGCAGGATGTACAGCAGGAGTGCCAGCCATGCGCCGTTGCGTGCCACTTCGGCCGCCAGGCCGAGTTGGGGGGGCAGGGCGCCTAAGGCCGTGAGTGCCGAAAATGCGCCCCATGTGGCGCTCAGCCCGGTCGCGAGCACCAGCTGGCGGCCTTGCGGACGGCGGCGCCAGCTGGCGACGATCAGGCCGGACAGGCCGAGATAAGCGAGCGCTGCCAGCCCATAACCGACGGCGGCCAGGAGAAGCAGGGTGTCGGGCATGGTCGGTTCCGGGTGCGTGCGCTCAGCGCACGCCCTTTCCCCACAACACGACTTGCGCGGTCTGGAACAGGATCATGAGATCGAGGAACAGGCTGTGGTTCTTGACGTAGTAGAGATCGTATTGCAGTTTGTGCATGGCGTCGTCGTCGCTTGCCCCATACGGGTAGCGCACTTGCGCCCAGCCGGTGATGCCGGGTTTGACGGTGTGGCGCACGCCGTAATAAGGGATTTTCTGGGTCAGGTCCGCCACGAAATAGGGACGCTCCGGGCGCGGACCGACGAAGCTCATGTCGCCGAAGAATACGTTGAATATCTGCGGCAGCTCGTCGATGCGGGTGCGGCGGATGAAACGTCCGGTGAGCGTTACGCGGCTGTCGTTCTGGCCGGCCCAGCGCGGCTTGCCGTCTTTTTCGGCGTCGACACACATGCTGCGGAACTTGAGGATGGTGAAATTGCGGCAGCCCTGGCCGACGCGTTCCTGGCGGTAGAGCACCGGCCCCGGGCTTTCCAGCTTGATGAGCAGGGCGGTGAGGGCCATGATCGGCAGGCAGACGACCAGCATGGCGGCGCTCACCAGCAGGTCGAACAGGCGTTTGGCCGTGTCGCGCAGCATGCCCTGGTGAAATCCCTCGGACAGGATCATCCAGCTGGCATTCATCGAGTCGAGTTGCAGATGGCCGTTCTCGCGTTCGAAGAAGCTAGACAATTCAAGGATGCGTATGCCGTACAGCTTGCATTTGAGCAGGTCCTGTACCGGCATGCCGCCGCCGCGGCGGTCGCGTACCGCGAGGATGATTTCGCTGATTTGCAGGCGAAGCGCCAGTTCGGGAAGCGGTTCATGGGTGTCGAGAATACGAGCATGATCGACGAAATGATGACTACCGCCCATCGGCAGATAGCCGATGACCTGGACATTGCTGGCGCGGGAACGCTTGGCCAGCATGGCTTCGACATGGGCGGCGCGGCTGCCGGTGCCGATCACCAGGGCACGGGTCTTGAGCGCGCCGACGCGTGCCCAGCGAATGAACAGGGCGCGGCTGAGCAAAATGCCCAGTAATGCCAAACCGAAAGATAGGAGGAAGGCGCCCCGCCCGACCAGCAAAGGGGGAAAGAAGTAGAACAGCAGGCTCATGGTCACCAGACCAAGCCCGAAACTCAGGCCAAGGCGCTGCAGCAAGGCGCGTACGCCGCCCTGCCATTCGAGGTCGTACAGCCCGCTCGCGGTCATCAGCCCCAGCATGACGACGGCGAAGGTCAGGGCCTTGGGCAGCAGGGGGTCGAGCTCAGGGGGAATCACGCTGCCATCCAGGAAACGGGCGCTTACCCCGGCGTAGATAGACCCGCCCAGAATCAGCGTTTCGATCAAGACCAGCAGCAATAAATTCAGCGGCACGTAGTGCCGGAAAAATCGGATCACAGCCGTTCACTCATAAGAACCATGGAGGGTGAGTGAGCATCTTCCATGCCAGAGCAGGCGGCAATGAGAATGATCAAATGAGCGTCCTGACCTGTGGCAAGCGCAGGCGACGCGGGCTGCCATCGGCTTGCAGGCGTTTCATGTTGCGCAGTTCGGCGGCCGGGTAGACGACCAAGTCGACCCGGGCCCGTGGATCGTCGATCATGAAGCGCGGATAGATTCGTCCCGAGGTGTCCGAGGCTCTGTATTCGCCGGCCTGATAGGCCGCAGGCAGGCGCATCAGCAGAAATTCGACGTCTTTCTGGTGGTCGGTGAACAGTTGCAGGTTGATGTCGGCATGCGGGCCGGCTGTCCCATTGAGTACCGACCCGGTGAGATGCGGATCGAAATCCACGAGTTGCTCCATGTATTCGATCGCGGTTTGTCGCAGCAGTGTCAGTTGCGCCCGGGTTTCGTCGGTCTGGTAAATGGCCTGGTAGCTGCGTAACGCCTCTTCGATCTGCTGGTTGTCCGGCAGATTGCCGCTGTCGGGCGCGCCGAGCTGG
The DNA here is from genome assembly GCA_002343685.1 of Thiobacillus denitrificans. Taxonomy (GTDB): domain Bacteria; phylum Pseudomonadota; class Gammaproteobacteria; order Burkholderiales; family Thiobacillaceae; genus Thiobacillus; species Thiobacillus denitrificans_A. The sequence goes on along the minus strand of DDRS01000034.1, from coordinate 36,085 downwards.
CGCGCCGCCTTGCGTTTGGCGCTGCCGTAATCGAGGCTGCCGTCCTCGGCCAGCATGCGTGCCGCTGCATGGGCGATGCGGCGGCGCATATCCAGATGTTTCATGGCGGCGTTCCGGTTCCATGCAGGAGTGTCGCGGGATCCGATGGCGTCTCGGTGCCTGTGCTCCATCCGGCCGGCGGCGCGTCGGGCGGCGGAAACTCCTGGTAGAAATGTTCAACCATGCCGCCTGAGGTCGCGCCCAGGATATGTCCCAGGAATTCGCCTATCAGGGTGTCGGGCAGACGCGTGCCGGTGTTCGGGTCGATATTCACGTTGATGATGCCGCTGGGCATGGTCCAGTCATGCTGCGGCATGTTTTTCAGCGTCGGTCCCATGAATCCCATCCAGATCGGGAGCGCAGATTGCGCCCCGGTTTCGTGCCGGCCGAGGGAACGTGGCTGGTCGTACCCCATCCAGGCGATAGCCACCAGGTCAGGCGTGTAACCGGCAAACCAGGTGTCGCGTGCATCGTTGGTCGTGCCGGTTTTGCCGGCGATGTCGCTGCGTCCAAGCTGGCCTGCGCGTGCACCCGTGCCGTAGCGCACCACGTCCTGCATCATGTTCGTCATCAGCCAGGCATTGCGCGGATCGATTACGCGGGGCGCGTTCGAGCCCACCGTTTGCGGCTTGGCTTCCATCAGCAGGCGGCCATCCTTGTCGTAGACCTTGTCGATCAGATAGGGTTTGACGCTGAAACCGCCGTTGGCGAAGACGCCATAAGCCGCAGCCAACTGAAGCGGGGTGACGCTGCCGGCCCCGAGCGCCATGGTGAGGTAAGGCGGATGGCGAGCGGGATCGAAACCAAAGCGGCGGATGTAGTCGCGCGCGTAGTTCGGACCGATGCCTTGCAAGATGCGTATCGACACCAGGTTGAGCGATTTGGTCAGTGCCGTGCGCATGCGTACCGGACCGCTGGTGTCGCCGTCGTAGTTCTGCGGTTCCCAGGCAGTGCCGCCGGCCTCGTCGGCACTGAGCGTCAACGGCATGTTGTCGATCATGGTGGCGGGGGTATAGCCTTTTTCCAGCGCGGCCGAGTAGATGAACGGCTTGAAACTCGATCCCGGCTGTCGCCAGGCCTGCGTCACGCGATTGAATTTGTTGCGATGAAAATCGAAACCGCCGACCAAGGCGGTGATGGCGCCGTCATTCGGATTCAGAGCCACCAGTGCGGCTTCCACTTCGGGAAGCTGCGCGAGCCGCCATTGCTGCGGCTTGCCCGTCGCCTGTACACGCACGACCGCTCCGGGGACGAGCTGCCGGCCTTTTTTTCCTGCCACCCAGTTGGCCACCCATTTGAGCGAGGCGCCCGAAATGTCGACCACCGTGTCGTCGTCCAGTTGGGCACGGATCATTTTGGGGGTGACGCTGACGACCACGGCCGGTTGCATGTCGCTGACCGGCGCGAGATCTTCCAGAGCGCTGGCGATGGCCGCTTCGCGCTCGGTTTTGTCGGCGGGCAGGCTGATTTCCTTCTCCGGGCCGCGATAGCCGTGGCGCTGGTCGTAGTCGGCAATGCCTTGCCAGACCGCGAGATCGGCCGCGGCCTGTTGGGCGCGGCGTAGCGTGGTGACGGCCTTGTAGCCTGAGCTGTAGATGGATTCGCCGTATTTCTCGAACAGAGCCTGGCGCACCATTTCGGCGACGTAGTCAGCCGAAACGTCTGTTTGCTGGCGTGCCTGGCGAATGACCAGTTTCTGTTTGACGGCAGCTTGCCAGGTCGGCTGGTCGATGAATTTGAGTGCGCGCATCCGCCCCAGGACATATTCCTGACGTGCCTTGGCGCGCGGGAAATTGACCACAGGGTTGTAACGAGACGGTGCTTTCGGCAAGCCTGCAAGCATGGCGAATTCCGCCAGCGACAATTCGCGCATCGGCTTGCCGAAGTAAGTGCGCGCGGCAGCTTCGAAGCCGTAGGCGCGTTGGCCGAGATAAATCTGGTTGAGGTACAACTCGAGAATTTTGTCCTTCGACAGGCTGTGTTCGATCTTCATCGCCAGCATGGCTTCGGACAGTTTGCGGGTGAGCGTCTTCTCGTTCGACAGGAAGAAGTTGCGGGCTACCTGCATGGTGATGGTCGAGGCGCCTTCCTTGGCGCCGCCGGATACCAGGTTTGACATCGCAGCACGCAGCACGCCCAGCGTATCGACCCCGCCATGCTCATAGAAGCGCTCGTCTTCAGCGGCGATGATCGCCTGCTTCATATAGGTCGGGACTTTATCGATGGCGATGAAGGCCCGGCGTTCTTCACCGAATTCGCCGATCAGGGCGCCGTCAGCCGTGAAGACGCGCAACGGCAGCTTGGGTTTGTAGTCTGTCAGCGCTTCGAGCGGCGGCAGGTTCGGGTAAATCAGGGCTGCAGCCAATCCGGCCAGTGCCGTGCCGACGACGCCGAGGCTGACAATCAATGCCAGTGCGTAATGCCACCATTTCGAAAACATCCGATTCCTTCTTTGGAGACGCCATACATTTGGAAATCCGCACCCAATATCGAGCTCCGGGTGGGGCGGCGGGTCCGTCTCGATAACCCGCTGTTTCTTATGCACATGGATTCGTCACGTGCCGAGCAGGGTACTTGGGAGCCCCCATGCGCCGGCGTGTTGCTCGAATCTGCCCTGCGATGCCTAAAGTTTCCGCCGATTATAGGCGTTAGTGGTGTTGGAAATTGGACACATATGTTCAACTCCAATGTAGTCGCAAGAAAAAAACTGTTAAAAACCGTGTGTTGTTGCTAGCATCTAAAAACAATAATAAGAAAAAGCGCCAACCCACAGAAGTGTAAAGGAAAACTCTTGCACCTGAATATCAATCTAGACTGGCTGTCTGCCAAGGGTCTGCCCATCCTGGGGCTCGACATCAGTACGACTGCGGTCAAACTGGTGGAGTTGTCCGACGCAGGGAAAGGCATGTTGCGGGTGGAACGCTACGTCATCGAGCCCTTGCCCAAGGATGCCGTGACAGACGGCAATATCGCCAATCTCGATCAGGTGGCCGATGCTTTGCGGACCGCTTGGAAGGATCTGGGGACGCGGATCAAGAATGTGGCCCTGGCATTGCCGTCGTCGGCCGTCATCACCAAAAAGATCCTGGCCCCGGCCAGCCTCAAGGGGATCGACCTGGAGAATCAGGTGGAGGCCGAGGCCAACCAGGTCATTCCCTTTTCGCTCGATGAGGTGAATCTGGATTTCCAGGTGCTCGGCCCGTCGCCCAGCAGCCCGGACGATATGCAGGTCCTGCTTGCCGCGGCACGCAAGGAAAAGGTCGAGGATCGCGTGGCGGCCGTCGAGGCGGCCGGCCTGAAGGCGCTGATCATGGACGTCGAATCGTATGCCACGCAGACCGCCTACGAACAGATTGCCCATCTGCTGCCCAATAGCGGTGCCGGACAGACCGTGGCGATCATCGACGTGGGTGCGCAGAACATGCACATCAATATCCTCAACGACAACGAATCGGTTTATCTGCGCGAACACGGTTTTGGCGGCAACCAGCTCAACAACGAAATCTCGCGACGCTACGGCATGACCAGCGAAGAGGCCGAAAATGCCAAGCGCAAGGGCACGCTGCCCGAGAGCTATGACATGGAGGTGCTGCAGCCCTACAGTGAAACCCTGGCCATGGAAATCGGCCGTGCCCTGCAGCTCTTCACGACCTCGACCCAGTATCGCAAGGTCGACCAGATCCTGCTGGCCGGTGGCGGCGCCATGATTCCCGGCATCGACGAAGTGGTCGCGCAGCGCACGGGCACGCCGACGATGGTGGTCAACCCGTTTGCCAACATGGCCGTCGGCTCCAAAATCCGGCCTCAGGCATTGACCGCCGATGCGCCTTCTCTCTTTGTCGCTTGCGGCCTCGCCATGCGGAGGTTTGACCCACAATGATCCGCATTAACCTCCTCCCCCACCGCGAACTTGCGCGTGCCGCCCGGCGACGCCAGTTCAATATCCTGCTTGGCATTGCCGTTGCGACGGGTGTTCTGGTTGTCGTTCTGGGGCATAGCGTGATTGCCGCACGGCAGTCAAACCAGGAAGCGCGCAATGCTTATCTGGAACAGGAAATCGCCAAGCTCGACGGCCAGATCGGCGAAATCAAGAAAATCCGCGAACAGACGCAGGCACTGCTGGCACGCAAGCAGGTCGTCGAAACCTTGCAGTCCAACCGTACCGAAGTCGTCCATTTGTTCGACCAGATGATCCGCCTGCTTCCGGACGGTCTCTACCTCAAGTCCTTCAAACAGGCGGGCGATATCGTCACGATCAGCGGCTATACCCAGTCGAGCGCGCGCGTTTCCACATTGATGCGGAATCTCGACGGTTCGCCCTGGTTCGAATCGGCCACGCTGGTCGAGATCAAGGCTGCCACCGTGAACAATCTGCGCGCCAACGAGTTCGTGCTGACCGTCAAACAGACGCATCAGCAACCGGACAGCGCGAATGACAAGGGGGGCAAGGCATGACCCTGGACGAACTCAATAAACTCGATCTGAAGACGCTGGCTGACTGGCCGCTGCCGACCAAGCTCGTTGCGCTGGTATTCCTGTGTGTGGTGATCGTGCTGGCAGGCTGGTGGTTCGACTGGCGCGGCGGAATGGAAACGCTCGATACCGCGAAGCAGAAGGAAACCGAGCTGCGCAGCGTGTTCACCACCAAGAAGAATCAGGCCATCAATCTGGATGCGTACAAAAAGCAGCTGGCCGACATTGAGCAGGCGTTCGGCGCATTGTTGAAGCAATTGCCGAACAAGCAGGAAATGGATGCGCTGATCACGGACGTCAACCAGGCAGGTCTGGGGCGCGGCCTGCAGTTCGACCTGTTCCGGCCCCAAGCCGAGACGGTGTCCGAGTTCTATGCCGAAACGCCCATCCAGGTCAAAGTGACCGGCGGCTATCATGACATCGCCGCCTTCGTCAGCGATGTCTCCAAGCTGCCGCGCATCGTGACTTTGCAGGATATTTCCATGCAGCCGGCGAAGGATGGCGTGCTGAATATGGACGCCATCGTCAAAACCTACCGTTATCTGGACGACGACGAGGTCATCGCTCGGAAACAAAAAGCCAAGGAGCAAAAGAAATGAAGCGCCTGGCCATCGTATTGATAGTCACCGGTTTGAGCGGCTGCGGCAGCGGCGACATGGACGATCTGCACCGATTCGTCGCCGAAACCGGCAAGGACATGCAAGGGAAAATCGATCCACTGCCGGAGGTGAAGGCTTACGAGCCGTTCAGTTATGCGGCCTTCGATCTGCCCGATCCCTTCAAGCCGAGAAAACTCTCGACCGGCGGAGGCGGCGGGATGCAGCCCGATCTCACCCGTCCGAAGGAGCCTCTGGAAGCCTTCTCGCTTGAGACGCTGAAAATGGTGGGCGTATTGTCGCAGAACGGGGTCAACCAGGCGGTGATCAAGACACCGGACAATGCGATTTACCACATCAAGAAGGGCAATTACATGGGCCAGAATTTCGGCCTGGTCACGCAGATCAGCGATAGCGAAGTGACGCTGCGTGAAATTGTCCAGGATAGCGCCGGGGATTGGTCAGAGCGTACCAGCACCCTGAATTTGCAGGAATGATTTGTAGTACTGAATTTCAAAGAGGCTGACATGAATGCATTGCCGAAAATTGCCCAGAAAATGACCCGCCACCTGTTCGGGCTCATCCTATTCACCGGTTTGGTGCTGCCGTTCGCGGTGCGCGCTGCCGACGCACCGCCCACGGGCAATGCTGTGCAAAGCGTCGAAACCACGACCCTGCCCGGCGGCAAGATCGTGGTACGCGTCAACCTCAAGAAGGCGCTGGCCGCCACGCCAGCCGGTTTCACGGTTGGGAATCCGCCGCGCATCGCGCTCGACCTGCCCGACACGGGGAATGCGCTTGGTCGCAATACCGTCGAAGCAAACCTCGGCCCGCTGTCGAGCGTGAATGTAGTGCAAGCCGGGACCCGAACCCGCCTGGTGCTCAACCTGAACAAATCGGTTGAGTATGAAGCCAGCGTGGACGGCAAATCCCTTCTGATCGCCCTGGGCGATGTGGGAACCAGTGCTGCGCCCGTGAATGTCAGCCCGCGTTTTGCTGAAGCGGCGGCCGATGGCGCGCGTCACACGATTCGCGACGTCGATTTCCGGCGCGGCGCGGCGGGTGAGGCGCGTATCGTGACGACCCTGTCCGACGCCCAGGCCGGGATCAACATCCGCCAGCAGTCCAACGGCGTCGTTGTCGACTTCATCGGCACCGAACTGCCCAAGGCCTTGCAACGTCGTCTCGACGTGGCGGATTTCGGTACCCCGGTACAGACCGTCGAAACCTATACCTTGGGCGACAATACGCGCATGGTGATCCAGCCCAAGGGCGGCTGGGAATACTCCGCCTACCAGACCGACAATAGCTTCATCGTTGAAGTCAAACAGAGCGACGACGCCCAGAAGAAAACGGCCGACGGCAAGGTGAAATACACCGGCGAGAAACTCTCACTCAATTTCCAGAACGTCGAAGTGCGTTCGGTACTGCAGGTCATCGCTGATTTCACCGGCCTCAACATCGTCGCCAGCGACACCGTGACTGGCAACCTCACCCTGCGGTTGAAAGACGTGCCGTGGGATCAGGCGCTCGACCTCATCCTGCAGACCAAGGGACTGGACAAGCGCCAGAACGGTAACGTGATCTGGATCGCGCCTAAAGACGAGCTGATGACCAAGGAAAAGCTGGAGTTCGAGGCGAAGAACCAGGTGGTAGACCTGGAACCCTTGACCACTGAATACATCCAGCTTAATTACATGAGGGCAGATGAGGCGAAATCGATGTTGTATGGTTTGGCTGGGGCTTCTTCCAATTCGGCGTCCAGCGAGGCTGTGAATTGTTCCGCGCAGGCGCAGGGTTTGACTGGTTCGGCTGCAGCACAAGCTTCGCAGCAGAGCCAGGGGAACTCTGACCAGAAAATCCTTACCAAGCGCGGGCGTGCGACCTATGAACTGAAGACCAATACGCTGATCATTACGGATACGGCACGCAAGATTCAGGAAATTCGTGAACTGCTCGCACGTCTGGATGTACCAGCACGCCAAGTAATGATCGAGGCGCGTGTGGTCGTCGCAGAAAGTGGCTGGAGCCGTGACTTGGGCGCCAAGCTCGGACTGGTTGCGGTGAACCGAACTGGCCGCTATCAGGGGGGGTTGGCCGGATCACAGGATGAGGCATCTGGACTTACACAAGGATTCTTCCCAGTGCAAGCAACGCAAGGTTCTGTCTTGAGCCCCACAGCTACCAATCCGTATAATCGCGTTTCGGTTCCTATCTTTGGAACCGGTACTAACATGGTCAACTTTCCGGCCGGAGCTGGTGCGTCACAAATTGCCATGTCTCTACTGGATGCGGCGACGGGGAATCTACTCAGTTTGGAACTGTCCGCGCTGGAAGCGGATAACCGTGGGAAAATTTTGTCTAATCCGCGGGTCATGACCTCTAACCAGAAACCTGCGGTGATTCTCAATGGAACGCAGATACCTTTTATCACGCCTGGTACGGCCAATGCGCCAGCCACAGTTCAATTCAAGGATGTGTTCTTGTGCCTGTTGGTAGATCCACAGATACTCAATAATGACTCACTAATCATGACCGTTGAGGTTCAGAAAGATAATGTGGATCCTACTGGAACCGTGTCTCTTGGTGGCGGTATTACAGCACCAGCGATCTCGACCAAGAGGGTCAAGACTCAGGTTCGAGTAAATAATGGTGAAACTCTCGTGTTGGGTGGTATTTTCGATCAAACAGAGCTTAACAATGAGACGAAGGTGCCTTTCTTGGGTGATGTGCCGGTGCTGGGCAATCTGTTTAAGCAGAAATTTAAACAGGACAATAAAACAGAACTAATTATTTTTATTACGCCGCGTATCCTCGACGATCGCCTGTCGCTACGCTGATTCCGGTTGATACCCGAAGCGCGCGCGGGCATGTCCCGCGCTTTTTTTTTTCACATGGATTTCGTTCGTGCGTCTGCTTCCGAGCCGCCGCTTTCGGGTTGCGCTCAATTAGAATGGCGCCATGAGCAAGCTAGACAATCTATACCTCGTCGGACTGATGGGGGCTGGCAAGACCACCGTGGGACGGCTGCTGGCCAAGCATTATGGATGCGTCTTTTACGACTCGGACCACGAAATCGAGGCGCGAACCGGCGTCAAGATTCCGGTCATATTCGAGATAGAAGGCGAGGCGGGTTTCCGTAAACGCGAAGAGGCTGCGATCGCCGACCTGACAGGCTTGTCCGGCATCGTTCTGGCCACAGGGGGCGGTGCGGTCCTCTCGGCGGCCAATCGCGACAATCTGAAAAAAAATGGAGTGGTGATTTATTTGCGTGGCACACCCGAGCATTTGTATGAGCGTACGCGGCACGATCGCAACCGCCCATTGCTGCAAACCGAAAATCCGCTCGTCAGGTTGCGCGAACTGTTCAAGCAACGTGACCCGCTGTACCGCGAAGTGGCCGACATCGTGGTGGATACGGGCCGACAGAGCGTGTCGGGCATGACCCGTGTGCTCTATGGCAAGCTCGATCTGCTTAAAAGCGGACTGCCTTTGTCTGACACGGCGGACTGAATGCGGCGTATCGTCTGCGCAGCATGGCTTTGCTTGCTGGCAGGAGCGGCGGTCGCAACGGATTACCGTGCGAATGCGCAGGATTACCTCGATTATGTGCGTCGCCTGCAACCAGGCGACCGCTTGCTGCTGGGGGCGGGTGATTACCGGCAGGGGTTGCCTTTGCGCAATTTGTCCGGTGAGGCCGGTCGACCTATCGTCATCGAGGCGGCCAGCCCGGGCGAGTTGCCGCGTTTTCTGGCTCGACCAGGCGCCAATACGGTCAGTCTGATGGACGTTCGCTATCTGATATTACGCCACCTGGAACTCGATGGCCGTAATCAGCCGGTGGATGCGGTCAAGGCCGAAGGCCACAGCCGCTATGCCGACTTCATTACGCTGGACCGTCTTTACATTCACGACCATGCCGCATCACAACAGAATGTGGGCATTTCAACCAAGTGTCCGGCATTCGGCTGGGTGATCCGGGGGAACCGTATCGAGCGGGTCGGCACCGGCATGTACCTTGGCGACGCCGATGGTTCGGATCCTTTCGTCGGCGGCGTGATCGAGGCCAATCGGGTTTCCCATACGCTGGGCTACAACCTGCAGATCAAGCATCAGGCTGGCCGTACCGCCGGCCATGCCGATCGCTACGATACGGTGATTCGCTACAACGTCTTTTCCAAACAGGATGCGTTACCTGGCCCGCAGGCGCGCCCCAACGTCCTGCTTGGGCATTTTCCGCTGGCCGGAGCGGGCAGCGAGGACCGCTATCTGGTCTATGGCAATTTCTTCCAGCACAATCCCAGCGAAGCATTATTTCAGGCGGAGGGGCGTGTGGTGCTCTACGACAATGTCTTCGTCAACAGCGGCGGCGATGCGATCCATATCCAGCCGCACAACGATGTGCCGCGTGACATGATCATTTTCTCCAACACCGTGCTGGCGTCCGGCACGGGCATCCGAGTGCGACATGCCGTGGGCACGCCCTATCGCCAACGTGTGCTCGCCAATGTGATCGCCGCCTCGACACCCTTGCAGGGAGGGGAGGCAGCGTACAACGTCGCCTTGGCCTATCGACCTGATCTACTGAACATTGCCATATCGGACCTCACGCCGGACCTGCTGGGGCAGCATCCGCAAAATAATCGCCTGCGGCAAAACCTGGTTCGCGAACTGGCTGCCTATCCTGACTGGCAGGCGACGGCGTATCCCGGCGCACGCGTTTCATCCGCTTTGCAGCACACACTGGATTCATCCTGGCCATGAACGGTCCCACGCCGCCCGCGACAAACCCGCGAGCGTTGCTGTGGCTGGTCGCGCTCGGCTATACCGCGTTTGTCCTCTACGGCAGCCTCGTGCCGCTCAAGTTTCATGCGCTGCCGTGGGATGTCGCCGTGGCCCGGTTCGCTGCAATCCCGTTCCTGAGATTGGGAATCGGGTCGCGCGCCGACTGGGTCGCCAATCTGCTGCTGTTCATTCCCCTGACCTATCTGTGGATGGGTGCCCTGACAGGCGGCAACGGTCGCCTGCGCAATCTGATCGCCACGCTGGCGTTGATTCCCGCCGCTACCGCATTGAGCGTCGGCATTGAATTCACCCAGCTGTTTTTCCCGCAGCGTACGGTGTCGCAGAACGACATCTTTGCCGAAACGCTGGGCGGTTTCATCGGTGTGCTGGCATGGTGGATGACAGACAGGAAGTTCGTCGACTGGTTGCAAGCCTGGCAGCACAACCATGCCCGCGCCGCACTCGCCGAGCGTCTGGCCTGGACCTATCTGGCAGGTGTCGTCGTTTACAACGTCCTGCCGCTTGATCTGACCATCAGCCTGGTCGAGATTTTTCACAAATGGCGGGACGGTATGGTCGTGCTGATTCCGTTTGGCGATTTGCCGCATGACCCCGCCTCTGCAGTCTATGAAATTGCCACCGATGCGCTGATCTGGACACCCTTGGCCTTGCTGTGGCGGCTCGATGGAACGCGTACTGCCTGGCGTGCATGGGGCATGACGCTGGCCGCAGCAACCGGCCTGGAGTTTGCGCAATTGTTCGTCTTTTCCCGCGTCAGCGATGTGACGGATATCCTGACGGCCGCGCTTGGCGGGGCGCTTGGCAGCGTCGTCGGCGGACGCCTGGCCAAGCGCGAAGCGCACGGTGGCGCGCCGATGCAGTGGGGGACCTGGCTGCCTTTTGCGCTGGCTGCAGGGTGGATGGGGGTACTGCTGTTCGTGTTCTGGTTTCCCTTCGATTTCCGTACCGACGGCGCGTTCATCAAAGACCGGCTCGACTTTGTGCAGCGGGTGCCGTTCGAGGTGTATTACTTCGGCACCGAATACCGGGCCATCACCGAAGTTTTGCGCAAGACGCTGTTCTTTGCGCCGCTGGGCGGGTTGCTGGCTTGGGGCGTGGCCCGTCAGCCGTGGCGTTGGCGGGCCATGCTGTTTGCGGTAGCCATGCTGGTGCTGGTCGGGATGCCTGCGCTCATCGAATTGGGACAGGTGATGCTGCCGGAGAAGATCGCCGACACTACCGACTGGTTGCTGGCCTGGTTGGGCGGGTTGGCGGGTTATGCCGTGGCGCGCCGCATCTTGCGGGCGCCCCGGCATGCCGTCGCGCCACGAGCCTCCCAGGACACAGAGCCCGCATCCCCGGTCGTACCCCAGACGACACGTAGGCGCTGGCATATGCCGCTCGTCCTGGTCGGCATGGGCGTGCTGTTCTGGGGGGCCGCCCATGCACCCTTCGTGCCGTACAACGTACGCGAGCTGCTGCGACAGGATAGTGCCTGGTTGTCTGCGCTGTTGCTTGCGGTGGCATGCTACTGGCTGGCTGTCTGGCCCGTGTGGCTGGCGCGTCGGCAGGTGTCCGGCCTGGCCCGTGTGGTGCAATTGCCCCTGGGCCTGCTGGTGTATGGCGCCATCGCTTTTTTATTGCTGGATGCAGCCGTGCCGGATGAGAGCCTTTTCGACCTGGCCGGCAGCCCGGTGTTGGGCTGGCCCGGGCAGTGGGAACTCGGACTGCGCTGGGTGGCGCTAGCCGCCATTCCCGGTGCGTTGATCTATCTGGCTGCGCAAACCGTGCGCCGCTGGCGCGGGCGGCGATTGGGCGCCCTGCATTTCTGGGCGGTGCTTCCGGTCTTGGGCCTGGCCTATTGGGGCGTGGTCATACAGGCGGACACTGACAACCTTGTCGAGTTGATGGCTACGCCGCAGCCGCTGGCTTTTACGGCCTTGAGTGCCTGGCTCTATATTGTGTTCCTGGCATCTGCCTTGCTCGCTTCGCCTCCAATGGGCGCACAACGCATGCTGAGTCTGATCGGCGCGCTGGTTTCGTTGCCCCTCGCCGCCTTGTTCCTGCACCTCGGACTGGCCAGCACGATCGACAAGTATGGCCAGCAATTCTCGGCCCTGCAGTTCCTGCTGAGCGCCGACCGCCAGCATTACGCCTCGATGCCTGTCATCTGGCTACGTTACAGTGTGCTGCATGTGCTTGTCATTGCAACGCTCGCCTTCATACAATGGCCGCACTTTCGCGCCGCTCAACGGCTTCATGCCCTTACCCGACATGCCCCTCATTGACGTTTTCAACGGCGACGCCGACGGTCTCTGTGCGCTGCACCAGTTGCGCCTCGCTGATCCCGCCGATTCCGAACTGGTGACCGGACCCAAGCGCGATATCAGCCTGTTGAAACGGGTTAAGGCCCAGGCGGGCGATCGCGTCACCGTGCTCGACATCGCCCTGTCGAAAAACCGTGACGCGCTGGACCGGATTCTCGAAGCAGGGGCAGAAGTACGCTACTTCGATCACCACCAGCCGGGCGACATTCCCGTGCATCCCCATTTCGAGCCGCACATCGATACCGACGCCAATGTCTGCACCAGCCTGCTGGTGAACCGGTACTTGCAGGGTCGGCATCTGGCGTGGGCGGTCACCGCCGCGTTCGGCGACAATCTTGCCGATGCGGCGCGGCAGGCCGCCACCCCCCTGAACCTGTCGGCCGAACAGTTGGCGCAGCTGCAATCCCTGGGCGAATGCCTCAATTACAACGGCTATGGTGAAACGCTCGACGACCTGTTTTACGACCCGGCCGAGTTGTATCGCCAGATGCGTCCGTTTGCCGATCCCTTTGCTTTCATCGCCGAGTCGGCCGCCTATCGAACGCTGAAGGCCGGCTACCAGGAGGACATGACGCGCGCCGTTGCCCTGGACGCGACGGAAGCGCGTGCTGCCGGGCGCATCTTCATGCTCCCCGCCGAGAAATGGGCGCGGCGGATTTCCGGCGTGTTCGGCAATCAACTGGCAGTCGAGTCTCCCACGCAGGCGCATGCCGTGCTCACGGCCAAGCCGGGTGGCGGCTATGTCGTCAGTGTGCGTGCCCCGCTGGTGGCCAAGTCCGGCGCGGACGAACTATGCAGCCAGTTCGACACTGGCGGAGGACGCAAAGGGGCGGCCGGCATCAATCATCTGCCTGACGCCGAGCTTGGCCGGTTTATTGCTACATTCTTTGCGGTCTTTTCCCGGAGCTGAATCGTGAATCAACTGATCGCACCCTACGGCGGAACCCTCGTCAATCTGATCGATCCCGCGAAAAGTGTCGCACTCAAGCAGGAGGCCTTGAGCCTGCCTTCGCTCGATCTGGACTGGCGGCAACAGTGCGAACTTGAAATGTTGCTGACGGGCGCTTACTCGCCGCTCACCGGCTTCATGACGCGTACGCAATGCGAGCGCGTCGAAACCGATAGCCAACTCGACGATGGCACGTTCTGGCCCCTACCGGTCACGCTCGCCAGCAAGCAGAAAGCCGCCGCTGACCTGAAATCGGGAGATCGGGTGGCCTTGCGCGACGGTGAAGGTTTCATGCTCGCAATATTGACCGTCAGCGATGCATGGGAGACTGACGGCATCCGGCATCTGGGCGGGGCGATCGAGGGGGTGGCCCTACCACCGCATCCTGATTTTTCCGGTTTGCGTGCCACCCCGGCCGAACTGCGTGCGCTCTTTGTACGACGCGGCTGGCGACGTGTGGTGGCCTGGCAGGCGCGCCAGCCGATGCATCGTGCGCAATTCGAATTCTGTCTGAAAAGTGCGATCGAAAACGAGGCCAACCTGCTGCTGCACCCGCAGGTGGGCGGAGACATTACCGAGGCGCCGGCGTATTTCGGCCTGGTCAGAAGCTTTCTCGCCATTCGCGAACGCTTCCCGGCTGCCACGACCCAGTTGTCGCTGTTGCCGGCTCCACCGCGCGAGGGAAGCGCCCGCGCCCTGCTGCTGCGCGCCATCATCGCGCGCAACTACGGCTGCAGCTTGCTGATCGCAGGCGGTGAGCATCAGTCTGACGGCGATTGTCGGCGGGGTGAAGACCTCATTCATACGCACGCCGATCTGCCCGTGACGGAGCTGGCCGGGAAAATCGGCGTGCGCTTCATCGCCTATCCGCGCATGGTGTATGTGGAAGACCGTGCCGAGCATTTGCCCGAATCCGAAGCGCCTGCCGGTGCGCGTTTGCTCACCCTGAGCGGCGAGGAATTCCAGCGCCGCATGCAGACCGGGCTGAAAATCCCTGACTGGTACAGCTTTCCCGAAGTGATTGCCGAATTGCACCGGCAGAGCCCACCGCGCGAGCGCCAGGGTTTCACCGTGTTTTTCACCGGCCTGTCCGGCGCAGGGAAATCCACCCTGGCGCGCGCGCTGGCGGCACGCCTGATGGAAATGGGCGGGCGTTGCGTCACCCTGCTTGATGGCGACATCGTGCGCCGCCATCTTTCCTCCGAATTAGGTTTCACCAAGGCGCACCGCGATATCAACGTGCGTCGTATCGGCTTCGTCGCGTCCGAAATCACCAAGAACCGCGGCATCGCCATCTGCGCGCCCATCGCGCCGTATCGCCAGACCCGCCGCGACGTGCGCGGCATGATCGAGGCGGTCGGCGGCTTCGTCGAAATCCACGTCGCCACCCCGATCGAGACCTGCGAATCGCGCGACCGCAAAGGCTTGTACGCCAAGGCACGTGCCGGTCTGATTCCCGAGTTCACGGGGGTGTCCGATCCTTACGAAGTGCCTGAGAAGCCGGAGCTGGCGATCGATACGACTGGTCTGGGCATTGATGAGGCCGTGCAGCAGATTCTGCTCAAGCTGGAGCATGAGGGCTACTTGCGTTAACCCGATGCATTGCACCTGACCCAAACAAAACGGCGACCCTAAGGTCGCCGTTTTGTTTGTTGCTGAAGCGTGCTGTTTAGGCGGTCTTGCGGCGGCGCATGGTAGCCAGACCTGCCAAGCCGATACCCAGCAGGGCCAGGGAAGCGGGTTCGGGGACTGAGCCGCCAACCGAACCTTTCGGAACCGAGGCAAAACGCAGGGTGCCGCCGGCAACCAGGAACTCGCCGAAGCCATCACCGAAGAACGTGACCTTCGAGAAGAAACCGGACGAATCGATGGCACCGATGAAGTTGGTGAAGTTTAGGCCGGGGTTATCGGAAGAAGACAATGCATTGGCGGGCAGCGTGGCCGCGCCGCCGTCGAAGGCGATCCATAGGCCGGAACCGGTCGCAGGTACGCTGTAAGTGGTCTGAATCGCTGTCGGACGGACATTGGTGTAGCAGCAGGTCGCCCAGTCGCCGATTTCAAAGCCGAACGCGTTCACCGGCGAGCTGAAAGTGAAGGTCAGGCCGGAGCCGAAGCCAGGAATGGGATCGCTGACGCTGGAACCGGGGTTGATGTTCCACACGCTGCCTGACAGGGGAGTGCCATAATCGGCATACCCGCCGCTAGGAAGCGCGGCAGCCCCGGTCGACGTGCGCGTGACTGAAACCGTCGCCGCATTGCCATCCTTATCAATATAATTGTAGGTGCTTTGACCATCCACGACTTGCGCGGTTACCACGGTGGAACCGGTGCCGGTAATCACGTTGTCAAAAGCAGTAGGAATATTGCTTAGCGCAGTATTGACAATCAATGGGGCAGCGTTAGCGCTCGCTGCCGCGAATAGGGCGGTAGTGACGAGGGCGCTGGCCAGAGCTGTTTTTTTCATAATATGACTCCTTGGTTGAAGTGAACTGATCCGCAAAATGGTGCTGCAACTAAGTTAAATATGCTTAAACAAGAGGCATATCTAATTGCCAAGGAGCAAAGCATTCTTTGTGCCAAAGAAGGTTTTTTTAATAAAATCCTTTTATTTCAAATTGATATGATCACTTCCCTGATGCTGGTATGGCCAGGAAATCTAAATATGTAAATTTTTTCGACGCGGAACAGTTTGTTAAATGTTAGTGGGCATCTAGTGCCGGTGACCTTATGCCATATGTCTAGGATGGGGACGGCGGCCCCCAAAAAATTCCGGCTTGAGCGAGCCGATCACCATGCCCGTCAGGCTCGCGAGAAATCCCGCAAACTGCGGCGGCAGCAAGGCCGTGCCTTCCGGCAGCCAGATTTCCATGGGCAGCCAGACCGCGAGGCCCAGGGCGATTGAAAGGTAGGCGCCCTGCTTGCAGGCGCGTTGCCAGTACAGGCCTGAAACAAGCGGGACAAAGGCGACCACGAGCGTGATCTTGTAGGCGTTTTCCACCATCTGGTAAATGGTGGCGTCGGAATACAGCGCAAACGTCGTGACGATGGCGGCGAACCCCACGACTACCACGCGCATGGTCAGGAGCAGGGTCTTGTCATTGTGGTGTGGCAGGTAGGGCTTGATGATGTTCTCGGAGAACGTGACGGCGGGCGCCAGCAATGTGCCTGAAGCCGTGCTCATGATGGCCGAGAGCAGGGCGCCGAAGAACATGATCTGGGCGAAGACGGGCATGTGGTTGAGGATGAGCTGGGGCAGGATCATCTGCGAATCCTTGTCCAGCAGACCCGAGACCAGACCAGGATCGATGAGTGTGGCGGAATAGGCGATGGTCAGCGGCACGAAGGCGAAGAAGAAGTAGAAGCTGCCACCCATGACCGAACCGGCGACCGCGATGTTTTCACTCTTGGCGGACATCACCCGCTGGAACACGTCCTGCTGAGGGATGGAGCCGAACATCATGGTGATCCAAGCGGCGATGAAGGCGATGACGTCCTTGCTATTGGCCTCTGGCCAGAAGTTGAACTGCCCTTTCTGCGCGGCATGCTGAACCACATGACCGAGCCCCCCCGCCATGTCCGATGCCACATACAGGATGTACAAGAGGCCGACGACGATGATGCTCATCTGGAAGAAATCGGTCAGCGCCACCGACCACATCCCGCCGTAAAGCGTGTAGAGCAACACGATGGCAGCGCCGATGAGGGTGCCCTGGGTTTGCGTGATGGCGCCTTGGGACAGGATGTTGAATACCAGACCGAGCGCGGTCATCTGGGCCGACACCCAGCCGAGGTAGGAAATGATGATGGCCACGCCCGTGATGACTTCCACTTTGCGGCCATAGCGTTTGCGGTAGTAGTCGGTCAGCGTGAGGAGGTTCATCCGGTAGAGCTTGCGGGCGAAGAACAAGCCGACCAGGATCAGGCACATCGAAGAGCCGAAGGGATCGGACACGATGCCGTGCAGGCCTTCGTTGAGGAAGGTGGCGGGAATGCCGAGGACGGTTTCCGAGCCGAACCAGGTGGCGAAGACGGTGGCCGTGACGATATAGATCGGCAGATGACGGCCCGCCACGACGTAATCCCGGGCGGTGTGGACGCGCGTGGCGGCATACATGCCGACGCCGATGGAGATGACCAAGTAAAGGATGACAAAACCGATCAGCATGGTGTGTCTCTAGCGGAAAATCAGAATAAGTGTCCCGGTTGCAATGAGCGCAAGCAGGCCGGCCATGAGCCCGAGCCAGCGGTTGCGCGTCTGCTGTTGCCGCAGCATCAGGACGAGGCCGGCTTCAAGCTGGCCCAGCCGGTTTTCATTCAGGGCATGGTGCGCCAGCCGTGGCAGTTGCGGCAGCAGCACCGCCCACTTCGGCGCCTCGGCTTGCAGGTTCTTCACCAGCGCACGCCAGCCCATCTGCTCGTTCATCCAGCGTTCCAGGAAGGGCTTGGCGGTTTTCCACAGATCGAGTTCGGGGTCGAGTTGCCGGCCGAGTCCCTCGATGTTGAGCAGGGTTTTCTGCAGCAGCACCAACTGCGGCTGGATTTCCACGTTGAAGCGGCGCGAGGCTTGGAACAGCTGCAGCAGCACGCGGCCGAATGAAATGTCTTTCAGCGGGCGATCGAACACCGGCTCGCACACCGCGCGTACCGCGGCCTCGAGTTCGTCGATGCGGGTGTCGGGCGGTACCCAGCCGGATTCCAGATGGGCCAGCGCCACGCCCTTGTAGTCGCGGCGGAAGAAAGCGAGGAAATTGCGCGCGAGGTACTGCTTGTCGACTTCGGTGAGCGTACCCATGATGCCGAAATCCAGCGCGATGTACTGCTCGGAGCCCGGGCGCACCAGGATATTGCCGGGATGCATGTCGGCGTGGAAGAAGCCGTCGCGGAACACCTGGGTGAAGAAGATTTCCACGCCGGTGGCGGCGAGTTTGGGGATATTCACGCCGGATTCGCGCAGGCGCCCGATCTGGCTCACCGGGATGCCGTCCATGCGGTCCATCACCATGACGTCGCGGCCGCAGTAATCCCAGTACACCTCGGGCACTTTCAGCAGTGGCGAATCCTTGAAGTTGCGCCGTAGCTGCGAGCAGTTGGCGGCTTCGCGCATCAGGTCGAGCTCGTCTGCCAGATGTTTCTCGAATTCGCTGACGACTTCGCGCGGACGCAGCCGCTTGCCGTCGGCGAACAATTTCTCCACCAGGCCGGCGGCGGCATAGAGCAGCGAGACGTCGTGCGCGATCACGGGCGCGATGCCGGGGCGGAGTACCTTTACCGCGATGGCGGTACCGTCATGCAGGCGGGCGAAATGCACCTGCGCCACCGAGGCGGACGCGACCGGCGTGGCGTCGAATTCGGCGAATACGTCGGCCAGTGGTTTTTTATAGGTCGCTTCCAGGGTGGCAATGGCCTCGGCCGAAGGGAAAGGCGGTACCCGATCCTGTAGCTGGGCGAGTTCGTCGGCGATGTCGAGTGGCACCAGATCGCGTCGGGTAGAGAGCATCTGGCCGAATTTGACGAAGATCGGCCCCAGCGCCTCCAGCGCACGGCGCAGGCGCACGCCGCGCGGTTCGTTGAGCGGCCGCCAGAACAGGGTGACGCGCACCAGCCAGCGCAGCGGGCGCACCCGCTCGTGGCCGAGAAAGAATTCTTCCAGCCCGTAGCGCAGGCCGATACTGAGGATGCGGGCGAGGCGCAGCAGTTTCATGCGTCGCGCGTTTCCAGCCGCCGCAGGCGGGCATCCAGCCGTGCCGTGTCGTCGGCCAACACGTCGACCGCCTGGTTGAAGCGCGCGACGTCGACGCCGCGCGCCATCAGCTCGACTTCCTCGACCAGGTACTCGCTTGCGTTGTGGCCCAGTGCCGAGAAAGCGCGGGCGATACCGGCGAGGGCGTCGCGGCCGATCGTGTTCAGCCGGTGTGCGGCAATGCCGCCGACCAATGGCGCCAGATCGGCCTCGACATCCCAATCCAGTTGCTTGAAGACGCGGTCGAGCGTGGCGAGCAAGGCTGGGTCGCCGGTGTAGTCGGCGTCGCGCAGCGCATCGCGGCCGAAAAACGGCAGGCGGGCGACGAGCGCGGGGGTGGGGCGGATGACGGCGTCGGGGGCATCGACCACGGCTTCGGAAAAACAGCCGTCGTCGGCGATGCGGAAATCGAATTGCTTGAATGCCAGGTCGAAGCGCACGCTCGCACCGGCGTGCCTGACAAGCGCCTCGGCCGTACCGGGCGACTGCCGCAACAGATGGTTGAGGCTACGTTCGAAGAGGCTTTCAGCGATCAAACCTTGAAGCCTTTATGCAGTGCGACGACACCGGCGGTGAGGTTGTGATAGCTGACCTTGGCGAAGCCGGCGGTCTCCATCATCGCCTTGAGTTCTTCCTGGCCAGGATGCATGCGGATCGACTCGGCCAGGTACTGGTAGCTGGCGGCGTCCTTGGCAACCAGCTTGCCCATCAGCGGCAGCAGTTTGAAGGAATACAGGTCGTAGGCGGGTTCCAGCGGCTTCCACACCTTGGAAAATTCCAGTACCAGGAGGCGGCCGCCGGGTTTCAGCACGCGGTTCATCTCGGCCAGCGCCTGATCCTTGTGCGTCATGTTCCGGAGCCCGAAGGCGACTGATACGCAATCGAAATAGTCGTCTGGAAACGGCAACCGCTCGCCATCGCATTGAATGGCCGGCGGCGTCCTGCCCTCGTTGAGCATGCGGTCGCGGCCTTCGCGCAGCATCGAGAAGTTGATGTCGGTGAGCAGCACCTGGCCGGTGTCGCCGACTTCCTTCAGGAACAGCCGGGTCAGGTCGGCGGTGCCACCGGCGACGTCGAGCACCTTCATGCCGGGCCGCAAGCCCGCCTGCGCCACGGCAAAGCGCTTCCACAGCCGGTGCAGGCCGGCCGACATGAGGTCGTTCATGACGTCGTATTGGGCGGCGACGGAATGGAAGACCTCGGCCACTTTGGCGGCTTTTTCGGACTCGGCGACCTGCTGGTAGCCGAAATGGGTGGTTTTATCCATGGCAGAGGGGGTGAACGGAGTCAGCCAGGGATTCTACCAGTGCGCGGGCAGGCGCGGATTTGAAGGGGGCTGGCGGTGTCATAAATCAGTCATACTGCTGTCATAGTATGGCCACCATCAAAACAAGGTTGGAATCACATGGCTGCCAATATTTTGCTGGTCGAAGACGAACCCGGAATCCAGGAATTGCTGAAATTCAACCTGGCGCAGGCCGGGCATCAGGTCACCGCCGCCGGTGACGCCGAGCATGCGCTGAAATTCCTCAAAAGCACGCTGCCCGACGTCATCCTGCTTGACTGGATGCTGCCCGGCATGTCGGGGATCGACCTGTGCAAGCGTCTGCGCAGCGACGAGCGCTACCAGCCGATTCCCATCATCATGCTGACGGCGCGTGGCGAGGAACGCGACAAGGTACTCGGACTGGATACCGGCGCCGACGACTACATCACCAAGCCGTTCTCGCCGCGCGAGCTGGTGTCGCGTATCAAGGCCGTGTTGCGTCGACGGGCGCCGCAAATGACCGACGAGCCGGTGGAAATCAACGGCCTGAAGCTCGATCCCACCAGCCATCGCGTCCAGGGCAAGGGCCAGGCGCTGGAACTGGGGCCGACCGAATTCCGCCTGCTGCACTTCTTCATGACGCACCCCGAGCGCGTCTACTCGCGCACCCAGCTGCTCGACCAGGTGTGGGGCGACGACGTGTTCGTGGAGGAACGCACGGTCGACGTCCACATCCGCCGCCTGCGCCTGGCACTGGAGCCGTCCGGCCATTCCGAGCTGATCCAGACCGTGCGCGGCTCGGGTTACCGCTTTTCGGCCGACGTGGGATAATCCATCCACCACGGTTTTCAAGCAGGCAAACATGGGTTTTTGGTGGCGTCCACTCAGTGTGCTGGCCGGCGTATTGCTGGTGGCGCTGATCTTGTGGGCCGGCTCCGGATGGGTGGCTGCGCTGGGGTTCCTGGCCGGCGTCCAGGCTTTCGTGATGCTGCGCCGCCTGTGGCAGGAATTCCGCCTGGCGCGCTGGCTGGAAAATCCGGACGAAGTGGAGCCGCCGGACGCCACCGGCACCTGGGGCGACATCTTCTACCGGCTGCAAAAACTCCAGCGCCGTCAGAAAGCCAGCCGTGGCCAGCTCACCTCCGCGCTCGAACAGTTCGAACATGCCGCGATGGCCGTGCCCGACGGCATGGTCATTCTCAACCGCAGCGAACAGATCGAGTGGTGCAACCCTGCTTCCCGCACCTACATGGGCCTGGACTGCGAACGCGACCGCGGCCAGTTCATCCGCTACCTGCTGCGGCAGGCACAGTTCCTGGATTTTCTCGACGCAGCCGATTATTCGCGGCGCCTGGTGTGCAAATCGCCGGTGAATCGCGAACTTATCCTGTCCCTGCAACTGGTGCCGTTCGGCGAATCGCAGAAGCTGCTGGTCGCCCGCGACATCACCGACCTTGAGCGCGTCGATGCCATGCGCCGCGACTTCATCGCCAATGTCTCGCACGAATTGCGCACGCCCTTGACCGTGGTCGGCGGTTTTGTCGAGACCCTGGCCGATGCCCCCGACCTGCCTGCCGCCGAGAGCCGCCATTATTTCGATTTGATGCTGGACCATACCCGGCGCATGCAACACCTGCTGGATGACTTGCTGACCCTGTCGCGGCTGGAAAGCGCCGACCACACGCTCAAGGACGAACTCGTCAACGTGCCCGAGCTGGCGCAGGCCTTGAAGGCCGAAGCGGAATCGCTGAGCCGCGGACGGCACCGGGTCAGCCTGCAATGCCAGAGCGAGGCCTGCTTGAAAGGCAGCCTGCAGGAAATCCGCAGTGCGCTCGGCAACCTGGTGTCGAATGCCGTGCGCTACACCCCGGAAGGCGGCGAAATCACCCTGGCTTGGCGAGAGCGCAACGGCGAGGGGGTTTTTTCCGTCATCGATACCGGCGAAGGCATCGCGGCCGAGCATATTCCCCGCCTGACCGAACGCTTCTATCGGGTGGACCGCAGCCGTTCGCGCGAAACCGGCGGCACCGGACTGGGGCTGGCCATCGTCAAACATGTGCTGACCCGCCACGGTGCGCGCCTGGAGATCCAGTCCGTACCCGGCAAGGGCAGCACCTTCTCGGCCGTTTTCCCCGCTCAGCGCCTTCAACTGCCCGGCGCGGAGAAAAGCGGCACGGTCATTCCGTTTCCCGAACGCGAGCAAGCCGTCGGCTGAGCGTGGTTCTTGGCGCTTTAGCGCCAATAGAACCACGGCCTACCCCTTGCGGGTGGAGCGTGGTTCCTGGTGCTTCAATGGTTTGGGAGGGGGACTACACCAGTGAGTTGAACGCCGCGGCAAGCTGCGCGTCCAGGTCGGCGGGTACTGCGCGAGACGTTTCCCGCAGCCTCTCCCCCCATACCGGATTCGGGAAATGCGGATCGTCCGCAAAGCGCGGAATCACGTGCCAGTGCAGATGCGGCACCACGTTGCCGAGCGAGGCGAGATTGATCTTGTCGGGCCGCATCACGTCGCGAACGACCTGCTCGGTTTTGCACACCATCATCATCAAACGCGAGCGCTCTTCCAGCACCAGGTCGGTCATTTCCTTGACGTGGCGGTTGAGGATCACGCGCAGGAAACCGGGGTAATCCGATTCGTCGGCCCGCACCACGCGGCAGAACTCATCCTGCCATAACAGTCGCCCGCCCGGCGCACTGCATAAGGGACAATCGGACATACGCGCTTCCTTGAAACAAGACGCCCCGCATCATGCGGGGCGGGACCAGGCTTGGCAAGCAGCCGCTCAGGCGCGGCGGCGTGCCCGCCAGCCCACCAGCCCCAGCCCGGCCAGCAGCATGAGCCATGCGTCGGGCTCGGGCACGGTAGTCACGTTGTAGACGTTGCCGGAGGCGAAGCTGGCCGTTGCGCCCTCGGGCAGCGCGATGTTGATGAGGTTCGCGCTGTTCGAGAAGTCGAGGGTGGTGGCACCGCTGCCGTCCTTGACTGGCGGTGTACACGTATCCCCAACCGTGAAGGAGCAAAATGACTGAAGCCCATCGCCGATCACTGATGCACCCAGGCCGCCAATCAGGTAGAACGCTTCACCGTAGGTGAAGTTGAGCGTGCCATGTAGGGTGACGTTGACGCTTTGTCCCGAACCGGGAGTCAGAACAAGGTCTGGGGTAGGGAATCCCATGCCCGTGCCGCCTCCAAGAGACGGGTCGAGGGCGGGGATTCCGAGGATTCCTCCACTCGTGGGATCAGTGGGATAAGGCGTGCTGGAAAAAAGAATCGACGTGTCGTTGTAGGGCGATGCACCGATCAGGTAGCTGGCGATCGGCGTGGCCGCATCCAGTGCCCAAGGCGTGGTATTGATCGCATTGAAGGTCAGTGTGTTGCTGGTGAGCAGGCTCGGATGCACGCTGCTGGCGCCAAGCGTGTAGCCGAGTCCGCCAGCCATGGCGCCGACGTCAACCGTTCCGTTCAATTGCACCGTGAAATTCGCAGTGCCCGTGCCGCTGCCGCCGGTGATCGTGACCTGGTCGTACCAGCCCGAGAAACTCCCTGCGCTGAGCACGTTGGAGGGCATGGCGCTGGCGCTCGCATAGGCATGGTTGCTGCCCAGGCTTGTGCTGGCCGAGGCCGTATACCCCGAGCCGCTGATTTGCGCAGTTGCCCCTGGTGTCGCCGTGGTGTCCAGTAGCTGCGTATACGTTGGATCGCTACTGAAAAAATTCGTGCCGAAATCCGCAGCGGCCGAATAGGTTTCGTAAGCGGGCAAATCGGTTGCCCAAGCAGGTGTGACGCCGATCATGAGTGCGGCAGCAAGCGTCGTCAGACGGACGTGCATGATTTTCCTCCCCTAAGACCAAGTATTTGATTTAACTGATTGTTATATCTGGTCTCCGCAGGCAGGACGATAGCATGGCCGGTTTTCCGGGGCAATCGCGCCCCGGATTTTCCGGTCGAACTGGAGGTTTACAGCAGCACACGCTCGATCCCGCCATTCCCGACGCGGGTGAGGTAGTTCGTCATCCAGTTTTCCCCGAGCAGTTTTTTCGCCAGCTCGATCACGATGTAATCCGGCTCGGTATTCGTGTCGTCGCTGTAGCGTGCCAGTCCCTGCAGGCACGACGGGCAGCTGGTCAGGAGCTTGATCGGCTGGCTGCCGGTGGCCAGTGCGGCGACCCCGGCGCGGATTTCCTCTTCCTTGCGGAAGCGGATCTGCGTGGAGATGTCCGGCCGGCTGACGGCGAGGGTGCCGGATTCGCCGCAGCAGCGGTCGGACAGGTGCACGCCGCCGCCCAACAGCGTGTTGGCGACTTTCATCGGCGCGTGGGTTTTCATCGGCGTGTGGCAGGGGTCGTGGAAGAGGTATTTCTCGCCGGCCACGTTGTCGAGCTTGACGCCTTTTTCCATCAGGTATTCGTGGATGTCGAGCAGGCGACAGCCGGGGAAGATCTTCTCGAATTCGTATTTCAGGAGTTGGTCCATGCAGGTACCGCATGACACGAGCACGGTCTTGATGTCGAGGTAGTTGAGCGTGTTGGCGACGCGGTGGAACAGCACGCGGTTGGCCGCGGTGATGGCTTCGCCCTTGTCGGCCTGACCACCTGCGGTCTGCGGATAACCACAGCACAGGTAGCCGGGCGGCAGCACGGTCTGGGCGCCGAGTTCGAACAACATGGCCTGGGTGGCGAGTCCCACCTGCGAGAACAGGCGTTCCGAACCGCAGCCGGGAAAATAGAACACCGCGTCGGAATCGTCGGACAGTTTGGCGGGGTTGCGCAGGATGGGGACGATGGACGGGTCTTCCAGACCCAGCAGCGCGCGCGAGGTCTTTTTCGGCAGCCCGCCCGGCATCGGCTTGTTGACCAGATGGATCACCTGCGCGACGAGCTTCGGCCGGCCCAGTGTGGCAGGCGGATGTTGGGTCTGCGCCTGGATCAGGCCCATGCGCTTGAACAGTTGGTTCCCCAGGCGCTGGCTGGCGTAGCCCCATTCGATCAGTGGCTTCCTCAGCGCCTTGATGGTGGCGGGGTCGGTCGCGTTGAGGAAGGCCATCGACGCCCAGGTGCCGGGGTTGAATTTCTTCTTGCCTTGTTTGCGTAGCATGTTGCGCATGGCGATGGAGACGTCGCCGAAGTCGATGTCGACCGGGCAGGGGTTCTTGCACTTGTGGCAGATGGTGCAGTGGTCGGCGACGTCGCCGAACTCGTCGAAGTGCTTCAGGGATGTGCCGCGCCGGGTCTGTTCCTCGTACAGGAAGGCCTCGATCAGCAGCGAGGTGGCGAGGATCTTGTTGCGCGGGCTGTACAGAAGGTTGGCGCGCGGGATATGGGTGTTGCACACGGGCTTGCACTTGCCGCAGCGCAGGCAGTCCTTGATGGAATCGGCGATGGCCCCGGTCTCGGAGGCCTCGAGAATGATCGATTCGGCCTCCAGCAGGCTGAATGACGGCGTGTAGGCATTGTGCAGATCCCCGCCGGGCAGCAGTTTGCCTTTATTGAAATGATGCTCGGGATCGACTTTCTTCTTGTATTCGGCAAAGGTCGCGATGGTCGCAGCGTCGAGAAACTCCAGCTTGGTCAACCCGATACCGTGTTCGCCCGAAATCACCCCGCCGAGTTCGGTCGCCAGCGCCATGATGCGTGCCACTGCCGCGTTGGCGGCCTGCAGCATGGCGTAATCGTCGGAGTTGACCGGAATGTTGGTGTGCACGTTGCCGTCGCCGGCGTGCATGTGCAATGCCACGAACACGCGGCTTTTCAATACCGCTTTGTGGATGCTGTCGCAGGATTCGAGCACCTTGGTGTACTCGCGGCCGATGAACAGCTGGTGCAGTTCGCGTTTTACCTCGCGTTTCCATGACACGCGAATATGCTTGTCGCGCAGGGCAGTGAACACGGTGCCGCTTTCGTGCGGCGCGTCGAGATCGGCCAGATAGCCCGCCCAGCGGGCACGCACGGCAGCGACGAGATTGCGTGCCTGAGCCTGTTTTTCTTCCACCTGCACCGGATCGGCGACGGTGTCATCGTCCTCCAGCAGCGGCAGCGGTGCCGCGAAGAATTCGGCCAGGGCATCGAGCAGCTTCAGTTTGTTGGTGATCGACAACTCGATGTTGATACGCTCGATGCCGTCGGTGTAGTCGCCCAGACGGGGGAGCGGGATCACCACGTCCTCGTTGATCTTGAATGCGTTGGTATGTGCCGCGATGGCCGCGGTACGGGCGCGGTCGAGCCAGAATTTCTTGCGCGTTTCCGCCGACACCGCGATGAACCCCTCGCCGCTGCGTGCGTTGGCGAGCTGGACGATCTTCGACGCGGCTTCGCCCACCGCGACTTCATCGTCCGAGACCACGTCGATCAGCAGCACCATGTTCGGGCGCGCGGCGCGCGGCGACTTGGTTGCGTAGCCGACCGCCTTCACATAGCGCGCGTCGAGGTGCTCCAGCCCGGCCAGCAGGATGCCCGGATGGGCATCGCAATAATCCTTGATCTCGACGATGGCGGGTGTGGCGTCGCGTGCCGTGCCGAAGAATTCCAGGCACACGGTACGGGTATGCGCGGGCAGCCGGTGCAGGATGAAGCGTGCCGAGGTGATCAGGCCGTCGCAACCTTCCTTCTGGATGCCCGGCAGGCCGGCGAGGAACTTGTCGGTGACGTCCTTGCCGAGTCCGGTCTTGCGGAAACGGCTGCCGGGGATGGTGAGGATCTCCGGCGAAGCTTTCGGCGTCTTGCCGTCGGCGGCGAAATGGCGGATCTCGAAGGTTGCCGAAGGCGCGTCGTGGATCTTGCCGAGGTTGTGGTTGAGGCGGCTGACCTCGATCCAGTTGGCGTCGGGCGTAACCATTTTCCACGACACCAGATTGTCGAGCGCAGTCCCCCACAGCACGGCCTTCTTGCCCCCTGCGTTCATCGACACGTTGCCGCCGATGGTTGAGGCATCGGCGGACGTCGGATCGACCGCGAACACCAGGCCTGCGGCATCGGCCGCTTCCATCACCCGCTTGGTGACGACGCCAGCGCCGCAATGAATGGTGGGTACTTCGAATTCGCAGCCGGGCAGGTGCTGCAGTTCCACCGCGCTCATCGTTTCGAGCTTTTCGGTGTTGATGACGGCCGCATGTTCGGTGAGCGGTACCGCTCCGCCGGTATAGCCGGTGCCGCCGCCGCGCGGAATGATGGTCAAGCCCAGTTCGATCAGACCGGCCACCAGACCGGCCATCTCGGCTTCGGTATCCGGCGTCAACACCACGAAAGGATATTCCACGCGCCAGTCGGTCGCGTCGGTGACATGCGAGACACGCGCCAGGCCGTCAAACGCGATGTTGTCGCGTCGGGTCACGCCAGCCAGACGGCGCTGGATACGCGCGCGCAGACTGGCCGTGTTGGCGAACCAGGCTTCGAATTCGCGTACCGCGCGTTCCGCTGCCGCCAGCAGCTGTCCGACCAGTTCGTTGCCCTGGCGTCGCACTTCGATTTCGTGCAGGCGATGGCGCAATGCGTCGATCAACATCTGCCGCCGTTTGGGGTTGTCGAGCAGGTCGTCTTCCAGATAGGGATTGCGCCGAACCACCCAGATATCACCCAGCACCTCGAACAACATGCGGGCTGAACGCCCCGTTTTGCGTTCGCCGCGCAGCGTGTTGAGCACGCCCCATGCTTCGGCGCCGAGCAGGCGGATGACGATTTCGCGATCTGAAAACGAGGTGTAGTTGTAGGGGATTTCGCGCAGGCGTGCGGTCATGCTGGGTTGGACTCGGGCATCGCCGGGGCGGAGCCGAATCGATCTGCTTCAAAGCCGATATTTTACGGGATATGGGTGGGTTCGGGCAGACCGAGGAACGGGCGAACCGCGCTGTCCCTGCCCGCGTCGGGGGCTTCAGCTTTCGACGGGCAAGCCGATAACCGAATAACGGAAAAAGATTCGGTCGCCTGGCTTCGTAGGGGAGATTGGCTTGCGGTTTGGTTTGGGCATCAAGCTCATAGGTTATGTCGTGGTTGGCGTACTGGTGACGTCAGCCGTCATCGGCGTGATTCGCGTTCAGAGCGAACGCGCGTCGCTCAGCGAACTGATCGGCAAGGCAGGTCAAAGCGTCGCCAATGCCACCGCCTCCGGTGCGGCCTCCCTGATAGCCGGGTACGATTATGGCAATTTGGAAATGCTCGCCGCCAACGTTGGCCGGCAAGTCAATGTGATCCGCGTCATCATCCGCAACCGGGATGGGCGCATCATGGCCCAGTCCGAGGTGGACGATGCCAGGACCCATCAGCGTTTCGAGGCCCCTGTCGTATTCAATGGCCAGACCATTGGCGCCGTGATCGTCGATGTCTCGACCGATGCACTAGAACGAGCGCTGGCTGCGCTCTATTGGCGTGTGTTTGTCGAACAGGCCGTTTTTGGCGTGATACTCGGGCTGATCGTCTATTTATTTACCGCACGCGGCATTGTTTCGCCGATCCGCAAGCTGACGACGGCCATGGAGGAGGCGACGGAAAAGGGCGATTCGTACGTTGCGCGTTATCTGGAGGTCAGAAGCGGGGACGAGATTGGCCGGCTGATGTCGGTGTTCAATGCCTTGAACACATCTCTCGCCAGTTACCACGACAAGTTGCAAAGCAAGATCGATTTTGCGAACCAGGAACTGCGGGACAAGAACATCCAGCTGGGCGGGCGCACCCGCGAGCTCGAGCATGCACTCGACTTGCTCAGCACCATGGCCACGACCGACTGGCTGACCGAATTGCCGAATCGCCGCAAATTCGATGAAACCCTGTCGCGGATGTTTCATCAATCCGAACGTTATGCGGAAGACATTACCCTGGTGTTGTTCGACATCGATCATTTCAAGCTGATCAACGACAGCCACGGCCACGGCGCCGGGGATGAGGTTCTTCGCGAAATCGGCACCCTCATGCGCTTGCACGTCCGGAAGTCCGATCTGCCCGCGCGCCTCGGAGGAGACGAGTTCGGCATTGTTTTGTATCACACCAACGCCGAGCAGGCTGGAATGTTCGTCGAGATTCTGCTGGAAGGCATCCGTGCGCACGGCTTTCATTACGAAGACAAGCGGCTGAGCATCAGCCTGAGCGTCGGGATTGCCCAATGCGACGATTCCATGAAAACGCCGCAAGCCCTCTACTATGCGGCCGACAAAGCCCTCTACCAGGCGAAGCGTGGCGGACGAAACTGCTACAGCGTGTATCGTGATGCCGACGCACCGCCTTTACGAGGGAAAGAATCAGCATGAGACCAAAACAGGTCGCGGCGCAGGCCGTACTGGTCGCGCTTCTTGTGGGCGCGATGCATTCACTCGCCTGGGCTGCGCCAAAACAGCATGCGCCAACTGGTCAGGTAACCATGGGCTCGGTGGCCATGGACATTCCGGTCGAGATGATCAAGCGCATGAGCGCGCTGACGAACTATCTCGCGCTGAGCACCGATCTCAATATCCGCTTCCGGCCGTCGCCCAATCTGGGGTCGGCCGTGGAAGATCTGGGTACAGGGCAGACGCAAATAGCCTATCTCACGCCGGTAGCCTACATCGAGGCGCGCAGGAAATACGGGGTGATCCCGCTG
Organism: Thiobacillus denitrificans; assembly: GCA_002343685.1. Lineage (GTDB taxonomy): Bacteria > Pseudomonadota > Gammaproteobacteria > Burkholderiales > Thiobacillaceae > Thiobacillus > Thiobacillus denitrificans_A. The sequence continues at coordinate 6,347 of DDRS01000034.1, read as the reverse complement.
GTTGCGCCGACTATTCAGGGCCGCCCGTATTTTTCGCTGGTCATTGGCGTAAAAGCAGGTTCCGGCATTGCCACCCCGGTAGACCTCAAGGGCAAGCGCTTTGCCTTTGGCGATGAAAAGGCCTTGTTGCAAAGGGCATCAGTCGAGTCGATGGGTGTGAAAATGGCTGATTTTTCGCGCTTCGCCTATCTCAAGCATTACGACAATATCGCCAAGGCGGTGCTGGCAGGGGATTTCGACGGCGGCATCCTGAAAGACTCCGTTGCCGACGATTTCAAGAACCAGGGCATCGTCGTGATCGGCAGTACCCCTCCCCTGCCGTCCTATATTTTTGCCGTACATCCGGGTATGCCTGTGGCCGTGCGCAACAAGCTGCGCGATGCCTTGCTGGCGCTTAAAAAGACCAGTCCTGACGGAAGCGCCACGCTGGAGGCCTTCGATAGTGCCTATGATGGCTTCGCTGTCGTCGACGACCAGGCTTACGATCCGGTGCGCAGGCTGATCCAGCCTTATCAGAAATAGACGGCCGGGTTACCGGAACAGGCGCCGGGTTACCGTCAAGCCGCCCAGGACCATCCCTCCGGCTACGATACCGGCCAGCGCATTGACCAGTAGCGGCGTCATGGCAGCCAGCCCGCTTCCGATGGCCGGCACGGCGTGTGCAGCCTGGGCGAGGGCGGGCAGAATGTCGTGCGTGCCTGGCAGGCCGTGGACCAGAATGCCGCCGCCGACGAGAAACATCGCCGCCGTACCGAGCACGGAAAGACTTTTCATCAGATACGGGGCGACGCGCAGAATACCGCGTCCGATGCTGCGCTGCATGCCAGCGAAGCCGCTGCCGCTTCGCCGGCTGAGGTAGAGTCCGGCATCGTCGAGCTTGACGATGCCGGCCACCAGCCCGTATACCCCGATGGTCATCAGGATGGCGATGCCGGCAAGTACGGCAACCTGAGTGCCGAACGACGCGGTCGCGACGGTACCCAGGGTGATGACGATGATTTCAGCAGACAGGATGAAATCGGTGCGTACGGCACCTTTGATCTTGTCGCGCTCGAACTCGGCCAGGTCGACGGCCGGGTTGGCCAGCGCTTGTGCGAGTTCGGCTTTGTGCGCGTCATCCTGGTCGTGGCCGGACAGGAATTTGTGTGCCAGTTTCTCGAAGCCCTCGTAGCAGAGAAAGGCCCCGCCCAGCATCAGGATCGGCATGATGAGCCACGGCGCCAGGGCGCTGATGACGAGCGCCGCCGGCACCAGGATGAGCTTGTTTCTGAGCGAGCCCTTGAATACGGCCCATACGACAGGCAATTCGCGTTCGGCGCGTACTCCGGAGACTTGCTCCGCATTCAGCGCCAAATCGTCGCCGAGCACGCCCGTGGTTTTCTTGGCGGCGACCTTGGTCAGTAATGCCACATCGTCGAGGAGGGTGGCGATGTCGTCGATAAGGGCAAGCAGGCTGGTTCCGGCCATGAGGGCGCCTCAGTCGCCCAACTGGATGGTTCCGGCCTTTTCGGCCGCGGCAAAATCCAGCATTTTCTGGATCGACAGCCGGGCGCGGGCGCGGACAGATTCCTCGATATGGATTTCGTTGCCGCCCGTTTCCAAGACGTCGGCGAGCTTCCGCAGGCCATTCATCGCCATCCAGGGGCAGTGGGCGCACGACTGACAGGTCGCGCCTTCGCCCGCGGTCGGCGCCTCCAGCAGGACCTTGCCCGGGGCGGCGGCATGCATCTTGTGGAAAATGCCATTGTCGGTGGCGACGATGAATTCCGGGTTGGGCAGGGTGCGCACCGCCTCGATCAGCTGGGTGGTCGAACCGACCACGTCGGCCAGCGCAATCACGGATTCGGGCGACTCGGGGTGCACCAGCACCGCGGCACTGGGGTGCGCCGCACGCAACTGCTTCAACGCTTCGGCCTTGAACGCCTCGTGCACGACGCACGAGCCCTGCCACAACAGCATGTCGGCCCCGCTGATGCGCCGCACGTAGTCGCCCAGGTGGCGATCCGGCGCCCACAACAGCTTGTGGCCCTGCTGGTGCAGGTATTTGACGATCTTGGTGGCGATGCCGGACGTGACGACCCAGTCGGCGCGCGCCTTCACGGCTGCACTGGTGTTGGCGTAGACGACAGATATCCGGTCGGGATGGGCGTCGCAAAAAGCGGCGAATTCGTCTGCCGGGCAGGCCAGGTCGAGCGAGCAGTCGGCCGCGAGGTCGGGCATGATGACGCGCTTTTCCGGGTTGAGGATCTTGGCGGTTTCGCCCATGAACTTGACCCCGGCGACGATCAGCGTCTTCGCTGGATGGGCATGGCCGAAGCGTGCCATTTCCAGCGAGTCGGACACGCAGCCGCCGGTTTCCTCGGCCAGATCCTGCAGGTCGGCTGACGTGTAGTAATGCGCGACCAGCACTGCATCCTGCTGTTTCATCAGTGTCTTGATACGCGCCTTGAGCGTGTCGCGCTCCTCGGCGCCAAGGACTTCTTCCACCATGGGCGGGGGTTGGATCACGGGTTTGACCGGGACGGGAAAAATGGAACTCATCGGGGTGACTCGGACATCGGGCGCGGAAGCGCCAAGTATAGCCGCGCGCGCGCGGCGTTTTCACATGGCGGCCTCCGGGTTTTTCTGGAGCAGGCCGTGGCTTATGCCTTATCCTTGCGTCCCATGCAGCAACTGCTCCTGGATATCCGCCCGCCCGCCCAGCCCGAACTCGCCCGTTTCGTGGTGGGGCGCAACGTCGAGTTGATGGCGCAATTGCAGGCCATGCTGGAGGGGACTGCGGCCGAACGCATGGTCTATATATGGGGCGTGCCGGGCAGTGGCAAGAGTTATCTGCTGGCAGCTTGGGCGCATGCCTGCCAGGCACGCGGGATGACGGTGGAGCTCAGTGGGCAGCAGGCTGCGCAGGCCGTGATCGCGGATCAGGTGGAGGGCTGGAACGATGCGCGGCAGCATGCCGGGTTCGCCGTGTTCAACCGCGTACGCGAAGCAGGCGGTCTGTGGCTGGCGGCGGGAAATGTGGCACCGGCCGAACTGCCGGTGATGCCGGAATTGCAGACCCGTCTGGGTTGGGGCCTGGTGTTCCAGTTGCATGGCCTGGACGATGCCGAAAAGCGCGCCGCCTTGAGCCAGCATGCCGAAACCCTGGGATTTCGGCTCGAGCCCCCAGTGGCCGACTATCTGTTGAATCACACCGCGCGGGATATGCAGAGTCTGCTGCGGATGCTGGAGGCGCTCGACCGGTTCAGCCTCGAGGCGCGTCGCCCGATCACGCTGCCGCTGCTGCGGCAGCTATTGGCCGGCAAGACGGATCAGGCTTGACCCTGCTGCGCCTGCTGCTCGGCGATGTCCTTGTGGACCTGCGCCATGTCCAGTCCCATCACCTGTTCGATCAGCGAGTCCAGCGCGTTGGCGGGCAGCGAACCGGCTTCGGAATAGAGAATGACCTGCTCGCGAAACACCATCAGCGTGGGAATGGAGCGGATCTGGAAGTAACCGGCCAGTTCCTGCTCGACCTCGGTATTGACCTTGGCAAAGACGATGTTGGCGTGCTTGTCGGACGCGGCTTCGAAAATCGGGGCAAATCCACGGCAGGGGCCGCACCAGGGGGCCCAGAAGTCGACGACGACGACGTCATTGCCGTTGATGGTGGATTCGAAGTTGTCCTTGGTGAGTTCGATGACGGCCATGCTGATTCCCGCAATGTTGTAATTGAAGACACCCGGCAGGGGGTCTGAAAATAAAAAGGCGCGAGGACGAACCTTCGCGCCTAGTGCCACCCTATCACGGATGGTGGACCTCCGACAATGCGGAGGCGGCTTATTGGGCGGTGGGCTGATCAACCCCTCTGCCCCGGTCCAGTCGAAGCCGACTGGCCTGAATCTATTTGGCAAAAGCCTGGTTGAACAGGCTGCGCTTATGCTCGGCGGGCTGCGAGCTCCGCACCATGTTCTGGCTATGCTTCAGATTGCCGCGCACTTCCGCGCGGTTCACTGCCATGATCAGTTCGGTGGCCAGCACCCGGGCTTGATGCGGGGTGAGGTTGAGTTCGCACCCGTGCGCCTCCAGGGTCACGACGACACGGTCACGGCCATGCGCATCTTCCTTCAGGGCGATGTCCAACGCGTTGCCGGGTTCCAGTTCGATCATTTCTATCTCTCCTTGTCTTTCCTGTGCAAGGACTTCAGCAGGGTTCATGCCAGCCTCCCGTGTTGTGTGATGGCGTTGGAAGCCGCATTAAACCAAGGGGGTTTGACGGCTTGATGAAGCGGGGGCAGTACTGCGCTGACGAAGCTTCGTCAGCGCGGTACGCGATTCGTCAATTCCAGGCGTGCTTTGGAGGAAAGGGGGCGGCAGCGTTCGGGAATGGGGGGCATGCGAAACAAACGCGGCATGGGGGAGTCAACCGTGCAACGGACTGTAAGGATGTCCGACCTGTTCCGACTGTCAGAGTAACCACTTTATATATTGATAGGATCCCGTCATGCCGCTGCGCCCATCCTGCGATATTCTGCCGTCCGAAATCACGCCGCCTGAAATCTACCGGGAACGCCGCCGCTTCATGCAGGGCATGGGCGTGCTGGCGGCGAGTGCTGCCCTGGGGGTCGTCCCTGATGCACAGGCCGGTACCAGGCTGGCTGGTGTACGCAGCAGCGCCTACACGCTGGACGACGAGAAAACCCCATACAAGGCGGTCACGACCTACAACAATTTCTATGAATTCGGCACCGGCAAGCGCGATCCGTCCGACAATGCCGGCAGCCTGAAAACGCGTCCGTGGACGGTGACGGTCGAGGGCGAGGTGAGTAAACCGGGCGTTTACGACATCGATTCGTTGTTGAAACTGGCGCCACTGGAGGAACGCATCTACCGGATGCGTTGTGTGGAGGGGTGGTCGATGGTGATCCCGTGGGTGGGGGTTCCCTTGGGTGAGCTCATTCGCCGCGCTGCGCCGACCGGCAAGGCCAAATATGTCGAATTCGTCAGTTTGAACGACCCCAGGCAGATGCCAGGGCAGCGTTCGGGTGTGCTGGACTGGCCGTATGTCGAAGGCTTGCGGCTGGATGAAGCGATGCACCCGCTGACGATACTGGCTGTCGGACTCTACGGCGAAGTGCTGCCCAATCAGAATGGGGCGCCGATCCGGCTGGTGGTGCCGTGGAAGTATGGGTTCAAGAGTGCAAAGTCCATCGTCAGGATACGTTTCGTCGAGAAACAGCCGTTGACGGCATGGATGCGCGCGGCGCCGCAGGAATATGGCTTCTATTCCAACGTGAATCCGCATGTCGACCATCCCCGCTGGAGCCAGGCGAAGGAGCGCCGTATCGGCGAATTCCTGAAACGCGACACGCTGATGTTCAATGGTTACGGCGCCCAGGTGGCGCAACTGTATCGCGGCATGGATCTACAGAGGTTTTTTTGATGGGCGCGATTCTGCGTAATCCGAAGTTTTGGCTGTTTGCCGTCTGCCTGCTGCCTCTGGCGCGGCTGTTCGTACTCGGTTTCGCGGGGGGGCTGGGCGCGAATCCGATCGAGTTCATCACCCATTCAACCGGTACCTGGACGCTGGTCGGGCTGCTGGTGACCCTATCGGTCACCCCGTTGCGGCGGCTGACCGGACGGGCTGATCTCATCCGTTACCGCCGCATGCTGGGTTTGTTTGCCTTTTTTTATGCCGTCCTGCATTTCATGACTTACCTATGGCTGGATCAGTTCTTCGATCTGGCGGGTATCGCAAAGGACATCGTCAAGCGCCCTTTCGTTACAGTCGGCTTCGCCGCTTTCGTGTTGCTCATCCCGCTCGCCGCCACCTCGACCCGCGCCATGATGCGTCGTCTAGGCCGCCGCTGGCAACCGTTGCACCGCTTGGTCTATCTGATCGCTTTCCTGGGGGTGATCCACTACGTGTGGCTGGTGAAGAAAGACCTGACGCAGCCCCTGATATTCGGCGCGGTGCTGGTCCTGTTGCTGGCCATGCGCCTGCCATGGAGCCGGAGTGTGCTGCATGCCGTGCGGAACCGATTGGCAGTTGCCCGATGAGACAGCAATGCCTGCGTGATGAGTCGGTGGGGACCGTGTAGGAACTGAAGGGCTGACTCGCTCGGCGCGCAAATAAAAAAACGGGGGACATGCCCCCGTTTCAGATTGGGCAGTGCCCGACCTGTTAGAGCCCGAAAGGCTTGATGACCGGTACCGCCGGTGCGGGGGCAGGCGCAGGAGCCGGCGCAGGTTTGGCGGCAGGAGCCGCTTTCTTCGCTACAGGCTTCTTGGCCGGGGCCGCTTTTTTGGCTACCGGTTTGGCGGCAGGCTTTTTGGCTGCCGGCTTGGCGGCGGCTTTCCTGGCTACG
>DDRS01000011.1 GCA_002343685.1 Thiobacillus denitrificans | reverse complement strand
TCGTGGAGTTAAGCAGAGGTTTCGTAATTGTTGCGAGTTTAAAGATATGACCAAAAAAGCCCTCATCACCGGCGTCACCGGCCAGGACGGCGCCTACCTCGCCGAATTCCTGCTGGGCAAGGGCTACGAAGTCCACGGCATCAAGCGCCGTACTTCGCTCTTCAACACCGACCGCATCGACCACCTCTACCAGGACCCGCACGAGCAGGGGCGTCGCTTCATCCTGCACCACGGCGACCTCACCGACTCGTCCAGCCTCATCCGCATCATCCAGCAGGTGCAGCCTGACGAGATCTATAACCTCGCCGCACAAAGTCACGTGGCGGTCAGCTTCGAAGAACCCGAATACACCGCCAACTCCGACGCCCTCGGCGCCCTGCGCATCCTCGAAGCCATCCGCATCCTCGGCCTGGAAAAGAAAACCCGCTTCTACCAGGCCAGCACCTCCGAACTCTTCGGCCTCGTCCAGGAAATCCCGCAGAAGGAAACCACGCCGTTCTATCCGCGCAGCCCCTACGCCTGCGCCAAGCTCTACGCCTACTGGATCACCGTCAACTACCGTGAGGCCTACGGCATGTATGCCTGCAACGGCATCCTCTTCAACCACGAATCGCCCATCCGCGGCGAAACCTTCGTCACCCGCAAGATCACTCGCGCCCTCGCCCGGATCAAGCTCGGCCTGCAGGACTGCCTGTTCCTCGGCAACATGGATGCCAAACGCGACTGGGGTCACGCCAAGGACTACGTCGAAATGCAGTGGCTGATGCTGCAGCAGGACCACGCCGAAGACTTCGTCATCGCCACCGGCGTCCAATACTCCGTCCGTGACTTCGTCAACGCCGCCGCCAAGGAACTGGGCATGGACATCCGCTGGGAAGGGCAGGGCGTCGACGAGAAGGGCTATGACGCCCACGGCAAATGCATCGTCGCCGTCGACCCGCGCTACTTCCGTCCCACCGAAGTCGAGACCCTGCTGGGCGACCCGGCAAAGGCCAAAGACAAGCTGGGCTGGACGCCGAGGATTACATTCGACGAACTGGTTGCCGAGATGGTGCGTGAGGATCTGAAGGCAGCCGAGCGCGACGAGCTGGTGAAGAAGCATGGCTACAAGGCCATGGATTACCACGAGTGACGTGATGGATCGCGACGCAAAAATTTATGTGGCAGGGCATCGTGGTCTGGTCGGCACAGCGCTGCTACGTACCCTGCGCGACAAGGGCTACACGAATTTCCTGACCCGTACGCACGCCGAACTCGACCTCACCAATCAGGCTGCGGTCGACGCCTTCTTCGCCGCCGAGAAGCCCGACTATGTCTTCCTCGCGGCAGCCAAGGTCGGAGGCATCCACGCCAACAACACCTACCCAGCCGAGTTCATTCGCGACAATCTCGCCATCCAGACCAACGTCATCCACGCGGCATACAAAAACAACGTCAAGCGCCTGTTGTTCCTAGGCTCCAGCTGCATCTACCCCAAGTTGGCACCGCAGCCGATGAAGGAAGAGCACTTGCTCACTAGCGAACTGGAGCCGACCAATCGTCCCTATGCCCTGGCCAAGATCGCCGGCATCGAGATGTGCTGGGCCTACAACCGGCAATATAAAACCCAGTATCTGGCTGTCATGCCGACCAACCTGTACGGCCCCGGCGACAACTACCACCCTGAGAACTCCCACGTCATCCCTGCGCTGATCCGCCGCTTTCACGAAGCCAAGCTCGCCAATGCACCGAGCGTGACCGTGTGGGGCACCGGGACGCCCAGGCGCGAATTCCTCTACAGCGAAGACATGGCCGATGCCTGTGTCTACCTGATGACTCTGCCGGACGAGCAATTCGTTCCGCTGCTCGGATATAACCGTAACGATGGTCTGGCACCCTTGATGAACATAGGCGTGGGTGAGGACATGACTATTCGCGAACTGGCTGAAACGGTTAAAAGCGTGATCGGTTATTCAGGCTTGATCACATTTGACGCGACCAAACCGGATGGCACGCCCAGAAAGCTAATGGACGTGGGTCGGCTGAATGGGATGGGGTGGTGCGCAAAAACACCCTTTTCCTTGGGTATCAAACAGGCCTACGCAGATTTCCTGGCGGTGAGCAGCCAGAGCGCCTGAATGGCAAGTACAGGTACGTATTGAAGGCACGATAATTATTAGGGAGCAGCGTTGTGATATTGGTGACAGGCGGTGCCGGCTTCATCGGTGCGAACTTCATTCTGGATTGGCTGCGGGTCAACGATGAGCCAGTCGTCAATCTCGACAAGCTCACGTACGCGGGCAACCTGGAGAGCCTGGCCAGCCTGAAAGGCGATCCGCGCCATGTCTTCGTGCAGGGCGACATCGGTGACCGTGCGTTGGTTGGTCAACTGCTGAGCCAGCATCGCCCGCGCGCGATCGTCAATTTTGCCGCCGAGTCGCACGTCGACCGTTCGATCCACGGGCCGGAAGACTTCATCCAGACCAACGTGGTGGGCACGTTTCATTTGCTGGAGGAGGTGCGCGGCCATTGGATGAGCCTGCCGGAAGCGGAGAAGGCCGCGTTCCGATTCCTGCATGTGTCCACCGACGAGGTCTACGGTTCGCTGGGACCGGACGATGCGCCGTTCACCGAGACCACGCCGTTTGCCCCCAACAGTCCGTATTCGGCCAGCAAGGCGTCGTCCGACCACCTGGTGCGGGCGTATCACCACACGTATGGCTTGCCGGTGTTGACGACAAACTGCTCGAACAATTACGGCCCCTATCAATTTCCCGAAAAGCTGATCCCGCTGATGATCCTCAATGCCACGCGTGGCCAGCCGCTGCCGATCTACGGCGACGGCATGAACGTGCGCGACTGGCTGTACGTCACCGATCACTGTTCGGCGATCCGCACCGTGCTGGAAAAAGGAAGATCGGGCGAGACCTACAACGTCGGCGGCTGGAACGAGATGCCGAACATCGAGATCGTGAAAACGGTATGCGCGCTGCTCGACGAGATGCGTCCGGACCCGGTCGGGCCATATTCCCGCCTGTTGACCTATGTGAAGGACCGCCCCGGCCACGACCGCCGCTACGCCATCGACGCCAGCAAGATCCATCGCGACCTGGGCTGGAAGCCGGCCGAGACCTTCGAGACGGGCATCCGCAAGACGGTACGCTGGTATCTGGATAACATGGCGTGGGTGGATGGAGTGGTGAGTGGGGAATATCGGAGGTGGGTGGATGTGCAGTATGGTGAGCGGGGAGCAGTAAGCGGTGAGCGGTAAGCCCCACGAGCGGCTCGAGGCGTGGAAAAGTGCGATGGAATTGGTCGAGGTGGTTTATCGGATCACTGCGACTTTTCCGGCACAGGAACAGTACGGTTTGGTGTCGCAGATGCGGCGTGCTGCGGTTTCCATACCGAGTAATCTGGCTGAGGGCGCTGCTCGGGATGGGAGCCGCGAATTCGCCCGGTTTCTCAGCATTGCTCGGGGTTCGTTAAGTGAATTGGATACTCAACATCAAATTGCCATCCGACTCGGATTTGTGAGATCAGATGAAAACCAGGTCGAGCCCTTGCTTGAAAGAACGAGCAAACTGGTTTTTGGCCTGCACAAGAAAATGAAAGAGACCGAATGACCATGCAACCCCAATCCGCTCCCCGCTCCCCGCTCCCCGCTCACCGAAAAGGAATCATCCTGGCCGGCGGCTCCGGCACCCGCCTGTATCCGGCGACGCTTGCCGTGTCCAAGCAACTGCTCCCGATTTACGACAAGCCGATGATCTATTACCCGCTCACTACGCTGATGCAGGCAGGGATTCGGGACATCCTGGTCATTTCGACGCCTCAGGATACGCCGCGCTTCGAGCAGTTGCTGGGCGACGGCAGCCAGTGGGGCGTCAATTTGCAGTATGCGGTACAGCCTAATCCGGAAGGACTTGCCCAGGCATTCATCATCGGTGCGGATTTTGTGGGGAATGGCCCCAGCGCGCTGGTGCTGGGCGACAATATTTTCTATGGCCATGACATGGCGAAAGACCTGTGCGCGGCGAGCGAGCGGGAAACCGGCGCGACGGTGTTTGCTTATCGCGTGCACGACCCGGAACGCTATGGCGTGGTGGACTTCGATGCCACAGGAAAAGCGGTCAGCCTGGAAGAAAAACCCGCTCGACCCAAATCGCATTACGCAGTCACCGGGCTTTATTTCTATGACAGGCAGGTGGTCGACATTGCCCGCAACCTGAAGCCCTCGCCGCGCGGCGAACTGGAGATCACCGACGTCAACCGGCACTATCTTGACGCGGGCGAGCTCGATGTGTCGATCATGGGGCGTGGGCATGCCTGGCTCGACACGGGTACCCACGAATCGATGCTCGAGGCTTCGCTGTTCATCGAGACGATCGAGAAACGCCAGGGTCTGAAGATCGCTTGTCCGGAAGAAATTGCCTATCGGCAGGGATATATCACGGCCGAGCAAGTGGAGAAATTAGCCGCGCCCATGCGGAAAAATGGGTATGGGCAATATCTGCTGAATATGTTGAATGAACGGATTTTTTGAAAAATGGTGAGTAGTGAGTGGTAAGTAGTGAGTGGTACCACTCCCCACTCCCCACTCACCACTCACCACTCACCACTCACGCCCCTCCCCAAAATGAACGTAATCGAAACTTCCCTCCCCGGCGTCCTTATCCTTGAACCCAAGGTGTTCGGCGATGCGCGTGGCTTCTTCCTGGAAAGCTGGAACAAACAGACGTTTGCGAAATGCGGCCTCGAAGCGGATTTTGTGCAGGACAACCATTCGCGTTCAGCCAGGGGTGTATTGCGCGGGTTGCATTACCAGGTCAACGAGCCGCAGGGAAAACTGGTACGCGTGGTGAGCGGATCGGTCTTCGACGTGGCGGTGGATCTGCGCAAATCCTCGCCGCATTTCGGACAATGGGTCGGCTACGAGCTCTCGGCTGAAAACCAGTGCATGATGTGGATCCCGCCCGGGTTCGCACATGGTTTCCTGGTGTTGTCCGATAGCGCCGATTTCCTCTACAAGACCACCACGTACTACGCCCCGCAGTGGGATCGCGGCATCCGCTGGGACGATCCGCAGATCGGGGTGGCATGGCCGCTCGAAGGGACGCCTGTGCTATCCGCCAAGGACCAGATTCAACCCTTGCTCAGGGATGCGGAGGTCTACGCATGACCACCGCTCCCCGCATTCTCCTGACAGGGGCCCGTGGCCAGGTCGGCTGGGAACTGCGGCGCACGCTGAGCTGCCTGGGCGAGGTGGTTGCACTGGATTCCCGGTCCATGAATCTGGCCGATGCCGAAGGAGTACGCCAGACGGTACGCGAAATGGCACCGAACATCATCGTCAACCCGGCTGCCTATACCGCCGTGGACAAGGCCGAGAGCGAGCCGGAACTGGCGCATGCGGTGAACGCCGTTGCGCCGGGGGTTTTGGCTGAGGAGGCGGCCAGGCTGGGTGCGCTGCTGGTGCATTACTCCACCGACTATGTGTTCAACGGCAGCGGCAGCACGCCCTGGAAAGAGGACGACGCCTGCGATCCGCTCAATGTGTATGGCGCAACCAAGCTGGCAGGCGAACGCGCCATTCAGGCCGCCGGCTGTAGCCATCTCATTTTCCGTACGTCCTGGGTGTACGGTGCGCGCGGCAGCAATTTCCTGCTGACCATGCGCCGCCTGATGCGGGAACGGCCGGAGCTGAAGATCGTCGCCGACCAGGTCGGGGCGCCGACCTGGTGCCGCGATCTGGCCGAAGCGACGGCGCAGGTGCTGGGCCAGATTGCCTCGCCCATGTCAGCCGCGAATCAAGCCGAGCCCTGGGGCATCTATCACATGACGAATGCCGGCGAAACCTCGTGGCACGGGTTTGCGGAGGCGATCCAGGCGCACGATGGCGCAGGTGTGCGTCTGCTTCCCATCCCCAACAGCGATTACCCGACCCCGGCAAAACGCCCGCTCAATTCGCGACTGAACAACGATAAACTGAAACAGACATTCGGTATAAGCCTTCAGGACTGGCATGCGGCGCTGGCGCTGTGCCTGGAGGCTGACAACAGGTGATAAGGCTACGAGGGAGGCGCGTGTGAATGTGTTGTTGACCGGCGGTGCGGGTTATATCGGCTCGCATACTGCAGTGGAATGCCTGGCAGCTGGGCACGAGGCGGTGGTGTTCGACAACCTGTCGAACAGCAGCGTGAAATCGCTCGATCGGGTGGCGCAGATTGCCGGCCGGCCGGTGACATTTGTAGAGGGCGATATTCGCGACCGGGCGGCCTTGCGCGCGCTGTTCGCCGATCACCGCATCGATGCGGTGGTGCATTTCGCCGGACTGAAAGCGGTGGGCGAGTCGGTGGAAAAACCGCTCCTGTATTACGACAACAATATCGCAGGCAGTATCGCGCTGTTCGAGGAAATGGCGGCGGCTGGCGTGAAGGCGGTGGTGTTCTCGTCGTCCGCCACGGTGTACGGCGATCCGGCGACGGTGCCGATCACCGAGGATTTTCCGCTGTCGGCGACCAATCCCTATGGCCGTTCCAAACTGTTCATCGAGGACATGCTGCGCGATGTCGCGCTGGCCGATCCGGCCTGGAACGTTGCGCTGCTGCGCTATTTCAACCCCGTGGGCGCGCACGAATCGGGCCTGATCGGCGAGGACCCGCGCGGTATCCCCAATAACCTGATGCCCTATGTGGCGCAGGTGGCGGTGGGGCGCCGCCCGCATCTCAACGTGTTCGGCGGCGACTATCCCACGCCGGACGGCACTGGCGTGCGCGACTATATCCATGTGGTCGACCTGGCGCGCGGGCATGTGGCGGCGCTGAACAAGCTGCTGCAACTGGGCGGGGTACAGACCTGGAATCTGGGTACCGGGCGCGGAGTGAGCGTGCTCGACATGGTGCGTGCGTTCGAGGCGGCCAGCGGTAAACCGGTGCCGTACCGGATCGTGGCGCGCCGTGCCGGCGACGTGGCGCAATGCTGGGCCGATCCGGCCCGCGCGGCGCGCGAGCTGGGCTGGCGGGCCGAATACGATCTGCCGCGTATGTGCGCCGATGCGTGGCGCTGGCAAGCGGGGAATCCCGAGGGCTATGCCTGAGGGGCATAGGCTCAGGAGACAGGATTCGAGGGGCGAGTAAAGGGTAGGGTGGATAGGTGGACAATGTGCGAGACCTTCCGGTCTCGGACTATTCTTGACGCATAATTATTGAAATTCATTTGATTCTGGAGCGGGCCATGACGCAGGGACTCGATCGTATTACCCAGCAACCTGAGATGATGGGCGGCAAGGCTTGCATTCGAGGGATGCGTGTCACGGTTGGCATGGTTGTGAGTCAGGTCGGTGCTGGACGCAGCATTGAGGAAATTCTCGCCGACTATCCTTACCTGGAACGCGAAGACATCATGCAAGCGTTACGCTATGCCGCGTGGCGTGCCGAAGAACGCGAGGTTATGCTGGCCAACGCATGAAAGTGCTTGTTGACATGAATCTGTCGCCGCGCTGGGTGGATATGCTAAACGGATTGGGTCTGCAGGCTACCCATTGGTCGGCAGTCGGGAGAGTCAATGCACCTGATTCAGAAATCATGGATTATGCAGCGGCAAACGATTACATCGTGAAACCTCTGCTTAACTACTGA